>JBKBQB010000024.1:0-54657 GCA_046292785.1 Paracoccaceae bacterium
TTCCTTTTCCAGCCGGTCACGCTCCTGTTGTGCCGCCTGAACGGCGCGGAAGGCGTCGATCACATCGCTTGGCGGATCGGCCTTTTCAAAGTTGACCCGGATCACCCGAAGGCCCGCATCGTAAGTGTCGACCGTGCCTTGCACGGCGGTCCTCAGGTCGGCGGCAATTGCCCCACGATCACGGTTCAGAATGGGCGCAAGTTCGGACCGCGCGATGATGTCGCGCATCGCAGATTCCGACACAGCCCGGATGGTGCCAGCCGGATCGGCCAGATTGAACAGGAATTTTGCCGGATCCTCGATGTTCCACACAACCTGAAACCCGATATCCACGATGTTCTGGTCGCGGGTCAGCATCATACCGCCATCTTCGCCGGTGCGGCCCAGACCGATATCGGTGGTCCGTTCGTTCGTCACCTGCACGATTTCCGCCGTGACCAGCGGCCAGGGCGCGAAGTTCAGACCAGGGTTGCCGACGTTGGAAAACTTGCCCAAAAGCAGCTCAACCGAGCGTTCTTCCGGCTTGACGGTGTAAAAAGACATAAACGACCAGATCACCGCAACGGCCAATGCACCCAGCACAATGCCTTGCTTGGTCAGTCTGGGGTTGGATGGCCCGCGACCGCCACCACCGCCGCCGTTGAGACCGCCCTTGCCGCGACCGCCCATCAGGACACGCAGCTGCTCTTGGCCTTTCTTAACGATCTCGTCGATCTCGGGTATTTGCGGACCGCCATTTGCAGGACGTTGACCGCCCGGTTTGCGTTCATCGTCGCGCCCGTTGCCGCGATCATCACCGCCCGAGCCGCCACCGCCGCCCCAGGGACCTCCACTTACCATTCGTTGAAACCCTTCTTCTTCTGCTGTGTCTTTAACTGGTCATTCCGACGCGGAAATCAAGCAAATCCGGTCACGCCTTGCGTGTCGGTGTCCGCATCGTGACCAGTTCTTCTGCCATTGTCGGATGAACCGCGACCGTGCGGTCGAAATCCTCTTTGGTTGCGCCCATTTTGACGGCAATCGCCGCCAGCTGGATCATTTCACCCGCGTCGGGTGCGACGATGTGACATCCCAGCACCTTGCGGCTGGACTGGCTGACGATCAGTTTCATCAGCACCCGCGCGTCATGCCCGGCAAAGGCCGAGCGCATCGGACGAAAGCTGCTGCAGTACACTTCGATCGGCTCCTGCTCGCGCGCGGCCTCTTCGGTCAGCCCGACGGTGCCCAGCTCGGGCTGGGTGAATACCGCGCTGGCGATCAGGTCGTGATCCACCGGCGTCGGTTCCGCCTCGAACACGGTGCGCACGAACGCCATGCCCTCGCGGATCGCCACCGGGGTTAGGTTGACGCGATTGGTCACATCGCCGATGGCGTAAACCGACGGAATCGCCGTTTGGCTAAAGGAGTCCACCACGATCTCGCCGCGCCGTCCCAGTTTTACGCCCAGATCTTTAAGCCCCATGCCGTGGGTGTTGGGGCTGCGCCCTGTCGCGAACAGCACCGAGTCAAAGGTCTGCTCGGTTCCGTTGGTTGCCTTGATCCAGACCGGGCAGCCGAGTTGACCCGTGTCCGGCAAAAGGTCCGCCGCCGATTCAATGCCCGCACCCAAATTGGCGTTGTCCTGCGCCATCGCTGCGGCTTCGGCCATTTCGACGATGTTGGTGCCCAGATGCAAATCGATCCCTTGCGCTTTCATCGATTCCGCGATCAGGCCCCGCGCCTCGTCGTCAAACCCGCGCAGGATCTGCGCCCCGCGATAGAACAGCGTGACCTTGACGCCCAGACCGGCAAGAATGCAGGCCATTTCACAGGCGATGAAGCCACCGCCAACAATCAACATGGACTTGGGCAGGGCTTTCATCTCGAAGATGTCATCCGACACCAGCCCAAGCCCGGCATTGGGCAAATCCGGCCGTTCGGGTCTGCCGCCGGTGGCCACCAGAATATGTTTTGCGGTGACGGTTTCGCCGGTTGCCAGTGCGACAGTATGGGCATCCGTCAGGCTTGCCCGCGTGTCATGGATTGTCACGCCCGACCCATCGAGCAAGCGGCGATACACACCTTCCAGCCGGTCAAGCTCTGCGTGCAATGTGGTGCGGAACGTCGCCCAATCGAAGCGGCCGTCGGGAATATCCCAACCATAGGCCCGCGCCTCGGCCGGCATCTCGCGGAAAGATGACGCGAACACCATCAGCTTTTTGGGCACACAGCCCCGGATCACACAGGTGCCGCCCAGCCGGCTGTCTTCGGCCAATGCCACCTTTGCCCCGGTCGCCGCCGCCATGCGGGCCGCACGCACCCCACCGGAGCCGCCGCCAATGACAAACAGGTCTACATCAAATTCCATCAGTCCAGATCCGCAAAAATGTTGGAGGAAGGCACAAATTCCACCCGCTCATCTTCGGTCTCGCCCGAGTTGATGTCGCGCACCGTGACCCGGCCATCGCCATGCCCGATCACCACGATATCGCAGATGTCGATGAACAGCCCGTTTTCGACCACACCCGGAATCTGGTTCAACACCAATGCCAGTTGCCGGGGGTTGCCGATGCGCTTGAGATGCAGATCAAGGATAAAGTTCGATTCGTCAGTCACCAGCGGCGCATCCCCGTTCATCCGCAGACTGACATCGCGGCCCAGCACATCAAGGCTGACCAGCGTTTCCTCGACCAGCGCCTTGGTGGTCTGCCAGCCGAACGGGATCACCTCGATCGGCAGGGGAAAGGCACCAAGCTGGGTCACATCCTTGGCGACGTCGGCAATCACGATCATCTGGTCCGAAGCGGTCGCCACGATCTTTTCTTGCAAAAGCGCCGCCCCACCGCCCTTGATCAGATTCAGATGGCCGTCGAATTCATCCGCCCCGTCGATGGTCAGATCCAGCCATTTCACATCATCCAGCGTGGTGATCGGCACCCCCAACTGGGTTGCCAATTGCGCCGTGCGGCTCGATGTCGGCACCCCCACGACGCGCAGCCCCTCTTCGCGGATGCGTTCAGCCAGACAGCGGACCATCCATGCGGCGGTCGATCCGGTGCCAAGGCCCAGCTTCATCCCGTCCTCGACAAAATCGGTGGCACGTTTGGCGGCGAGGAACTTGGCCTTGTCGATGGGCGAAAGGTCTGCAGGCATGGGCGATTCCCTGACTGAATAATTCATGTCTGCTGGCGTTATAGGCAATGAACCCCCCACGTGCGAGGGCGAAGTGACCAACACCTGGCCCGACGGCTGCGGTGCAAAGGCGCAAATCCGCGCGCAAACCAACCAGCCGGGATGGGCGGATTGCGCCGCGATCCATGCCGCAGAAACCCCCGCCGTGTCGCTTTCGTGTGGTGAAGTGGCCGGCTTCTGGCGCACACTGTGAACAGCATCAAGGGAAACGCCGCATGTTCTTGTCCGTGTTCGATATGTTCAAGGTGGGGATCGGCCCGTCCTCCAGCCACACAATGGGGCCGATGGTGGCGGCGGCGCGGTTTCTGGACCGCCTGCGCGCCTCGCCGTTTCAGGCGCATGGCTTGCGGGCATCCTTGCATGGCAGTCTTGCCTTTACCGGCGTGGGCCATGCCACCGACCGCGCCACCATCCTTGGCCTTGCCGGATTCGCGCCGGATACCTATGACCCCGAAAAGGCCGAGCCGGCGCTGGAGGCCATCCGCCAGACCCGACGGATCACGCCGCCGGGTCTGCCCGAACTGCACTTCGATCCCGACCGCGATCTGAGCTTTGACTACGGCCCTGCCCTGCCCGGTCATGCCAACGGCATGATCCTGCGCGCCACCGACGCGCAGGGCGATGTGATCTTGCAGGAAATCTACTATTCTATCGGCGGCGGCTTTGTTCTGACCGCGACAGAATTGGACGCCAGCACTGACGCCAAGAAGACGCCAAAGGCCGATGTGCCCTATCCGTTCGAGACAGCGGCCCAGATGCTGGCGATGGCGCAGGCCAGCGGCTTGTCGATCGCCGCAATGAAACGCGCCAACGAATTGCGATATCGGACTTCGGCCGAGTTGGACCGTGGGATTGCGCGTCTGTGGGAGGTGATGAGCGCCTGCATCGACCGGGGCATGGCGGCCACCGGCATCCTGCCCGGCGGCCTCAATGTGCGCAGGCGTGCCAAGGGCATCCACGATCAGCTGATGGCCGAACGCGGGCTGAACATGCAGGCCCCGCACACGATCAACGACTGGATGAGCCTTTACGCGATGGCGGTGAACGAGGAAAACGCCGCCGGGGGTCAAGTGGTGACCGCCCCGACCAACGGGGCTGCGGGCGTGGTCCCTGCGGTGATCCGCTATTGGCTGGATCATGTGCCAGGCGCCGCGCCATCCCGCATCGGGGAATTCCTGTTGACTGCCGCCGCCGTCGGGGGTCTTTGCAAGCACAACGCCAGCATTTCGGGCGCGGAATGTGGCTGTCAGGCCGAAGTCGGCAGCGCAGCCGCCATGGCCGCCGCAGGCTTTTGCGCTGTGCTGGGCGGAACGCCCGAACAGGTGGAAAACGCCGCCGAAATCGCGCTGGAGCATCACCTTGGCATGACGTGCGACCCGGTCAAGGGTCTGGTGCAGGTGCCCTGCATCGAGCGTAACGGCCTGGGCGCGATCAAGGCGGTATCGGCGGCATCGCTGTCGCTGCGCGGCGACGGGCAGCATCTGGTCAGTCTGGACGCCTGTATCGAAACGATGCGTCAAACGGGGCGCGACATGCACGAGAAATACAAGGAAACCTCACTCGGCGGGCTGGCGGTGAATGTGCCCAACTGTTGATCGGTCAAGGCTGTCGGGCGGTGGATGCCTCCGGCGGCGCGGTGGAATGAAGCATACCGCTTTCCCGAACACGGTCATAAAGCGCGAATTCCGCTGCATGGGCGCTTTGGAAACGCCCCAGCAGGTCAACGGGAAGCGTGAGTTCGGCATCATCGACTTTTGGTGAGACGTTGCGGAGCGGCAGACTGAACTTTTTGCCAAGGCGCGTGGACAGAAACGCCAGCAGCCGTTCGAGATTGCCATAGTCAAAGACGTAGGTGACCGGCGGGCCGCCATTCAAAAAGCCCAGAAAGCGGTCCTGCCGCCCGATATTTGCAAAGGGGGGCGGATCATCGGACAAGCGGGCTTCGACAAATTCGGCGAAGGTCATCCCGTGGGTGGAGTTTTCGTGCCCGCGCAGTGCCTCGCGCTGGCGGTAGCGGAACCAGCTTCCCAGATGCTCCATCGGTTCACGCATAACGGCGAAGGTCTCGGGGGTGGTGCCGAGGCGGGTGTGAAGGCGGTGCGCCCATTTGCGGCCGTAAATCTGCGCATTGATGTGTTTGTTGCGGGTTTCATCCGGTGTGGCCTGCGCATAGGGCGCCAGCATTGCGCGCAGCGATTGCGTGGCGGTCTTGGGATTGGCCAGATAGACCAGTCGCGTCTGTTCCAGAACCAGCACCCTTGCCTCCTTTGCAACTGTTCCTTGTCGGCAGAAAGCTAACGGCTGGCACCATGGGGCGGCAAGGGCGGCCCGCAAAATCAGGCGCGACGTGTCGTTTTTGCGATGGACGAAGTGGAAAGGCCACGCTAGCCCAAGCGGATGAGCCGCCAACCTGACCGCATCCTTCCCGGCGTCGTGCTGATGCTTGCGTTCTGCGGTCTGGCGCCGCTTCTGGATGTTTCGGCAAAGCTGGCGGCGGCGACAGTGCCGGTGGGGCAGATCGTGACAGCGCGTTTTGTGGTGCAGGGTGCGCTGATGTTGCCGGTCATTCTGCTGATGGGCATCACGCTGCGCCTGACAGCAAGGGCGCTGGGGCTGATCTGTCTGCGGGCGGTGTTCCTGATCCTGTCCACTTTCAGTTTCGTGGCCGCCATTGCGGTGATGCCGGTGGCGGATGCGCTGGCCATCGCCTTTGTAGAGCCGTTCATCCTGTTGCTGCTGGGCCGCCTGCTGTTCAATGATGAGGTCGGGCCGCGCCGGATCATCGCGTCCTGCGTGGGGTTTGCCGGGGCGCTCTTGGTGATCCAGCCATCGCTGGCGGCGTTTGGCTATGTCGCGCTCTGGCCGCTGGGGACCGCGTTTTTCTTTGCCTTCTACATGCTGTCCACCCGACAGGTTGCGGGGTTCATGCACCCGGTGGCGATGCAGTTCCACACCTCCTGGACCGGGCTTTTGATGTGCCTGCCGGTGATGCTGTTGGCCGAGGGCACCGGCTGGCGGCAGTTTGATCCGGTGATGCCGCAGGGGGCCGCGTGGCTGTGGCTGTTTGGCGTCGGGTTCTGGGCGGCGCTGAGCCACATGTGCATGACCTATGCGCTGAAATTCGCGCCATCGGCCACGCTGGCGCCGCTGCATTATCTGGAGATCGTGGCGGCGGTTGCGCTTGGCTACTGGATCTTTGGCGATTTTCCCAATGCGCTGACTTGGGCGGGGATCGCCGTGATCACATCGTCGGGGCTTTACATCATCTACCGCGAACAGCTTTCGGCGCGCGCTGTCAAGGCGGCCAAGGCCTGATCCAGCCGGCGGCGCGGCAGGATGCACAGCATGCCCGGCCCTGACAGATCAAGGCTGACTGGCCCGGTGCTGACCCGGTTTGACGTGCCCACGCGTGTGTCAGGCGCAAAAGACAGCCCGTCAATCGGCCAGTCCAACCCGGTGCTGATGCCCGTGACCTTTGCCAACGGATAAAGGCTGAACCTGTCGCCCCGGCGCAGGGTCAACGACAGCCGGGGCGGCAGGGCAAACACCACATCCTGCGCGCCAAGCAAGACACAAGGCCGCGCCTGACGCACCAGGGTGGTCAGCACGGCCAAGCCGTGATCCACCCGCGCACCGATGAACCCTAGGGCAATCACGAACGGGCAATCGATGGACCGCAGCGCCTTGTCAAAATCGGTGGTGTCCTGTTCGGGAATGTCGTGCAGGCGATCCGCCCCAACTGCAATGCGAGCAGCATCCGAAATCGAATCCATATCCCCGATCACCGCTTCGGGCCGCACCCCGTGCGCAAGGCAGCGGTCAGCACCACCGTCAGCGGCAACGATCAAAGGTGCCTTTTGCTGCGCAATTCGAAACAATGCGGCGGAAACCGGCGCCCCTCCCACAAGCGTGATTCCGCCTGAGGATTGCACAATGACCTGATTCATGCGGATACTGTCTTTCGAATTGCGGCAAAGCATCGGGGTGGCTGCCACAAACAATCCTTCAAATGACCCTGATCTGTCCACGGAATCGAACCGGGCGCGATGGAAAAGAGCGTATCGAGTTTTGCAGAAAGCGAGCATCCGATGAACGGTGCGAGTAAAATCCTGACGGTCTCTTACGGAACCTTCTCCTGCACATTGGAGGGGTTTGAAGACCCGTTCAATACCATGAAAGCCATTGCGGAGTATTTTCGCGATCTGGCGGCAGAAGACCGATATTTCGGCGCGGAACCCCCGCAACCCGATGCCGCGATGCTGCACAAGATTGCCGAACGCGAAATCCAGCGCCGGGTCGAGGCGAAGGTTCAGGAAAACGGCGTGATCCTGCGGGCCGAGGACCAGGGCGGCCAGGGAGCATTGTCGGCGTCGGTTTCGCAGGTTTCCGCTGTCGCTTCAGCGCCGCAGGCGCAGCCGCAGCCCATCGTCGAAATGCCCGCGCGCTCTGTTGCGACGCCGGCAAAACCCGCACCTGCACTGGCGCAAGCGATGCCGGCCAGCGGCCTTTCCGCAGAAGCCGGCGCGGAGTCTGTTGCCGAAAAGTTGTCACGCTTGCGCAAAGCCGCCGCGGAAAATCCTGATCTGGTGGCGGCGGCATCCGTGGTGACAGCCGCCACTCCATCGCCAACCAGACAAGACGACTTCACCGAAGATCAGCACGCCGATGCATCGCGGCCTTCTGCCCAGGATCAAAGCGCTGACCAAACCTTCGACACTGCTGAATTTGAAAATGTGTTGCCAGAAGACGCGGCACCGGAGGCAGAAAGCATCATCACGGGCGATGTGCCGCCCGAGCTGCAGACACCTGACAATCAGACACAGGATGCCGATCCGGACGAACAGGAAATCGATGCTGATGACCTGGCTGATCTTGCGGCAATGGACGCCGTGCCGGATGAAGAAGCGGGCTCTTTGACTGCACAGTCTGTGTCCGACGATGCGCAGGCCTTGGCGGATGCGGACGGCCATTCGGACCGTGACCTTGCGCCGGAGGATACGTTTGCAAGCGACGAAGCCGCCCTGCCCGACGCCGGGCAAGAGCCTGCCCCAGAACCTTTGGCGGCGGACGTGGATCTTGATTCTGCCGAGGCGACGCCGGGCATCGCCGAGGATGCGCGCACCGAGGATGAAGATGCAGACGATCTTCTGCTCGCAAGTCTGGCGGTGCAGGCTGACGATGCTTCGGTTGTGCAATACGCTGAAGCGGCGGCCCCGGTCGCACCCGATGCGGATGACGAAATGCTTGCCCACCTCGCGGCTCTGGTTGACCCGGAAGACGAGGCGGAGACGACCGTCCCTGCACTTTCGGTTCCGGCCGAGCCTCTCACCACAGCAGATGCAGTGCGCGAGGATGTTGATCGTAACGCACCGGACTTTGCCGTGGATGCCAGCGCACAGATCGACGAAGATCTGGGGGATGGCGAACCATCTGCTGTAACCGCCGACACCGAGGCGCCAGAAGTATCCGAAAAAGCCGCGTTCGGCGCAGAGACGCAAGACCCTGACGAGACACTTTTTGTTGCGACAGATGATGCACAGGGCCGCGCACCGCATGACGTGAAATCTGACTCGGACACCACGATCGCTGATGATCGCGCGCCCGTTGCGGCCGACCCGGTCACAGTGCGCCCGGTGCGCCCCGTCCGTCCGGTTCGCCCAAGCGGTGTGGAAAGGCCTTCGGTTCCGGCAGAGTTGGTGGCGGAACTGTCGTCCCATGACATGGCCGACGACGAACAGCGCCCGCCTGTCACCGTTGAAAAACTGCAACGCGCCCGCGCCCGTGTCATAAAGATCCGGCGCAACGACGCGACTGTCGCCGCGGCCCCGCCAGCCGAGGCACAGGCACCCGCACCTGCCACCCTGTCCAACGAGGCCGAGGCCGCGCTCGCTGCGGAATTGGCAGCCCTTGAACAGGACACCCCAAAGGCCACCCTCGCGCCAGAGCGCCGCCACACCCAACCCACCGAAGATGTTGCGGTCAACCGGCTGATGGCTGAAGCCAGCAGCCAGATGGAGGTGCCCGACACCAAACGCCGCCAATCCGCCATCGCCCATTTGAAGGCCGCCGTTGCCGCCACCATCGCGGAACGCCGCGCAACCGGCAGCACGCTGTCTGGCAACGGCAGCGAGCGTATGGGGGCTTACCGCGACGATCTGGCCAAAGTGGTGCGCGGATCAACGCCCGCCGCCGCACCTGCCTCTGGCGAGCGGCCGGCGCCACTTGTGCTGGTGTCGGAACAACGTATTGACCGCCCCGTAATGGCCCCGGCTTCCACACCGGCGCAGCGGCCAATGACGTCTGCCGCGCGGGCCGTCGCAGCAGATCTTGATGACGACAACGATGTAGATGATCCTGCGGGTAATATTTTTGATGCCGACAGCGGCTTTCCAGATTTTGCGGAACGGTTGGGCGCCAGCGATCTGCCGGAAATGCTGGAAGCGGCAGCGGCATATATCGCCTGCGTCGAAGGCCGAGACAGCTTCACCCGCCCGCAACTGATGCGCCACATCGACGCTGCCGCCGAAGGACTGTCGCGCGAAGATGGCCTGCGCAGCTTCGGCATCCTGTTGCGCGACGGCGTCATCGAACGCAGCCGTCGCGGTCAGTTTGCGATCAGCGAAACATCCCCACTTCTGGCGGAAGCCCGCAAGATCGCAGGCTGAGGCCGATCAACGAACAGTGGGCCGAGGCTGCCATCAAGGCCCCAAAAGACAGGCGGAATGTGATTCACATTCCGCCTGTTTTCATTTCCGTGCCTTTGTTCGGTCGGGGCCTTGAATCTCGGCGTCGGGGTCTGGTTGCCCGACGCCCAGAAAAATCGGGCGCAAGGGCAACATCCACAAAAGACCCAAGCCGACATACACCAGAAATTCAATCAGGATCGAGGGACGGTCGATCCAGTTCACCAAACTGACCGCCACCACAATGTAGACAGGCAGCCCGATCAGCAAAACCAAAAGCGACAACCGCCGTCGTGCCTTGTAGCTCAGTGCCATGCTGTTCTCCTTCTGGCGCGGCGGGCCTCGGTCGGGACCGGCCGATCAATCGGCAAACGGGTCGGTCACCAGAATAGTATCTTCACGCTCTGGCGATGTGGACAATAGCGCGACAGGACACTGGATCAACTCTTCGATCCGGCGCACATACTTGATGGCCGCCCCCGGCAACTGCGCCCAGGACCGCGCCCCGGCGGTGGAGTCCTGCCAGCCCTCCATCTCCTCATAGACCGGCGTGCAGCGGGCCTGCTGGTCGGCGGCGGTCGGCAGATAATCCAGTCGCTTGCCATCCAGCTCATAACCCACGCAGATCTTCAGCGTCTCGAACCCGTCAAGCACGTCAAGCTTGGTCAAGGCGATGCCCGACACCCCGGAGGTGGCGCAGGTCTGGCGCACCAGAACCGCGTCGAACCAGCCACAGCGCCGCTTGCGCCCGGTGACCGTGCCGAATTCATGGCCCCGCTCGCCCAGTCGGTCGCCATCGGCATCGAACAGTTCCGCCGGAAACGGACCCTCGCCCACGCGGGTGGTATAGGCCTTGACGATCCCCAGCACGAAATCAATCGCCGTTGGCCCCAGACCCACGCCGGTGGCCGCCTGCCCCGCGATCACATTGGACGAGGTGACAAAGGGATAGGTGCCGAAATCAATGTCCAGCAATGCGCCTTGCGCCCCTTCGAACAGGATGCGCTTTCCGGCGCGGCGCGATTCCGTCATCACCTTCCAGACCGGGGACGCATAGGGCAGAACCTGCGGCGCGATCTCGTGCAGCAACGCCAGAAGCGCGGCACGGTCCACCGGCTCCATCCCCAGCCCCCGGCGCAGCGCATCGTGATGCGCGAGCAGACGGTCAACCCGCAGTTCCAGCGTGGCTGCATCGGCCAGATCCGCCACCCGGATTGCGCGACGCCCCACCTTGTCCTCATAGGCCGGCCCGATGCCACGTCCGGTGGTGCCAATCTTGGCTACGCCCACGGACCCCTCTCGCGCGCGGTCCAACTCGCCATGCAGCGGCAGGATCAGCGGCGCGTTCTCGGCCACCAACAGATTGTCGGGCGATATATCCACACCTTGATCGCGCAATTTGGCGATTTCGCTCACCAGATGCCAAGGGTCCAGCACCACGCCATTGCCGATCACGCTCAGCTTGCCGCCGCGCACGATACCCGATGGCAGCAACGACAGTTTGTAGACCTTGCCGTCGATGACCAGCGTATGGCCCGCGTTGTGCCCGCCTTGGAAGCGCGCGACGATGTCGGCGCGCTCGGACAGCCAGTCCACAATCTTGCCCTTGCCTTCGTCGCCCCATTGGGCACCCACGACAACCACGTTGGCCATGCTGATCTCCTCGGTTCCAAAACCGTCTGTGCTATAGACGCAAGACCGGCTCAGGGAAACAGGAAAAGCCCGGCTTCCCTGCGAGCGCGCCGCTTTGGTTTGCACCTTTCCCAAATCCTCCCGCCGCAGGTGTCCATAACCTGCCCCTGTGCATCGACCGTGAAGGGGTTGCGCGCCGCCCCCCATCAGCCTAGATAGGCGCGTCAGCTTCGGGAACACCCATGGAAAACGTCATCCTCGCCGTCCACCTCATCCTCGCCCTGCTTTTGGTCGGCGTTGTTTTGCTGCAAAGGTCAGAAGGCGGCGGCCTTGGCATGGGCGGCGGTGGTGGTGGTGGCGCAATGTCGGGTCGCGCGGCTGCGACGGCGCTTGGCAAGGTCACATGGGTTCTGGCGATTTTGTTCATCTGCACCTCGATCACGCTGACGATCATTGCGGCCCAGAAAGCCGGGTCCAGTTCGGTGATCGACCAGATTGGCGCGCCTGCACCTGCGCCGGTTATCCCGGTCGCGCCTTCGGGCACGGATCTGTTGCCGCCGGTCCCGTCAAATGCGCCATTGGCTCCGCCACGGGCTGAAAACTGATCTGATTGAACGATACCATCTTTTGTCGCGGCACCACCCGGCAAAACAGCATCTAGCGGTGCTGTTGCAAAGGACTGTTGCCTAGGGTAAGGCCTTGGTCCCGTGGTGCTGCGATTCCCACCCATCGAATCGCGACAAAAACACGGGGGCCGCACATGGCACGCTATATTTTCATCACTGGCGGCGTTGTGTCATCGCTTGGCAAGGGTCTGGCCTCTGCCGCACTCGGCGCTTTGTTGCAGGCCCGTGGCTACACGGTTCGGTTGCGCAAGTTGGACCCTTATCTGAACGTCGATCCCGGCACCATGTCGCCATTCGAACATGGCGAGGTGTTCGTCACCGACGATGGCGCAGAAACCGATCTGGACCTTGGCCATTACGAGCGTTTTACCGGCGTGCATGCGCGCGCGACCGACTCCATCTCGTCCGGCCGGATTTATTCCAATGTGCTGGAGAAAGAACGGCGCGGCGATTATCTGGGCAAGACCATCCAAGTCATCCCCCACGTCACCAACGAGATCAAGGATTTCCTGCGCATCGGCGCGGATGAGGTTGATTTCATGCTGTGCGAGATCGGCGGCACGGTCGGCGATATCGAGGGCCTGCCGTTTTTCGAGGCCATCCGCCAGTTCATCCACGAGCGCCCGCGCGGCCAGTCGATCCTGATGCACCTGACGCTGCTGCCCTATCTGGCGGCCAGCGGCGAATTGAAAACCAAGCCGACCCAACACTCGGTCAAGGAATTGCAAAGCATCGGTCTGGCCCCCGATGTGCTGGTCTGCCGGTCGGAACATCCGATCCCCGACAAGGAACGTGAAAAGATCGCGCTGTTCTGCAATGTCAGCAAAGAGCATGTGATCCCGGCCTATGATCTGAAAACGATCTATGAGGCGCCGCTGGCCTATCACCGCGCGGGGCTGGATCAAGCGGTGCTGGATGTTTTTGGCATATCGCCCGCACCAAAGCCGAACCTGGCCCGCTGGGAAGATGTGATGGACCGTCTGAACGGGGCGGAAGGCACGGTGCGGGTGGCGATCGTGGGCAAGTATACCCAGCTGGAAGACGCCTACAAATCCATCGCCGAGGCGCTGACCCATGGCGGCATGGCCAACCGCACAAGGGTGAAGGCGGAATGGATCGACGCCGAGATCTTCGAGAACGAAGACCCCGCGCCTTACCTGCAAGACTATCACGCCATTCTGGTCCCCGGCGGTTTTGGCGAGCGTGGCACCGAAGGCAAGATCAAGGCGGCGCAATTCGCGCGCGAGAAGAAGATCCCCTATCTGGGGATCTGTCTGGGCATGCAGATGGCGGTCATTGAATCCGCCCGCAATCTGTCGGGGCTGCCGAATGCCGGGTCGGAAGAATTTGACCATGAGGCCGGAAAGAAGCGCTTTACCCCGGTGGTCTATCACCTCAAGGAATGGGTGCAGGGCAACCACACCGTGCGGCGCAAGGCCGGGGATGACAAGGGCGGCACCATGCGACTGGGGGCTTACACCGCCCATCTTAAGGTCGGATCAAAGGTGGCCGAGGTTTACGGCGGCACCGTGATCGAAGAACGCCACCGGCACCGCTATGAGGTGGACATCCAGTACCGCGAGCAGCTGGAGGCGTGCGGGCTGGTGTTTTCCGGCATGTCGCCGGACGGGAAGCTGCCGGAGATTGTCGAGGTCAGGGATCATCCGTGGTTCATCGGGGTCCAGTTCCACCCGGAACTGAAATCCAAACCTTTCGCCCCCCACCCGCTGTTTGCGGATTTCGTGCGGGCGGCGAAAGAGGTGGAGCGGCTGGTCTGACGGAGTGCCCCCTGTGTTACAGGGGGTGTTTTCGTTTTGGATAAAAGGGTTGGCTGTGACGCCTTAAGAAACGCTTAACCTTTCGGCGCCAATCAAAGCACGCAACCCGCACTGAGGTTTCCACTGTTGTCGGTCTGGGCAGTCTGCTGCAAAGTGCTGCTTGCGCTCCATTTGGCCGATTGGTCAACGGCTGCTATGCGGGACGAAGCCGCCGTTTGTTATGACAGGATCAGAGTTTCAGCGTCATGTCCCAACGATCTAGTCCGGGGCCAAACCCGCTCGGCGTGACCGTGGAAAGCACAAAGCCAAACCCTTCATAGAAGCCGTGGGTGTGCTGGCTGGTAGATAGCTCTATCTCGGCAAGACCTGATATCGACCGCGCCAACGTCAGTCTGGCTTGCGTCAGTATGCTTCCTAACCGTTGCCCATGTGATGCCCTATCGACCATACCCCATGACAACGATGCCCTCTGGCGCGTGATATCTACCGTTAGCCCCCCGCATGCGACCACGGCATCACCCCGGACAAGCACGATATAGGGCGTCGTGAGGGCATCGAGATTTTCCAGATGGTCGTTAAACTCCGCACGCTCTTCAGGCGAAAAGAACAACGGAACGTTGCTGTCAAAGATCGAGAGGCAAGCAGGAAGATCCTCAGATATGAAGGGGCGTGAGATGATATCGCTCATGCATAAAATCTAATCTGAAGCACGTTGGCAGGGCTAGGCCCACTGGCAGCAAAGGGCTTAGGCTGTGTGGAAACTCCTGCACCGACCGCCACCAGCGATGTGATTGGTTCGCCGCAGGTTTTTTTTGCCTGCTTGGGTTCATGCAACCCGCCAGTGGCGCGCATATGGGCCCCGTGAGGGCATGTTCTTCTGATTTTGGGGATGATCTTCACCCTATCAGGCGGGAACGGCGGCCATCAGCCCCTTGATCCCGACCAGGGCGACCATGCGCTTGATGTTGTAGGCCAGCACGTTCAGCGCCATCTCGGTGCGGACATTCTTCAGACGGCGCATCAGAAAATGGGTAGTGCCCATCCAGGCTTTGATCGTCCCGAAGGGATGCTCGACCGTGCTGCGGCGCAAAGTCATCGGATCATCGGCACTGCGCAAGCGGTTGCGCATCTGGTCCACCAGATGCTCGTATTCCCACCGGGTGACCCGGCGCTCCGTGCCCGTGGTGCAGCGTGATTTCACGGGACAGTGCTGGCATTCATTGGTCCAGTATCGACGGACCTGGAGCCCGTCTTCCTCGCGCGTGTATCGGTAGGTCAACTCATCCCCTGTCGGGCAGATATATACATCGCGCGCGGCGTCATATTTGAAGTCGGCCTTCACATACATGCCCTTGCTGCGATTGCCGGAGGTTTCCGGGCGCGGCATGGTCACCGTGATGCCCGCCTTGTCGCAGGCGGCTATCTCGACGCCGCTGTAATAGCCCTTGTCGGCCAGGGCATGCAGCGTGTCGCGCCCAAGCGCATCCTTGGCCGCAAGCGCCATCGGGCTGAGTTGATCACGGTCAAAGCTCTTGTTGGTAACGTCATGGGTGACGATGATGTGGGTCTCGGTGTCCACGGCGAATTGCGCATTGTAGCCCACCAGCCCGCTATTGCGGGCGCTGGTGGCCATGGCGCGGGCATCCGGATCGGTCAGGGAGATCTGGCCGTCCGGCACATCGGCCAGGGCCTTGTCCATGGCCTTCAGTTTCTCGATTTCCTGCTTGAGACGCCCGTATCGCTGCGCCAGATGCGTGACATTCTGCGCCCGTGCTTCGCCTTCCTCCTGCCGGTCTATGCGCACCATCTCGGTGATGTAGCGTTCGACATCGGCCTCCAGATGCGCCAGGCGGCTGGCTATCTTGCCCTTGGTGAAGTTCTTGTCGCGGTTGTTGACCGCCTTGAATTTGCTGCCGTCGATGGCCACGCAATCGCCTTTCAGCGTGCCGATCCGGCGGCAGAGTTCCACAAACTGCGCACAGGTCTTGCGGATGGCTCCACCGTTGTCGCGCCTGAAATCCGCGATGGTCTTGTGATCCGGCACCAACCGTCCAAGCAACCACATCACCTCGACATTGCGCCCCGCCTCACGCTCCAGCCTGCGGCTGGAGGGGATCCGGTTGAGGTAGCCATAGATGAACAGCTTCAGAAGAATGGCCGGATGGTATCCCGGTCGCCCTGTCCGCGCATGCGCCGCGCGCAAAAAGCCAAGGCCCGCCAGATCAAACTGTTCAACAAACAGATCCACCACCCGGACCAGATGATCGTCGTCAATCCAGTCCTCAAGACGATCCGGAAACAGCGTCACTTGATCCCGGTCTACCCCTTCAATGAAACCTGACATAAATGCACTCCCGTGTCGCAGGAAGCATACCACATTTGGGTGTTTTCACACAGCCTCGGCTCTTTGCGTCGGTCACTTTGCCGGACGACCCCGACCGGTTGGGTCATCGCGCCCTCAGGCAGTCAAACGCTCCTCAGCCTGCGCGCGGCGATCCAGGCGAGCCCTGCCATCACCCCTGCGGTGGCGAGGCAGAGGGGGAGGCCGCCGATCTGGTAGCTGACGCCGGAGAGCAAGGTGCCGATCAGGCGGCCGGCGGCGTTGGCCATGTAGTAAAAGCCCACGTCGCGGGTGATGCGCTCGGCGGCGCCAAAGGCCAGGATCAGGTAGGAGTGGACCGAGGAGTTGACGGCGAAGACAAAGCCGAACAGCAGCAGGCCCGCGATCAGGGTGGCGGTGAGCCATGGGGCAGGCTCGCCTGCGAGATAGGCGAGGGCGGCGAGAGCAAAGGGGATCGGGACGAGGAGGCCGGACCAGAAGATTGCCTTGGCGGTGATCTGCGCCTCGGACTGGGTTTTGCCGCCCAGCAGGCGGGGGGCGAAGGCCTGCACCGCGCCATAGGCGATGATCCACAGGGCCATGAAGGAGCCTACGAGGAAGAATGCCTCGCGACGGCCCTCGGCGGTGCCGTCTGACAGCACGGCTTGAAAATAGATCGGGATGCCGACGACGAACCACACATCCCGCGCGCCGAACAGGAACATGCGGGCGAGGCTCAGGCGGTTCACGCGGGCGTCTTTGGAGCGCCAGCCGCCCCAGCCATCCTCGGCCTTCATCCGGCCCGGCAGGCCCGCAGGCAGGAACAGCACCACCGCGATCAGGATGACGGCAAGCACCGCCGCCATGCCCCAGACCGCCGCGTGGAAGCCTGCAACGCCCAGAAGCGCCGCGCCGATGAAGAAGCCGAGGCCCTTGACCGCGTTCTTGGAGCCGGTGAGGGCGGCGACCCAAGCGAACAGCCCGCCATCCTCTTTTGGCGCCAGCAGTTTGACGGCGGATTTCGAGGACATCTTGGCCAGATCCTTGGCCACGCCGGACACCCCTTGCACCGCCATGACAAAAGCGACGGAGGCCAGGATGCTCCATGACGGGTCAAGCTGCGCCAGCGCCACCAGAGCACCAATCTGCAAGGCCAGCCCGGCATAGAGCGTGGCGGCGAGGCCGAACCGCGCGGCGAGCCAACCCGCCGCGAGGTTGGTAACGATGCCCGCCAGCTCATACAGCAGGAACAGCCAGGCCAGTTGCACCGGCGAGAAGCCAAGGGCGTTGAAATGCAAGAGCACCAACATGCGCAAGGCGCCATCCGACAGCATGAAGGCCCAATAGGCTGCCGTGACGGAGGCATAGGCGCGCAAAGGATTTACGGCGGTCATCGGGCGGTTCCTTGGACTGGGGTCGGACCGGGGCTCTGCCCCGGACCCCGGGATATTTTTGAACAGATGAATGGGTCAGAGGGAGGTTGCGACCATGCGGGTGATATCCGCGAGGCGGCAGGCGTAGCCCCATTCGTTGTCATACCACGCGTAGATTTTGACCTGGGTGCCGTTGATCACCATGGTCGATTGCGCGTCGATGATCGCGGAGCGCGGGTCGTTGGTGTAGTCAGACGAAACCAGCGCGCGGGGCTCGTAGCCAAGGATGCCTTTGAGCGGGCCTTCGGAGGCGGCCTTGAACAGGGCGTTGACCTCTTCTGCCGTTGTCGGGCGTTCGACCTCGAACACGCAATCAGTGAGGGAGGCGTTGAGCAAGGGCACGCGAACGGCGTGGCCGTTGATGCGGCCAGTCAGTTCGGGATAGATCAGCGTGATGGCGGTGGCACTGCCGGTGGTGGTGGGGATCAGATTCAGCAGCGCCGAGCGGGCGCGGCGCATGTCCTTGGCCGGGCGGTCGACGATGGTTTGCGTGTTGGTCACGTCGTGGATGGTGGTGATCGAGCCGTGCTTGATGCGCAGGGATTCGTGGATCACCTTGACCACCGGGGCAAGGCAGTTGGTGGTGCAGGACGCTGCGGTGATCAGGGATTGCGTGCCATCATAAAGCTGGTGGTTGACGCCATAGGTCAGGTTGAGAGCGCCGCCGTCCTTGACCGGGGCGGAGACCACGACCTTTTTCACCCCCGCGGCGTAATAGGGCGCGATCCTGGCGGCGGTCTTGAAGACTCCGGTGCAGTCAACCACCAGATCGACGTCCATCTCTGCCAGCGGCAGGGCATCGATGGTCTTTTCATGGGTCAGGCGGATACTTTGGCCGTTCAGGATCAGCGTGTCCGGCCCGTGGCTGACCGGCGTGTGCCAGCGACCGTGGACGGAATCGAACTCCATCAGCAGGGCAAGTTGTTCGGCGTCGCCCATGGGGTCGTTGATCAGCACGATGTCGCCGCCTGCCCCGGTGTCGATCAGGTCGCGCAGGGCAAGTTTGCCGATCCGGCCAAGGCCGTTGAGAGCGATACGGGGCATTCGGGTCATCCTTGGTGTGTGGTCTGGGCTTCGGCATCGATCGCGTCAATGCGCGCTTGCAGCGACAGGCGGTTGAGCTGTTCGAAGGGCAGTTCGACAAAGGCCATGATCCGGCGGCGCAAGGATGCATAGGTCTGGGCAAACACCAGCGCCTTTTCGGCATCGGTGCCGGTTGCCTTGACCGGGTCGGGCAGGCCCCAATGGCCGGTGATCGGCTGGCCGGGCCAAGGGGGGCACTCCTCGGCGGCGGCGGTGTCGCATACCGTGAAAACAAAGTTCATCTCGACATCATGCGGTGGCTGGAATTCCGAGATGTGTTTCGAGCGCAGCGCCGACACATCATGGCCGTTGCGTTTAAGCACTTCGAGCGCGAAGGGGTTGAGTTGGGAATTGGGCGTGGTTCCGGCGGAGAATGCCTGAAACTTGCCCTTGCCCAGATCGCGCAAGAGCGCCTCGGCAAAGATCGAGCGGGCGGAGTTGCCCGAGCAGATGAAGAGCACGTCAAAATCGGTGTTGTGAGTGGTCATGAAATCCTCGTGTGCTGGATGGAGGGGCGTGAACAGATCCGGGCGGGCGCGGCCAACATCGACGGCGAGATAGCCGATGAGGCGCTTGGCGGTCTCAAGATCGACGGAGTAGAACAGCGACCTGCCCTGCCGTTGGGCCTGCGCAAGGCCGCTGGCTGTCAAATCGGCCAGATGGTGCGACAAGGTGTTGGGGCGCAGATCCAGCGCCGCGGCAATCTCGGTCGGGCGAACACCACGCGGGGCAAAGCGCATCAACAGCCGGAACACCGCAAGGCGGGCAGGATGACCGAGTGTGGCAAAGGCATGAGCAGCGCGAATATCTTCCATAATTCCAGAATAATGGAATTGATCTACGCACACCAGTGAAGTTTTGATGACAGGATCAGGGACGGCACAAAACAAAAAGACCATTGGCGCTGCCAATGGTCTTTTGCCAAGGGTCTGTATTCCGAGCCCAAGCGGACGTTCAGCGCACCAAAATGACCGGCACTTTGCAGGTGCGCAACATTTCGGTGGTGGTCGAGCCGATGACGAGCGATCGGATGCGCGAGTGACCATACGCCCCCATCACCAGCATATCAAAGCCTTCAGCATCGACCAGCTTGCCAAGCGCGGTTTCGGGCTGGCCTTCCACGATGGCGCTTTCTGCCTCCAGACCGGCGGCGCGCAGCCGGGCGCGGGCATCCTCCAGCCCCTTCTTCAGCTCTGCCGAGGGGGCCCCGACGGTGGCCACTGTCACATGCAACCCGGCGAACAGGCCAGAATGCGCACTGTAATCGACCGCCTTCATGGCGGATGCGCCGCCATCAAAGGCGATCAGGACCTTGCTGATCGGCTTGAAGGCCCGCGCGGCAACGAACACCGGCTTGTGGCTGGCGCGCACGATGCGTTCAAGGTTGGAGCCAAGGTGGCCCTTGGCGAAATCCGCCGCCTCGCCGCGTTTGCCGATCAGGATCAGGCTGGCATCGCCTTCGATCCCGCTCACGGTTTCCACGATGTCACCATGGCGCAGACGTGTGGTGATTTCGCTGACACCGGCGCGGGTCAGGATGGCATGCCCGTCTTCAAGGATCGCCCTGCCCCGGTGCGCCACCAGTTTCGAACGTTGCACATCAAGTTCGGCAAGCTCTTCCATCAGGGCAGTGCGCGCGCCCAGCTTGATGGCGCCGGACAGATCCTGCGTTTCCACCCCGTCACGCCGGCCCATGACATGCAGCAATTCGACGGGCGATCCAGTGCGCCCCGAAATCCACGCGGCGTGGTCGCAGACGGATGCCGAATAAAGCGATCCGTCAACAAGTGCGATGATTTTATGTGTCATGTCTGCCCTTTCAATGCGCCATCAGCTTGTCCATCGCACCGGGCTTGTCATGGATGGCAAGCTTGTCAACGATGGTTTCCGTG
This sequence comes from Paracoccaceae bacterium, assembly GCA_046292785.1. Taxonomy (GTDB): domain Bacteria; phylum Pseudomonadota; class Alphaproteobacteria; order Rhodobacterales; family Rhodobacteraceae; genus Pseudotabrizicola. The sequence goes on from JBKBQB010000024.1 coordinate 20,619, forward strand.
GCTTCGTTCATGCCGACGATCTCGACCTCGGCCCCGTCACGGCGGAATTTCAGGATTGCCATGTCAAGCGCCTGCACAGAGCTGATATCCCAGATATGTGCCTGGCTGACATCGATGGTGACTTTGGTCAACGCTTCCTTGAAGTCGAACGCGTTCATGAAATCCTCGACCGAGCCATAAAACAGCTGCCCTTCAATCACATAGGTACGGTGGCTGCCGCTGTTTGTGATGTTCGACGTGACCTTGAACAGCTGCGAAATCTTGCCGGCAAAGAAGATGCCCGAAAGCAGCACGCCGACCAGCACGCCGATGGCCAGGTTGTGGGTATAAACCACGGTCACCACGGTGGCGAGCATCACGATCGAGGACGAGCGCGGATGCACCCGCAGGTTCTGGATCGACGACCACGAGAAGGTGCCGATGGCCACCATGATCATGATGGCCACCAAGGCCGCCATAGGGATGCGGCTGACCAGATCGCCCAGCACCACCACCATGAACAGCAGGTAAACCCCGGCGGAAAAGGACGACAACCGCCCGCGCCCGCCGGATTTGATGTTGATGATCGACTGGCCGATCATCGCACAGCCCGCCATGCCGCCGATGAAGCCGGTCGCGGTGTTCGAAATGCCTTGGCCGATGCATTCCTGGTTGCGGTTCGACTTGGTGTCGGTCAGATCATCGACGATGTTCTGTGTCATCAGGCTTTCCAGCAGGCCCACGATGGCGACAGCCACCGCGTAGGGAAGGATGATCTGCAACGTCTCGAAGGTCAGCGGGATGTTCGGGATCAGAAACACCGGCAGCGTATCGGGCAGCGCGCCCATGTCGCCTACTGTGCGCACATCCCAGCCGAACGCAAAGGTCAATGCGGTCAACACGACGATAGTGACCAGCGGCGACGGCACGGCCTTGGTAACGTAGGGAAACAGATAAATGATCGCCAGCCCAGCCGCCACCAACGCATAGGTCAGCCAGGTGACCTTGCTTGGGTCCAGTTCCGGCAACTGCGCAAGAAAGATCAGGATTGCCAGCGCGTTGACAAAGCCGGTCATCACCGACTTTGACACATAGCGCATGATGAAACCCAGCTTCGCCAGCCCCATGCCGATCTGGATCAGGCCGGCCAGCACCGTGGCGGCCAAAAGGTATTCCAACCCGTGATCACGCACCAGGGTAACCATCAGCACCGCCGTTGCGGCGGTGGCGGCCGAAATCATGCCGGGCCGTCCGCCGGTAAAGGCGATCAGCACGGAAATCGCAAAGCTGGCGTAAAGCCCCACCTTGGGGTCAACGCCCGCGATGATGGAAAAGGCAATCGCCTCGGGAATCAGGGCAAGGGCCACGACGATGCCGGACAGCAAGTCAGCCTTTATATTTCCAAACCACTGCTCGCGGTAAGCATCAAGAGAAATCATCTGGGTTCCGTCCCCGATCGATCCGACAGTTCCCATCGTATCGACATTTGTTCTGGGTCTAAAAAGACGTTGGTCCGGCGGATCGGCGGCCGGAAGAGCCAGCCGGGAATTGCACCCGGCTCCGTGTTCGCTGACGTTGCAGTATCGACAATCATGCGGCTTGCCAAGCCGGAGAAATGGCCCTTGAAACCGTTACAAAAGCGTGTCGAGACAGCAATGAAATTGCCACAAATATCACGCAAGTTTTGGGCGTGATCGTCATCACCGACAGGCCGCAGCGCTTGGAGCCGTCGACAAGGGTCAGCCGTGGTCAGGCATCTTGCGGGAAGGGGCGATGTAGGGCCGGGTCACATCTTCCAGTCGCAGATTCACCGTTTCGACATCCATCGCCACGGCCCCGTCTCCGGCCAGCGTCAAGGTCAACGTGCCCATACCGTCCGCACCGGGTGAAAACGCCATTGCCAGGATCGACAGCACCGTGTCGCGGTCGGTCCTGTCGATACCACTGCTGCGCAAGCGCAACACATCTTCGACCACCAGCAAGCTGCGCACCCGCTCATACGGACGCTTCGCGGCCTCGGCGGCGTCGCGGTCTTCCCAGCGGAAACGGTTCAAGAGAAGAACAAAGCGCCGCGCCTTGGGATCAAAGCGCATCTCGGTGATGGGAAGCACAGCATCTTGCACCAGCGCAGACAGGACCGGCACATCGGCCGGTTCGGCCGCGATCATGCGCAAGGGGGAGTCATCGCCATCCTCAAACCGCGCGTCTGTCATGGCCGGTCACTGATCCGTTCAACCATCGCACCGCAAGCCGACAGCTTTTCCTCTACCCGTTCATAGCCGCGATCCAAATGATAGACCCGGCTGACCACGGTTTCCCCCTCTGCCGCAAGGCCCGCCAGAATAAGACTGACCGATGCCCGCAGATCGGTGGCCATCACGGGCGCACCCTTCAGCTTGTCCACGCCCGTAACCGTGGCCACCCCGCCATGCACATCAATCCTTGCGCCCATGCGCATCAGTTCGGGCGCGTGCATGAATCGGTTTTCAAAAATCTTCTCTTCCAGAACGCTCACACCGTCAGCCGTGCACAAAAGCGCCATCATCTGCGCTTGCAGATCGGTCGGGAAACCGGGGAATGGTTCGGTGATCACATCCACAGCCGACACGCGGCCATTCTTGCGGCTGACCTTCAGCCCGCGTTCAGTCTGCGTTACCGACACGCCGGCCTGATCCAGTTTTTCGGCAAAGGCCCCCACCAGGTCCAGCGTGCCGCCCAGACATTCGACCTCGCCGCCGCAAATGGCGGGCACCAGCATATAGGTGCCAAGCTCGATCCGGTCGGTCACGACCGGATGGGTCGCGCCGTGTAACCTGTCCACGCCCTGAATGGTGATCGTGCCCGTGCCTTCCCCGTCGATCTGTGCGCCCATCTTGCGCAGACACCGCGCCAGATCCACGATTTCCGGCTCGCGCGCGGCATTTTTCAGCACGGTCGTGCCCTTTGCCAACGTGGCCGCCAGCAGCGCGTTTTCCGTGGCCCCGACCGAGACAAAGGGAAATTCAAATGTGGCACCGCGCAGCCGCCCGCCGATGGCCTTGGCATGAACATAGCCATCGCGCAGATCCAGCTCGGCCCCCATCGCCTCCAGCGCCTTGAGATGAAGATCCACCGGGCGCGCGCCAATCGCGCAGCCCCCCGGCAAAGACACAATGGCATGTCCATCGCGCGCCAGCATCGGACCCAGCACAAGGATCGAGGCGCGCATTTTGCGCACGATATCATAATCGGCAGTGTGGTTGTCGATGCCGTGGCTCGACAAGGCCAGCACCAACCCGTCCTGCAGACTGGCCACTTCGGCCCCCAGCGACTCCAGAAGCTGGGTCATGGTGCGGATGTCGGACAGGCGCGGCGCGTTGGTCAGCGTCAACGGCTCCTCCGACAACAGCGTGGCGGGCATCAGCGTCAGGCAGGCATTTTTGGCCCCTGCTATCGGGATCACCCCGTTGAGCGCGCCATTGCCCTTGACCAGAATCGAATCCATTGCCCTGCCCTTACTCTTTGTCTGTGCCGGACGGATCGTCCGACTTTGCCCCGAAGTCCGGCTCCGGTGATTTTTCTTCAGCCCCACGCTGCTTTGCCTGGGTCTTGCGTCGGGCCATATTGGCCTTGAGCGCCACCTTCAGACGCGCTTCCCGCACCTCAGCGGCCGTCATGCCAGCTTTGCTGCTCTGGTTTTTCGCGGTTTTGTCCATCATCAGCGTCGCTATACCGCAGCCTGCAGACTTGGTCCAGAGACGCCCAGAAAAGGGGCTTGCACCCCAAAGCATTTGCGACTAATCACCCGCCACGCACTGACCGAACAGGTCGGATAGCGTCGATGCTGTGGTAGCTCAGTGGTAGAGCACTCCCTTGGTAAGGGAGAGGTCGAGAGTTCAATCCTCTCTCACAGCACCATCTTTTTCCCTTTCAGGTCAAGAAGATAGCCGCTATCAAGGGGTTAGGTTGACTTCGGTTCTACACCGAGGTTCTACACCATGGTCTTACAGATGGCGCGTCCGCAAAAAAATCCGAAGTCCGGCGTCTACTACTTCCGCCAGAAAACACCCATCGATCTGGTGGCTGTTTTCGGACGCAAAGAAGTGAGCCGGTCGCTGGGCACAAAAGACCCGGAAGAAGCGAAGGTCCGCAACATCGAAGCCGTCCGCAAGCAAGGCATGACGTGGGCGGCGCTGCGGAAACGCCCGGAACCCCTGCCCCATCAGCAGATCGTTGCGCTGTCTGGCATCATCTACCGCGACCACATGGCGGCGATGGAACTAGAACCGGGCGAACCCGGAATATGGATCGAAACGCTTGCCCTGCTGGATCGCCTTGCCGCTGATCCGCCCGCGCAAGAACGTTGGTACGCGCCGACAATCGACAACCTGCTTCTGGAACATGGCCTTGTGACTGACGAGGCGAGCCGCAAGAGGCTTGTGCAGGAAGCCGATAGGGCATTTCGTCAAGTCACCGAACAGCAGTTGAAGCGGGCAGAAGGTGATTACGCCCCGGACCCCAAGGCCAACCGATTTCCGCCTGTCGTGACGGTGGACACGAAGCCAGAGAAGAAGTCGGAAGCCCTGACGATCCGCGCGATGTTCAAACTCTGGGAACGCGACCATCTGGCAAACGGCAAGTCGCCGCGAACGGTTGGAGATTTCCGCCATAAGATTGAGTCGCTGATTGAGTACCTTGATCACGACGACGCCCAGCGTGTCACCGCTGAGAACGTAGCCGATTGGTGCGATCATCTGCGGCATGAAAGTGGCGTAGCCGCAAGGACTGTCAGCCAGAAGTACCTCGCGGCGGCCAAAATTGTTTTCAAGATCGCTGTCGAGAAGCGGAAGCTGAAAGAGAACCCCATCACGGATAACAAGGTTCGCTTCGTCAAAGCCCCCAAGACGCGCACCAAGGGTTTCACAGATGATGAGGCAAACAAAATCCTGAAAGCCGCGCTGGTGGACCCGGTGGCACTGGGGCGGCGCAGCGACGGGAACAAACGCGCCATTCGGTGGGGGCCTTGGATTGGCGCGTTCTCAGGGGCGCGCATCACTGAAATCATGCAGCTTCGCACCGAAGACCTGATTGAAGAAAATGGCGTACTTTGCCTTCGGATCACACCCGACGCTGGTTCGGTCAAGACGCGCACCTATCGGATCGTTCCGATCCATCCGCAACTACTCGACATGGGATTGCCGGAAATGATCCGTGCTTTGCCGTCTGGGCCGGTTTTCTACTCGCTAAAGCCGACGCGAGGTAAACCAGCTGACCCTGTTGAACGCGCTCAGGCAGCGGGTTCAAAGGTCGGCGAATGGGTTCGAACTGTCGTGGGCATAACCGATGCGCGAGTGCAGCCAAACCACGGCTGGCGACACCGCTTCAAGACCGTCGCGCGAGACGCAGGGGTTGCACCGGAGTACTCGGACGCCCTCACCGGTCACCAAGATGGCCGTGCCGCCAGCGATTACGGCGAGACAACCGTCAAGGCCCTGTGGCGCGAGGTGCAGAAATTGGCATGGTATAAGGCTGAGTCGTAGGGGGTGAGGGTTGGAGAAGGGCTTGCCCAAAGCACGTTATTCACTCCCCCCGCCACAACATGAAAGACAGGTCCATGCTGGCGGAGGTGCCGTCGCTAGACCAGAATCAAATCCTTGGTCACGCACTGGGCGGTGTCGGTGAACGGGTCTATGGCGGAGACGTTGCCAAGCTGCGTGCCACGCCAAGGGCCATGGTGCGGACCTTTGACATTGTGGAGACCACAGAAGGTTGAGCATCCTTGGCGGGATGAGGAAGGGGGACGCCGGAGACGTGGTGTATCCTGCTTACCCCCTCTGGTGCTCATCGGGTGCCCTCAATCTGGCCTGTCCCGGTGAGCACCGATGGTGCCCAGAGGTGCATCTGGGCTGCAGCACCGACCTACGCCCAACTTATCAGCTTTCACAAATCAACAAGGATGAAGGGTGTGGTCTTCCCGATCAGGGTGGGCGGGGAAGTGGTGCATGTCAAAACCCCCGTCATGGTGCCCGCCGTGATCCCGTAGAGGTTCACTTGGTCAGTTCCTCATATATGTGCGGAGGGATCTTTTACAGCAGACCGTCCAGTTCCTCGGTCGTGAAGTGCGCGCGCCAGCCCTTGTCACCCATCGCACGGGCAATCGTTCGCCAATCATGCGGTCGCTTGCTCTGCGGCCCTGCGTCGTGATCCGCCTTCGGCACCTCTGGGTTCCTTTCATATATGTGCGGAGGGACCTTTTCTTTTTCTGGCGTGGCCTCGCTGAAAGATCGTAGGGCTGGCTTGCCGTTGTCCAAGATTGCGGCACGGACACCGCACCCCCATTCTTCCATGCAGAAAGAATTGACCATCTTTGCAATGTTCGGCGCGTCGGGGTTTCTGGTGTCGGGATACAGCTTTCCTTCACCGGAGGAACGAGCCGCGCCCAGCAATGTCGGGTCAAACAGAATGTTCCGCAACGCCGCGTCATCGCCAGACGCAGCTTCCAAGATCGCCAACAGCATCGTTCTGCGCCTCGAAGGTGACATGCGGTTGAGATCGTAAGAAAGCCATGCAGCGCGGGCGTAGTGCCGTTCGTTGCGCTGGGCGTTCTCTATGTCGCGTGAGCCTCTATTGGCGTTGCGCGTTGCAGCCTTGGCGCAGGGCTTGCCGCAATACTTCTGATTTTTGCGCTTCGGTAGGAACGGCACTTGGCAGCGGGGGCAGCATACCGCCACCCCTTGCCCCATACTGTCGAACGGCATCAGCGCGCGCCCGTCGCCTTTTTCTCGGCCCGCCGTGCAGCGCGGTAGGCCAGCGTGTCGGCCAGCTCATTGTGCTCCGTGCCGTTATGGCCGCGAACCCACTGCCACGTCACGTTGCGGCCTTCTGCGGCTCGCTCTAGGCGTCGCCAAAGGTCAGGGTTCTCCACGGGCTTCCCGCCGCCCTTGCGCCAGCCATTTGCCTTCCAGTTGGGGAGCCAAATGTTCATCGCGTTCGGGATCAGGTTGGCGTCACAGTGGACGGCGATGGGTTCGTCGGTGATAATCCCAAGGGCTTCAAGGGCGACACATACCGCCGTCATTTCCATGCGGATGTTCGTGGTGATCTCGGCGGCGGAGCCGGACAGTTCGCGCTGTTTCAGGACTTCGCCCGTCACTGACATGCGCTGGATCACGATGCCGTAACCGCCGTGGCCGGGGTTCCCGATAGATGACCCATCGGTGAAGATTTCGATGTGGGTCTGGCCCTCGGAGGGCTGGGCACCGCTTGCAATTGTGTGGGGTGGGTTGTCGGAGTTCGTCGTCGTCATGGTCTGGTGGTTCATTTTTTGGTCTTTCGATTGGGTGAGAGTGGGTGTTCCCCGGGTGTGTCCGGGGGTGCTGGCGGGGCAGCGGTGGGGTGAGATGGTCCCAGCGCGGACGCTATGGACACGGAACAAGCTGGCTGAGGTTTGCCCTAGGATGGGTGGATATTGATGCCTGTCCTAAGAGGAGGGGTAATTGTCGTCCTAAGCGAAGGGGCAATCGGGGCGGAACGTGACGGCTGCACTGTCGCGCCTAAACGGAGTGGAAATCGGTTATGTCCTAAGAGATGGGGTAATTGCTGGCCCCCCGGCGATGCGGGAAACCAGCTTAGTCCTAGGATAAGGGGTATCGCTCGCCGCCCTAAGATAGGGGGCAATCGGTCTTCCTAGGATGAGGGGCAATTCGCTATATCCAATATGGCGGTGTGATCGGATCGGCCCTAAGATGTGGGGTATTACCCAACACGGCCACAATCATCCGGTCAACGGGTGGCTGACACCGGGAATGCCACAATGGTGCCCGCCCACCGCTTTCCTGCAAGGATGTCGATTCCTTCATTGGCCTTCACGCCCGACACCCGGAGAACAAAGGACAGTTCCGGGGTGCCTACCGGCTTGCCCGCCGCGATCAGCTCTGCTGCCTCATACAGCGCGTCTGCGGCGATCACGAAAGCCTTGGCAGCGTCGATGTGGGCGAGGGCTTCGCGGGCGTCTGGCGTGGTCCTTACGGCGGCCAGAGCAAGTGCGTCTATGATCTCCCCAGCGTGGGCGAGGTGGGCGGAGATGGTGTTGGGTTGTGTGGTCACGGTAGTCAGCCCCCCTTCTTGCGCTCATCAAGTCGGGCGATCAGCTTACTCTGCGTGTCCACATCGATCCCGAGAAACCCGGCCCGCAGAAACACTTGGAAGGCGTCAAGGGTATCCTCTGCGCGCTTTCCTTCGCCAGTCAACTTTTGCAGCAGCCCATCAAGGATGCGGGTCTCAAGTATATGGGTGGCCCTCGCTACCAAGTATTCATCGTCTTCCACCCCTTCCGTGGGGGCGACGTCGGCAATCGTCGCATCTTCGGTTTCAGCGTCATGGAACATGGAGAGGGCAAGATTGGCGGCGGTATTGGCGGTCATGTAGGCTCCTTTGCTATGGTGTGGAACCGATTTAGGACCAGACTATGCCCTTGTTAATCATGTATTTATGCAACCTCCGGATTGAATATCTGGTGCGGAACGAGTCCGATCAAGGGCTTACGGTACAGAGTGTGACCAAACCTGTGCCAAGCCGCAAAAAGAACAGCAGAATGGCAGTCAGAGTGATGCAATTCCGCAACAATGACCCCGCAAGCGCAAGAATTGACCCATCAGCCGTCCGACAGATCGGGAACATATATTTGCTTCAACGGTATCAGCGACCGATAACGCGGCGCGAGCTTCCCATAGTTGGTCAGCACCATTTCGACAAACTGCTCGCCGTCGATCAGGCGCAGCTTGGCGCGGTTGCGTTCCAGTTCAATGGCGCTGCGACTGTATGACCCGAGGTTTACATAAAGCCCGTATTCGCCCTCACCCAGCGTGCCCAACAACTGGTCCACATCGGGACGCGAGGTCTGGTCCGTTTTCCGCTTGCACTGCACCTTCACAATTGGCGGCTGGAAACCCAGCGCGTCCATATGGGCAATCACGTCAACGCCCCCGTCAGCGGATTTTGGGGTCACGCGCGCGCGATAGCCCATGCACTCCATCAGGTGGGCCACGAAGGCTTCAAACTCATAGCCCGACATGCCGCCCATGATGCGGCGGATCACAAAGTCGCCCGTTGTCTCCTCGGCCTGACGGGAGACAGCCACCGTTGCGGTGTCGTCATCGGCAGCTTCCTCCAGCGGGTCGGCCACCGCTTCCACCGCCGCCCCGTTCACCGCCATGCCGACCTTCGCCAGAAACTCGCCCGCGTGGCGCTTCACCTTGAACAGGGTGACGGCTGATCCGATCTCGTTCAGGGCACTCTGGCTGAAATCATTGCGGGGGAAATGGCCCAGCCATGTGACCAAGCGGCGGTTCGGGTATTCGTCGGCATCGCCCTCCACATAGGCGCTCTCACCCGTGAAGGTGCCGATGTTCACCATGCGGTCATGCTTGGACGGATAGACCACCACATCACCGGGCTGCATCTCGTAGACGAATCGATACAGGATGCCCGCGTGGACAGGCACTGCCCCCTCTTTCTGGCCCAGCCCCCCGGCCACAAGGGCGGCCTTGAAGGCGTCCCGGTGGCTTTCGATCCCCCGAATGTCGTGGAGTTCATGCCAGCCTATGGCGACATAGCCGCCCTCTGTCGGCCTGTCCCCCACATGATTGCCCATATGAACGCCCCAGACGGTCGGGTTCTTCGCCACAGTCTATCCCTTCTTCTTCTCGGCCTCGGCCTCGGCCCGTTCCTGATTCAGCCGGAACAGCCGCGCTAGGATTTCGTCGTCGGTCAGACTGCCCGCCCGCCAGTCGTCGCCCAGCCGTAGGCTTCGGCCACGGCCTCATCAAGCGCGCGGTGGGCGTGGTCCAGCCATGTGGGGCGGGCGTTGTAGAGGTTGGTCAGGGTGCGCTTCTTGAGTTCGGCGGCGGCGGCATCGTTCTTGGGCAAGAGGCGGTCAGGGTATCCCGGCACCACCTCGGGCACCCGGTCCACAAGGTCGGACGGGTTGAGCCAGTTTTCCCGTAGTTCGTTCAAGCGGGCGGCGGCGGCGGCGATCTTTTGAGCGCGGGGGTCGGCGGTGTAGGCGGCGGCAGGAATGTCGGGGGTCAGTCCCTCGGGGAAAGGAAAGGTCTCGAAGCCAAGTGACGGAGTGTATTGCGGATCGTTGCCAACTCCGTGCCACCCACCCAAGGCCAATGACCAAACTTCATGGAACCGTGAATGAGCCACACCGAAGGAAGTATCGTCGTCACGTGCGATAGCCACTACTCGGCTGTCTGGCACTGAACATGGCGCTGCCCAAACGAACAATCGGTATTTGGCAACTCTAGGTGTAAGGATTACGCGGCGAATGGGCGACACGGCCCTTCTGAGGCCGGGCACAGTCTCACCATGCTGCCACCAAGCGAGGCGGCGCTTCTCGCGTCGGTTTCTATCCCGCTCTGGTTTCACGAACAGCAGGACGTGATGAAACGGCGCTTCGAACAGACTGGCATCCGCTTCGTTCATTCCTCCAAAATCTACGATCCAGCGATCCGAAGGACGCCGGGTAATGTCTGCGCCGTTGAGTAGGGGGAACAAGACTTGCGCGTTTCCTTTTCCATTCGGGTTCAGCGGTCTGGTAAGCCAATCTCGGGCAACCTCACCTTCCACATCGAACGCCCCCACTTTCACAGGACCTTGGAAGGCAACCGCACGATTCCGTTTCATTCGCGCCGCAGAGGTCAAATCTGTGCCCCCTCGGGCGGCGGACAAGTCCGCAAAAATCTCTTGCACCTCTATGCCGTCAAGCCGCGCCACACTGCCCCTGAGGGCGTCAAAGCACACCAGAGACACACGGACTGCGGCACCTTCGACGGTCCATTCCTCGTCGCCCCAAGCTGCAAAAATGCGGCCCCCGTCCACGATAGGTTTCAACACCTCTCGGTTTGCACCGCCGCGAATTGAGTTTGTGGAAACCAAGCCAGCGCGGGTTAGCAGACCATCTTGCATGGCTTCCCAAGCGTTGACGAACCAATAGCAAACAAGGTCGATCCCGCCCGGCACCCCGGCGTAAGCAGCCCTCAGAGTCTTTGTGTAGGACTCGCCTAATTCCGAAATCATCTTCTTGTTGCCCAAGAACGGCGGGTTCCCCACCACCGCATCCGCCTTCGGCCACTCCGCCCGCGTCCCGTCCGGGTTCAACACCGCATCCCGGTTTTCGATGTTGGTCAGCGTCCGCAGGATCGGGTTCCGCGCCGCCTCAAATCCGTTCCGGCGCATCCACTGGATTTCCCCGATCCAGACTGACACGCGGGCCAGTTCGGCGGCGTAGGGGTTCAGTTCGATGCCAAGCACGTTCTCTGGTCCGACCACCTGCAAGGCGGGGCGCTGCAAGCCCAGAGCCTCGGCCTCAAGGTTCGCGCGGTGTTCGATGTTCTTGAGTTCGGTCAGGGCGATGTAGAGGAAGTTCCCCGACCCACAGGCCGGATCAAGCACCCGGTAATTCCTCAAACGGTCAAGGAAGCCTTGCCGCAGTTCTTCGGTGCGCTTGAAGGCGCGGGTCCGGGCTGCCAGTTCGGCCCCAACCAAGAGCTTGGCCTTCGTCGCCACCGGAGCGGCGTCAATCAAAGCCGCCATCTGGTCCCGTATGGTCGCCCATTCGGCCAGCAAGGGCTGCACCACCACGGGCAGCACAATCTGCATGATCTTGTCGCGGTCGGTGTAATGCGCGCCAAGCTGGCTGCGCTTCTCGGGGTCCAGACCGCGCTCGAACAGGGTGCCCAAGATAGATGGGTCAATGTCGGACCAGTCAAGTTGCGTGGCCCGCGTCAGGTCAACAAGGTCTTCCCATGTCAGCGGAAGCGCCTCATCCGTGTCAAACAGCCCGCCGTTGAACCAGTCTACCTGTTCAAAGCCAACGTCGCCCCCCGTCCGCATCGCGGCGAACAGCTTGCTGGCCTGAGCGGCAAAGGTCTCGGGCTTGGGGCGCGATACCTTGATCATCCGCTCGAACATCTTGTCGGGCAGAAGGTTCACGTCTTCCGCGAACATGCAGAACACCAAACGGTTGACGAAGTGCGCGACACGGTGGGCATCGTGGCCCCGTCCGCGCAGCCTTTGGGCGATCAGGGCGAACCGCTGGGCGGCTTCCTCTGTCAGGACTTGGCGGGTCTTCTGGGGTTTCAGCTTCTCGGGGTTCTGGAAACAGGCGCGCAGAAGGTCGCGCTTGGCCCCGTCCATCAAGTCGTCCAGGGTGATGTCGTAGACCTTCTGGACGGTGTTGGTCCAGTTGGTGTGAATGCGGATGCGGTCCATGTCGGACACGACCAGCAGCGGCGGGTTCTCCAGCGCAATCGCATATTGCAAAAGCTGACCGAACGCCTTGTCGAGATCCTTCTTCTTGCCCTTGTATTCCCACGCAAAGCAGTCGCGCTTCCACACGTCTGCCCAGCCCTCGCCCCCCGAGGTCTTGGTTGCGCCCTTCTCAAAGCAGAATGCGTCACCCGTCTTGTCGGCGGCAATCGGGTCATCCACCCCCAAGAGGCGGCAAATATCGTTGAAATGCGACTGCGACGCGCTCCGCTCTTTCAGTTCAACAGCGCGCCACTTGGCAATAAACTCTTGTGGGGTCATCGGATTCCTTGGGGCGACAGTGCCCCCGGACTAAAGCACCCCACCCCCGGCAGGGTCAACGCAATGCGTCATAGGCGGCACCCGAAAGCGATACGAAAGCGGCCCCCGAGGTTTCCCACGAGGGCCAGCGAACAAAACAGATAGGCGCACAGCGACAGGCGTTCTGCGTCAAAATCGGAGGGCGTCCCGCAGGGACAACACGGCCCCCACCACCAGCACCCCATTGACCACCCAGAACATAATTTCGAGGAACAGCATCACGCCCGCCCTCCTTCCCAGCGCGCCAGCGCGGCTTCGGCATCCTCCGGCGTGTCGATGATCCGCCGCACAGCCGCTCGAGACAGGCCGGATACCTTGGCGATTGCCGATGCCCCGTGCCCCTGCCCCAGCATGTCGATTACCTCCGCCAGTTTCGCCCGGTCATAGCTGGGCTTGCGCCCGCGATAGCTTTCGATCTTGTCCCGTGCCGCCGCTATCCCCGCCTTCTGGGCCTCTTTCGTGGCCTCGGTCTGTGCCTGTGCCGTTGCCGCCATGAAGGCTATGAGGGCGTCCCTGACGGCTTGCTGCATGGGGTCTTGGGTGGCCCCGTCAAAGGTCATGTTGTTGATGACAGTGCGGATCACCACGCCCCGCCGCATGAAGTCGCGGATGGTGTCGGTCACGTCCTGATAGTTGCGCCCGAGACGGTCCACCCAACGGACCACCAGAGTATCCCCTCGGCGCAGCATGTCGAACAGCCGCTTGCCTTGCGGGCGTTCAACAAGGAGCGTGGTGACGCCTGACACGCCATCGTCGGCTACCACTTCGTCAATCTGGAAGCCCGCCGCTTCGGCTTGGGTCCGCTGGTGGGCGAGGTTCTGTTCCGCAGTCGAGACACGGGCGTAGAGAATGGTTGACATTGATGTTCCCTATGGTGGTCGTTGAGGTATTGGCCGCTTATATGCTGGCCGTTGGAATCCGTCAACAGTCAACGGCCACTATCTTAGAGTCCATCTAAGGTGGCCGCTGGGGCATACCCTAGAGACCAACGGCAAAAGCGAAGTTGCCTTTTCTTATGAGGTCAGTCGCCAATTCCCCCTGATCAGGAACCTTGCACCGGAACGAGTTGACCGTGGTGGGCCTACGGGGGGACAGTGAGAAACAGCGCGTCGAGGTTGACGCCTCAGATTTTTTCGTAGAATTTCAGAGATATACTTGCAACGATTTTTCTTGGAGTTCGCATGGCAGCGATGGCCGAGCACCGGCTGAAGGTGAAGTATGAAGGCGGCTTGGCTGACCAAAATGCACTACCGGGTTACGATGGGGCCACTTCGATAGACGGCATAACAAGAGCCGTTCACATAGCGCTTCATGCATATATGACCGGAGAGATTACAACCCGGGCGACGGCATTAAAGAACGCATCAATCCTACTGAAACCAGCAAGGCAAGGCAGCTTTGTCTTTGAGCTGATACTTTTGATCGAGGCATTTCCGGCCACATCATCCATCGGAGCCGCTGTCGCTGCGCCTATGGTCTATGATTTCATCAAGACTGCCTTCAAGCGCGCGACGGGCAGCTTGGATGCAGAACCCGAGACCGCAAGCCTTCAAAAGTTGTATCAACGCAAAGAACCGCCCCCGTTAAAGAAAGCTCCAGTCGACCTTGACGAACTTGCCGAGGTGCTTGAGGGAAGCCTACAAGACGCCCATCGCCCGATAGGCGCGGACGGGACAGTTGGCACGATTTCGATTGGTTCCCCTAGGCAACAATTGGTCGTTTTTGACGACAACACAAAAGATTGGGTGAACACGCGCGACGAAGCGACTAGCTTAGAAGTGGTGCAGGGAAACATTACTCGTTACAATGCGCTTTCGCGCAATGCCCGTGTGTTTGTGGACCAGTTTGGACGCATCGTGCCCATCCGGCCGGGTGCAGATTTTTCAGCCGGTGACCTGCCCTTCCTGACATGGTCGCTTCACGGCAGTAACATTGGCACTCCGAGCAAACTTGAAATGCGCGTTAGGCGTGTGAGTTCTGCAAGCGGAAAAGTTAAGCGTTTGCTTCTGGTGGACTGCAAACGTGCCCCCACTGAATAGCTTCGTGTTGCACTCAAAGGGGGTCTTGCCCCGGCCCCAAAAAGCAGCAGGGTTTGCGGCACACAAAACGAACACATTCAGCACACACACCCCGCCGGAATTGAACAGACGCCGAAAGGAATTGAGGCCAAATCAGGCGGATACTGCGGCGCTGCCCTTCGACCCATCCAGAATGCGGTAGGCGCTGGCCCTGCCGATACCCAGCCGGGGGTGGGGGGAATGCCTTGCCGCGACGGTCAAGGTCGGGCCCCCAAATTTTTCAGTCTGTTTTTACTTTGACCCTTTTTCCGGCATAGCATCTAAGGCTATTTAATAATCAAAGACGGAAACAGGAATGCTACGATGTGAAAACGGAAACTTCTCTAGATAGTACTTCACATTCCAGCGAAGAAGTTCTTCATCAATAAGCCCTGCCTTTCGCAACAATACGTCAACAAAATTGCTTCTGCTCAATCTAAAGTGAAACCTCATATTCTCGATGGACCTAGGCCACAAGCATACGAGGCCGAAATGACCAAAATCCATTATCAACGGCACAGCTGCAAATGCCCAATCCTCTGGAAACGAAACACTAGGATGCGCATACATCAAAACAATCTGACCTTCTGATGTGTGCCGTAATCCATTGTAAACATGAGAGTATCTTGAATAATCTCGCTTGAGACGAAGACCGTCGACAACCCAGATTAAGTTATTGTAGTGCATTTCTCTGGAAAGTCTTTCATCGTACGAAATTGGCGAATGCTGAAACTCTATCGTGACCCCATTAGGAGTTCGAACGTCTGCAATATGACGCTCTCCTGTTTTGTCGGTTGTGACAACTTCTTGCCAATCGTCAGGGAACTCTGACTTCCAATTACGATGCCACTCAGTTTCCGGTTCCCACCACCGATCACACACTGACGACGCCTTGTGCGCCCAGTGCCAAATTCTCTTCCGTCCACATTTTGCGATTGTGACTGCCGAGCAAGCGGGGCAGACGCCAACTAGGCCGGGTTCAGCCTCTACGCGCTTTGATCCAACATTGGAAAACTTCATAATTGATCTATGCGCCCTTGGCAGTTCCCGAGACCGTCTTAACAGACCCGACATGGGCGACCTGCCGCTGCCCCAACCATGGCGTTATCGTCAGGCAAAAATCAACCACGTCAGGGACAAATTATCCGCTCACCCGAGGCCTAAGCAGCATTCACACCTTGGTTCTACACCGCGCTTGACAGGCGAAAAATTTTTCCCTTATAAATCAATGCACAAAGAAAAATTTCACCGAATTCAATCCTCTCTCACAGCACCATCCAACCCCATGATTTGAAATATTTTATTTCTATTTGCAGACGTGTTGCAGAATTCGCTGTTCGCGGCTGCGACGGAGTATTCCAGCGGAACGATGGCAAACCGGTGCCCTTGGGCAAAAGTATACCTTCAAAATGCCGATGCCGCACTCGTTCGGCAAGACGCGGGTGACCGGGAGACCCGGCAAGGACGAACACGCGGCAGGGCTGAAGTGTGCGGTTGCTGTTTCATGCTTGCGGGCGTGAAGACCGCGCCTGCGGTGTCTTTTCGTTGCCCTTGTCGGAAAGCGCCAGAGCATCCCCTCTGCGTTGAGATCAGCACCACTCGACCACGCTTTTGAATTCACAAGTTTGTCCCGGCTGCGCGCGATGGGCAAAGTGTGTGGCCGTTACAATCGCCGCAAGATCCGCAGAGTCGGATCCGCTAAAGCTGTTGCCTCTTAGGTCCAGCGAAGGACAGACCAGGCCGTGTTTGCTGGCCTGACAGGTCTCGAACTGTTTGATCCGGGCCGAGAGTGCTGTAAGATGCTCTGGGAGCAATTTAAATGGCATCGCAAAGTATGAGCAGTGTGGACGATTTCATCGGCCGGCGTATCCGGCAATTTCGTTGGGTTCGCGGCGTCAGCCAAGCGGATCTTGCCAAACGCCTGTCTGTTGAACCCGCGCAGATCAAAGCCTACGAAAACGGCACATCACGGGTTGAAGCGGCACAACTGTTCCAGGTCTCGGGAGCACTGGATGTTCCTGTCAGTGCTTTCTTTGAAGGCATGGGGGATTCGCCTGAATCAGAACAGACAGGGACACGAGACGACCTGAGTGCGCGTGAGGCTCAGATGCTGTCTGACTTCAAACGCATGTCACATCGGCAGCAAGATGCGATCCTGAGCATGGCCCAGACGTTTGCAGACCAATTGCACGACAAATCAAGGTCTTTGCCCGCAAAGGCGCGTGAGGGTTAGATGAGCGCAGAACTGATCGATCTGGGCAGCGAAACCCGCCATGCGGAGAGCTTCGTTACGTTTCTCGATCAGATTTGCGAGCGCTTTGGACTCGATCACGCGGCCTACGCGGGAACCAATCCGATTTCCGGCGCGGTCCATGGCTATGTGAACTACTCTGAGGCATGGAAAAGCCACTATTCCGCCAATGGTTTGCACCGGATTGATCCTACATTGCTTGTTGCCAGCCGGTCTATCGCCCCGGTGGATTGGAGTCGGCTGGAGCGGTCGCCGGGATTCGACAAAACCTTCCAGCACGCACGTGATTTTGGCATCACAGACCGAGGGCTGACCATTCCGGTGCGCGGGCCATATGGCGATATCGGCATGCTGAGCGTCACCCGTGATTGCAGCATCGCGGAATGGCAGAAGCTGTCGGCGCAGATTCTGCCCGACCTGCAATCGGTTGCGGTGCATGTGCACGATACCGTCATGCGGTCGGACGTGCTGTCGCGCGCCCTGCGCTATCCCGCCCTGTCAACGCGCGAGAAAGAAATTCTTCAGTGGATTGCCGCAGGCAAGTCGCAACAAGACATCGGCGACATCCTTGGCATCTCGCATCGCACTGTCGAAGTGCATCTGCGGTCGGGGCGCGAAAAACTCTATGCTCTGACAACGCCGCAGGCCGTGGGCCGCGCGATCATGCTTGGACTGATCTATCCGCTTTGACCGCGCATGGCGCCGGTTCTTACGGGATTCCCCTCATAGTCTTTAACCTCTCGCACAGGTTAGTCTTGGTGACAGAAAGATACTTATGTCAGGGGAAAAATATGCTCATCGTGATCGACGCGCTAAACAAAGACCGCTTTGGCGATCTCTTGGATGAAATGTATCAACTGCGTGGACGGGTCTTTGGCGACCGTCTGGGATGGGAAGTCGAAATCACGAATGGCCGCGAGATTGACCAGTTTGATCGACTGGATCCCGCATATGTGATCGGGCTGGATGACGAAGGCCATGTAATCTCGTGCGTGCGCGCGTTGCAGACCACCGGACCGCACATGTTGTCTGATGTGTTCCAGGTTCTGCTGGATGGCGAGCCACCGCTGCGCAGTGCCACGTTGTGGGAGTCGACACGGTTTTGCGTTGACACCCAACGGCTGTGCCGGGACGGCAATACCATGAAGGCGGTGTCGCTGGCGACGTGCGAGCTGATGATCGGGTCGCTGGAATTTGCCCGCCGGTCCGGGATTTCCGATATCATCACCGTGATCGATCCGGTTGTGAATCGTGTGCTGAAGCGGTCGGACAATGCACCCTATGATTACGTCGGCTCGACAAAGCAGATGGGCAAGGTGCCGGCAATGGCGGCACTTCTGGATTGCTCCGAAGAACGGATCAACCGTGTTCGTGCCTTTTCCGGAATCAACCACGATGTGTTTGCCCCCGATGACACGGTGCGCGAACTGCTTGACGCGCGCCATGCCGCATCTGACACGTCGACAGCGAATGCGGCTGACTGGTTGGCCATCCTGCCCGATCTGGAAGGACCGGGCCTGCCGGTTTTGCCACAGGACATCCGCGATTACTGCCGCGCCCAAATCGAAAGCGCCACAACCGAGGCAGAGCGCGCTGCCGCCTTGCGTCTGGTCGAAGTATTGGTGCGTCAACGGATTTATCCGGCCACTCCCCAACTGGTTTCGCAAAACTAGACCCGAGGCACCAAAGGCCGTCTTGCGTCAGATCAGTCCAAACTGCGCGAGACGTGGCAAGCGATGCGTTGCCAGACCGCTTGGCCGGGACCAAGGTGCCGACGTTGTTGACGTTGACTCGCCCTGCCCCTTCGTCACGTCTCGACCGCGCCACCACTCTGTCTGCAAAAGCCGACAGATGATCCGGGCCTGATTGATGCCGACGCTGATCGCGCGTGGCGCCCGGTTTATGGCACACGGTTTGGCGTGGGATGCTTGGCACGCCGCGGGGACCGGGCGACGAGTGGTCGTGGTATTTTGCACAGGCCGCGAACGCGAAGGCCCTGACATGCGCCATATTCATAATTTTCTTCGTAAATATGAATTTCTATCACAGATCGGGATGGGTTAAGGACAGGGCGCACCAACCAGAGGCGATTGCGCATCATGCTTGACCAAGGGCCCCGCCTTTCCCAACTGGCCGAACTTGCCCGCGAACGGATCTTGATCCTTGACGGCGCGATGGGAACCCAGATCCAGAATCTCCGTCTGTCGGAGGAGGATTACAGTGGCCAAGGGTCGGGCCATACCTGCCGCCACCACTCCGAGCACCCGCAAAAGGGCAACAACGACCTATTGATCCTGACCCAGCCGCAGGCGATCGAAGGTATCCATTTCACCTATGCCATGGCCGGGGCCGATATCATCGAAACCAATACCTTTTCGGCCACCACCATCGCCCAGGCCGACTACGGGCTGGAAAACGCCGTGCATGATCTGAATGAACAGGGGGCCCGCATCGTGCGCCGCGCTCTGGACCGGGCGACGGCGATCGACGGGCGGCCCCGCTTCGTCGCGGGCGCGATCGGGCCGACCAACCGCACCGCCAGCCTCAGCCCCGATGTGAATGATCCGGGCTACCGCGCCGTGACCTTCGATGACCTGCGCATCGCCTATGGCCAGCAGGTGCGCGGGCTGATGGCGGGGGGGGCCGATCTGATCCTGATCGAGACGATCTTTGACACGCTGAACGCCAAGGCCGCGATCTTTGCCTGTTTCGAGGCGTTTGCCGAAATCGGAACCCGCCTGCCGCTGATGATCTCGGGCACCATCACCGATGCGTCTGGCCGCACGCTTTCCGGCCAGACCCCCACCGCCTTCTGGCATTCGGTTGCCCATGCCCGGCCCTTTACCGTAGGGCTGAACTGCGCGCTGGGGGCGTCGGCGATGCGCCCGCATCTGGCGGAACTGGCGGCGGTGGCGCCCACGTTCATCTGCGCCTATCCCAATGCCGGGTTGCCCAATGCCTTTGGCCAATACGATGAAGGCCCCGATCAGACCGCCGCCCAGATCGCCGGGTTCGCCCGCGAAGGCCTTGTGAACGTGGTCGGCGGCTGCTGCGGCACCACGCCCGACCATATCCGCGCCATCGCCGATGCGGTGGCGGGCCAAGCCCCGAGGATTGTTACATGACCCCGTATCTGCGCCTGTCGGGGCTGGAGCCCTTTACCCTGACTCCCGACATTCCGTTCGTGAACATCGGCGAGCGCACCAATGTCACCGGCAGCGCGAAGTTCCGCAAACTGATCGTCAACCGCGATTATGCCGCGGCGCTGGAGGTGGCGCGCGATCAGGTGGAAAACGGCGCGCAGATCATCGACATCAACATGGACGAGGGGCTGATCGATTCCAGATCCGCCATGGTCGAATTCCTGAACCTGCTGGCGGCGGAGCCTGACATCGCCCGCGTTCCGGTGATGATCGACAGCTCCAAATGGGAGGTGATCGAGGCGGGGCTCAAATGCGTGCAGGGCAAGCCCGTGGTCAACTCCATCAGCATGAAAGAGGGTGAGGCGGCGTTCCGTGCGCAGGCGGAGCTGTGCCTAGCTTATGGCGCGGCGGTGGTGGTCATGGCCTTTGACGAGGCAGGCCAGGCCGATACCTTTGCCCGCAAAACCGAAATCTGCGCCCGCGCCTACCGGATTCTGGTGGAAGAGGTCGGCTTCCCGCCCGAGGACATCATCTTTGACCCCAATATCTTTGCCGTGGCGACCGGGATCGAGGAACACAACAACTACGGCGTCGATTTTCTGGAGGCAACGCGCTGGATCAGGACCAATCTGCCGCATGCCCATGTCTCTGGCGGCGTGTCCAACCTGTCGTTTTCATTTCGCGGCAATGACACTGTGCGCGAGGCGATGCATGCCGTGTTCCTTTACCACGCCATTCAGGCGGGCATGGATATGGGCATCGTCAATGCAGGCCAGCTTGCGGTCTATGACCAGATCGACCCGGAACTGCGTGAGGCCTGCGAGGATGTGGTCCTCAACCGCCGCCCCGATGGCACCGACCGACTTCTGGAAATCGCCGATCGCTTCAAGGGCGGCGCGCGCGAGGAAAAGGTGCGTGATCTGGCCTGGCGCGACTGGCCAGTGGAAAAGCGGCTGGAACATGCGCTGGTCAACGGCATCACCGAATTCATCGAGACCGATACCGAAGCCGCCCGCCAGATGGCCGAGCGGCCGCTGCATGTGATCGAAGGACCGCTGATGGCGGGGATGAATGTGGTGGGCGATCTGTTCGGCGCGGGCAAGATGTTCCTGCCGCAAGTGGTGAAATCGGCGCGGGTGATGAAACAGGCGGTGGCGGTGCTGCTGCCTTACATGGACGCCGAAAAGCTGGCCAATGGCGGCGAGGGGCGGCAGACGGCGGGCAAGGTGCTGATGGCCACAGTGAAGGGCGATGTGCATGACATCGGCAAGAACATCGTCGGCGTCGTGCTTGCCTGCAACAATTACGAGATCATCGATCTTGGCGTGATGGTGCCGCCGCAAAAGATCTTGCAGGTGGCGCGCGACGAAAAGGTGGATGTGATCGGGCTGTCGGGCCTGATCACGCCCTCACTGGACGAAATGGTGCATCTGGCGTCGGAAATGCAGCGCGAGGGCTTCACCATTCCGCTGCTGATCGGCGGGGCGACCACATCAAAAGTGCATACAGCGGTCAAGATCGCGCCACGCTATGCCGGTCCCGCCATCTATGTGCTGGATGCAAGCCGCGCGGTTGGGGTGGTCTCTGCCCTGCTGAGCCCCGCGCAGCAGCGCCCGTTCATCGAGGCGCTGGAGGTCGAATACCGCGAGGTGGCCGAACGCCATGAGCGCAACGAGCGGGCAAAGCAGCGCATCCCGCTGGCGCAGGCCCGCGCCAACGCGCTGCGGCTGGAGTGGCAGGATTATACGGTCCCCGCGCCACAGTTTTTCGGCTCACGGGTCATTGACGACTGGGATCTGGCCGAAATCGCCCGCTATATCGACTGGACCCCGTTCTTCCAGACCTGGGAGCTGAAGGGCAGCTATCCGAAAATCCTGAACGATGAAAAGCAGGGCGAGGCTGCGCGTGCGCTGTTTGCCGATGCCCAGACCATGTTGCAGCGCATCATCGCCGAGCGCTGGTTCGGCCCGCGCGCCGTGGCCGGCTTCTGGCCCGCCAATGCGGTGGGCGAGGATATCCGGCTTTTCACCGACGACACCCGCAGCGAAGCCATCGCCACCCTGCACACCCTGCGCCAGCAGCATGCCAAGCGCGAAGGCCGCCCCAATGTCGCACTGGCCGATTTCGTGGCCCCTACCGGCACCGCTGCCGATTATGTCGGCGGCTTTGTGGTGACCGCAGGCCCGGAAGAGGCCACGATTGCCGAGCGTTTTGACCGCGCCAACGACAATTACTCCGCCATTCTGGTCAAGGCCCTTGCCGACCGCTATGCCGAGGCCATGGCCGAAATGCTGCATCAGCGCGTACGGCGTGAATTTTGGGGATATGCCCCGGATGAGACCTTTGCCCCCGACGCTCTGGTGGGCGAGCCCTATCGCGGCATCCGCCCAGCGCCGGGCTATCCCGCCCAGCCCGACCACACCGAAAAGCTGACCCTGTTCCGCTTGCTGGACGCCGAGGCTGCAACAGGTGTCGCGCTGACCGAAAGCATGGCGATGTGGCCCGGATCATCGGTGTCCGGTCTGTATATCGCCCATCCAGACAGCTATTATTTCGGCGTGGCCAAGGTGGAACGCGATCAGGTGGCCGATTACGCTGCACGCAAAGGCATGGATCTGGCCGAGGCCGAACGATGGCTGGCGCCGATCCTGAACTACATCCCTGCCACATCGACGGCGCTGGCTGCGGAATAGCCAACACCACATATTGACAGTCATCCCTCATTAAGGCCAATTGGTAGCGTCATGGTGACCCGAGGCGACTCGGGGATGAAAAGGGAAGCCGGTGCGGGTCATACCCCAAATCCGGCACTGCCCCCGCAACTGTAAGCGGCGAGCGACGCTGAAATGCCACTGGGGGCGCTGCCCTTGGGAAGGTCAGCCAAGCCCCGACCCGCGAGTCAGGAGACCTGCCATGACGAGAGACGACCGAAACCGTGCGGCGGGCATGGGGGCGTGATCGGGGCGGCATCTGCTGTCCGGGTCCGTGTCCGTTCCCGCAAGACACTTCCAAAAGGGACATGGGGCATGACCATCACCGTTTATTCTAAACCCGCCTGCGTGCAATGCACCGCCACCACCCGCGCGCTGGATGCGCGCGGCATCGCCTACAGCGTCATCGACTTGACCGAGGACGCAGACGCCATGGCGCGGGTGGTGTCGCTGGGCTACCGGCAGGCCCCGGTGGTGGTGGCAGGGGCTGCGCATTGGGCGGGTTTCCGCCCCGACATGATCGGCCAACTGGCCTGATGCAGTGGGCGGGCTGGTCTATTTCTCGTCGGCCTCTGGCAATACCGCGCGCTTTGTGGCTGCTCTTGGCCTGAGGGCCGAGCGCATCCCGATCCGCCCCGCCGACCCGATGCCGGCCCCCGCTGCGCCCTTTGTGCTGGTCTGCCCGACCTTTGCCGATGGCATGGGTCAGGGTGCGGTGCCAAAGCCGGTCATCGCCTTTCTGAACGATCCCGCCCGCCGCGCCCTGATCCGGGGTGTCATCGCGGGCGGCAACCGGAATTTCGGCGAAACCTTTGCCCTTGCGGGCCGGGTGATCGCCGCAAAATGCAATATACCCGTGCTTTACAGCTTCGAGCTGGCGGGAACCGAAACCGATGTGGCCCGCGTGCGCGCAGGGCTTGACCGCTTCTGGGGGACAGAATGCTTGACGCCGTGAAACCCGCGCTGGATTACCACGCGCTCAATGCCATGCTGAATCTTTATGACGATCAGGGCCGCATCCGGTTTGATGCCGACCGCATGGCCGCGCGGCAGTATTTCTTGCAGCACGTCAACCAGAACACAGTTTTCTTTCACAGCCTTGACGAAAAACTGGGCTATCTGGTCGACGAGGGTTATTACGAGCCCGCCGTGCTGGACCAGTATTCGCGCAACTTTCACCGCCAGATCTGGGATGCGGCCTATGCCGCCAAATTCCGGTTTCCCACGTTTCTGGGTGCCTTCAAATATTACACCAGCTACACACTGAAAACCCGCGACGGCCAGCGCTATCTGGAACGGTATGAAGACCGCGTGGTGATGGTCGCGCTGGCGCTGGCGCGCGGCGATGAAGCCCTGGCGCTGCGCTTAATGGAGGAGATGCTGTCGGGCCGGTTCCAGCCCGCGACCCCCACCTTCCTCAACGCCGGCAAGGCGCAGCGCGGCGAGCTGATCTCGTGTTTCCTTTTGCGCATCGAAGACAATATGGAATCCATCGGCCGCAGCATCAATTCGGCGCTGCAACTTTCCAAGCGCGGCGGCGGTGTCGCCCTGATGCTGACCAACCTGCGCGAGGCTGGCGCACCGATCAAGGGCATCGAAAACCAGTCGTCGGGCGTGATCCCTGTGATGAAACTGCTGGAGGATTCGTTTTCCTATGCCAACCAGCTGGGCGCGCGGCAGGGCGCGGGCGCGGTCTATCTGAACGCGCACCACCCCGACATCCTGCGGTTTCTGGACACCAAGCGCGAAAATGCGGATGAGAAGATCCGCATCAAGACCCTGTCGCTGGGCGTGGTCATTCCCGACATCACCTTCGACCTGGCCAAGAAAAATCAGGACATGTACCTGTTCTCGCCGCATGATGTGGAACGGGTCTACGGTGTGCCGTTCTCGGAAATCTCGGTCACCGAGAAATATGCCGAAATGGTGGACGACAAGCGCATCAAGAAGCGCAAGATAAATGCGCGCGAATTCTTCCAGACCATCGCAGAGATCCAGTTCGAATCCGGCTATCCCTACATCATGTTCGAAGACACGGTGAACCGCGCCAACCCGATTGCCGGGCGGATCAGCATGTCGAACCTGTGCTCCGAGATTTTGCAGGTGAACGAGGCAAGCGCCTATAACGATGACCTGAGCTATGCGCGGATGGGCACCGATATTTCGTGCAACCTGGGCTCGCTGAACATCGCGGCCACGATGGATGGGCCGGATTTTGGCGCAACGGTCGAAAACGCGATCCGTGCCCTGACCGCCGTGTCGGAAATGTCGGCCATCGACTCGGTGCCCTCGATCCGACGCGGCAATGACGAGGCCCACGCGGTCGGTCTGGGCCAGATGAACCTGCACGGGTTTCTGGCGCGCGAGCGCATCCACTACGGCAGCGCCGAGGGGGTGGAGTTCACCTCGGTCTATTTCGCCGCCGTCGCCTATCACGCGATCCGGGCATCCTGTCTGCTGGCGCAGGAAAAGGGCACCACATTCAAGGGCTTTGCCGACTCGACCTATGCGGATGGCAGCTTCTTTGACAAATATACCAGCCAAGACTGGCTGCCCAACTCACCCGATGTGGCGCGGGTATTCGCAAACATCACCCTGCCCACGCGCGACGATTGGGCACAATTGCGCACCGATGTGATGGCGCATGGTCTTTACAACCGCAACCTGCAGGCGGTGCCGCCCACCGGGTCGATCAGTTATATCAACAACTCCACGTCCTCGATCCACCCGATCGTGTCGAAGATCGAAATACGCAAGGAAGGCAAGATCGGCCGGGTCTATTACCCCGCCGCCTTCATGACGAACGACAATCTGGACTACTACCGCGATGCCTATGAAATCGGGCCGGAAGCAATCATCGATACCTATGCGGCGGCCACCGAGCATGTGGATCAGGGGCTGAGCCTGACGCTGTTTTTCCCGTCGGATGCCACCACCCGCGACATCAACCGCGCGCAAATCTATGCGTGGAAAAAGGGCATCAAGACCATCTACTACATCCGCCTGCGCCAGACCGCCCTTGAAGGGACCGAAGTGCAGGGCTGCGTTTCCTGCACATTGTGAGCATTGCCATGAAAGACATCGTCACCCCCCTGCGCGTGCCGCGCGCGATCAACTGGAACAGGCTGCAGGACGACAAGGATCTGGAGGTCTGGAATCGTCTGACCGTCAACTTCTGGCTGCCGGAAAAGGTGCCGCTGTCGAATGACGTGCAAAGCTGGGCAACCCTGCGGCCCGAAGAGCGGGAGCTGACAATCCGCGTCTTCACCGGGCTGACCCTGCTTGACACCATCCAGAACACCGTTGGCGCGCCCGCGCTGATGGAGGACACGCAGACCCCGCACGAAGAGGCGGTGCTGACCAACATCGCCTTCATGGAGGCGGTGCATGCCCGAAGCTATTCGTCTATCTTTTCAACACTTTGTTCCACCAAGGAGGTGGATGAGGCGTTCCGCTGGTCAGAAGACAACCCGCATCTGCAAGCCAAGGCCCGCGCGATTCTGGGCGATTACGCCCCCGGTGCCGACCCGCTGAAACGCAAGATCGCGTCCGTGTTTCTGGAAAGCTTTCTGTTCTATTCCGGGTTTTACCTGCCGATGTATTGGTCCAGCCGCGCGCGCCTGACCAACACCGCCGATCTGATCCGGCTGATCATCCGTGACGAGGCGGTGCATGGCTATTACATCGGCTACAAGTTCCAGCGTGCATTGGAACGCGAACCCGAGGCGCGGCAGACCGAGCTGAAAGATTATGCCTTTGCGCTGATGTTCGATCTATACGACATTGAGGCGAAATACACAGCCGAGCTTTACGACGGCATTGGTCTGACCGAAGATGTCAAAGCCTTCCTGCACTACAACGCCAACAAGGCGTTGCAAAACCTCGGCTACGAGTCGCTTTTCCCGCCAGCAGCTTGCGAAGTGAACCCTGCCATTCTGGCGGCCCTTTCGCCCGACAGCGAAAACCACGATTTCTTTTCCGGGTCTGGATCGTCTTATGTGATCGGAAAAGCGGTCGCGACCGAGGACGAAGACTGGGATTTCTGAACGCAGGCACCGGGTCGGGTCTGCCGGGGCCTCTTGGCCGGTCCGGTGGCTTGCACGGTGGCAAGGATTTGAACCAGCATGGTGATGATGCCGCAACCCTGCCACCGTATTTACCAGACCATCCGCACCCTTCCCCCGGCCCTGATCACGGCTTAAGATGAGTTTGCGGGGCAACGGATGGTGACAAATGGACAGGATGATCGGCATCATCGGAGGCTCTGGCCTTTATGAGATCGACGGGCTGGAAGGCGCGTCCTGGGTGAAGGTCAAGACCCCATGGGGCAAGCCGTCGGATGACATCCTTGTAGGGCGACTGGACGGCGTGGCGATGGCCTTTTTGCCCCGTCACGGGCGCGGCCATGTGCATGCGCCCGGTTCTGTGAATGCGCGCGCCAATATCGATGCGCTCAAGCGTCTGGGCTGTACCGATCTGGTTGCGCTGTCCGCAGTTGGATCGCTGCGCGAAGACATGGTTCCGGGTGATTTCGTGATCGTGGATCAATACATCGACCGGACATTTGGCCGCGAGTCCTCATTTTTCGGCTCTGGCTGTGTGGCACATGTCGGGTTTTCCCACCCGACCTGTGCGCGGCTGTCTGCCGGTGTGTCAAGTGCGGCCCTGTCGGCAGGGGCGCGGCTGCATCAGGGGGCCACTTATGTCGCAATGGAAGGACCACAATTTTCCACCCTCGCAGAAAGCAGGCTGCACCGGCAATGGGGGGCCGATCTTATCGGCATGACCGGCATGCCCGAGGCGAAACTGGCCCGCGAAGCCGAGCTTTGCTATGCCAGCCTTGCCATGGTTACAGATTTTGACTGCTGGCACCCAACGCATGGCGCGGTGGATGTGGCGCAAGTGGTGGCGACGATGCAAAGCAACGCGGGACTTGCGCGCAGTCTTGTGGCCCGTCTGCCTGCCTTGCTTGCGGGCAAACGGGCGCCCTGCCCCCACGGCTGTGACCGCGCGCTGGATCATGCCATAATAACCGCCCCGGCCCAGCGCGATCCTGCGCTGCTGGCCAAACTGGATGCCGTGGCCGGGCGGGTGTTGTGACGCCGCGATGGGCCTTCGGACTGATCGCGTTTGTCGCGCTGGCCGGAACCGGCCGGGCATTCGATGCCGTGCCGGTTGACGGGCTGTTGCCGGACAATGATTTTTTCCGCGCATCCACCTGCGGCGCCGCGCCGGAGGGGCTGTGCAAAGGCCCGGTCCTGACATGGCCAAAGCGTGATCTGACCCTTGCCATCGTGCCGACAGAGGTCGGGACGGGCCTGATCTTTGGCATGCTGCTGTCAGCAACCGTGGATTACGCGCTTTTGCAGATCAACCGCGCCGGGTCGGGTCTGACCATCACCCGCATCGCCGGACCCGGCGCCGATATCCGGCTCAGGCTCACCGATGCCGCCGAGGGCAGCACCTTGCCCGACGTGCACGGCCTGTCCGGCCCCGGTGAAATGGGGGTTGGCTTTACCACCGTCTGGTCCACGCGCGACCATCAGATCACCGATGCCTCGATCCTGATTTCCAGCACCATCACGCCCCATGACATCGTATCCGTCGTGCTGGAAGAGATTTTTCAGGCCACGGGCCCGGTATTCGATATCGACAGCGCGGCCTATGAGGGCGTGTCGATCCTGTCGCAAACGTCCAACGCCACCGTCACCATCGCAGGTCAGGACGCCCGCCTGCTGCGCCATTTGTATCCGCCCGAACCCTGAAGGCCCATGATGACCGCCCCGAAAACTGTCAAAGATTACATCCGCACCATCGTTGATTTCCCGCACGAAGGGATCCTGTTTCGCGATGTGACCACGCTGTTTGCCGATCCGCGCGGGTTCCGGATGTGCGTCGATCAACTGCTGGCGCCCTATGCCGGATTGCGCATCGACAAGGTGGTGGGGCTGGAGGCGCGGGGGTTTATCCTTGGCGGCGCGGTCGCGCACCAGCTTTCGACCGGCTTCGTTCCGATCCGCAAAAAGGGCAAGCTGCCGGGGCAGACGATTTCGCAGGCCTATACGCTGGAATATGGCGAAGCGGTCGTTGAAGTGCATCAAGATGCAATGCAGGCCGGGGAAACCGTGTTGCTGATCGACGATCTTCTGGCGACCGGCGGCACGGCAGAAGCCGGGCTGAAACTGATCGAACGGTTGGGCGCGCAGGTGATCGGCTGCGCCTTTGTCGTCGATCTGCCCGATCTGGGCGGGCGCAAACGACTGGAGTCGCTGGGGATGGATGTGCATGCGCTGTGCGCTTTTGATGGCCTGTGACATCCGCGTTAACCCTGAATTAGAGAATCAATTCTAAACAGATCAGGCGCGGCTATGTCGCGTTGCTGCTTGTTGGGGGGCCAAAACCCCCGTTGACGTGCTGCTTGCAATCACACGTCACCCCAAACCCCACCTCGCCGGGCCCCATGGGTTCGGCGGGGTGTCACCGAAAGGCACAGCCGCACCAACGCATACGCCCGATTTTGCCACCCCGCCACTGTCCACGCATTCTGTGCCGCCTGCCCCCTTTCCTTCACAGGCAAAATCCCTATGCTGGCCCCCATACAAGCTGAGGATTGGCAATGGCGCGGTCTATCGACTACGGAAATCTGATGCATCGCGCGATGCGCAGTCTGATCCAATCAGTGCTTGCGGATGTGGGCGCGAACGGTCTGCCCGGCGCGCATCATTTCTTCATCACCTTTGACACCACCCACCCCGAGGTGGAGATGGCCGATTGGCTCAAGGCGCGCTATCCGGCGGAAATGACCATCGTCATCCAGCACTGGTTCGAAAACCTGACCGTGACCGACGACGGCTTCACCATCACCCTGAACTTCGGCAACCAGCCCGAACCGATGGTGATCCCCTTTGATGCGGTGCGCACATTTGTGGATCCGTCGGTGGAGTTCGGCCTGCGCTTTGAAAGCCATGCCGAGGATGGCGAGGACGACGAGGATGACGGCGGCGATGATGATCCACCGCCGCAACACGATGCCGAGGTTGTCAGCCTGGACAAGTTCCGCAAGCAATAGCCACCTGTCCTGTCGCGGACGCCCGACGATTGCATGCCTGTATGCGACGGTATGCCAATTGATTTTTCTGCGCCCGCAGCGTAAGCACGGCACAGCAAAATCAGGAGGCTTTTTCATGTCCGCCACCCGTATCGAAACCGACAGCTTTGGCCCGCTTGAGGTTCCCGCCGACAAATACTGGGGCGCGCAGACCCAGCGGTCGATCATCAACTTCCCCATCGGCTGGGAGCGTCAGCCTGTGGCCATCATCCGCGCGCTTGGCGTGATCAAGAAGGCCTGCGCATTGGTCAACATCGATCAGGGCGACATTTCAACAGATCTTGGCAACGCCATCGCCGCCGCCGCGACCGAAGTGATCGACGGCAAGTTCGACGACAACTTCCCGCTGGTGGTCTGGCAAACCGGGTCGGGCACCCAAAGCAACATGAATGCGAACGAGGTGATCTCGAACCGCGCCATCGAAATGCTGGGCGGCGAGATGGGCAGCAAAAAGCCGGTTCACCCGAATGACCATGTGAACATGGGGCAATCATCCAACGACACGTTCCCAACCGCGATGCACGTCGCCACCGGCATGATGGCGCGCGATGTGCTGCTGCCGGGATTGGAAAAGCTGCATGCCGCGCTGGTCGCGAAATCCGCAGAGTTCAAGGATATCATCAAGATCGGGCGCACCCACACGCAGGATGCAACCCCCCTCACCTTGGGTCAGGAATTTTCGGGCTATGCCAAGCAGGTCGAAAAAGGCATCGCGCGGGTGAAATTGTGCCTGCCCGACATTTATGAACTGGCCCAAGGCGGCACGGCCGTGGGCACCGGGCTGAACACCCGCGTCGGCTGGGATACCCGCGTCGCCGCCCGCATTGCCGAGATCACCGGCCTGCCCTTTGTCACCGCGCCGAACAAGTTCGAGGCGCTGGCCGCGCATGACGCCATGGTGATGTTCTCGGGCGCGTTGAAAACCGTGGCGGCCAGCCTGTTCAAGATCGCAAACGATCTGCGCTTGCTGGGCTCTGGCCCGCGCTCGGGTCTGGGAGAGTTGATCCTGCCGGAAAACGAACCCGGATCGTCAATCATGCCGGGCAAGGTCAACCCAACACAGGCCGAGGCTCTGACCATGGTCTGCGCCCATGTGATGGGCAACGACGCCGCCATCGGCTTTGCCGGGTCGCAAGGCCATTTCGAACTCAACGTCTATAACCCGATGATGTCCTATAACCTGCTGCAATCCATGCAGCTTTTGGGCGATGCGGCGGGGTCGTTCACCGACAACATGGTGGTGGGCACCCAAGCCAACGTCGCGCGCATCGACAAGCTGATGAAGGAATCCCTGATGCTGGTCACGGCGTTGGCCCCGACCATCGGCTATGACAACGCGACCAAGGTGGCCAAGACCGCGCACAAGAACGGCACCACCCTGCGCGAAGAGGCGATTGCACTCGGATTGGTCGATGGCGAAACCTTTGACCGGGTGGTGCGGCCCGAAGACATGATCGGCCCAAAAGGCTGATGGCCGAAATCGTCAATCTTCGCCTGTTGAAAAAGCAGGCCGCCCGCAAGGCGGCCCGCGCGCGGGGCGATGAAAACGCGGCCAAATTCGGGCTCACCCGCGTTGAACGCGACCGACAAAAGGCCGAAACCGAAAAAGCCGCCCGCGATCTTTCGGGCCACAAACGCACGCCGTAGGGCGGGGTTCACCCCGCCTTGCCTTTGGCCCCGCATGGCGGGGTGAACCCCGCCCTACCCCAGACTTGCGAGACAGCGCCCCACCTGCTAGGGCAGCTTCATGCTGTCATACCAACACCTCTACCACGCCGGAAACCTCGCGGATGTCCACAAGCACGCGCTGCTTGCCACCACGCTGGATTATCTGATCCGCAAGGACAAGCCGCTGACCTATGTGGAAACCCACGCGGGCCGGGGTCTTTATGACCTGACCGCGCCCGAAGCGGTGAAAACCGGCGAGGCGGCCAAGGGCATTGCCATTGCGCAAAGCTGGTTCCCGGCCAATCACCCTTATACCCGCGCGCTGGCCGCCACCCGCGACCAGCGCGGGCCAAACGCCTATCCCGGCAGCCCGCTGATTGCGGGTCATCTGCTGCGTGAAACCGACAGCATCCACCTGTGCGAATTGCATCCGCAGGAACATGCGGCGCTGGACTATGCTGCGGCCCCTTTTGGCGCCAAGGTGTATCACGAGGATGGTCTGGCCAAAGCACTGTCGATCTGCCCGCCAACTCCCCGGCGCGGCATGGTGCTGATCGACCCGTCTTATGAGGTAAAGACCGATTACGACCTGATCCCGCGGGTGGTGGGCCAATTGCACCGAAAATGGAACGTCGGAATTGTCTATCTGTGGTATCCGATCCTGCGCGACGGGTTGCACAAGCTGATGCTGACAGATTTGCGCACCATCGCGCCCGAGGCGCTGATACACGAGGTTCGCTTTCCCCCCGTGCGCGACGGGCACCGGATGGAGGGTTCGGGGATGGTGATGATCAATCCACCATTTGGAATAGAGGCAGAGACGAAACGCCTGACCGGCCTGTTCCGCAAACTGGGTTAATCGCCCAACATCCGGCCGGCCATCTCGGTCAGGTCACGGCTCAGGCCATCGGTCGCCAGCATCCGGCGCAGCACATCGCGCACCATGCCCTGACGGTCGGCATCATAGCGCGGCCATGTCTCGAACGCGGTCGACATGCGCGCCGCCGTTTGTGGGTTCAGGGGATCAAGCCGCAACAGCCAATCCGCGACGAGCACATAGCCCGATCCGCTGCGATGATGGAAACCCGCATGATTGCCCGACAAAGCCCCGATCACCGACCGGAAGCGGTTCGGGTTCTTCCAGTCGAAATCCGGGTGCAGGGTGAGCGTCCGCGTCACCTCTGCCGCGAGGTCGGGGGCCGCATAGGCGATCTGCAACGCAAACCACTTGTCCATCACGTTGCGGTCGGCACGCCACCGCACCTCGAAGCGCGCCAGTTCCTCTTGTCCTGCACCGATGTCCAGCAGGCACGACAGCGCGCCCACCTCTTCGGTCATGTTGTCTGCGGTGGCAAACACAGACCGCGCCGCGGCACCACCATCAATGCGGCTGAGCAATGACAATGCCGCCAAGCGCAACGCCCTGCGCCCCGCCGCGCGGGCGTCGGGCGTGAACGGCCCCGGTTCGGCCAGCGCCGCCATCAGGCCCGGCAGCACCCCGGCAAGCCGCTGCGCAAGCGCATCGCCCATCCGCCGCCGTGCTGTGTAAATGCCGATCGGATCAGGCACATGGCCCGAAGCGTGCAGGGTTTGCGCCATATCGTCATCAGACGGCAGCCGCAGGCAAAGCGCGCGGAACGCCGGATCAAGGCTGTCATCCTGTGCCACGCGGGCCAGTGCATCAAGCCAGTCGGGGCCGGGCTGCGCCGCTTCCGTCACCATCCGCGCCAGAAGATCCTTGGCAAGGGCACGCCCCGCCTCCCATTTGTTGAACGGGTCGGTGTCATGGGCCAGCAGAAAGGCGCGCTCTTCGGCACTCGCTGTGCGCTGCAACACCACCGGCGCTGAAAATCCCCGCAAGATCGACGGAACGGGTCGCGCCGCCAACCCGTTGAAACTGAAAGACTGTCGGGCCTCGGTCATCTCCAGCACGGTGGTTGTCACCACCTCGTCTCCATTGGGGTTCAGCAAGCCCACGGCAATCGGCAGAACCTTGGGCCCTTTGGCGGGCTGGCCCGGAGTTTCCGGGTTTTCCTGTTCGAAATGAAGCGTGTAAGTGCCGTTCTTAAAGTCATCACTTACCTTCAGCCGCGGCGTACCTGCCTCGGAATACCAACGCTTGAACTGGGTCAGGTCGCGGCCTGTGGCATCCTGAAACACCGTCAGCCAATCTTCGATCGTGGCCGCCTGCCCATCGTGGCGATCAAAATACAGATCGAGCGCACGGCGATAGCCATCATCCCCGACCAGACGCCGCAACATGCCGATCACCTCGGCGCCCTTTTCATAGATCGTCGCAGTGTAGAAATTGTTGATTTCCACATAGGATTCCGGCCGCACCGCATGGGCCAGCGGGCCCTGATCCTCGCGGAACTGGCGGGCGCGCAGGGTCAGCACATCCTCGATCCGCTTCACCGCAGGACTGCGCATGTCGCCGGAAAACTGCTGGTCACGGTAAACGGTCAGCCCTTCCTTGAGGCAGAGCTGGAACCAGTCGCGGCAGGTGATAC
>JBKBQB010000025.1:0-45712 GCA_046292785.1 Paracoccaceae bacterium
TCACATCCTTCAGTTCCATCGCCTTGGCCGGATCACGCCACATCTGGTGCAGCACATTCTGGCGCTTCACGTCCTTGCGGTGGCGCAGGGTCAACAAGATCGCCCCGATCATGGCGACCAGCAGGATCAGCCCCGAAAGCTGGAACAAAAGCAGATACTTGTCATAGATCAGCAGCCCCAGCGCGCGGGTGTTTTCCACCTGATCCATCGCCGGTGCCACCGCCTGCCGCAGACCCATCGCGCCCTCGGCCTGCACCCAGGCGCCGATGCCCAAGGACAGTTGCATCAGGAGCACCACGCCGATCAACAGACCCAGCGGCATGTAACGGGCGATTTCCCCCTTCAGCGCGGCAAAGTCGATGTCCAGCATCATCACCACGAACAAAAACAGCACGGCGACCGCGCCGACATAGACGATGATCAGCAGCATGGCGACAAATTCAGCCCCCAGCAGCACGAACAACCCCGCCGAGGACAGGAAGGCCAGGATCAGCCACAGCACCGAGTGCACAGGATTTCGGCTGATGGTCACCATCAGCCCCGCCGCCACCACAACGATGGCAAAGGCATAAAAGGCATAGTCCGCGACGGTCATGTGTCACTCTCCCCGGTCTCGGCAAAGACGCTCTGGGCAATTTCCAGCGCCTTTTGCATGGCGGGCAAGCCGCCGAACATGCTCATCTGCCAGATCACTTCCGCAATCTCGCGCTGCGTCGCCCCGGCTGCAATCGCATGGCGGACCGAGAGTTTCAACTGCGGTTCGGCCTGCGCGCCCAGAACGGTCAGGGCTGCAATGGTCACCAGAAGCCGGGTCTTGGCGTCCAGACCTTCACGGTTGAAGGTCTTGCCGAACCACATTTCCATCATGTCTTTCGGCATGGTTGGGAACAGCTTTTCCATCCCCCCCATCTTCACGCCTTCAGCCCCCGGATTGAAGGCGCGCAGCATTTCCTGCCCGCTTTCCATCATCTGTTGCAGCATCTTGGTGTATGCGTCACTCATCCCGCTCACCGATAGGGCGCGTCGAGTTCGAGATTGCGGGCAATCTCCGCCTCCCAACGCGCGCCATTGTCGAGCAGTTTGTCTTTGTCATAGAACAACTCCTCGCGGGTTTCGGTGCTGAATTCGAAATTCGGGCCCTCGACAATGGCATCGACCGGGCAGGCTTCCTGACAGAAACCGCAATAGATGCACTTGGTCATGTCGATGTCATAGCGGGTGGTGCGCCTGCTGCCATCTTCGCGCGGTTCGGCATCAATCGTGATCGCTTGCGCCGGACAGACCGCCTCGCACAGCTTGCAGGCGATGCAGCGCTCTTCGCCATTGGGATAGCGGCGCAGCGCGTGTTCACCGCGAAAGCGGGGGCTCAGCGGGCCCTTTTCATGCGGATAGTTCAGCGTGCTTTTCGGCGCGAAGAAGTACTTCATGCCAAGGGCAAAACCCTTGATGAAATCCTGCAACAGGAAATACCGGGTCGCGCGGTTCCAGTCGATGTTTGCCATTTGCCTTAGCCCCCTACTGTCCAGCGCGCCCAGGCGCCGCCCAGAACTTCGAATTTCGCCAGGAACGCCACCAGAATGACCCAGGCCAGCGACAGCGGCAGAAACACCTTCCAACCAATCCGCATCAACTGGTCATAGCGGTAGCGCGGCACGATGGCCTTCACCATCGCGAACAGGAAGAAGAAGAACGCCATCTTGATGAACATCCAGAAGAAGCCATCGGGCAGCCCCGGAATGGGCGACAGCCAGCCGCCAAAGAACAGCAGGCTCATCAGCGCGCACATCAGGAAGATGGCAATGTATTCGCCAGCCATGAACAACAGGTAAGGCGTGGAGGAATATTCCACCATGAACCCGGCCACCAGCTCCGACTCCGCTTCCGGCAGGTCGAACGGCGGACGGTTGGTTTCGGCCAAAGCGCTGATGAAGAACAAAACCACCATCGGCAGGTGCGGCAGCCAATACCACGAGAACAACCCGTAAGCTCCGTCCTGCGCCGCCACGATAGCCGAGAAATTCATCGAGCCGGTGGAGATGATGATGCCGATGATGATCAGACCCAGCGACACCTCATAGGAGATCATCTGCGCGGCAGAGCGCAGCGAGCCGAGGAACGGGTATTTGGAGTTCGACGCCCAGCCCCCCATGATCACGCCGTAAACTTCAAGGCTGGAGATGGCAAAGACGAACAGGATCGCCACGTTGATATCTGACAGGATCCAACCATCACTGAACGGGATCACCGCCCAGGCCAGCATTGCCAGAACAAAGCTCAGCATCGGCGCCAGAAAGAACACCGGGCGGTCGGCACCGGCGGGCACCACGATTTCCTTGACCACATATTTCAGCGCATCGGCCACCGATTGCAGCAGGCCAAAGGCCCCCACCACGTTGGGCCCGCGCCGCATCTGCACCGCGGCCCAAACCTTGCGGTCGCCATACACCAGAAAGAGCAGGCTGATCATCACGAAGCCCACGATCAGCAGGCTTTGCGCCGCCACCAGAACCAACGTGCCCATTGGCGTTGCCAGAAAGTCAGACATTCTCAGCCTCTCATCTTCAAATCGTCGGTATCCCGAGCGCCCCGCAATCGCGCACCGTCACTTCGGCGTCGATCGTTTTCAGCCCGGCTGGCAAAGCGGCCGAGATCAGATAGACCGCGTCCCCCCGCCACGTGTTTCCTGTCTGCGCCACGGTGGTCCGCACATGCCGCGCAAAGCCGTAACCCCGGATCAACGCATATTGTGCGGCGGCGCAACGGCCATAAGCCTCAACGTCGTCATTGCCGCCTGCGCCCAGAAGAGCGACGCGGAAACTGACCATGTCATCTTGCAGCAGCACGGTCTGGATGCCCTGATACGATGGCGCTTGCCCGCCCTGTGACACGGGACCGCCTTCGGCACAAGCCGACAGTGCCACAAAAGCGGCAGTCAGACTGGCAAAGACGGCACCGTGTGGCATCTTTTCACTCCGCCGCCAACGGCTGGTCGGTGCGCGATTTGGCAAGCGCGGACATTTCCGCCATGACCTGCGACGCACGTGCAATCGGGTTGGTCAGGTAGAAATCCTGCACCGGCAGGCGGAAGCTGGCGGATGCCGGGTCGCGCAGCGGGATGCGGGTCCAGCCATTGTCGGCCAATTCGTCGATCCGGCCCAGATGCGGATGCGCCGCCACAAGCGCCCGGCGCAGCGCGGCCAGCGAATCCCATGGCAAGACGCTGCCCAGTTCCGCCGACAGCGCCCGCAGGATCGCCCAGTTTTCCTTGGCCTCACCCGGAGCGAACCCTGCGCGCATCGCCAGTTGCGGGCGGCCTTCGGTGTTGACGAACAGCCCCGATTCCTCGGTATAGGCCGCCCCCGGCAAGATCAGGTCGGCCCGGTGCGCGCCCCTGTCGCCATGGCTGCCCTGATAGATCACGAAGGGACCAGCGGCGATCTCCACCTCGTCGGCACCCAGATTGTAAACCACCTGCGCCCCGTCCAGTGCCGCTGACATGCCGCCATCGGTGACCGCGCCCACGTCCAGCGCGCCCACGCGACCAGCTGCGGTGTGCAGCACCAGCAGTTTCGCGCCCATCACCTCGGCCAGTTTCATGGCTTGGCTTAGCACCGCCTCGCCATCGGCCTCGTTCAGGGCGCCCTGCCCCACGATCACGATGGCGTTTTCAGCTTCTGCAGCCTCAGCGGTGGCCTTGACCAGCGCCGCGCGGTCATCCCCCGCATGTCCGTAGTCATAGGTCAGATCAACGGCGGGACCGATCAGCGTCACATCCGCGCCGCGTGCCCAGGCCTTGCGGATGCGCGCGTTCAGCACAGGCGCCTCGTCGCGCGGATTGGTGCCGATCAGGAAGATCGCTTTCGCCGCATCGATATCCTCGATCGCCGCCGTGCCGACATAGGCCGAGCGGTTTCCAGCGGGCAATTTCGCGCCATCGGTGCGGCACTCGACCCGTCCGCCCATGCCTTCGATCAATTGTTTCAGGCTGAACACAGCCTCCACCGGGGCCAGATCGCCCACGATCCCGGCCACCTTGCGGCCCTTCATTGCCGCCGCAGCCGCCGCCAAAGCCTCACCCCAGCCCGCTTTGCGCAACCGGCCATTCTCGCGGATATAGGGCGTGTCCAGCCGCTGGCGGCGCAACCCGTCCCAGATGAAGCGGGTCTTGTCGGAAATCCACTCCTCGTTCACGCCATCATGGTTGCGCGGCAGGATCCGCATCACTTCGCGCCCCTTCGTGTCCACACGGATGTTGGAGCCAAGCGCATCCATCACGTCGATGCTCTCGGTCTTGGTCAACTCCCACGGCCGCGCGGTAAAGGCATAGGGCTTGCTGGTCAGCGCGCCCACCGGGCACAGGTCGATGATATTGCCCTGAAGGTTCGAGTTCAGCGTCTCGTTCAGATAGCTGGTGATCTCGCTGTCCTCGCCCCGGCCGGTCTGGCCCATCTGGGTGATGCCCGCCACTTCCGAGGTAAACCGCACGCAGCGGGTGCAGGAAATGCAGCGCGTCATCGTGGTGGCGACCAAGGGGCCAAGGTTCAGATCCTCGGACGCCCGTTTCGGCTCGCGGTAGCGGCTGAAATCAACGCCGTAAGCCATGGCCTGATCCTGCAAATCACATTCGCCGCCCTGATCGCAGATCGGGCAATCCAAGGGATGGTTGATCAGCAGGAATTCCATCACGCCCTCGCGGGCCTTCTTGACCATGGGGCTGTTGGTTTTCACCACCGGCACCTCGCCATTCGGGCCGGGGCGCAGATCGCGCACCTGCATGGCACAGCTTGCCGCCGGTTTCGGCGGGCCGCCCACCACTTCGACCAGACACATGCGGCAGTTGCCCGCAATCGTCAGACGCTCGTGATAGCAAAACCGCGGGATCTCCACGCCTGCCACCTCGGCCGCCTGGATAAGCGTCATCGCGCCATCCACCTCGACCTCGATACCGTCAATGCTGATCTTTTTCAGGTTCGTCATCTGCTTACTCCGCAGTCATCAAGCGTGGCCGGATCACCCAGCCAAGCGCCGTATTCTGTTCCGGGCGGCACGATGCCCGGTTTTCATCGGCTGGGGTCATCTGGTTGACCTCAGCAATGTGCCGATCAGGCTGCCGCGCGCGATTTCGGCTTCGCCAGCGGCGCAATAGGCCGCCACCTTGCCGGGAACCGCGCCTTTGCCGGCCAGCCATGCCGCCGCCTCGGCCTTGCCGCGCGCCTTTTCGGATTTGTCTTCCACGAACGCCCGCACCTGGGCCGCGCTGTAGCCCTGCGACAGCGCATAGTCGCGCAGCTTCAGCAACTCGTTCAGCGCCCGCAGCTTGCGCGGCTGCATCGTGGGGCAGTTGTCAGCAATCGCATCCGCAATAAAGCCGCTGCGCAATGTGTCGTTGATCCGCTGTTCCTGATTGATCGGCACCAGCGCAAAAGCGGGCACGGCAAACATCACAGCGGCAATCGTCATCGGGATCAGGTTCATCAAAGCCTCCTTGGCATTCCATTCCAAGGTCATAGGCGCCGTGACCGCTGATAGGCCATGACAAGGCCGTGCCATCACGCGGAAGTGGGGTGCTATCGCATAACGCGTCATGCACACCCCTCCGCGTAAACCCATGCGCCCGCGTCAAAGCGGTCATAGATGCTTGACCGCAGGCGTTTGCCCTGTGCGGCGCAGGTGGCATCCGCCATCCGCCGCGCGCTGGCGCCTTCATCCATCCGAAAGGCTTGACCGTTGTTGGTCACCCGCAACGGGGTTGGCGCAGCCGCACCCTTACCAACCCCATGCGGGGCTGGTTGAACGCAGGCGGCAAGCGCCAGCGTCAGGGTGCAGGCCGCCACCCGCATCACTCTGCCGCAACGGCGCTGATGCGCCCGGTCTTGCGGGCCTTGATTCGGTCTTCAATCTCGTCGCGGAACGCCCGCACAAGGCCCTGAATGGGCCATGCGGCGGCATCGCCAAGCGCACAGATCGTGTGCCCCTCCACCTGCTTGGTCACGGAAATCAGCATGTCGATCTCCTCGATCTCGGCCTCGCCGCGCACCAGACGGTCCATCACCCGCATCATCCAGCCGGTGCCTTCGCGGCAGGGCGTGCATTGGCCACAGGACTCATGCTTGTAGAACTTCGACAAGCGCCAGATCGCCTTGATCACATCCGTCGATTGATCCATCACGATCACCGCCGCCGTGCCAAGGCCCGAGCGCTGTTCGCGCAGCCAGTCGAAATCCATGATCGCATCGTCGCATTGCGCCTGCGTCAACAACGGCACCGACGATCCACCGGGGATCACGGCCTTCAGGTTCTTCCACCCGCCGCGCACACCGCCGCAATGCCGGTCCAGCAATTCCTTGAGCGGGATCGACATCGCCTCTTCCACCACACAGGGCGCGTTGACGTGGCCAGAAATGCCGAACAGCTTGGTGCCCGCATTGTTGGGCCGACCAAAAGATGCAAACCACTCCGGCCCGCGCCGCAGGATGGTCGGCACCACCGCAATCGATTCCACATTGTTCACGGTCGTCGGGCAGCCATACAAGCCCGCACCCGCCGGGAATGGCGGTTTCATGCGCGGCATGCCCTTCTTGCCCTCAAGGCTTTCCAGAAGGGCTGTTTCCTCGCCGCAGATATAGGCCCCGGCCCCGTGGTGCAGATACAGGTCAAAGTCCCAGCCGGATTTCGCGGCGTTGCGCCCCAGCATCCCGGCGTCATAACATTCATCAATCGCCGCTTGCAGCGCCTCTTTCTCGCGGATGTATTCGCCGCGGATATAGATATAGCAGGCGTTGGCGTTCATCGCGAAAGACGCGATCAGCGCCCCTTCGATCAGCGTGTGCGGATCATGCCGCATGATCTCGCGGTCCTTGCAGGTGCCGGGCTCTGACTCGTCGGCGTTGATCACCAGATAGGCGGGTCGCCCATCGGATTGCTTGGGCATGAACGACCATTTCAGACCCGTCGGGAACCCTGCCCCACCGCGCCCGCGCAAGCCCGATGCCTTCATCTGCTCGATGATCTTGTCACGCCCACGCGCGATGATGTCGGCCGTGCCATCCCAATGGCCCCGCTTCATCGCCCCCGTCAGAGAGCGGTCGTGCATCCCATACAGGTTGGTAAAGATGCGGTCCTGATCCTTGAGCATCGTTCTTTCCTTATCCCCGGCGCGCGCGCCAGATCTGATACGTCACAACCAGCGCCCAGACGAACGCGGCAATCGCGGCAAAATCGAACAGGAACACATAACGGGCATCCCAGCCCTGTTGTCCGCCCAGATATTGCGCGCCCATCCACAAAATCATGGTTCCGGCCAGCACGATCGCGACAAGACGGGCCTGAAGGGCCACCTTGCGCGCCGCATCCTGATCTGGCCGGTTCATCGCTGATCCTTAATAGTCGTTGGTCTTGGCCCGGATGCGGAATGCCTCCAAACCTTCGGTCACGATGATCTTGGCCTGCGGCACCCATTTGTCACGGGTCACGCGACCGCGAAACCCTTTCAGGTTTTGGTCCATCCAGGCGATATCCGCATCGGTCCAGGCAGCAATCTGGTCAAAGTGGAAAAAGCCAAGCTCGTGGCACAGCTTTTCCAGCACCGGGCCGATGCCTTCGATCATTTGAAGAGAGTCGGCCACGCCACCGCGCGCGGCGGCAAGCCCTTTTGGTTTGGTTCCCCCGGTGGCCGTACCAGCCGACTCTACCGCCACTTTGTCAGGCGCGGAAGAGGCCGCGGCTTCGGCCACCGTCGTGGCAGGATCCTCCTTGGAAACCGGCTTGCCCTTGGATTGTACCGGCGCCTCTTGCACCGTCACGCCGGTGGAATCTGCCCGATGGCCTGCACCTGGCTTTGGCTCGGTCGGATGATCAGAGTCATGCGGAGCTTCGGGGCGTTGCAGCCAAGGTGTGGTCAGCGGCACCTCGGTGCCGTCGATGCGCTTCACCGTCTCGCCGATGTCCACCGCGAGTTGCGCACTTGCGTTATGGGGCATGCGTCCAGCCTCGTGATCCTTGAGCGTGGTCAGGCCCGTGATCGGCTCGGACGAATAGCGTCCGTTCTGTGGACCCGGCACCGGCACCTCTCCGGCGCTGAACCGCGCGATCAGGTCACG
This sequence comes from Paracoccaceae bacterium, assembly GCA_046292785.1. GTDB lineage: Bacteria > Pseudomonadota > Alphaproteobacteria > Rhodobacterales > Rhodobacteraceae > Pseudotabrizicola. The sequence goes on from JBKBQB010000025.1 coordinate 8,100, forward strand.
CAGTTTTTCCGGCGTCAGATCCTCGTAGTAATCCTTGCCGATCTGGGCCATCGGGGCGTTGGAACACGCACCCATGCATTCCACTTCTTCCCAGGAAAACTTGCCATCCGCCGACAGGGTGTGCGGCTGTTTCGCAATCAATTCCTGGCAAACCGCGATCAGGTCCTCGGCGCCGCAGATCATGCAGGACGTGGTGCCGCAGATCTGGATATTGGCAATTGACCCAACGGGTTGAAGCTGGAACATGAAGTAGAACGTCGCCACTTCCAATGCGCGGATATAGGCCATGCCAAGCATGCTGGCCACATGTTCGATGGCAGGGCGCGAAAGCCACCCCTCCTGCTCCTGCGCGCGCCACAGCAGCGGAATGATGGCGCTTGCCTGACGGCCCTCGGGGTATTTGGAAATCTGACCCTGCGCCCAGGCAAGGTTTGCGGGCGTGAATTCGAACGAGGCGGGTTGGTCTTTGTGAAGGCGGCGCAGCATTAGCGGTCGATCTCCCCGAACACGACATCCATCGTGCCGATGATGGCAGAGACGTCAGCAAGCTGATGCCCCTTGCAGATATAATCCATGGATTGCAGGTGCAAAAACCCCGGCGCGCGGATCTTGGCGCGGTAGGGTTTGTTGGTGCCATCCGCCATCAGATAGACGCCGAATTCGCCCTTCGGCGCTTCAACGGCGGCGTAAACCTCGCCCGCAGGCACGTGAAAGCCTTCGGTATAGAGTTTGAAATGGTGGATCAGCGCTTCCATGCTGGTTTTCATCTCGCCACGTTTGGGCGGCGTGATCTTGCCCCGCGCCAGAACGTCACCCTTTTCAACCCGCAGTTTGGCACAAGCCTGACGGATGATGCTGGTCGACTCGCGCATCTCTGCCATGCGGCACAGATAGCGGTCGTAGCAGTCGCCGTTCTTGCCAATCGGGATCTGGAAGTCGAATTCATCATAACATTCATAGGGTTGCGCCCGGCGCAAATCCCATGCCAGCCCCGATCCGCGCACCATCACGCCGGAATAGCCCCATTTCAGGATATCGTCCTCGGTGACGATCCCGATATCGGCGTTGCGCTGTTTGAAGATGCGGTTTTCGGTCAGCAACGTGTCGATGTCATCCAGCAGCTTGGGGAACGCGACGGCCCAGGCGTCGATATCTTCGACCAGCGCGTCGGTCAGATCGACATGCACCCCACCGGGCCGGAAATAGGCCGCATGCAAGCGCGCACCACAAGCCCGCTCATAAAACACCATCAGCTTTTCGCGTTCCTCAAAGCCCCAGAGCGGCGGCGTCAATGCGCCCACGTCCATGGCTTGGGTGGTCACGTTCAGCAAGTGGCTGAGGATACGGCCGATTTCCGAATAAAGCACCCGGATCAGGCTGGCGCGGCGTGGCACCACCGTGCCGGTCAACCGCTCGATCGCCAGACACCAAGCATGTTCCTGGTTCATCGGCGCCACATAATCCAGCCGATCGAAATACGGCAGGTTCTGCAGATAGGTCCGGCTTTCCATCAGCTTTTCGGTGCCACGGTGGAGCAGGCCGATATGCGGGTCGCAACGTTCGACAATCTCGCCGTCCAGCTCCAGCACCAGCCGCAAAACACCATGCGCCGCAGGGTGTTGCGGGCCAAAGTTGATGTTGAAATTGCGGATGCGCTGCTCGCCGGTCTCGAAATCGGTCGAACCGTCGTCGTAGGTGTTTCTGCGGATATCGCCGTCCATCAACGTGCTCCCTTTTGGTCGCGCATCATTTCGCCTCCGCCTTGTCGTCGCCGGGCAGCACGTAGTGCGCGCCTTCCCATGGCGACATGAAATCAAACTGGCGGTATTCCTGCACCAGCTTCACCGGCTCGTAGACCACGCGCTTTTGCGCCTCGTCATAGCGCACTTCGGTATAGCCTGTGGTCGGGAAATCCTTGCGCAGCGGATGGCCCCGGAAGCCATAATCGGTAAGGATGCGGCGCAGATCAGGATGGTTGGAAAACAGGATGCCGAACATGTCGAACACTTCGCGTTCAAACCAGTTAGCGCTGGGGTGCACGTCGATCAAGGACGGCACCATATCCGACTCCCCCACCGCGACTTTGACCCGGATGCGATGATTTTGATACATCGACAGGAAGTGGTAAACCACATCGAAGCGACGCTCACGCGTCGGATGGTCCACGGCGGTGATGTCGACAAGCGATGAAAACCGGCAAGCCGCATCACCCTTCAGGAAATCGCTGAACTCTGCCATATGGCTGGCCACCACTTCCAGCGTCAACTCGCCAAAGGCGATGTGCGATGCCAGAACGTCATTGGGACGCTTCATCTCGATGTGGGCGGCAAGCTCTTGGAGCGCTTCGGACATCGGTTTCTCCTCAGCGGGTCAGGGTGCCGGTGCGGCGGATTTTCCGCTGCAACTGCAAAATACCGTAAAGCAGTGCCTCGGCTGTGGGCGGGCAGCCCGGCACATAGATATCAACCGGCACGATCCGGTCACAGCCACGCACCACCGAATAGCTGTAGTGGTAATAGCCGCCACCATTGGCGCAACTGCCCATGGAAATCACATAGCGCGGCTCCGGCATCTGGTCGTAAACCTTGCGCAGCGCCGGGGCCATCTTGTTGGTCAGCGTGCCCGCCACGATCATCACATCCGACTGGCGCGGGCTGGCGCGCGGGGCCACACCGAACCGCTCCACATCATAGCGCGGCATCGAGGTGTGCATCATTTCCACCGCGCAACAGGCCAGACCAAAGGTCATCCAGTGCAGCGACCCGATCCGGGCCCAGTTGATGATATCCTCGGTCGAGGTCAGCAAGAACCCCTTGTCCTGCAGATCCCGGTTCAGGGCCTGGGTGGCAACCTCCATGTCGCCGCCCGCCGTGTTGGCGCCTGCCATCACTCCCATTCCAAGGCCCCTTTCTTCCATTCATAGGCAAAGCCCACTGTCAGCACGCCCAGAAACACCATCATCGACCAGAATGCGACCATGCTGATCTCGCCAAAGGCAACCGCCCACGGGAACAGGAACGCGACCTCAAGATCAAAGATGATGAACAGGATCGACACCAGGTAGAACCGCACATCAAACTTCATCCGCGCATCGTCAAAGGCGTTGAACCCGCATTCATAAGCCGACACTTTTTCCGGATCGGGATTGCGGACAGCGAGCACGGCGGCGGCGAGGAGCAATACAAGCCCCAGGCCAATCGCAAGTGCGAGCAGGATGATGATCGGAAAATACTCTCGGAGAAGTATGTCCACAAGACGCTCCTTCGGCTGGCGACTGCGAGCTGCGGATGCTGGCGACCCGCTTGCACTCTTGGCAACCGTTTACTCTGCTCCCCCGGCAGGGTCAACGGACGGGGGCATGAAAACACGGCCCAGCCGACGCTGTATTTCGTCGCATCGTCAAAAGAATATCCACCGGATGCACTGTGCAGCAAAAATAACGCTGCGCCGCGGCACCAGAATCGGGCGGCTGCCCGACCCTGCCGCGCTCAGTCGCCCATCACGAGGCGTGTCACCGGCGCCACCTCGCCCTGACCCACAGCCAGCACCTCTGACCGGATGATGCGCGCGATCAGGGCCGCGTCATCCAAGCTGAACGTCAAGGGCAGCCGCATGTCGATCAGACCCGCCAGCACGGCATCGGTCTGCGGCAAGCTGTGCGGCGCCGCATAGCGCCAATGGGCGTAGCGGCTGGTGAAGCCCACCGGATCGGGGGCACCGAACCATTTCAGCTCCACCCCACGCGCGGCACAGCGCGCAACCAAAGCCGTCACACGGCCGGGCTCCCATCCCGGAAGGCTGAACTGAAAGCTGGATGGCACAAACCGCTCGGCCCCGTGGCGCGGAATCAGGCGCAGGCCGTTGGTCTGATCCAACCCCCGCTCCACCGCGCGGTAAAGCGCATTCCACCGTGCGGCGCGCTCCGGCAACAGCGCGATCTGCGGTCGCAGAATCGCCGCACGCAGATTGTCCATCCGGCCCGACACATTGGGCACATCCAGCCGCATGGCTTCGAATACCTCGGGTGCAGGCGCGGCGCGGTGACGGTCATACAGCATGTAGCTGCCCGACAAGAGCACGCAGCGCGCCGCAAGCCCCGCATCATCGGTCACGATCAGCCCGCCCTCGCCCGAGTTCATGTGTTTGTAGGTCTGCGTCGAATAGCAGCCGATCACCCCGTGCCGCCCCGACGGAACCCCGTTCCACGAAGCCCCCATCGTATGGGCGCAATCCTCGATCAGGCGAAGGCCGAAACCGTCGCACAGCTCCAAAAGCCGGTCCATGTCGCAGATATGCCCGCGCATGTGCGACAACATCAAGACCCGCGCGCCGGTGGCGCGTGCCATCGCCTCCAGATGGGCAAAGTCGATGGTCAGATCGGGCGTCGTCTCGATGAACACCGGGCGCGCGCCGATGCTGGCAATCGCCCCCGGCACCGGCGCAAGGGTAAAGGCGTTGGTCAAGACCGGCGAACCGGGGCAGATCTGCAGGGCGCGCAGGGCGGTGGCCATCGCAGCCCCCCCCGACGCCACAGCAAGGCAATAGCGCGCGCCGGTAAAGGCCGCAAACTCCTCCTCCAGCAGGGCGGTTTGCGAGATTTCGCCTGCTGCCGTGTTGTAGCGGTGCAGACGTCCGTGGCGCATGATATCAAGGGCGGCGCTGATCCCGTCTTCGGGGATCGGCTCTTGTTGCGTGAAGCTGCCGGTAAACCGTTCCATTCGTGTGAACATGCTGCGCAATTTGCGGGTCGTCAATGGTCTGGCGCGGGGGCTTGGCGCGGGCGTGACGCTATGGCACGGTGACGGCTCACACAAAGGATTCCCCCATGCGCCCATTCTGTGCCGCCGCCCTGCTCGCGCTGAGCCTTGCCCCAGCCGTCGCCCCTGCGGCACAAGCGGATCTGGTGATCGACGGGCGCGCGGCACAGGCGCTGCATTGCGCGGCGATGCTGTTCATCGTATCGACCGAGCTTTACGACTATGGCGAGATTTCCCGCAATTCCCGCGATACCGCGCAGCGGGCGGCCCTTGTCATTCTGGATCAGGTGCCGGGCACCGATGACCAGCGCCGCCGCGCCATGGTGCAGCGGTTCGACCGCATCATGACCAGTCGCACGCCGTTGCAACTGGCCAAGGAATACACCGACACGGCGCGCTGGTGTCAAAAGACCTTTCTGCGCCGGCCCTAGCCCAGCAATCGCGCCGCAAGCGCCGGCAGCTCGTCGAAGTGGTCAAGCAAGGCTTCGGGCTGCAGGCGGGCAATGCTGCGCCCCTCGGGGCCAAAGGTGACCAATGCCACCGGCACGCCTGCGGCCAGCCCGGTCTGACGGTCGGTGTCGGTGTCTCCGATCAGCATCGATTGCGCCACCACGCCGCCTGCTTCTTCCACCGCAGCGATATAGGGCGCCGGGTCGGGTTTGCGGGTGCTCAGGGTATCGGCCCCGATCAACGCGCCAAACAGGCCGCGGATCCCGAGGCGAAGCGTCAGCTCCTCGGCCAGACCCTCGGGTTTGTTGGTGCAGATCGACACCGCGAACCCGTCTTTCCGCAACGCCTCTACGGCTGCGACGGCACCGGGATAAAGCCGGGTATGCACGTCGATCGCCTGCGCATAGGCCTCCAGCAGCAGCGGATATTGTGCGTCGATCATCGCCTCATCCACCGCGCCAAGCCGCGAAAAACCCAACCGCAACATGGCCCGCCCTCCGTGGAACGCGGTCAAGGCATCCCCCGGCCCCAACAGGTCGCCGTGGCCCAAATCCTGAAAGCAGACATTGGCAGCCGCCAGCAAATCGCCGCTTGTGTCGGCCAGTGTGCCATCCAGATCGAAAACCACAGTGCGCATCGTTTGTAACCTTGCGTGAGGAACACGGCCCTTGCGGCCCGGTGCCCCTTGGGTAAAACGGGGACACCAAGAAGGAAAGGGGCAGCATGCCGGTATCTTTGGTCATTCTGGCGGCAGGTCAAGGCACCCGGATGAACTCCGACCTGCCCAAGGTGCTGCACCATGTGGCGGGCAGCCCGCTTTTGCATCATGCCATGCAATCGGGACGCGCACTGGGGCCGGAGCGGGTCGTCGTGGTCACGGGCCATGGATCTGATGCCGTGACACGCGCAACGCTGGCCTATGACGAAGATGCGCTGACCGTGCTGCAATCTGCGCAGATGGGCACCGCCCATGCTGTCGCGCAGGCCGCCCCCCTGCTGGCGGATGCGACGGGCGATGTGATCGTGCTTTACGGTGACACGCCCCTTGTGCGCGCCGAGACGCTGGAGGCGATGCAGGCCGCCCGTGCGCGGCACGCGGTGGTGGTCTTGGGCTTTCACGCCGCCGATCCGGGGCGATATGGCCGGCTGGTCACTGACGGCGAGGACTTGTTGAAGATCGTGGAATACAAGGATGCGTCAGACGCCGAACGCGCATTGACGTTGTGCAATTCCGGTGTGATCTGCGCCGATGCGAAGCTGATGTTCGATCTGGTGGCCGAGGTGGGCAACGCCAATGCGGCGGGCGAATACTACCTGACCGACCTGCCCGAACTGGCGCGCAAGCGCGGGTTGTCGGCCGGCGTGGTGATCTGCCCCGAGGCTGAAACGCTGGGCGTGAACACCCGCGCGCAACTGGCCGATGCCGAACGCGCCTTCCAGACCCGCGCGCGTGCCGAGGCGCTGGAAAACGGCGTCACCCTGACTGCGCCCGAAACCGTGTATTTCGGCCTTGATACCGTCATCGGGCGCGACGCGATCATCGGCCCCAACGTGATTTTCGGCCCCGCCGTCACCGTGGAATCCGGTGCCGAGATCAAGGGATTTTGCCATCTGGAGGGCTGCCACATCAGCCGGGGTGCCACCGTCGGCCCCTTTGCCCGCCTGCGCCCCGGTGCCGAACTGGCCGAGGATGTGCATGTCGGCAATTTCGTCGAGATCAAGAATGCCATTCTGGACGAAGGCGTGAAGGTCGGCCACCTGACCTATATCGGCGATGCCGATATAGGCGAGCATACCAACATCGGCGCGGGCACCGTCACCTGCAATTATGATGGCGTGATGAAACACCGCACGCGCATCGGCAAGAATGCCTTCATCGGGTCGGATACCATGCTGGTGGCACCCGTCACCGTGGGCGATGGCGCGCTGACCGCTTCGGGTTCCGTCATCACCCAGGACGTGCCTGCCGAGGCGCTGGCACTTGGCCGGGCCACACAGGTGAACAAACCCGGTCTTGCCACCAAACTCTTTACCCGCCTGCGCGCCATCAAGGCCGCCAAGGCCAAAGGATAAGCTTATGTGTGGAATTGTTGGCGTTCTGGGCGATCACGAAGCCGCCCCGTTGCTGGTCGAGGCGCTCAAGCGGCTGGAATACCGTGGATACGATTCGGCAGGTATCGCAACCGTGAACAACGGGCAGTTGGACCGCAGGCGCGCGGTGGGCAAGCTGGTGAACCTGTCCGATCTGCTGGTGCATGAGCCGCTTGCGGGAAAGGCGGGCATCGGGCACACCCGCTGGGCCACGCACGGCCCGGCCACTGTGGTGAACGCGCATCCGCACAAGGCCGGGCCGGTGGCGGTGGTGCACAACGGAATCATCGAGAATTTCCGCAGCCTGCGCGCCGAACTTGCCGCCGCAGGCTACGCGCAGGAAAGCCAGACCGACACCGAAACCGTAGCGCTTCTGGTGCAACAGGCGATGGATGCGGGCGCGCGCCCGGTGGACGCCGCGCGCCAGACGCTGGGGCGCCTGCACGGGGCCTTTGCGCTGTGTTTCCTGTTCAGTGGCGAAGACGATCTGCTGATCGCGGCACGCAAGGGCAGCCCATTGGCCATTGGCCATGGCACGGGCGAGATGTTCGTGGGATCGGATGCGATTGCACTGGCCCCCATGACCGACCGCATCACCTATCTGGAAGAGGGCGACTGGGCGGTGATCACCCGGAAGGGTGCCGAGATTTTCGACAATCACGACCGCCGCGCGCACCGGCCCGAGACCCGCATCCAGATTGATGCCGCCCGGATCGAAAAGGCTGGCCACAAGCATTTCATGGCCAAGGAGATTGCCGAACAGCCCGTGGTGCTGGCGACAGGATTGCAACATTATTCGACAGGCGGGGTGAACCCCGCCCTACACCTGCCGGATGGGGTGGACTTTACCGGCGTGGACCGGATCGTGCTGGTCGCCTGCGGCACCGCATCCTATGCCTGCCATGTGGCGAAATACTGGTACGAGGCGATCGCGGGCCTGCCCTGCGACATCGACATCGCGTCGGAATTTCGCTACCGCGAACCGCCACTGTCGCCCACGCAATGGGCGGTGTTCGTCAGCCAGTCGGGTGAAACCGCCGATACCCTCGCGGCCCTGCGCTATGCAAAGGACCGCGTGGCAAAGGTGGTGTCGGTGGTCAACGTGCCCACATCATCGATCGCGCGTGAAAGCGATCTGGCGCTGCCGATCATGGCGGGGATAGAGGTGGGGGTCGCATCGACAAAAGCGTTCACTTCACAACTGATGGTGCTGGCGCTGATGGCGCTCAAGGCGGGCGTGGACCGGGGGCGGCTGGACGAGGGCGCGTTGGCCGTGCATCTGGGGTCGCTGCATGCCTTGCCGGGATTGATGAACCATGCGCTTGGCGTGTCGGGCGAGATTGCCAAGCTGGCCGAAGAGCTGGCGCGCGCGCAGGATATCCTGTTTCTGGGGCGCGGGCCGATGTATCCCATGGCACTGGAGGGTGCGCTGAAACTTAAGGAAATCAGCTACATCCACGCCGAAGGTTATGCATCGGGCGAACTCAAGCACGGCCCCATCGCGCTGATTGACGCGCAGGTTCCGGTGATCGTGCTGGCCCCCCGCGACGCGCTGTTCGACAAGACCGTGTCAAACATGCAAGAGGTGATGGCCCGGCACGGCAAGGTGCTGCTGATCTCGGATGCCGCCGGTCTGGCCGAGGCGGGGGCGGAGTGTTGGGCCACGCTGACCATGCCTGCGGTCGATCCGGTCTTTGCGCCGATCCTTTATGCCATTCCCGCGCAGCTTCTGGCCTATCACACCGCCATCGCCAAAGGCACCGATGTGGACCAGCCGCGCAATCTGGCTAAATCGGTGACTGTGGAATAACGCCACCTATATCCCCGGAAAACCGGATCAGGAGGCCATGATGGACCGTCGCACTTTTCTGCTTTGCGCCCTTGCGCTGGGGGCCTGCGCCTCGGCCCCGCCCTCGCCACCGGGGCTGCTGCGCCCCCTGACGCTGGAGAGCGCCTTTGTCGGGCGCAAACGCGGCGCGGGCGTGTTCCGCGTCTGGCTGACCGGGGACGAGCGGCGGTTTACCGCGCGGCTGGATGGGCGGCTGTCGCAGCGCGGCACCCGGCTGACGGTGGCGGAGGATTTCACCTATGACGATGGCCAGCAGGATCGCCTGACCTGGGTGTTTGACCGCGCAGGTCCGGGTCGCTGGACCGGGCGGCGCGACGACACCGTGGGCATGGCCGAGGTGGTGGAGCAGAACGGCGAGATCCGGTTGCGCTACACGGCTGATTTCAAATCCAACGCCAGCGTCACGCGGCTGGGGTTCGAGGATGTGATCTATCTGCGCGATGACGGGGTGATCGTGAGTGATGCGATTGTATCCCGCGCCGGTTTCCCGGTAGGATCGGTGCGGTTTGAAATACGGGGTTGAACGATGAAGACAGCGGCACAGACACATGCGGTGGCCGGGCAATGACCCCGTATCAGGCGCTTGAAATCCTTGAAGGCTTCGCAGACCCGGCAAAGGCCGCCGAGGCCGCCGCCTATCACAAGGCCCCTGCCGGGTCCGAGCGCCGCTATCTGGGCCTTTCCCTTGCGCAAATCGAGGAGCCGGTTGCCACATGGCGCGCCGATCTGTCGGTCGAGGGGCGGGTGTCGCTGGCCGAAGGGCTGTGGAACACCAATGTGCACGAGGCGCGGGTTGCCGCCGCCAAACTGCTGACCCAAGCCCGCCTGCGCCCCGATGCCCGCGCCTGGACCGTGATCCGCATGTGGGTGCCGGAACTGGACGTGTGGGCGCTGGCCGATCTGGTCACGGTCGCGGGGCAAAAGCGGGTGGTGGCCGACCCATCCCGCGTGGCCGATCTGGAGGAGTGGGTGGTCAGCGAAAACTACTGGGTGCGGCGTGCGGGCCTGATGATGCTGCTGCCCTTTGCCAAGATGAACAACCTCAAGGACGTGGAATATGACATCCGCGAAACCGGGCTGATCTGGGCCGAACATCTGGTGCCCGACCGCAACTGGTTCATCCAAAAGGCGATTGCCGATTGGCTGGGCGCGCTGTCGAAACATGATCCGGCCCGCGCGGCGGAATTCATGGATGGCCCCGGTCTGGGGCTGAAGACATTCGCCCGCAAGGAAGCTGCGCGCCGCTTGGACCCGGACCGTTTCGATGCCGATCCCGAGGATGACGCGCCAGCCCAGGCCCCTAAGGCCGACTGATCTGCCCACCGCCCACCGCTGCGGGAACCCCTGTGGTGGCGGGGGCGCTGGTTGGCAAACCGCGCATCACCCGCACCGCAAGGTAGGCAAAAGCCTGCGCCTCCAGCATGTCGCCGTTCAGGCCGATGGCCTCCACCGGCTCTGCCGTCACGCCCAACCGCTGGGCAAGCTGCGCCATCAGTGCGGCGTTGTGCCGCCCGCCGCCACAGACCAGAACGCGCGCCACGGGGGCGGGGAAATGCTCGGCCCCGCGCGCAACCGCCGCCGCGGCACAGGCGGTCAGGGTGGCCGCCGCATCGGCGTCGGACAGAGAGGCGACGGCGGGCAAGAGCGTGGAAAAATCGTTCCGGTCCAGCGACTTCGGTGGCATCTTGTAGAAATAGGAATGGGCCAGAAGCGCCGCCACCACCGCCTCATTCACCGTGCCAGAGGCGGCCAACGCCCCACCCGCATCCTGCGCCAACCCGCGCCGCGCCAGCATCAGATCATTGATCGGCGCATTGGCGGGCCCGGTGTCGAAGGCCAGCAGCGCGCCGGGGGCTTCGGGATGCTCCACCGCCGGGTCCACCCATGTCAGGTTGCCCACCCCGCCAAGGTTCAGGAAGGCCACCGGAGCAGTCAGCCCCGCAAACCGGGCGCAGGCGTGGTGAAAGAACGGCGCCAGCGGCGCGCCCTGCCCGCCCATCCGCACATCGGTGCTGCGAAAATCCCACACCACCGGCACGCCCAGAACGCCTGCCAGCAACGCCCCGTTGCCCGCCTGATGCGTGCCCTGCCCGGTTGGCGCATGCGCCAGCGTCTGGCCATGAAAGCCCACCACATCAACCCCGGAAAACCGCGACAGCACCTCGGCATGGGCGGTTTCCACCACTTCCGCCGCCGCTTCCACCCCCGCATCCCCCGGCCAGCGACCAAAGGCAGCGCGGATCACCGCACGCTCCGCATCCGTGTAGGCGCGATAAGCATTGGGGCCGAAATCGGCAATGCGGTGCCCATCGGTCAGCACCATCGCCGCATCCACCCCGTCCAGCGAGGTGCCCGACATTGCGCCCAAAGCCCAGACCGCCCCCGCACCTCGCATCTTCCCTTGCGCCCCCCGCCCCGTTATACCGCCCCCCGAGTATGACACGAGGGCGATATGACCTACCATCCGAAATCAGACTTCATGCGCGTGATGATGACCCGTGGCTTTCTGGCCGATTGCACGGATTATCAGGCGCTGGACGAGGCATTTCTGAACGGGGTCGTGCCCGCCTATATCGGCTATGATGCCACGGCGGCGTCGCTCCATGTCGGCCACCTGCTCAACATCATGGTGCTGCGCTGGTTGCAAAAATGTGGCCACAAACCGATCACCTTGATGGGCGGCGGCACCACCAAGGTGGGCGATCCGTCGTTCCGCGCCGAGGAACGCCCGCTGCTGACGCCGGAAAAGATCGACGAGAATATCTCGGGCATGCAGCAGGTGTTCGCGCGCTACCTCGCCTATGGTGACGGGCCGTCCGATGCCATCATGCTCAACAATGCCGAATGGCTGGACCATTTGAATTACCTTGAGTTTTTGCGCGACATCGGGCGGCATTTCAGCGTGAACCGGATGCTGTCGTTCGACTCCGTGAAATCGCGGCTGGACCGCGAGCAATCGCTGTCTTTCCTTGAATTCAACTACATGATCCTGCAAGCCTATGATTTCCTTGAAATCAACCGTCGCTATGGCTGCCTGTTGCAGATGGGCGGGTCGGATCAATGGGGCAATATCGTCAACGGCGTGGACCTGACGCGCCGGGTGGTGGACCATGAGGTGTATGGCCTGACCACGCCGCTTTTGACCACCTCCGATGGGCGCAAGATGGGCAAATCCGCGAATGGCGCGGTCTGGCTGAACGGCGCGATGCTCTCGCCCTATGAGTTCTGGCAGTTCTGGCGCAATTCCACCGATGCCGATGTGGGCCGCTTCCTCAAGCTGTTCACCGAACTGCCTGTGGAGGAGTGTGAGCGCCTTGGCGCGTTGCAGGGGTCGGAAATCAACGCCGCCAAGATCATCCTCGCCAACGAGGTGACCACGCTGCTGCACGGCGAGGCGGCAGCGGCCGCCGCCGAGGCCACCGCGCGCGAGGTGTTCGAGATGGGCGGCATCGGCGATGATCTGCCCACCGTCAGCCTGTCGCCCGCCGAAATGGCGGATGGCATCGGCATCGTGCAACTGTTCGTGCGCGCGGGGCTTTGCGCCAGCGGCAAGGATGCCAAACGCCTGATCACCGAAGGGGGCGCGCGGGTCAACGATGACATCGTGACCGACGCGGGCCGCCGCTTTGGCGCAGGCGATCTGGCAGAACCGCTGAAACTGACGGCGGGCAAGAAACGGCACGCGCTGGTGACCTTGGGTTGACCGGGGTTCTTGAAACGGTGATCTGTCGCGGCTAGCGTGCCGCGGCAGCGCCCTTTCAGAAAGCCAGACGCCATGATCCGCCCCACCGCCTTTTCCATCACCGGACGATTCTGGCGCGGCAACCTGCACACCCATTCCACCCGGTCCGATGGCGTGCTGGAACCCGGCGAAGTGTGCCGCCGCTACCGGGCCGAAGGCTACGATTTCCTTGCGCTGACCGATCATTTCGTGGGGCTTTACGACTACCCGATCGTGGACACGGCGCCCTACCGCGCCGATGGGTTCACCACCATCCCGGGCGCCGAACTCCATTCCGGGGCGATGGCAAATGGCGAGCTGTGGCACATCCTTGCCGTCGGCCTGCCCGCCGATTTCGCCCGCTCCGACAGCCCGGATTTCCACCCCCATCCGGGGCAGGAAACCGCCGCCACCCTTGCCGCCCGCGCCGTCGCCGCCGGGGCCTTTGTCGCCATCGCCCATCCGCAATGGTCGGGCCTGACGCTTGCCGATGCGCGCGGCATCACCGCCGCCCATGCGGTCGAGATCTACAACCACGGCTGCGCCATGGGCTGCGACCGCCCCGACGGCGCGGCGATTGCGGATCTGTTGCTCAGCGAAGGCCGCCGCCTGACCATGATCGCCACCGATGATGCCCATTTCTTCGAGCCGGATCATTTCGGCGGCTGGGTGATGGTGAAAGCGCCCGAAAACACGCCCGAGGCTTTGCTGGCCGCGCTCAAGGCAGGCGATTTCTACTCCAGCCAAGGGCCGGAGCTGCGCGACATCCGCCTTTACGACGACCGGATCGAGGTGGACAGCACCGCCATCGCCGCCATGATCGTGCAAGGCCAGGGCACCGCCGCCCGCGCCGTGCATGGCCACTCCATGACCACCGCCACGCTGGATCTGTCGCGCTTTGGCAATACCCCTTGGCTGCGCGTCACCCTGATGGATGCGGCGGGCAAAAAGGCGTGGTCCAACCCGATCTGGCGCTAACGCAAGGCTCGGCCCCCGCTTACTCCAGCCGTGCCGGAAAGCCCGTTGCCCGCAGAGCGGTGCCCAGCGCATCTTCCAGCAACTTCACGATCTGCGTCGATTGCGCCGCCCCGCCATAGGCCGCGCGGCCCTTGACAAAGGTTTGCATCGTCTGCCCCGCCAGATCCAGCGGCACGCCGAATTCCTGCCCGAACCCCATGGCGAACCCAAGGTCTTTCAGCGCCAGATCCATGGTGAAGGCGATGTCATAGCTGCCGTTCAGGATCAGCTGGCCTTCGGTTTCATGCACGAAACTGCTGCCCGAAGATGCGGCAATCGCCTCCCACGCGGTTTTCAGATCCAGCCCGCCACGTTTCGCCAGCATCAGCGCCTCGCCATCCGCCACCAGATGGATGAAGGCCAACATGTTGGTGATCACCTTGATCACCGCCGCCGAGCCCAAGGGCCCCATATGGAACAATCGGTTGCCGATCGCCATCAGCGCGGCGCGGTGCAGGTCCAGCAGATCGGCGTCGCCCCCCACCAACACGGTGATCTCGCCCCTTGCGGCCAGATGCACGCCGCCCGTCACCGGCGCTTCCAGCATCCGCAGGCCCGCAGCTTGCGCGACATCGGCCAGCCGCAGCACATCGTCGCGACCAAGGGTGGAGTTTTCCACCCATGTCATGCCCGGTCGCGCCGCGCTCAGCACCTGTGCCAACACCGCCTCGGACACCGCGGGCGAGGGCAAGCAGGTGAAGACATGATCCACCTGTGCCGCAAGCGCGGCCGGGCTGTCCGCCAGCTCTGCCCCCATGGCGCGGTGGCGCGCGCCAAGCGCGGTGTCCCGGTCATAGACCACCACCTGATGCCCGGCGCGGATCAGGCTGGCCGCCAGATGCCCGCCCAGATTGCCAAGGCCGATATAGCCGATCTTCATGCCCTGCTCCTCCAATATGCCCCGCCCCTTCACCGGAAGTGGATCTTGTATTTCGCCCGGATCGCCGCGTCGATCTGCGGGTCGATCCGGCTGCCTGCTTTCGCAAGGATGCTGTTCTTGCGCTCCAACGCCTTTTCCAGCAGCAAGGGCTTGCCTGCCTCGGCCCACTCCTTCGGGCTCATGCGGTTGCCCACCACAGGATAGGTGTATTCGGTCTGCATCAGCCGCAGCGTCTGGTCCGACCCAAGGTAATGCCCCGGTCCGCCCAGACAGACCTGCCGCATCGCCTCAATGGAAGTGCTGTCCTCGGTCACATCGATCCCGCGCACACAGCGCATGGTCTGGCCCAGCAGGTCATCGCCCAGCACAAGGCTTTCCAGACAGAACCCCAGCAGGCTGGCATGCATCCCCACCGCCTCATAGCACATGTTCAGCCCCGACAGACCCGCCAGCACATTGGTGATGCCCTGTTCCCATCCGGCCTGCATATCGGGCAGCTTGCTGTCGGAAATGCCCGATGCCGCCCCGCCCGGCAGGCCGTAGAACTGGTGCATCTGGCCGCATCCCGCCGTCAGCAGCGCCTGCTCGGCCGACCCGCCCGACATCGCCCCGGTGCGCAGATCGCTGACAAAGGGCCAGGTGCCAAAGATGCACGGCGCGCCTTTCTTGATGGCATTGGCATAGACCACGCCCGCCAGACACTCCGCCACCGCCTGCACGATGGTCAGCGCGATCGGCGCCGGCGCCGTCGCCCCCGCCTGCCCCGCCGACAACAAAAGCATCGGCATCCCGCGCCGGATGCAATCCTCCATCGTGATGCAGGATTCCTCGGCAAACTTCATCGGCGGCACAACGAAACAGTTGGAATTGCTGACAAAAGGCCGCTCCAGCCATCTCTCCTCGCCGCCCGCGACCATGTAGATCAGATCAAAGCAATCGGCCACATGCGCCGGATCACTGAACGAGGTGCCCACATGCTTCACGGTGCCCGACAGGCTGCCATACAGCGTGTTGAGGTCCATGTCGCGATTGTCCACCACATCACGGCACACCATCGTGCGCTGGTAGAAATGGATGTTGTCCAGATTGTCCACCAGCCGCGCCGCATCATACAGATCCTGCGCGGTGGAATCGCGATACGCCAGCGTGAACGGATCGACAATATGCACCGCCGCTCCCGCCGTGCCGAAATGCACATTGGTGCCGGTCAGATGCAGATCGTGGCGCGGATCGCGGGCATAAAGCGTGATGTCGCGCGCGGCCACCGCCAGCATGTCCTCGACCAGCGCGCGCGGGAACCGCAGCCGCCCGTCGCTGCCCTGCACCGCCCCCGCCGCCGTCATCACCTCCACGCCAGAGGGCGGCGCCTGCGAAAGCCCGATCTCCTCCAGCGCCTGCAAGGCCGCCTGATGGATCCGCTCCATCCCGGCTTGCGTCAGGGGCCGGTACTGCCCTCCCGGCATCCCCGGTCGCACCGGGCGCATCGCATCCGACAAAGGTGCCGCGCGCAGCGCCACCCGCGCGCCCCGCCCGCCCGACCGTCGCGCCCGCGCCGGTTCGCAGATCTCTCCCACATCGGTCATCATGCCGCCCCTTGCTTCATCTGTTCAAAAATATCCTCCGGGGGTCCGGGGGTGGAAAACCCCCGGTGCGCCGCCGGTCATGCTCGCATCCGCGCGGATGTCGGATCATACATCGGCTCCAGCGACACCTCTGCGCCGTAGCGCCGCCCGGCAATTTCGATCTCATAGGCCGACCCCAGCACCTCGGCCGCGCTTTGCCCGGCACAGGGCACATAGCCCATGCCGACCGCCCCCCCCAGCGTATGGCCGTAATTGCCGCTGGTCACCGGGCCGACGATGCGGCCGTCGCGCACGATCGCCTCATTGTGGAAGATCATGGCCTCCGGATCGCGCACCAGAAACTGCACCATGCGCCGCTCCGGCCCCTGATCTTCACGCCGCAGCACCGCGTCACGGCCAAGAAAATTGCCCTTCTTGCGGCTGACGGCAAAGCCAAGGCCTGCGTCCAGCACATGATCCTCGTCGGTGATGTCATGGCCCCAGTGGCGGTAGGCCTTCTCGATCCGGCAACTGTCCAGCGCGTGAAGCCCGCACAGCCGCATCTCGGGCGCGGCCTCGATCAGCGTCTCGAACACATGGGCCGCCTGATCGGTGGGCACATAGATCTCCCAGCCCAGTTCCCCCACATAAGACACCCGGTGCGCGCGGGCCAATCCCATCCCGATCTCGATCTCGCGCGCCTGTCCGAACGGGTGGGCGGCGTTGGAAAAATCCTGCGGGCTGACCCGAGCCATCACCGCGCGCGCCTGAGGCCCCATCACGCACAGCACCGCCTCGCCCGCCGTCACATCGGTGATCACGGCAAACTCATCCCCCAGATGCGCGCGCAGCCAGGCCAGCACGCGGGTGCAGGTGGCCCCCGGCACCACCAGCAAAAACGCCGTCTCGTCCAACCGCGTCACGGTCAGATCGGCCTCGATCCCGCCGCGCGCGTTCAGCATCATGGTGTAAACGATCCGCCCCACCGCCACATCCATCTGGGCCGAGCACAATCGGTTCAGGAATGCGCAGGCATCCCGCCCCTCCACCCGGATCTTGCCGAAACTGGTCATGTCGAACAGGCCAACGCCGGTGCGCACCGCCATATGCTCGGCGCGCTGGTTGCCAAACCAGTTCGCCCGGCCCCAGCCATAGCGATACTCCGCCGCTTGCCCCTCACCGGCAAACCAGTTCGCCCGCTCCCAGCCCGCCACCTCGCCAAACACCGCGCCACGCGCTTTAAGATGCGCATGCACGGGGCTGCGCCGCACCCCCCGGCTGGTCGCCATCTGGCGGTAGGGGTAATGGTCTGCATACAAAAGCCCCAGCGTTTCGCTCACCCGCTCTTGCAGGTATCGCCGGTTCTTCTGGAACGGCTGCGCCCGGCGCAGATCCACCTCCCACAGATCAAACGGCGGCTGCCCTTCGGTGATCCAATGCGCCAAAGCCATCCCCGCCCCGCCGCTCGACGCGATCCCGATGGAATTGTACCCCGCCGCCACCCAATAGCCCGCCACCTCCGGCGCCTGCCCCAGATAGTACCGATCATCGGGGGTAAAACTCTCCGGCCCGTTGAAAAATGTGTGGATGCCTGCGGTCTGGAACAGCGGCATCCGCGCCATCGCCGCCTCAAGGATCGGCTGGAAATGATCGAAATCCTCGGGCAGGGTATCAAACTCGAAGTCCGCCCGGATGCCCCCCATGCCCCAGGGCTTGGCCTTTGGCTCGAACGCCCCCAGCATCATCTTGCCGGCGTCGGATTTGTAATAGGCACATTCATCGGGCACCCGCAGCACCGGCAGATGGCCAAGATCCGCAATCGGCTCGGTCACCAGATAGAAATGCTCGCAGGCATGCAGCGGCACCGTCACGCCGTTCTGCACCGCCAGATCGCGCCCCCACATGCCAGCGCAATTGATCACCACATCGGCCGCGATATGCCCAGGCCCCTCTGGCCCCGCATAATCCACGCCCGTCACCCGGCCCCCCGCCGTGGTCACGCGGCTCACCGCAACCCCCTCGGCAATCACCGCGCCGCGCATCCGCGCGCCCTTGGCCAAGGCCATGGCGATATTGGCCGGGTCGCATTGCCCGTCCAGCGGCAGATGCACGCCGCCCAGCACATCGCCCACCTCCAGATGCGGATACATCGCCTTGATCTCTGCGGGCGACACCTCGCCCACCTCCACATCGAAGATCCGCGCCAGCGTGGCCTGCCTGCGCAATTCCTCCATCCGGTCGGCGGTCAGCGCCACCGAGATGCTGCCCACCTGCCGCATGCCCGTCGCAATCCCGGTCTCCGCCTCCAGCCCCACATAAAGACCCGCCGAATAGCGCGCGAGCCGCGTCATGTTGGCGCTGGCCCGCAACTGCCCGATCAACCCCGCCGCATGCCAGGTGGTGCCCGAAGTCAGCCGCTTGCGCTCCAGCAACACAATCTCTGACCACCCGGCCTTCGCCAGATGATAGGCGACCGAGCAGCCCGAAATCCCCCCGCCGATCACAACTGCCCGCGCCCTGTCCGGCAATGCCACGTCAAACCCTTTCATCTGTTCATAAATATCCCACGGGGGTCCGGGGGTGTGAAACCCCCGGTCCTGACCTCTCAGCCGCGCAACCGCGCGTTGCCTGCATCCCACGCCGGCCCCTCGGCCAGCACCTCGGCCCTGACCCGCGCACCGAACACCTCGACTTCCACCGCGCTCCCCGGCACCGCCAGATCGGCGCGCAGCATGCCCAGCGCCAGACAAGCGCCAACCCGGTGGCCCCAGCCTGCGCTCGTGACCTCGCCCACCACCACGTCGTTATGCCAAAGCGTTGCCATGTAGGGCGGGTCCAGATCGTCCGCCGCAACCCGGAGGGTGACAAACTGCTTGGTCACGCCCAGCTGCTTTTCTGCGGCCAGTGCCGCCCTGCCGCGGAAGTCTGGCTTTGACCAGTCGACAAACCGCGCCAGGCCGCCTTGCAAAATGGTGTAATCGGTCGACAGATCCCCTTTCCACGCCCGATACCCCTTCTCGATCCGCAGGGCATCCAGCGCGAACATGCCAAAGGGCCGCAGCCCATGCACCTGCCCCGCGCGCCAGACCGCATCCCAGACCGCTGCTGTGTCGCCTGTGCGGGAATGGATCTCCCACCCAAGCTCGCCGGCGAAACTGACCCGCATCAGCAGCACATCGGCCCCGGAAATCGTCGCCTCCTGCCATGTCAGCCATGGCCGCGAGAGGTCCGCCTGCGTGATCCCCGCCAGCACCGCCCGCGCCTTTGGTCCGGTCAGGATCTGCGTGCCCCAGGCCTCGGTCTGATCCTCCAGCACCAGGCCCGGCGCCAGATGGCGCATCAGCCAGGCCTTGTCATGCGCCTGTGCGGTGGCAGCGGTGATCAGCATCACCACATCATCGGCCATGCGCGCCACCGACATCTCGGTCACGATCCGCCCCTTGTCATCGGCGAAATAGGCCAGCGCCAGCCGCCCCACCCCCGGCACCCGCCCGGTGATCTGGCGGGCCAGCCAATCCGCCACCCCCGGCCCCCGGATCACAAAACGCGAGAATCCCGGCAGGTCGAGGATGCCGCAGGCATCGCGCACCGCCACAGATTCCGCCTGCACGGCGGCAAACCACGGGCCCTCGCGCCGCCATGTGCGCTGCGCTGCTTCGCTGGTGTCATCGCCGTCGCCCGCATACCAAAGCGCCCGCTCCCAGCCGTTGTACGGCCCGAACTGCGCGCCCAAAGCCGCCACCCGGTCATGCACGGCACTTGTCTTCTTCATCCGCCCCGCAGGCCAGACATGATGCGGGAAATGCATGGCATATTCATTCCCATACACCTCCATCCCCTTGGCGACACAATACTCATGATCCTCGAACCCGGTGAACCGGCGCGGATCGCACGACCACATGTCCCATTCGGTCGCGCCTTCCGTCACCCATTCCGCCAGCACCTTTCCTGCGCCGCCAGCCTGACAGATGCCGAAGGTGAACACACAGGCCTCGAACGCATTGGGCACGCCCGGCATCGGCCCGATCAGCGGGTTGCCATCGGGGGTATAGGGGATCGGCCCGTTGATCACCTTTTGCAGGTTCGCCTGCGCCAGCAGCGGCACACGCGCCATGGCGTCGGTGATCTGGAACTCCAGCCGCTCCAGATCATCGGGGAACAGTTGAAAGCTGAAATCATCCGGCATCGGATCATCGGGCGTGGCCCAGTGCGCGCGGCACGGCTTTTCATAGGGGCCAAGGTTGAAGCCCATCTTTTCCTGCCGCAGGTAGTAGCTGCTGTCCACATCGCGCAAGAGCGGCAACTTGTGACCGCTCTCCCTGGTCCATGCCTCCAGTTCGGGAATGGTGTCGAACAGCAGATACTGATGGCTCATCACCATCATCGGCACCCGGCGGCCAAACATCCGGCCCACCTCGGCCGCATAATACCCGCCCGCGTTCACCACATATTCAGCCCGGATCTCGCCCTTGGGCGTGCTCAGCACCCATTCGCTGCCCGTCCAGACCGCCGCCGTCACCGGACAGAACCGCTCCAGATGCGCGCCAAGGTCCCGCGCGCCCTTGGCCAGCGCCTGTGTCAACTGCGCAGGATCAATATCGCCATCGTAGGGGTCATAAAGCGCACCCGTCAGATCATGGGTTTCCAGAAAGGGATAGCGCGCGCGGATTTCTTCGGGGCCCAGAATGTCCAGATCCATTCCCTGACAGCGCCCCATCCCGGCGACGCGACGGAACTCCTGCAACCGTTCCACGCTGTGGCCCAGGCGCACCGATCCGGTCACGTTGTAATTCATCGGATAATCGACGCGCGCGCCCAGATCGCGGTAGAGCCCTGCCGAATAGCGCTGCATGTTCATGATCGACCAACTGGCCGAAAACGTCGGCACATTGCCCGCCGCATGCCATGTGCTGCCCGCCGTCAGCTCGTTTTTCTCCAACAGCACACAGTCGTGCCACCCGGCAAGACCCAAATGATAAAGGCACGATGCCCCCACCACGCCCCCTCCGATGATCACCACCCGCGCACTGCCCGGCAAGCCTGCCATACTCTCTCTCCGCCGTTCTGATTGCCCACTATCCGCGCGCCGGATCGGGCTTTCAATTCACCCGGATGCCTCCTATTGATCGGAAAATCCGATCAGTGTTCGCAAGGGGCCGATCCGACGGCGTCCGCGGCACAGATCGGGGGCCAGCGACAGGATCATTGCCATGCAGATCGAGTTGATCGACACCTTTCTTGACCTGATAGAAACCCGCAGTTTCCATCGCAGCGCCGAACGGCTCGGCTTGACGCAATCCACCATCTCGGCCCGCGTCATCGCGCTGGAACAGGCGCTTGGCGCGCGGCTGTTCACCCGGTCGCGCGCGGGCACACAGCTCACCACCGAAGGGCTGAAGTTCGAACCCCATGCGCGGCTGTTGCGGCAGGAATGGATGATGGCACGCCGCGCGGTGGTGCAAAGCGGGGTGGCGGCGGTCACGTTGCGCATCGGCATCCAGAACGATCTGGTGCCCGCACACCTCGGCGCGTTCATCGCGGCTTTGCGCAGCCTGCTGCCGCAGGCGGCGCTGTATGTGGAGTCGGACTATTCCACCCAGATGTGCGCCGATCTGGTCACCGGGGCGCTGGATTTTGCCATCCTGTTCACGCCCAAGCCGCAGCCGGATCTGTTCTTCGACTCCCTGCCCGACATCCCCTATCGGCTGATCTCCACCGACACCGACCACCTGTCAGCCATCACGCCGGAACGCTACATCTGCGCCAACTTCTCCCCGGCGTTCGAGGCGGCGCACCGCCAACTTCTGCCACACCTGACCAGCGCGCCCCTGTCGGTCGGCCAAAGCAGCGCCGTGGCGCTGTTGCTGGCCACCTTGGGGGGCGCGGGGTATGTGATGGAAAGCCACGCCCGCGATCTGGTGGCGGCGGGCGGGATGCGGATGGTGGCCGATGCGCCAGTGATCCGCCAGCCGGTCTATGCCGCGATGCACCTGCGCAACCGCACCGCAACCACCCACAAGCGGATGGTGGAAGCCGCGCGCCGCAGGTTGCAAACTCCCGACGCGCGGTAGTTCTGTGAGCCAAGGGACGGCGGGGTGAACCCCGCCCTACTCTGCCGCAACGCTGGGGTTGTTCGGATGCGTGGTCCAGTTGGAATAGTCGCCCACCTTGTCGCCGGTGCGCGGGTCCACCGTGCCTTTCGGCAGTTCCACCATGGTGATACAATCCTCCACCGGGCAGACGTTGACGCACAGGTTGCAGGCAACACATTCGTCATCCATCACCTCGAACACCCGGCCGGGCAGCATGGCGATGGCCTGATGGCTGGTATCCTCGCACGCCGCATAGCAACGCCCGCATTTGATGCAGGCGTCCTGATCAATCCGTGCCTTGGTCACATGGTTCAGGTTCAGGAACTGCCAGTCGGTGACATTGGGCACCGCACGCCCCACCAGATCGGCGGTGGAGGTCATGTGCTTTTCATCCATGTATTGCGACAGGCCCGAAATCATCTCCTGCACGATCTTGAAGCCATAGGTCATGGCCGCCGTGCACACCTGCACATTGCCCGCGCCAAGCGCCATGAACTCTGCCGCATCGCGCCAAGTGGTCACCCCGCCGATGCCGCTGATCGGCAGGCCACGCGTCTCCTCGCTGCGCGCAATCTCGGCCACCATGTTCAGCGCGATGGGTTTGACCGCCGGGCCGCAATAACCCCCATGCGTGCCCTTGCCGTCGATCATCGGCTCGGGGCTGAAACTGTCGAGATTCACCGATGTGATCGAGTTGATCGTGTTGATGAGAGAAACGGCATCCGCCCCGCCACGCTTTGCGGCTTCCGCCGGTTTGCGGATGTCGGAAATGTTGGGCGTCAGCTTCACGATGCAGGGCATCCGGCTGTGCTGTTTCACCCAGCGCGTGACCATTTCGATGTATTCGGGCACCTGCCCCACGGCCGATCCCATGCCGCGTTCTGCCATGCCATGCGGGCAGCCGAAGTTCAGTTCCACCCCGTCAGCCTCGGTATCCTCGATGCGGTGCAGGATATCCTTCCACGACTCTTCATCACAGGGCACCATCAGCGAAATAATCATCGCCCGGTCCTTCCAGTCGCGCTTGACCGATTTGATCTCGCGCAGGTTCACCTCCAGCGGGCGGTCGGTGATCAGCTCGATGTTGTTCAGGCCCAAAAGCCTGCGGTCCGCGCCCCAGATCGCGCCATAGCGCGGGCCGTTGACGTTCACCACCGGCGGCCCTTCGGCGCCAAGCGTTTTCCACACCACGCCCCCCCATCCGGCCTCGAACGCGCGGCGGACGTTGTATTCCTTGTCCGTCGGCGGGGCCGAGGCCAGCCAGAACGGGTTGGGGGATGTGATGCCGATGAAAGTGGTGGTCAGGTTTGCCATCTGCTTACCCCTTTAGGAAAATGTTGATCTGTTCGGCCGCGTCGCGCCCCTGCGCCACCGCCGTCACGGTCAGGTCTTCGCCCCCCACAGCGCAATCGCCCCCGGCCCAGACCCGCGCGGGCAGCCCCGCAATCTTGCCGCCAGTCAGCCCCGCCGCTTCCGGCGCGCCGGTCAGGGTCTGGCCGATGGCCTTGAACACCTGATCCGCCTTCAGCCGGAACGTTTCTCCCGTCGGCTTCAGCCCGTCTGGCGTGTCGGTCATGTAACCAAACTCCACCTCGCGCACCGTGCCGTTGCCATGCACGGCCACCGGGGCCGCGTTGCAGAGGATGCGCACGCCCGCGCTGGTGGCATGGTCCTGCTCATAGGCACTGGCGCTCATCTTTTCCTGCCCGCGCCGATACACGATCGTCACATTCTCCGCGCCCAGCAATTTGCTTTGCACCGCTGCGTCCACCGCCGTCATGCCACCACCGATCACCACCACATCGCGGCCCACGGGCAGCGTGGTCAGGTCCGCCGTCTGGCGCAATTCCGCGATGAAATCGACCGCATCGGTCACACCGGCCTTGTCCTCTCCCGGCGCGCGCAGCGCGTTGACGCCCCCCAGACCGATGCCGAGAAACACTGCATCATGGCTGCCAAGCAGCCCGTCGAGCGAGATATCGCGGCCCAGTTCAACCCCGGTCTGCACCGTGATGCCACCGATCTGCAACAACCAGTCCACCTCGGCTTGGGCAAAGCCGCCGGTCGATTTATAGCTGGCGATGCCGTATTCGTTCAGACCCCCCGGTTTTGCGCGCCTCTCATAGACCACCACATCATGCCCGTGCATCGCCAAGCGGTGCGCGCAGGCCAGACCCGCAGGCCCCGCCCCGACCACCGCCACCGATTTGCCGGTCGCCGCTGCCCGCGTGAACGGGTGCAGCCCGCGCGCCATCGCCGTATCGGTCGCAAAGCGTTGCAGGCGCCCGATCTCCACCGGCTTGCCCTCGGCCACTTCGCGCACGCAAACCTCTTCGCACAGCGTCTCGGTCGGGCAGACGCGGGCGCACATGCCGCCAAGGATGTTCTGGGTCCAGATGGTCGTCGCCGCCGATTCCGCCGTGCCGGTGGCGATCTGGCGGATGAACAGCGGGATGTCGATGCTGGTCGGGCAGGCCGTGACGCAAGGCGCGTCATGGCAGAAATAGCAGCGATCTGCGGCCACCCGCGCCTCGTGTCCGTCAAGCGGCGGCGTGTGGTCGGCAAAATGCGCGGCAATCCGGTCGGCTGGCAGACGGCTGGGCACGATGCCGGGCGTCAGCGGGCTGTTGGTCATGGGCTGTCGTCTCCCTGTTTTGGTTGGTCTTTGGGAAAAAGCTGGCACAGGTCCATTTTTTTATCAAATGGTAAATTTTACCGCGCCACAAAATTTCGGGATCACCCCACCGGACTGCCCAAAAATTGCACAGCCGAAAGGATGCTTTTCTCGCCCGTAATCGCGGGCTATAAGCAAACAGCCCCGACGCCCGGCCCTTGCGCCATGGCAGATCGGTCACCAACTGGCACATAAGCCAACCAGAGGACGGTATGAGCAAACATTCCCCCGACGCAGATGTGGCCTTTATTGCGGCCCTTGCAGAACTGTTGAACAAGAACGAGCTGACCGAATTGAGCGTAAAGCGCGAATATGGCGAGGATGACAGCCTTGACGTGCGCGTGGTCAAACAGGCCAATATCGTGACAACGCAGATGGCAGCCCCTGCCTATGCGCCGGCGCCAGCCTATGCTTCGGCCCCGGCCCCGTTGCCCGCTGCTGCGGGCAATGACGACCCGGCCCAGCATCCGGGCGCTGTGACCTCGCCCATGGTCGGCACCTGCTATCTGGCGGCGGAACCGGGGGCGACGCCGTTCATCACCATTGGCGCCACCGTGGCCGAGGGTCAGACCGTGCTGATCATCGAAGCGATGAAGACCATGAACCACATTCCTGCCCCGCGCGCCGGCACCATCAAGCGCATTCTGGTCGAGGATGGCACGCCGGTTGAATTCGGCGCACCACTGTTGATCATCGAGTGACGCCGATGTTTGAAAAAGTCCTGATCGCCAACCGCGGGGAAATCGCGCTGCGCGTCATCCGCGCCTGCCGCGAAATGGGGATCAAATCGGTCGCCGTCCATTCCACCGCCGACGCCGACGCGATGCATGTGCGCATGGCCGACGAGTCGATCTGCATCGGCCCCGCGCCCAGTTCGGAAAGCTATCTCAACAAGGCCGCGATCATTTCCGCCTGCGAGATCACCGGCGCGCAGGCCGTGCATCCGGGCTATGGCTTTTTGTCGGAGAACGCCAGTTTTGCACAGGCGTTGCAAGACCATGGCCTGACCTTCATCGGCCCCAACGCCGAACACATCCGCATCATGGGCGACAAGATCACCGCAAAGGTCACCGCCAAGGAATTGGGAATTCCGGTCGTGCCCGGCTCTGATGGTGGCGTGCCTGATTTCGAAACCGCCATCGGTGTGGCGGAAAAAATCGGCTTTCCGGTGATCATCAAGGCCACCGCAGGCGGCGGCGGGCGCGGGATGAAGGTGGCAAAGAATGCCGCCGAACTGGAAGTCGCCTTCCGCACCGCGCGGTCAGAGGCGAAAAACGCCTTTGGCAACGACGAGGTCTATATCGAGAAATACCTGCAAAAACCGCGCCATATCGAGATTCAGGTCTTTGGCGACGGCAAGGGCAATGCGGTGCATCTGGGCGAGCGGGACTGTTCCTTGCAGCGTCGCCACCAAAAGGTGTTCGAAGAAGCCCCCGGCCCGTCGATCACCCCAAAGATGCGGGCCGAAATCGGCAAGGTCTGCGCCGAGGCGGTGGCAAAGATCAACTACATCGGCGCGGGCACGGTCGAATTCCTGTATGAGGATGGCAAGTTCTACTTCATCGAGATGAACACCCGGCTTCAGGTGGAACACCCGGTCACCGAATACATCTTCGGTGTCGATCTGGTGCGCGAACAGATCCGCGTGGCCTCTGGCCTGCCGATGTCGTTCACGCAAGATGAGCTGGAAATCAACGGCCACGCCATCGAGGTGCGGATCAACGCCGAAAAGCTGCCCAACTTCTCGCCCTGCCCCGGCAAGGTGAAGATGTTCCATGCGCCCGGCGGGTTTGGCGTGCGGATGGATAGCGCGCTTTATTCGGGCTATTCGATCCCCCCCTATTACGACAGCCTGATCGGCAAGCTGATCGTGCATGGCCGTGACCGGCCCGAAGCGCTGGCGCGCCTGCGCCGCGCATTGGGAGAGCTGATCATCGACGGCGTCGACACCAGCACCCCGCTGTTCGACGCCTTGCTGAACGAGCCCGATATCCAGTCGGGGGAATACAACATCCACTGGTTGGAAAAATGGCTGGCAGATCAGTTCGGACAATAGCCAACAGCGGGGGCCAATGGCCCCTGCTGACCTTTCGGTTTGAACCAGAGCCCCGATGACCCATCAAACCGAAATCACCCCCGATCTTTTGTTGCACGCCTATGCGATGGGGATTTTCCCCATGGCCGACTCCGCGACCGATCCAAAGATCCACTGGGTTGATCCGCGCCGGCGCGGCATCTTTGATCTGGAGCGGTTCCACATATCGCGCAGCCTGCACCGCGCGCTCTTGCGCGACGACTACCGGGTTACGGTCGATACCGACTTTTCGGGCGTTGTGGCCGCTTGCGCCGACCGCGAGGAGACATGGATCAACGACGCCATCTTCGCGCTGTATGAGGCGCTGCATCGACAGGGCCGCGCCCACAGCCTGGAGGTGTGGGCCGGTGACACGCTGATCGGCGGGGTTTACGGGGTGGTGCTGGGATCGGCGTTCTTTGGCGAATCGATGTTTTCGCGCCGCACCGATGCGTCAAAGATCGCGCTGGCCTGGCTGGTGCACCGGCTGCGGGTGGGCGGCTTCACGCTGTTTGACACGCAATTCCTGACCCCGCATCTGGCCAGTCTTGGGGCGCAGGAAATTCCGCGCGCCGATTATCACCGCAGACTGGCGCGCGCACTGGGTCAGCAGGCACAGTTTGCGCCCCCCGGATACGCGCCCTATCCTTCGTTGATTTCTTCCAGCGGTGCGTCGGGGTCTTCGACCGGCTCGGTCACTTCGGGGGCCACAAAACCAGAGTCGCAGGACAACACCCAGATATCGTAACGTGGATGGTCCATTGCAGACAGTGCCGGACTGGATGCCAGCATCCAACCTGAAAAGAGCGGCTTTGCCGCGGCCGTCTCAATCACGGTCAGATGGGCCTGAGCATCTGCTGCCGGGTTGTCGCGTGGATAGCGACATTCGTCCAACTGCACCGTCACCCGGCCCTGTGATGCGGATTGTCCGCGCGACAGGGACAGATCCTGCACACGGCCCGTCACCTTGTCCAGAAGCCGCAAGGTGCCACCGGGCGCCGAAGCCATATCCTGCGCCGACACCACGGCTGGCACCAGTAGCATCGCCAGCATAAAAAGCCGTTTCATTGTGCCGCATCCTGTGTGTCAGCGCCGCCGCCGACGAATTTCATCAGCAAGGTGATCAGGCTGACCGCACCTTGGGTATCTTCAATCTCTGCCCCAGGCGCCAGATTTTCCAAGGATCCACCTGGGATGATCTCGACAAAATTGCCACCCAACAACCCCTCGGACGAAATCAGGATCGCGCTGTCGTCGGGCAAGAGAATATCCTTGCGCAACTGAACCGTTGCATCCGCGAAAAAGGTTTGCGGGTTCAGTCGCATGTCACTGATGGTTCCCACCTTGATGCCCGCCATCCGCACATCAGAGCCCACGCTGATGCCATCCATCGCGCGGAAACTGGCGGTCAGCGGATAGGTGTCGCCCACCCGCGCCATCAACCCGGCAGAATTGGCGGCATAGGCCAGAAAGCCCACCGCCACCGCCAGCACCGCAGCGCCCGCGACAATCTCGGCGCGTTCAGAGGCCATTATTCAGGTTGCCACGCTTCGTAATCTGTCCGCGCCACAGGCACAGTCCGGCGCAGCGACCCCGCTGGCGCATAGGCAGCCTGCGTGCCGGTCAGATTTTCCTGATGCGGTTTCTGCCAGACTTTGTGGGTCAGCGGCGCCTTGGTCGGCGGTTCGTCCCAGGTGAAATGCAACCAGCCATGCCAGTCGGGCGACACGCGGCTTGCTTCCATCTCACCGTTATAGATCACCCAGCGCTTTTTCGCGTCGGCGGTCTGGTAATAGATATTGCCCTGATCATCCTCGCCCACTTTTATGCCTTTGCGGGCGGTAAAGATCTGGGTGCCGATCGTCTGGCTGTTCCACCATGTGAGCAGGCGCTTGAGGAAATACATCGGGAGCCTCCGGTTGGGTGTTCGTGATATGGCGGAAATGACGGGAAAGGTCTAGGGGGAGCAGGTTACAACCCTGTGCACAGTGCTGTTCATTGCCCGCGTTTGCGCTGTGCCAGCCGGATCGAGGCGGCAATCCGGCGCTGGGGCGCGTAGACCTGAAGCACGTTGCCGGTAAAGTCGCGTATAAAGAAACTTCCCGGCGTTTCGAGTGCATCGGAAAGCGCGTCCTTGAAGCCGTCTGCCCGCAGATATGGATCACAAATCGACAGGATGTCTTTGCCGCGCGGCCCGTTTTCTGTCATCGGCGTGGGCTTCCAGTTGCCCCCGAACTGGACATAAAGCCGCCGCGATCTGTCGCGCTGCGGCGGATTTGCGGCCGCGGTTGTTGCCAGACGAACAGCCGATATCAGGCACAGCGTGTCGGCGGGAAGGCCCGCGACCACCGGAACGCCTTCGGTCTGGATCAGCTTGCGGTCATAATCGACAAGGTCACCAAAAGTGTGCGGGATGCTGGCATAGGGTCTATCGCTTGTCTGCGCAGCAACGTGGCCGGCCATCAGACAAAGGGCAACAAAAAAGACAGGCCAACGGCCTGCCTTTGAAACCAAAGGACGATCCGGGCCGCTAGCCCGCATTCGCAGTTTCTTTCTTCTTCGGCGCTTCGGTATAGACCAGCATCGGCTTGGCTCCGGCGTTCACCGCCTCTTCCTTGACCACAACCTCTTGCACGCCTTCCAGGCCCGGCAGTTCGAACATGGTGTCGAGCAGGATATCTTCCATGATCGACCGCAACCCGCGCGCGCCGGTCTTGCGCTTGATCGCGCGTTTGGCGATGGCGACCAGCGCATCAGGGGTAAAGGTCAGCTTCACCCCTTCGATGTCGAACAGGCGCTGGTATTGCTTGACCAGCGCATTCTTCGGCTCGGTCAGAATGGTGACAAGCGCCGGTTCGTCCAGATCGGTCAGTGTCGCCAGCACCGGCAGACGACCCACGAATTCCGGGATCAACCCGAATTTCAACAGGTCTTCCGGCTCCAGCTCCTTGAACAATTCACCCACGCCCCGCCCGTCAGGATCTTTCACATCGGCGCCAAAGCCAATCCCCGACCCCTTGCCACGCTGCGCGATGATCTTTTCAAGCCCCGCGAACGCCCCGCCGCAGATGAACAGGATGTTCGTGGTATCCACCTGCAGGAATTCCTGCTGCGGATGCTTGCGCCCGCCCTGCGGCGGCACGCTCGCCACTGTACCTTCCATGATCTTCAGCAGCGCTTGCTGGACGCCCTCGCCCGACACATCACGCGTGATCGACGGGTTGTCGGATTTGCGGGTGATCTTGTCGACCTCATCAATATACACAATGCCGCGCTGCGCGCGTTCGACGTTGTATTCCGACGCTTGCAGCAGCTTGAGGATGATGTTTTCTACATCTTCCCCCACATAGCCCGCTTCGGTCAGGGTCGTCGCATCGGCCATGGTGAACGGCACGTCAAGAATTCGCGCCAGTGTCTGGGCCAACAGGGTCTTGCCACAGCCCGTGGGGCCAATCAGCAGGATGTTGGATTTCGACAGTTCGATATCCGATTTCGACGAATGGTTCAGCCGTTTGTAATGGTTGTGCACCGCAACCGACAGCACGCGCTTGGCGTGGATCTGGCCGATCACGTAATCATCCAGAACCTTGCAGATATCGCGCGGGGTCGGCACCCCGTCGGTCGATTTCAGGCCGGTGGCCTTGGTCTCCTCACGAATGATGTCCATGCACAGTTCCACACATTCATCGCAGATGAAGACTGTGGGACCAGCAATCAGCTTTCGCACCTCATGCTGACTTTTGCCGCAGAAGGAACAGTAAAGCGTGTTTTTGCTGTCACCGGAATTGTTCGCCATGGGTTTCCTCGAGCCTTGTCAAAGGAAAGTCTAGGCCAAGCCCGAACCCTCCACAATGTCAAATCGCCCCCCGGACACTTCAGCCGGGGGGCAAAGCGTCACTTCGTCGTGTCGTCCAGCTTTTCGCGGTTGGCCACGATTTCGTCGATGTGGCCCCATTCTTTCGCTTCTTCCGGGGTCATCCACTTGTCGCGCTCCATCGCGCTGCGCACGGTTTCATAGTCCTGACCCGTGTGGCGCATGTAAAGCTGATACATCCGCTCGCGTGTCTGTTCGATGTGGCGGGCAGAAATCATGATGTCGGCCGCCGTGCCCTGCATCCCGCCGGACGGCTGGTGCACAAGGAATTCAGCATTGGGCAAAGAGAACCGCTGACCCTTCGCCCCGCCAACCGCGATGATCGACCCCATCGAAGCCGCCAGCCCGCAGACCAGCGTGGATACCTTTGGCCGGATATATTGCATCGTGTCGTAAATGCTCATCCCCGCCACAACCGATCCGCCGGGCGAGTTGATGTACATCGAGATTTCCTTTGACGGATTTTCCGCCTCAAGATGCAGAAGTTGTGCCACGACAAGCGTGGACATGCCATCATGCACCGGGCCGTTGACGAAAATGATCCGCTCCTTCAAGAGGCGCGAAAAGATGTCATAGGCGCGTTCGCCCCGGCTGGTCTGTTCGACAACCATCGGAACAAGGTTATTCGTGAAGTAATCAACGGGGTCGCGCATGGGGCCTGCCTCTTGGATATCTGATACGTGAATACGGGGCGGTGGTTGACAGAGTCTTAGTTGGGCGATGCGGGGGCTGCAAGGGCGGGCGGCTTTTTCATGGCCGAAGGACACCGCCAAAGGGACGTGGCCGGCGGCCTTGATCACGTGCCTGTGTGATCTAGTTCTCCGGAACAATGAAAATAGCACTGACCTGTCGCGACGCAACCCGCGACCATGCAAAAGCCCGGTTGAAACAGTTCTTGCCAGCCGCGGGCGATGACTATGCAAAATTGCGCAACCTTCACCGGCCGGGGCATCCGCATGTGTCGCAACTCTCGCCCTTTCTGCGCCATCGCTTGCTGACCGAATCCGAGGTGATTGCCGCGGCCCGCGCCATGCACGGCGACCGTGCCGATACCTTTGTGGCAGAGGTATTGTGGCGCGCCTACTGGAAGGGGTGGCTGGAAATGCGGCCCCAGGTCTGGCGCGAAACGCAGGCCGGCGTGTATGCCGGGCTGGCCCGATTGGACCGCGACCGCGACCTTGCCCACACCTACGAGGCGGCCTGCGCGGGCCAAACCGGCATTGCCGGGTTCGATGACTGGGCGCGTGATCTTGCCAGCACCGGCTATCTGCACAACCATCAGCGCATGTGCTTTGCGTCGATCTGGATCTACACGCTCAAACTTCCGTGGGAGATGGGGGCGGATTTTTTCCTGCGGCATTTGCTGGATGGCGACCCTGCGTCAAACACCCTGTCCTGGCGCTGGGTTGCAGGGCTTCACACGCCGGGAAAATCCTATCTGGCCAAGGCAGAGGTGATCACAGGTCTCAGCGACGGGCGCTATTGGCCCGAAGGTCTGGCGCAAAAACCCTTTGCTGTCGCAGGCCCGTCCAATCCGCCGCCGGGCCCGTGCCCACAAGGCGGCGCGTGGGATCGCGGCCTTCCCACCGCCCTGTTGCTGCACGAAGATGACCTGTCACCCGACTGGCTGCTGGAGGCAGGCTTGCGCCCGCAGTCGACCGCCATTCTGCTGGCCCCTGACGCGCGCTCCCCGCGCCCCGTATCACCCTTGATAAAGACCTTTTTGCGCGGCGCGGTCGAAGATTGCACCCGCCGACTGGAGCCACAGCTTGCCAGCCTGCACGGGCCAGTGCAGGGCCCCGGCGCGGTGGACGCGCTGGTCGCCTGGGCCCGTCAGACAGCGGCGGCGCAGATCGTCACGCCCTTTGCGCCGGTCGGGCCGGTTGCAGGGTTGCTTGCATCGCTTGACACCCGACTGGCCGCCGAAAACATCCGCCTGATCCGCGCCATGCGACCCTATGATGCCGCGCTGTGGCCGCATGCGACGCACGGCTTTTTCCGCTTTCACCAGGCCGCGCGCACCCTGATCTAATCCCGCCCCGACGGCGCATCAAAAAACGCACGCCGCGCCAGCACAACGCGGGCAGAAGCCGTCACCAGACACAATCCACCAAACACCCAAGCGGCAGGCGCGAACAGCGACGGAACCAGACACAGCAGGGTGAAAAATACAATCGTTTCGGTCCCTTCCAACAATCCGACTGCGTAGTACAGCGATTTCTCGCCCTGCTGCACCGTGGTCATCCGCCGTTTTGCCGCGATGATCGCATAGCCCAGAAAGCTGGCCGCGTTGATGTAGAACGCCGCCAACAGAAACGCGCCCGCCACCGCATTGACCGAAGGATCGCGCACCACAAACGCCAGCGGGATCGCAGCATAAAAGATGAAGTCGCAAAAAATATCGAAATACCCGCCGAAGTCGGTCTTGAAGGTCGCGCGTGCCACCGCGCCGTCCAGACCGTCGAAGATCCGGCCGATCAGCAACGGCACCAGCGCAAGCCACGCTGGCAGCCCCAGCGCCAGGATCGCCGCCGCCCCCAGCCCAAAGCCCAGCCCCAAAAGCGTGATTCCGTCAGCGCTTGCTCCGCGCGCCGCCAGCCAGCGCCCGGCCCGGTTCAGCGGCGGATCGATCCATCGGCGCATGGTTCCGTCCAGCATCGTTTTCTCCCAAACCGGCAACATTTCCACGGTGCCTTCGCTGGAACGAGGGCTTTCATTACACGGGTTTCCGCAATTGTGACCGACCGTCACGAACAGTTGTCAACACAGAATATCCCTTGCGCACAAGGCGCTGCCCTGCCTATCCCGAAGGCACGACCGGCCACAAGCAGGCATGTCCGGATGACAGGCCATCACACAGGGGTTCCCATGCAAAGACGCCATTTTCTGATCCTTGCCACCGCTCTTCTTGCTGTGCCCGCACAGGCGCAATCAACGTGGGACAGCACCCTTGGCGCGGCAAAGGGGCAAACCGTCTATTGGCACGCATGGGGGGGGGATCCCAAGATCAACGACTTTATCGCTTGGGTGGGTGAACAGGCGACGGCGCGACACGGTGTGGCGATCGAGCATGTCAAACTCGCCTCCACCGCCGATGCGGTCGCCCGCGTGCTGGGCGAGCGCAATGCCGGCATCACCACCGGCGGCGCGGTCGATCTGATCTGGATCAACGGCGAGAATTTTGCCGCGATGAAGGATCAGGGCCTGCTGTTTGGCCCCTTTGCCGAAACCCTGCCGAACTGGCCGCTGGTGGATGTGGCGGGCAAACCTGCGGTGGTCACAGATTTCACCCTGCCGACCGAGGGGTATGAATCGCCCTGGGCCATGGCGCAACTGGTCTTCGAATACGACAGCACCCGCCTGCCCGATCCCCCACGCAGCCTTGACGCGCTGAAAGACTGGATCCTCGCCAACCCCGGCCGCTTCACCTATCCCCAGCCGCCCGACTATCTGGGCACCACCTTTCTGAAACAGGTGGCCTACGGCACGCTGACCGATCCCTCGGTGATGCAAGCCCCGCTGGATGAGGCGACCTACGAGGCCACCGTCGCCCCCATGTGGGCGTGGCTGGATACGGTGACCCCGGCGCTGTGGCGCGCGGGCAAAGCCTATCCGCAAAACGAACCGGCACTCGGGCAGCTTCTGGCCGATGCCGAGATCGATATCGGCTTTGCGCTGAACCCCGGCCGCGCCAGCGCCGAGATTGCGGTGGGAAATCTGGCCGATACCGTGCGCACCTTCACCTTTGACAGTGGCACGATCGGGAACGCGTCTTTCGTGGCGATCCCGTTCAACGCGTCGCACAACGCGGGCGCGCAGGTCGTCGCCAACCTGCTGCTGGACCCAGAGGTTCAGGCCCGCGCGCAAGACCCGAATATCTTGGGTTTCCAGACGGTTATGAACCTTTCCTCACTTGGTGATGCAGATCGCGCGCGGTTTGATGCACTGGAGCTTGGCATCGCCACTCTGGCGCCCGCAGATCTTGGCCCCGCGCTGCTGGAGCCGCATGGCAGCTGGATGGTGCGCATCGCGCAAGACTGGATCGAACGCTACGGCGTGGCCCAATGATCAAGGGCGGCCTGCTTCGGTGGGCCCCCCGTCTGACACTTGCTTTGCTGGTCGTGCCGGTGGGGGCTGGTTTGCTGGGCACGGCGATTCCCGCTTTCACGAATGAAGCCAGCGGCTTGCGCGCGCTTCTTGACTGGCCCGGCTTGGCGCGGGCGGTTGTGTTGTCATTTTCAACCGGGCTTGCGGCGACGGCCATTGCGTTGGCCGTCACGATTCTTCTGGTCGCAAGCCTCTGGGGCACAAAGGTTTTTGCCCTGATCCAACATCTGCTGGCGCCCCTGCTGTCCGTGCCCCATGCCGCTGCCGCTTTGGGTCTGGCCTTTCTGATCGCGCCTTCGGGCTGGATCTTCCGGCTTGCGTCGCCTTGGGCCACCGGCTGGGCGCAGCCGCCGGATCTGCTCATCCTGAACGATCCCTACGGCCTGTCGCTGATCTTCGGGCTGGTGACGAAAGAGGTGCCGTTCCTGTTTCTGATGACCCTTGCCGCCCTGCCGCAAACCGATATCGCGCGGCGGATGAATGTGGCACAAAGCCTTGGCGCGGGGCGCGTCGCGGCTTTTGTCATTTCTGTATTACCAAGCCTTTACAGACAGTTGCGCCTGCCTGTTTATGCGGTTCTGGCCTATTCGATGACCGCCGTGGAAATGGCGATGATCCTTGGCCCGACGCGGCCCTATACCTTGTCGGCGCAGGTGGTGATCTGGATGGCCGACCCGATGCTGACGGCACGGGCCACGGCATCGGCAGGGGCAATCCTGCAACTGGCTGTGGTCGGTCTGGCGCTTTGCCTTTGGATCGGTGCCGAGCGTCTGGCGCGCATGATGCTGGTGCGGCTGGCTGAATCGGGTTTGCGCGCGCACAGGCTGGATGGGGTCGCGCGCTGGATCGCGAGTCTGTCGGGATTGGTCTGCGCTGGCGCGCTGGTTCTGGGGCTGACGGGGCTGGCGGTCTGGTCGGTAGCGGGGTTGTGGCAGTTCCCCGATGTGCTGCCCGAAAGCCTGAGCCTGCGGACATGGCTGCGCGCCGCCCCTGATCTGATGGCCACAGGCGGCATCACCCTTGGCATTGCTCTGGCCGCCACTGGCCTGTCGCTGGCGCTTGTGCTGGCCTGTCTGGAGGCAGAGCACCGCTTTGCGCTGTCGCCCGGATCGGGGGCGCTGTGGGTGCTTTACCTGCCGCTTTTGGTGCCGCAGGTCGCGTTCCTGCCCGGGCTGCAAAATGCGGCCCTGCGCAGCGGCGTCGAAGGGCATTGGCTGGCGGTGGCCGCCGCCCATGTGGTGTTTGTGCTGCCTTACGTGTTCCTGTCGCTGGCCCCGGCCTTTCGCGCCTGGGACGCCCGGATCGGCGTCGCGGGGCAAGCTCTGGGGGCCACGCCCGCCCGCGTGTTCTGGCGCCTGCGCCTGCCGATGCTGCTGCGCCCGGTTCTGACGGCGGCAGCGGTCGGGGGCGCGGTGTCGGTCGGGCAATATCTGCCGACGCTGCTGATCGGCGGCGGTCGGGTGGAGACGCTGACCACCGAGGCGGTCGCCCTGTCGTCGGGCGGCAATCGTCGCTTGATCGGCGCCTATGCGCTGTTGCAGATGATCCTGCCGGCCCTTGGCTTTGCGCTTGCGCTGATCGTGCCCGCAGTGATGTTCCGCAATCGCCGCGCCATGGCGGTGACGGCATGACGGGCATGCTGGAATTGCGGGGCCTTCGGGTCTTTCACCAAAGCGCACTGGTGGTGGCGCTGGATCTGACCGTCGCCCCCGGCGAGGTGCTGACGATCATGGGTCCCTCCGGCTCGGGCAAATCCACAGCGCTTGCCGCGCTGATGGGCACGCTTCCGGCGGTGTTTCGCCGCGAGGGACAGGTGATATTGGCCGGGCGCGACATCACCGCCCTGCCCCCGCACCTGCGCCGGGTGGGGCTCTTGTTTCAGGATGATGTGCTGTTCCCGCATCTGTCGGTGGGCCAAAACCTTGGCTTTGCCCTGCCGCCAGCAGTCAAGGGCAGGCCCGCGCGGCGCGCGGCGGTGGGCGCCGCGTTGGAGGCGGCCGATCTGGCAGGCTTTGCCACGCGCGATCCGGCCACCCTGTCGGGGGGGCAGCGCGCACGGGTGGCGCTGATGCGCACCTTGCTGGCGCAACCCTGTGCCCTTCTGCTGGATGAGCCCTTTTCGCGCCTTGATGCAGGCCTGCGCGCCCAGATCCGCAGCTTTGTGCTGACGCGGGTGCACGAAAACGGGTTGCCCGCGATTCTGGTGACACATGATGTTGAGGATGCCATCGCCGCGAAAGGGCCGGTGATCAGCCCGCTCGGGGTGCCGGTGGCGCTTTAGCGGGCCAGAATCAGTTCTGCCCGCATTCCCCCCAACCGATCGGACCGCGCCAGAAGCAAGCGCCCGCCATGGCTGCGCGCCACATCCGCCGCAATCGACAGGCCCCGGCCCCCCCGGGGGGGGCGGGGGGGGGGGGGGGGGGGGGGGGGGGGGGGGGGGCGGGGGCGGGGGGGGGGGCGCGGGG
>JBKBQB010000025.1:45722-54547 GCA_046292785.1 Paracoccaceae bacterium
CGTGGGGGCGCACATGGGCCTGGGTGACTTTGGCCCCCCGGGCCGGGCCGCCCCGGCCCCAGCCCCACACCCCCCCCCCGGTTCGGATCGCGCGCCCCCCCCAGACGGGCAAAGGGCGCCATCGCCGCCTCGCGCTGCGCCTCCGGTATGCCGGGGCCGTCGTCTTCGACCACAAAGCGCAAGGCCCGTTCGCTGGCAGACAGTGTCAGCGTGACCCGCGTTCCGTGCCGCAGGGCATTGCCGATCAGGTTTTCAACCGCGCGCTGCACCGCCTGTGGCCGCAGACGCAAGGTGACGGGTGCGGCCAGCCGCGACTCAAACGCCACGCTGCGACCGGAGCGCGCCACATTCTCCACGATCCGCGCCGCGATCTGCGACGGGTCGGCTTCCACCGGCTCCTCCATCGCGTCGCCGCGCGCGAAAGCCAGGAATTCATCGACCAGCCGTTCCATTTCGCGCACGTCGGACAGCAGCGCCAGCACCTCCTCGTCTTCGGGCAGCATCGACAGGCCAAGCCGCAACCGGGTGATCGGCGTGCGCAGATCGTGGCTGACGCCCGACAGCATCAGCGTGCGGGTTTCTATCGCGCGCTCGATCCGCGCGCGCATGTCCAGAAAGGCCGCACCCGCCGCCCGCACCTCCAACGCGCCGCGCGGACGGTAGGGCACAGCGTCACCCTTGCCAAACGCCTCTGCCGCTTCTGCCAGCCGCTTGATCGGGCGCAACTGGTTGCGCAGGAACATATAGGCGATCAACGTCATCAGGACCGAAGCCAACACCATGATCACCAAAAGCTGATGCGGGTTGGACGCCGACACCCGCCCGCGCGGCAACGACACCCGCATCGGCCCGAACCGGGTGGCCTCTGCCAGCAAAACCCGGCCCCGGACGCTGGACAAATCAATCGACAGCACATTGGGCAATCGTTCGCGCAGTTCGGCAATCACCGGGCGCGCCGTCAGATCGCCCCAGTCGCGCAGATCCTGTGCCGCAATGCCTTGCGCGGGGAAATCCACCTCCATATCAACCGCTTCGGCCAAGGGCTGCACCGTGGCGCGTGCCGCACCAACATCGGGCGCCTGATCGACGGCGGCGCGAAACAGCGCAAGCTCCATCACCACCCCATGCACCAATTGCCGCGTCACCCCTTCGAAATGACGCTGGATGAAGGCAATTGACACGATCAACTGGATCGTCACCGTGGGCACGATCAGGATCAGCGCGGCACGACCGAACAGGCTGCGGGGTAAAAAGGGCTTGAGGCTCAGGCGCATGCGACTAGCCTAGCCGGGCGATTGACCAAAGGAAAGCGGGCAGCAGATGCGGGTCGGGGAAGTGGACTGGGTTGCAGCAGACATCCGGCGCATTCTTGCGCCCAACCCGTCGGCAATGACCGGACCGGGCACCAACACCTATGTCCTTGGGTGCGGCAAGAGCGTGATCATCGTTGATCCCGGTCCTGATGATGCCCGGCACACCGAGGCGATCCTGTCCGCTCTTGCCCCTGCCGAGGCGGTGGGGGCCATCGTGGTCACCCATGCCCACAAGGACCACTCCGCTGCGGCACCTGCCGTCTCGGCGCGCACCGGGGCCCCCCTGCTGGCCTTTGGCGATGCGCAATCGGGCCGTAGCGCCGCGATGCAAAGCCTTGCCGATTCGGGCCTGATCGGCGGGGGGGAAGGTGTCGATCACGCCTTTCGCCCCGACGCGGTGCTGACCGATGGCGATGTTCTGGACTGTGGCGGCAAGCCCTTGCGGGTGCTGCACACCCCCGGACATATGGGCGGCCATATCTGCCTCGGCTTTGGCGATGTGCTTTTGTCGGGCGATCACGCGATGGGCTGGGCAACGAGCCTGATTTCACCACCCGATGGCGATATGGGCGATTATCTGGCGTCACTGTCGCGACTTGCCGCTGAGACTTGGAGCCTGATGCTGCCCGGCCACGGCGCCGCAGTGCCGCAAGCCGCCGCCCGCCTGCACGCGTTGATCCGGCACCGCCGGATGCGTGAAGCGCAGGTGCTGGACGCCTTGGCGAAGGGCCCGTCCGATGCGTTGCGCCTGACGGAGCAGCTTTATCACGACACCCCCATCTCCCTGCATCCCGCAGCGCAAAGAAACATTCTCGCCCATCTCATTGATCTGGCGAAAAGAAAGGCCGTTGTCTGTCAGGGGCTGCCAACGCTGCACACTATTTTCACCCGATCTCACGCCACCTGACGTTTTTTCCCCAAAGCCCCTTTACGCCCCCAATACCTCTTGCTATACGGCCCACGTGTTCCGGCGTAGCTCAGCGGTAGAGCAGTTGACTGTTAATCAATTGGTCGTAGGTTCGATCCCTACCGCCGGAGCCAATCCCCCTTGATTTCATTGGGAAAATTGGCAACACCATAATCCTACTAACAACCTACCCACAGTTCTTTCATGCCCTTCGGGCGCTGCGACAGGCTGTAAACGGTCACGCGAACGTGAACGGCTAGCTTGCCCCAAGCACTGCCTGCGCTGCATACTGCGGCAAAGGATTGGTCGAAGGGATTGGCATGAGAGACGATTTCAAACAAGCCGAAGTAACGAAGCTTGCACGACAAAGCGGATACATCTGTTCGAACCCTTCGTGTCGAAGAGCAACGGTCGGGCCAGACGGCGACGGTGGAAGCGCAAGTATCGGAGTTGCCGCGCACATCACTGCCGCAGCGGCAGGCGGGCCAAGGTTTGACCCAACTATGACGCCGGAACAGCGGTCGTCTATCGAAAATGGCATATGGCTGTGCCAGTCGTGCAGCCGCCTAATCGACGCCGATACTCCTAGCCATCCTACCGATACACTTTTCGAATGGAAAAGGCTGTCCGAAATCCAAGCATACCTTGCACTTCGAAATCTTGAAGTCGTTCGCTTGCGCAACTTCAAAGACCTTGAGCGCAAGATGCCCGAACTAATTTCCGAAATGCGCCAAGACCTTAAGGACCACCCTTTCGCCCGCGAAATAATTATCATGTCGAAAAAATGGACATACAACGGGTCTGGGAAAATGATCTTTTCCTACTTTTTTGAAGACCATGAACATCTGCGTGAAAAAATAAAGTTATGCGAAAACTACGGGGCCGTTGTGAACATTACCTTCAACAGCGTTGACAGGTATGAGTTCACCGAAGATTTCGCCGAATATCTCGAAAGCCCCAACTGAGTATAGCGAAAAAAGACCCCCGAGACCTTGCGGCAACGGGGGTCAGGCGGCTTCCGATCTTCGGCGGAAGGGCTATTCGGCTGCGACGGGCGGCGCTTCGGCGAACGGGGCGTTCACGTCAACGAAGCTGCCCATCTTGGCGGCGACACTATCGACGTAGAATGCGGGCTGAATTTCTTGCAGCCCCTTCTCCATCCGTTCGGCTTCCCCCGCGATAGCCTTGGCGGCAACAATGCGTTCGGCTTCTTCGGGCGCATGGGCCATCATCGCGGTTACGGAAATGTCGCGGTGCCGTTCTTCGCTGATACCCGACAGGAAGAAGGGCGCAGACGCGACCGCAACGGCAGTATCCTGCGACGACTTCACAAGCGCCGACAGGCTGAAATCGGGGTCAGTGCGGCGACTGGCGACATGGGCGCGGATTTCAGCATACAGCCCCGCCTTGTCGGGCGAAGGGGCAAGGACGGCGTTCAAGCCGCGCTGCGCTGCCTGCAACTCCGTCGCGGCCCATGTGGCGGCGGTCTTGGCGGCGCTGCGCACTTCCCCTGCCATGCGGTCATACAGCACCTTGGCGGCGTCGTGGCGGGCCGCATCGGTGCGCGTGGC
This sequence comes from Paracoccaceae bacterium, assembly GCA_046292785.1. Taxonomy (GTDB): domain Bacteria; phylum Pseudomonadota; class Alphaproteobacteria; order Rhodobacterales; family Rhodobacteraceae; genus Pseudotabrizicola. The sequence goes on from JBKBQB010000025.1 coordinate 49,514, forward strand.
ATCTGCCCCAAGCCGATCAAGCCGCCCGATACCGTCTTGCAGGGCATACTTGGCCCGAACGAACGCGGTTTGCGGTTCGACGGGCATTTTCTCGACATTGTGGGCAAAGTGAACGGCGAAACCAACGTCAAGACGAAGGAAGTCAAGACGTTCGATCATTCGGGGGTCATTGGTGACATAGCGTTTCATCTGGTAAATCCTATAAACTTGGCGACTTCGATTTCTTTTTCGCCGACGTAGATGTATGCGGCGCGTTTCTTGCCTTCGGGCAACGGGGCGGGTTTGTCTTTGACGGTGCCCACAAATGCAGGCGCGTCGGCTTGCGGTTCGTCGTCACCAAGAAGGGCCGCATATCCGGCTAATTCGGCCATCAGGCTTTGCTGTTGGGCCGCGCAAACTTCGGGCCAGTCTTCGCGCGGAATGCGGGTTCCGCCAATAACGCCGATCACTTGAACGCCCGGCCTATGAACGCCGTCCCATCGGGGCCACCCTTGGCTATCGCAGTAGTTCAGAACACCGATGACCTTCGTCGCGTCGATACGGTGACGGGCTTCAAGCTTCGCAACGCGGGCGGCAAGAAGGCGGCTCATTGCGCTTGTTCCAAAGCTTCGATCCGCTCTTGCAGGTCGGTATCAACGAAGGTTCTGCCAATCAGCATAACGATATTCACCAATCGCGACGCATCTTCGATTTTCAATTTTCCGTTGCGGGCTTCGCGATAAAGCTTCGTCATTTCCATTCGGCAATCAACGACAGACCGCAGCACAATCCGCTTTTGTGCAGGGGGTGGGGGGTCTTCGGCTTTCGGCCATACAGGGCTTGGGCTATTCATCGTCGGACCTGCGGATTTGGCTATCTAAGGCGGGGTTAATACCAGACAAGCCGCAATTAAAACCGCCCTGTCAAGCGGATATTAACCCCATGCGCGCAATAACTGGCCCTTTTCTTCTTCGGTTAAATCGCGACGAATTAATTTGTCAGATTTCGTCTTTCGACCCTTGCTTTGATTGCGACTTCTATTGCCTTCAAGAACTTCGCCAACGTTTTGTATCTTTGATTTACGACGCTTCCATTCCTTAATTTCGGCAATGCAACGGCGCTGCATTTCGGCAATGTCTTCGGCAGTCAACAACGACGGCGACTTGAACGCATTCGCGATACGCATTTCGCTGTAACTGGCTTCGGTCATACCCATGATGCCCACATATCCCAAGTTATCCACATGCCCCGCAGCGCCCATAGGAAGCCCGCCTGATGCCCTTTCGCCTTCCGGGCTATCGGTGCCAGCCCGCAGGCGCTGCAAACCCTACCTGTGGGGGCGCAGGCGGCAGGGGGATAGGCTCAATATCCCTGTCGCCCGTCATGCCACGCGCTACGGATGCCAGCCCCGCCGGGTTCATCCGACGCGGGCGACCTTCGATAGCGGCGACCAGTTCGGCGAAGTAAATTCCGATGATAACGTGTTCAGCTTGCGGGAAAACTTCGCGCCAGTTGTCGGCGATGTAGTCGGCCATCTTGTAGCGGTAGGACCGGGGAAACCTGCGGCCCGCAGCTTCGTGAAAAAGCCCGACGTTCTCGCCGACGAAATGTGTTGCCCCAAGCCATATGTCGCCCCGTGTAAACCCGGTTGCCCCGGTGTGGGCTTCGATCACATGATGAACGAACACAGTTGCAATCAGCATGTCACCAAAGTCAGACGACACGGCGCAATCGCTTTTGTAATCTTGAATGACAGCGGCGTTCATAAGTTCGACGCTTTCGCGTAGTTCTTTCGGCGTAAACATCTTCCTTGACCCTTTCAATTGAGTAGGTTTGCAGTAGGATTGCGACGAAGCTATTTTCGGCAATGATTTCAATGGTGCTTGGCTGCCAATACAGCGGCCAAGTTCCCACAGATGGGGTTGTCACCGCTGTCCCTTCGCGCGCGCGCAGGACGTTTGCAAAAATAGAAAGAGAGAGGATTTTTCCTTCTATCGTATGCAAGGGACAATGGTGACAAAGTGGCGGCGGGGGCATCATGTTTTGTCACCATTGTCCCTTGAGGCTGCGGCCCCAAAAATCGCGCTCATGGCGACCTTGGCCTTTTCCCGGCGGTCAGCTTCGATCCGCGCCCGTTGGGCAAACAGGATATGAACTTGCGGATTTACGACGTGCTTCGATGATCGTCTTTGCGGCCCTTCGACGGGTTCAATCCAGCCAAGGGCGGTCAGTTGTTCGAATAGCGGCGCAATCTGGAAGTTCGACAGTTTACGAAGTGACCTGTCACCCCGATAAACGGTGCGGGCGTCGATTTCCTGCAACGTGTGGGCAAGGATATAGTTCGCGATGCTTTCAAGCGCGTCTTTGTCGTCCAAGCCCCCGACTACATTCTGATAGAAGCTTGCCGCATGAGGAAGCAGAAATTCGAAAATGAAGCGTTCAACACGAAGCGCACAATTTTCGCTTATCTGGAAAAGTTCCTGAAACGTTGTTTCCTGTTTCGCCACTTTGGCGCTTGCATAATCTAGGACGTGAAAAATCAGGCAAAGCCGGGCGAACAAGCCTTCGTATTTCCCGATGTGTGATGCTAGCTTTCTGGAAACGATTTCGAGAGATTGCATATCGTGAACACGGCGTTCAACGCGACGGCGAACGATCTTAGCGCCCGGCGACAGCTGAATAGAAGTCAACCCGAAATCGAAGGTCGCGCATTCTTTGATAATTTCGGCATACCATTCAGCATTTTTGAGTTGGGTTCCGTCGTCGCGTTCTTCTGCGCTAATGGTAGCGGGCCGCAGGATAATCGGGATTGTTCGCTGAATAAGCCCGTCGTCTGCGGCGTTGTTCACCGCATCCCTGATTTTTTCAGGCTGAATTGCGCCAAGAAGGCTAATCGAAAGGTTGTCAATTACGACGGAACCCCGGCCAATTCGATCATATGCAAATTCACCGCCGTCATAGGCTTGTAGCCAAAACGACCTGTCCAAGCCCGAAGCCTTCCCGTTTCGTTCCATACTGGCAAGCCAGCCGGAAGCTTCTTCGGTAGGATGGAACAACCCGTTTGGATTTGCCCGCAATGCTTCTTGTGCGGCTTCTGTTGTCGCTTCGCCAAGGATCAGGCGTGACATGACCGGGCGCGGGTTTGCCTTCTGGCCTTCCTTGTCCAGCGCCTGCCAAGCCGCGTCAGCCTGTTTCCACGCCTTGAAGCGTCGAAGGTCTTCTTTGACGATTGGGGCTTTCGCGGCCCGGATCATCGGGCTTTTCTTGGTCGTAGGCGAACCGACTAGCATAGGCCAGATGCACGGCCTTTCGCGCCAATTTTCCTTTACCTTCACCCCGACACGATCAGGGATCACGCCCGCCGCTGCGCCAAGCATTGCGACGGCAACGCCTGCCGGATCACACCCCATTTCTGCGGCCATCGCCCCGGCAAGATAGTCGATACCTTTCGGCAAGACGCCTTCCGGCAAGGGGGTCGGCTGCAACACCCCGAACAGGTCAACGGGCTGCCGAAGGCCAGCGACAAACTGCGCCCCATGCGCGGCTTGCTGCGCTTCCTGCGCTGCCTCTTGCGCACCTGCGCTGGCGGCTTTGCCCCATGCATAGTTATCAAAGTCGCGCGCGGCCTTGGCGGGGTCATTCTCTCTCGCCAAAGGGCTTTCTAGCAGTAGTCTGCGGGCATGTTCCCGATGGCCGTTGCAGCCCTTGGCAAGCGACCCAATGACCGCGTGGCGCGCTGCTGACGGGTCGGTCACGCCTTTGTTGTCATACAAATCAGCGACAGCCTGCGACCCGCGCAAAAAGGCCATAGCCCGTTCGTCGCTGACAGCCGGTCCCCACGGTTCTGCGCCCCCTATGTGGGTTTGCGGTTGGGCTGCGGCCTGCGGCGCGACGATACCCCAAATCCAAGCAATCTGACGGTCGATAGGTGCAAGAAGGTCGGGCACACCGGGCAACGCGTTCCCGGTCACGGTGATGAACCGCCCCGTGTCGGGTTGAACAAAGAACTCGATTTCGCCGCCATCGGGATGCGACTTTTTCGTGTGCATCGGGGCGTGATTGTGGGCAACTGCCCCAATGATCCGCAGGCCAGCGCCGCTAGGCGTTACTTCGGTATAGGAATTACAATCTTCGACAAGCTGTTGTGCCCACAGAAGGATTTCGCCCGTTTCGGGGTTTCGCACCTTGTCCAGATCAAGCGCAGCTATCCCGGTGAGGTTCAACAACTCAATACCCGCCCCGGCATACCATCCGGTTTGCAGAACGGCGAACACTTCTTCGGCTGTTGCCCATGTTGTCGGGTCGTTTGACTTCGCAGGGTTGCCGTTGACCTGATACGGAACCTTCGTCAGCTTCGCTGCGCCCGTGTCTTCCCATCGCCAAACAACGAAGCGCCGTTCGTCGGCAAGGGGGGAAAGGCATTGCGGGAAATTCTGCGGGTTCATCTTCGGGCCTGTTAGTAGCGCATGAGTAAATCAGGCACAGAAAGCCATGCCGTCTATCAAGCTATTGTTTTTGTTTTATTTTGCTGCGGAAGTTGGCGGAACATATGTCCGCCATTTTATGCGCGGCGCTTTTCCATGATTTCGGAAACAAGTTGGCGCACGTCTTCGTCGGTCTTTCCGGCCAACCTCGCGTTGATAATCGCGGTCACGTTTTCTTGCGGGAAAACGACGAAGCGGCGCGATAGGGCAACGGGCTTCGGGAACATGCCCCGGTCGATGTGGGCATACAGGGTGCTTAACCCCATTCCGCCAAGCTGGCGGCAGGCATCCTTCGGGCGAACGTAGTTCGGCGCTGCGGGGGTCGGGCTATGTGCGTTCATGGCGGCAATCCTTTTGGCATCTGATAGCCCTAGGGATCGTCTGATCAACGCGTTCGGCTGCGCCGGGATTGCGGCTTGATCGCTTCGGTGGCCGTGGGACGGGTCATTGTGGGCCGATTTCGCGCCTTCGGGGCCGTCATACAGGCGGTCTGGCGGTCTTTGGACAGACTCGTCCTCATGTCATCAGCCTTCTTCGCACCAAGAACAGGTTGCAGAGCGCGAACAGCGTG
>JBKBQB010000026.1:0-53798 GCA_046292785.1 Paracoccaceae bacterium
TATCCCTTGGGGCGACGCCATCGCCCCGGCCAAGTTTCATGATGCCGCGCACGCCCAACGCATGCAAGAGGGATGGGTGGGTGCGTTGCACCCACCCCCGCCATCACAATCCGTCGAAATCCGCCGCCGAGTGGCGCTCGGGCAGTTGCTCATTCGGCGTGCCCCAGTCGCGGTTCACTTTGCGGCCCCGCATCACCGCCGGACGCGCATCAATCCGTTCTGCCCAGTCCACCACATGCCTATAGCTTTTCACGTCGAGAAACTCTGCCGCATCGTAGCCCCGGCCAAGCACCAACCCGCCATACCACGGCCAGATCGCCATATCGGCGATTGAATAATCATCCCCTGCAACGAATGGATGTTCAGCCAATTGCCGGTCCAGCACATCCAACTGCCGCTTGACCTCCATCGCGTAGCGATTGATCGGGTATTCATATTTCTCTGGCGCATAGGCGTAAAAGTGGCCAAACCCTCCGCCCAGAAACGGTGCCGACCCCATCTGCCACATCAGCCAATTCATCACCTCGGTCCGATCGGGGCCGGATGTGGGCAGGAAGGCCCCGAATTTTTCGGCCAGATGGATCAGGATGGAGCCGGATTCGAACACCCTCAACGGCGCAGCCCCGGAATGATCCATCAACGCAGGGATCTTGGAATTCGGGTTTACGTCCACAAACCCTGAACCGAACTGGTCACCATCGCTGATCCTGATGATCCACGCGTCATATTCTGCGGCATGCCCGGCCTCCAGCAACTCCTCGAACATCATCGTGACCTTTACCCCATTGGGCGTGGCCAGCGAATAAAGCTGAAACGGATGCTTGCCGCGTGGCAGCGTGTTGTCATGCGTGGCGCCTGCAATGGGCCGGTTGGTGCTTGCAAACTGCCCGCCGTTTTGCTTGTCCCAGGTCCAGACCTTTGGCGGAACGTAGGCTGTATCGGTCATGTCGGTTCCCATCTGAGTAACTGAAGCGCGTTTCTTCCAACAAGGTAAGCCGTTCGACCGATCTGGACAATGGTGGCGCGGCGCGCAAAGGCTGTGCGCAATCGGGTTCAGCGCCAGCGCACAAACCTGCCCGGTCCGGCCCCAGCCAGGATCAGAAGGCCCCCGGCAATCGACCAGTTCTTGACCATGATCGTCACCTGCCATGGGTCTGCCCGCAGCTGCCAGTGGAAAAAGCTGGTGACAAGACAGTATCCCGCCAAAGCCATGGCCCAAAGCGCCACGCGCGGCCCCAACAGCAGCCCCAGCGCCGCAAGCAGGTTGAACGCTGCCACCGGCCAGACCAGCCCTGAAGGCAGGCCCACACCGGCCAGCATTGCCTGCACCGGGGCGGGGTCGGCCAGTTTTTGCACCGCTCCGCCCGCAAACAGGACCGCCAGCAAAACCCGCCCCGCCAGATCAAGCCAATGGCGCATCAGGTGGCCCCCGCGTCAGACCCGCCAGCTGTCATCACCGCCATGTTCTGCATTTGTCATTCCTCCCGAGTGTCGAACACCGTTGCGCAGCCCTGTGCCGGGACGAAGCCCCGATCACAGATTTCACCTGCTACGGGCCATGCCCGCGCAGCAAGCAAGCCCAAACGATAGCATCTTGCTGACATGAGGCTTGCCGATCGTTCCCGCCGGTGGCGTCGCCCGGTCCGCTCAGCGCAGGCGGGTAAGGATATCCAGACTCGCATAGCCATCCGGCACCAGCCCGTTGGCGCGCTGAAACGCCTTGACCGCCGCAATCGTGTTTGGCCCGATCCGGCCATCCACCCCTTGCGGATCAAACCCCGCCGTGCCCAACCTCTCCTGCAGTTCCACCCGTTCGTCCCGCGAAAGCGCCCGCAATTCGCGCGGCCAACCGGCAGCAATCGGTGGCCCCCCGCGCAAACGGTCAGCAAGATGGCCGACCGCGATCACATAAGCATCCGCTGTGTTGTAGCGCTCGATCACTTGAAAGTTGGAAAAGATCAGAAACGCAGCACCACGCGCGCCGCCCGGTAGCAAGACCGAGGCAAGACCGTGATCGGGCAGATCCCCGCCCGCAACCGGCAACACGTTCAGCGCCTGCCATTCTGCCACCGGCTTTTTCACGCGTTCGGTGGTCTGTTCATAATCAAAGCCTTCGGGCAAACGCACCTCCAGCCCCCAAGGCGCGCCCGTAGTCCAGCCCCAATGCCGCAGATAGGCGGCGGCAGAGGCCAGTGCGTCAGCCGGATCATCCGACCAGACATCGCGCCGCCCGTCGCCGTCGAAATCCACCGCGTGCGCCCACCAACTGGTGGGCATGAACTGCGTGTGGCCCATCGCGCCCGCCCAACTGCCTCGCATGGACCGAGCCGTCACATCGCCGCTTTCAAGGATCTTGACCGCTGCGATCAACTGGCCTTCAAAAAATGCCGCGCGCCGCGCATCATAAGCCAGCGTGCTCAGGGCCTCGATGGTGGAAATGTCGCCGCGAAAACTTCCATAGGCAGACTCCAGCCCCCAGATCGCCGCCACGATGTGACGGTCAACGCCGTACTCCGCCTCGATTTGCGCCAGTACCGCGCCATGGCGGGCCAGCGCCCGTTCGCCATGTGCCACCCGGTCATCCGAAACGGCGGTGTCAAGGTAGTCCCAGATGGTCTTGGTAAACTCGTTCTGGTTGCGGTCGCGTTCGATGATCTTCGGGTTGAACCGCGCGAGCGCCAAACTGTGGTCAAGCACGTCGGGTGCGACTCCCGCTGCAAGCGCGCGGAGCCTAAACCCTGACAGCCAGTCTGCAAATCCCTGTTCGGTCCCCGCCACTACCATCTCGACCCTTTCTGCCGCGCTGTCCTGCTCATTGGTGTTCAACGATTGCGCCACCCCCGGCTGCGCCATCCCCAGCATCACAAAGACAAGTCCTGCCCGCATATCATGTGCCCCGTTTTCCGACAGCCTAGCGCCCGGTTCGGCAAAGGGCAAATCCCGGCTGGCGGGCTCGCCACCGGGTGTCGGCTGCCATAAGGGGCTGTTGCAATCCGATATCGACCGATAAAGCATTTTCTTCTGTGTTCGCGACCGCAAATGTCGCATCGGTATGTGATCGTTGCACTGCGATAGCTTAGCAGATTGGCAAAGCATTGGGGATGGCGGACGATGGGTTATTTTCTGGGGGTGGACACAGGCGGCACCTACACCGATGCGGTCATCCTGGATCAGGCCGCGACCCGCGTGATTGGCAAGGCCAAGGCGCTGACCACCCGCAATGATCTGGCGATCGGAATCGGCGGCGCCATCGATGCAGCGCTGGCGCTTGCCGGCGTGGCGGCAAGCGAGATCACGTTGGTCTCGCTTTCCACAACCCTTGCCACCAATGCACTGGTCGAAGGGCAGGGTGGGCGCGTTTCGCTTGTTTTCATTGGCTTTGATGCCGGTGACGAGGCTCGCGCGGGGCTGGACGAGGCGTTGCGCGGCGACCCGATTGTGCGCCTGCGCGGCGGGCATGGTCACGCCGGGCAGGAGCTGGCCCCGCTGGATCTTGCCAGCCTGGAGCAAACGGTGCGCGCGCAGGGCGATCAGGTGATGGGCTATGCGGTGGCCGCCCGCTTCGCCACCCGCAATCCGGCGCATGAAGTCGCGGCGCGCGATCTGATCCGCAGTGTCACGGGGCGTCCGGTGACGTGCAGCCACGAGCTTTCCGCCAACCTCAACGGGCCCAAACGCGCGCTGACAGCGGTGCTCAATGCCCGTCTGATCGGCATGATCGACCGTTTGGTTGTCGCGTGCGAGCGTCATTTGTCGACCATCGGCATCCAGGCACCGCTGATGGTGGTGCGCGGCGACGGGGCGCTGATCTCGGCCGCCATGGTGCGCGAACGCCCCATTGAAACCATCCTGTCCGGTCCGGCAGCCAGCATCGTGGGCGCGCGCTGGCTGACCGGGGCCTCGGATGCACTGGTCAGTGACATCGGCGGCACCACCACCGATGTGGCGCTGCTGCGCGGGGGGCTGCCCGAGATTGACCCGCAAGGCGCGCGGGTGGGCGGCTTTCGCACGATGGTAGAAGCGGTGGCTATGCGCACCACCGGACTTGGTGGCGACAGCGAGGTCCATCTGATCACGGCAGGGCTGACCGGAGGTTTGCGATTGGGTCCGCGACGCCTGATCCCGGTCTCTCTCTTGGCGCAGGATCATGGCGCGATGGTTCACACCGCGCTTGACCGCGCGCTGTCCAGCGACATGGCGGGCGAGTATGACGGGCGTTTTGTCATTCCGATGCAGGGGCCGTGCGACGGCCTCACCCCGCGCGAGGCGGCACTTTTGGCGCGTCTTACGGCACCGATGCCGTTGGCCCAAGCCCTTTCCACGCGGCTGGAGGTTGCGGCGCTCGACCGGCTGGTGTCGCGCGGGCTGGTGATGATTGCGGGCGTCACGCCCACGGATGCCAGCCACGCCCTTGGCCGTCTGACCGCATGGGATCCGCTGGCGGCGGATAAGGCCCTGCGCCTGCTTGGCCGCCGTCGCACCGGGGCGGGAGAGCGGTTTGCCACCGATCCGCAGCACCTGGCCCAAGCCATCATCGACCAACTCACCCAGCAAACCGTCGACTGCTTGCTGGAGACGGCGTTTTCCGAAGACCCCGCCTTTGCCGAAGACACCCCCGAAAGGCTTGCCCGCCACACTCTGACTCGCGCCGGCCTGCGTGGGCATCGCGGCGTGATGCAGATCACCGCCCGGCTGGGGGTGCCGGTGATCGGTCTGGGCGCGTCAGCACCGGCCTATTACGGCGCGGTGGGGCAACGTCTGGGCACCCAAATGATTTTGCCCGAACATGCCGGGGTCGCCAATGCCATTGGTGCGGTGGTGGGGCAGGTCAGCCAGCGTGCCACGGGTACAGTCACCAGCCCTGCCGAAGGCCGCTTCACGGCCCATCTTCCGCAGGGGGTCGAGGTATTTTCCGACCGCGACACCGCCCTTGCCGCACTGGAATTGGCCCTCATCGACGATGCCTCTGCCCGCGCCCGGCGCGCCGGCGCGGTCGATCTGCACCTGTCCACCACCAGCGAGATCCGCGAGGCCGATATCGAAGGGCGCAACATGTTCATCGAGGCGGTCCTCAGCGTCACCGCGTCGGGCCGCCCCCGCGTAGCGCGCACTGTCCAGACCTCCGAATGACGAATAGCCCTTGACGCGCGCAGGCGGGCACAATACCACGCCCGCCAATGGCTAGGTAGCTCAGCTGGTTAGAGCACGTGACTCATAATCACGGGGTCGGGGGTTCGAGTCCCCCCCTCGCCACCACTTTTACAAAATTTTCTGGTTATCGTTAGATTTCAGTGACTTAAGCGGGTGTTTAGGCGGCTTTTTCGGGGCATTCCGACTAGCTATTCCGACTAAGGTGCGACTCACATTACAGTGATGCGCCCTCGGTCAGCCCGCCCTTGCTTCGCAGAGCCTCATAGAGCAGACCCGGTCCAAGCAAAACGTCCTTCAGACCATCCCGAACCTGAGAGGAATCCAGAGCCTGTTTACTCATTGTCGAGTGGGCCTCGAAGGCATCTATGATCGCATCAAGAATGGCCTGCGTCAGTGCGGGAGAGTTTGAGAACTGTTCCTTGCTGTTGTTGGCGGCCTGTTGGACAAGTGTTTCGCTTTCCTGCACTTTCCCGTTGAGGGTAGCGACAAAGCTCAACTGGTCCCCATCCGTCACATCGCCTTGGAATAGGTCGTTCAGCTTCGCCAGTATCTCCGCTAGAAGGGCCTTCTCCTTTTCTTGAAGGGCACCTGAGCCGGTGGCGGTAAGCGGCTTCAAGGGTTCCGCGTCACCGCCAAGGGTCAACGGCCTTTGCCCCTGCGACGACAGCTTGTGGTGGGTCAGCACGATCTTCGACACGTCCAAAGCGGTTCGCTCTCGACCGAACTCCAACAGGGGAATGAGGCGGCGATAGAAAATGCTCCGCGCCTCGATAGCGGTGTTCCCGTAGTCGAATATTTGCGACAGGAAGCTGTAGAGCCGCAGGAATGCGCCCATGTCGTTGCGGAACAGCAGAAGGGCGTTGAGCGTGTCCTGTGCGTCCTTGGCCGTCTTGTCGTCGTCACCCTCAAGGGCCACCTTCAAGCTGTCCTGAGCGGCCCTGTAGGCCTTCAGCAAGCGGTCTGCCACGGGAGAGATGGCAGCGACCAATTCGCCATGGGTTCCCTTTGGGTTGACCTCAATGCGCACCACCCGGTCAACCTCGAAGTCGTCATAGTGGCCCGCCCCGTCCAACTTGGCGCGAAGGTCGAAGACGATGTTCGGGTCGGTGACGTCTTCCAAGGTTGCCGTCTGGTAGTAGGTTCGGAACGCCTTCAGAATGTCTTCGCTGCTGTTCACGAAGTCCAAGACATAGGTGGTGTCCTTGACCACACCGCCACTCTGATAGGCCCGGTTCAGGCGTGACAGCGTCTGCACCGCTTGGATGCCCGCCAAACGCCGATCAACATACATGCCGCAAAGCAGAGGTTGGTCAAAGCCGGTCTGGAATTTGTTCGCCACCAGCAGGACATGGTAATCGGGTTGGCTGAACGTCTCGCGAATATCGCGCCCCTTAAGCCCCGGATTGAGGGACTTGCTGGTTTCGCTGAAGGGTTCTGGACCGCTTGCCGGGTCGTTCACTTCGCCCGAAAAGGCCACCAAAGTTCCCAGCGCATAGCCCTTGGACTTGATGTATTTCTCAATCGCCAACTGCCAGCGCACGGCTTCAAGGCGACTGCCCACCACGACCATCGCCTTGGCCTTGCCGCCAAGCAGGGGCTGCACCATGGCGCGGTAATGTTCGACCACCACCTGCACCTTTTGGCTGATGTTGTAGGGGTGTAAGCGAACCCATCGCATCAGGGCCTTGACCGCTTCGTTCCGTTCGACTTCCTTTTCGTCAACCTCCTTGCCTTCACCCGCCAGCCGGAAGGCAAGACTGTAGGGGGTGTAGTTTTTCAGCACGTCGAGAATGAAGCCTTCCTCAATGGCCTGTCGCATCGAATAGACATGGAATGCCTCTGGCAGGTTGGTCGAACTGGCAGGTTGGTTGGGGTCGGGTCTGCTCCCGAATAACTCCAGCGTCTTGGCTTTTGGGGTGGCCGTGAAAGCGACATAGGTGATGCCACTGGCCCCGGCACGGGCCGACATGTTGGCGGCAAGCACATCCTCTGCGCTGACCTCGCCCCCATCCGCCATTTCCGCCGCTTCCTCTGCCGACAGGACCAGCTTCAGCTTTGATGCAGCCTCACCCGTTTGGCTGGAATGGGCCTCATCCGCGATGACGGCGAACCGCTTGCCCTTGGACGCTGCCAATTCCTGCACCGCTGCCAGCGCGTGGGGGAAGGTCTGGATGGTGCAGACCACGATCTTCTTGCCGCCTGCCAATGCCTCGGCCAACTGCCCGCTCTTGGCCCCGGCCTCACTGCTGATTGTGGCAACCACCCCGGTCGTGCGTTCGAAGCTGAAGATGGCTTCCTGCAACTGTGTGTCGATCACGTTGCGGTCAGACACGACCAGCACCGTATCGAAGACCTTCTGGTGTTGCGCGTTGTGCAGGTCTGCAAGGAAATGCGCTGACCACGCAATAGAGTTCGTTTTGCCCGACCCCGCCGAATGCTGCACCAGATATTTGCCCCCGGCACCCTCGGCCAGAACTGCCGCCTGCAACTTCCGGGTGGCGTCAAACTGATGGTAGCGGGGAAAGATCGTGCCCGTGATCTGCTTCTTGGCATCCCGTGTCGCGACCATGTAACGGCCCAGGATTTCCAACAGGCTGTCGCGCTGCCAGACCTCATCCCACAGGTAGGCCGTTCGGTGCCCGTTCGGGTTGACCGGATTGCCCTTGCCGCCGTCATCCCCTTTGTTGAACGGCAGGAACCGGGTCGCAGCCCCGTCAAGTCGTGTGGTCATCATCACTTCGGAATCACTGACAGCGAAATGCACCAAGGCCCCGCCAAGGAAGCCCAGCAGGGGTTCTGGACGTTGCCCCTTGGGGGTAGGGTGGCGGTCAAACCGATACTGGTCCACGGCGTCCTGAATGCCTTGGGTGAAGTCGGTCTTCAGTTCCGCCGTCGCAACCGGCAGGCCGTTCAGGAACAAGACAAGGTCGATGCTGTTTTCGTTGGACTGCGAATAGCGCACCTGCCGCACCACGCGCAGGCGGTTGGCGTGATAGCGGGTCAGGATATCGGCATTCATCGCCAGCGCGGGCTTGAACTGTGCCAAGGCAATCGGCGCGCGAAGGCCGATCATCTCGACCCCCCGCCGCAACACCTCCAAGGTGCCCCGCTCGTCCATCTGCTTGCGGATGCGGTCTAACAGCATAACTTCTGCCGCCGCCCCGTGGTTCTTGGTCAGGGTCTCCCATGCCTTCGGTTGGCTTGCCTGAACCCATGCCACCACATCGGCGGGGAACAGCGCGCGGGCGCGGTCATAGCCCGTAGCATCACCTTCGGAGTGCAGCCAACCCGCCGCCGCCAGTCGGTCGCAGATTTGGGCCTCAAGATTCACTTCGCGGTGCAGGGTCATCACGCGGCACCATCGCCGGGGACTGCCAAAGGCTGAAGGTCAAAGTCTAGATTTTGGGGCGGAGGAACGTGGCGCACCATTCAACCTCGCACGTCAGAAAAATTGAGATACGCCACGCCCTGCAAGTGATGTTCGACAAGATAACTAGTCAAGTCGGCCTCACCACTCTTCAGAGTTTGGACCCAGTCAGGACGACGCTCTGCTGGCACAAATTCTTGAGGTTTTTCGCCATCTCCCAAGGTCAAGCCGCTTGCGATATCTTTCATTGCTGCCGCAGGGCGACACGGGCTGCCGATGCTGAAGAACTTATGCCAAGGCACGCAGCCGGGCTTGATGGTCGCAAGTTTTTCGTTTGCAGCATGCTTCATAAACTGGGCCGTCGTCACCGCACAGCCCCAGCAACTGCGCCCGAAATAGTCTGGCAACCGAGACGGACCAAAAAGGGTGCTGTCCAACACATCCGCATGATTATACAGGATGTAGATGGGGTTGCTTCCGGCAGCATGTTTTATTAAATTGTCAATTTGCTTTCCGTTTGGCTCGAACCCGCCATAGCGACCGGCCTTTGTCGGGATATCGCGATAGAGTTTCTTGGCCTGAACCCGAAAGCTAGCAGAGCAAGACCCTAAGCCATCAACGAACCACTCCCAGTCCGCACCTTCAGCCTCTATCATAACTTTTTTGGTCTCAATTGTCAGTCCAGCCGCGTCAGTCGTCTTGATTGTTCGGGTCTTCCCACCCTCTCGCTGCTTGGAGAACATGTCCACGCGCAACCCCAATGGCGATAGCGTCCGCGCCATCTCCAACAGGAGGATTTCGGTGATGGTCTCTTCCTGCAAAGAGAGGCCATAGAAATGGGCCGCCGCCTGTTTGTTCCAAACGCTCCCCGCAAGTTGGCGCATGTAGATGCGAAAATCCCCTGCCGTCACCACTAGGCAACCTCCTCAAATGATGTTTCCGTCGAATGGGGGGCTAGGTGCCGCACGTCGATCTTGCCGGTGACGGCGGCGGAGATGAGGGCGGCGCGGCGTTCTTGCATTAGGGAGATGGCGGAATAGGCGACGCCAATGAGCTGATCAAACTCGGCGGATAGTGCATCTAGGTTTGACGCAATCTCGTCCTGATCAGCCTTGGGAGGCAGCGCGATCTTGAACTGGTAAAGATCGCTCATTCTGAAAGATGGCTGCATATGGTCCGGTATCTGGCTTCTGCAATACGAAAAGAGTGGTTGGAAGTGGTGGAAGTAGAAACGCGGCCTGATCGCGTCAGATATGGGCGAAATGATCATGCAATTTTGTGACAGGCTAAACTTGCCGAGTATGTGCGATACCGTCATGGCCTTCGCGCCAACGGTTGTAGAGAAGAGTACGCCCTCGTCACCAGCGTCAAAGTCAAAGTCGTCGATGCTGCCCATGACCCCAAGGCTATCAGTCTGACCGCTGTAGACAGGATATTCACCGGGACACTGCCCGCAATATTCCTTGGTCAGCGTTTGGCCCCTTGGCCCCTTAGAGGCTTTGAAATACGCTGACAGTTTGACAACCTCCCACCCCTCCGGCACGTTGCCGAGCCAGTCGATGCCCGAGGGTTTCAGGGGGGCGTTGGGGTTCAGGCCTTTGGTGACGGCGTGGCTGATGACGGCCTGCCGCTTTTCGCGCAAGAGGTCGATCAACCGCCGCTGCTCGGCCACCAGCGCATCGATCTTGGCCGTCTCCCGATCAAGGAAAGCCGCGATGGCAGTTTGTTCGGGGAGGGGCGGAAGGGGGACGCGGAAGGCTGCAAGCTGATCGCCTGACAACTCCAGAAAAGTCGAACCCCTACCCAATATGTTCAACGCCTCGCGCGCGGCCTCAAGAACGAAGTAGAAGAAATCCGATTGCGCCCGTTTCGTTGGAACAAGGGCCTTGCAGCCCTGATTGGTGCAGACTTCGCGCGCAGCAATTGCCAGAGACCCGATAGGCGCGCGAACAGAAAGGACGATAGACCCCAAGGGAACGACCGTTGTCCCACATGACCCTAGCCCCGCTTCGGTGATCTGCCGTCCAGACTCATGGATGAAGCGCGACGGCAGGTTGCTGAGGTCGGCGGGCGTGACCCAGTTGATATCTCCATCCCAGTATTCGGGGACATCAGACTTGGGAGTTGTCCCGCCAACCACGTCGAACGCGCCCTTGATAGGCCTAACTTCCCACCCCTGCGGCACCTCCCCCAACCATTCCACCCCGGAGTCCTTGTAGGCCGGATAGCGGCGGGTCATGCGGACAACTCCGCCAGCATCGCCTGTATCCGTGCCGTCACCCCGGCAAGCTCGGCGTCGATCTCCTCCAGCGGGCGGGGCGGTTCGAAGACATAGAAATGCCGGTTGAAGGGAATCTCGTAGCCGACCTTGGTCTTCTCGGCGTCGATCCACGCATCGGGGGCATGGGGCAGCACCTCGCGCTTGAAGTAGGTCGCCACGTCCTCGACCAAGGGCACCGTCTCGGTATCCCTCAGGGCGCTGTCCGCCTGCGGCTTGCCTTTCGCCTTGCCCCGTTCGCCCAGCACCACGCGCCCGACAGCATCCCTCAGGGGCCGCTCTACGGTGATCTGACGGTAGCCAAAGGCAGCGTTGGGCAAGATGCGGGACAAGGGGGCCAGCTTCACGCGGCCACCCTCAGGGGCCGCTGGCGGGGCCTCACCGGCCAGCACGACATGCCGCCCCAGTTCCTTGCCAGCGGCGTCGAGCACCCGCGCCAACTGCGCCTCATGGAACCCGCCGAACAGCCGCGTGACGGTGGCAATATCGCCGTCGCCCATCTCCTTGCGCTTGGACCCGAGGGACTTGCGCATCTTCTGCCAGAAGGCCGACCCGTCGATCAACTGGACGTAGCCGCGACGGTGGTCTGGTTTGCGGTTGGACAGCACCCAGACATAGGTCGCAATGCCGGTGTTGTAGAACATGTCGGTGGGAAGGGCGATGATCGCCTCGACCAGATCATTCTCCAGCACATAGCGGCGGATTTCCGATTCACCACTGCCCGCACCGCCGGTGAAGAGGGGGGAGCCGTTCAGAACAATGCCAAAGCGGCTGCCGCCATCGCGGGCGGGGCGCATCTTGGACAGAAGGTGCATCAGGAACAGGAGCGAGCCGTCCGACACGCGCGGCAGGCCGGGGCCGAAGCGCCCGTTGAACCCGTGGCGTTCATGTTCCGCGCGGACAGCCTTCTCGACCTTCTTCCACTCCACCCCAAAGGGCGGATTTGAGAGCATGTAGTCGAACTTCTGCGAGGGGTGGCCGTCATCCGACAGGGTGTTGCCGAAGATGATGTTCGAGACGTCCTGGCCCTTGATCAGCATGTCGGCCTTGCAGATTGCGTAGGACTCAGGGTTCAACTCCTGCCCGAACATGACCAATGACGCGGCATCGTTGTGTTCGTTCAGGTATTCCCCCGCGACCGACAACATGCCCCCGGTGCCCGCCGTTGGGTCATAGATCGTGCGCACCACGCCGGGTTGCGACAGCACGTCGTCATCCTCAACGAACATCAGGTTGACCATCAGGCGGATGACTTCGCGGGGCGTGAAGTGCTCCCCGGCGGTTTCGTTGGAAAGTTCCGCAAAGCGCCGGATGAGTTCCTCGAAGACCAGACCCATCTGGTGGTTGTTCACCCGGTCAGGGTGAAGGTCGATCTGTGCGAACTTCTCGGCCACCTGATACAGCAGCCCCGCCTTGGACAGCCGGTCAACATGTGCCGAAAACTCGAACCGTTCGAAAATGTCGCGGACGTCGGGAGAGAATGCTTGAATGTAGCTGTAGAGGTTGGCGGCGATGTTGTCCTGATCGCCCATCAGCTTTTTCATGTCGAGCTTGGACGTGTTGTAGAAGGTCTGCCCCGCCTTGCGCAGAAGGAAGGGTTCCGGGTTCATCCCCTGCGCCTGCCGCGTGGCATGTTCAGCAAGCACCGCGTCCTTGGTTGGGGACAAGACACAGTCGAGACGGCGAAGGACTGTGAACGGCAGGATGACCTTGCCATAATCGGCCTGCTTGTAGTCGCCACGCAGTATATTTGCCACCGACCAGAGGAAGGACGAAAGGGCTTGCTGGTTCAACGGGTGGCCTCCAAAAGCTTTTGCCCCATAGAACCCAAGAGGGCCATCTTTGGCAACGCCTTGTGATTGAACGCCTTAGCCGAATATCGCCAGTTGACGACTTGCGGTCCCACGCCATGAATGCGCCGAAACATTTCACCGGAAAAATGTGAGCCTCAGAGATAGATATAGAGGAACGCGCGCACCCCCCGCATGGCCCAATAACGCCGCCCTATCGTGCCGCTATTGAACCCGCCACCGGGTTAATCTCGGTTATACATTTATTGTCAATGGGTTGACATGTTTCTGTCGCGGACTCACCATGGCCCCGCGCAATCACGCGCCACCTTGGAGCCATGCCCATGACCGTCAGCGTTCAAGTCTTTCGCCATTTTCTGTCACTGCGTCTTGGCCCTTGGTCCATTATCACACAGCGTGAAACGACACCCGCAAGCAAGTTCATCAGCCAACCCGCGCCGGGTGAGGTCATCATCGACCTGCCGGGCTGGAGCATTGCCTTTGAGAATGAGGCACGGAACCGCAAGAGGCTGGTGAGCCAGACCTCACCATGATCGCGCGTTGCAGGCACAACGGACGTTGACATTAGCAACGGGACTACGTTACGTCGTGGCAGGCACAACGCCCCAAGGTCAAAACAATGCAACAGTTCATCCTCTACCATCGCGTCAGCACACAAGAACAAGGTGCATCTGGCCTTGGTCTTGATGCGCAGAAGCGCGACCTGTCGCTGTTCCTTGATCTGTTTGCGGACCAGCCCTTTGAGGTCGTGGGAGAGTTCACAGACATTCGATCAGGGGCAGACGACCTCCGACCAGAACTGAACAAGGCGCTGACCCTCGCACGGAAAACGGGGGCAACGCTGCTTGTCTCGAAACTGGACCGTCTGTCGCGCAAGGTGTCCTTCATTGCCACCCTGATGGATGACCCCAGATTGACTTTCCGGGTTGCCTCGATGCCCCGCGCCGGGAACTTTGAACTGCACATCTATGCCGCCCTCGCACAACAGGAACGGGAGTTCATCTCGATCAGGACCAAGGCAGCATTGGCAGAAGCGAAAGCAAAGGGGGGCAAGCTGGGTGGCATCAGGCCGAAAACAGAGGCACGGAACCTTGCGCTGCAAGACGGGGCGGAGGGGAGGGCGCAAAAGGTTGCCGCTTTGGTGCAACCGCTACGGGCCGAGGGACGAAGCCTGAGAGAGATTGCAGAGGCGTTGGACGTGGCCGGGGTCGCGACGGCTCGGGGCGGAAAGTGGTCTGCTTCGCAGGTCATGCGAACCTTGGAGCGGCTTGAGAAAACGGCTTGAACCGGGTCGGGGGCCAAGAACCCACATCTTAGCCATATGCTACACGAACCGTCACCCGTAGCGCCAACTCGGCGCAACACCGACAAGCCGACCCGGCAAAGCAAGAACCCCCACCCTAGCACTACAGACACCTTGCCTTGTGCGCTGTCGTAGAAGCTGGCCCGACGCGGCACCTCGCGAAACTGGGGTCGGACCCAAGAACCCTCACCTTAGCCCACACACGCCGCCATCTGCCCTGAACGTATCGTTCGGAGACGCTGAACGCGCGCGTCTCTTGGTGGGGGCGTTTGTCGATCAATTCCACCACCGTGTGACATGACCTGCCTGACGCTGGGTGGCCCTGCATGTTTTTCGCCGTGCGTCACGTCGTGCCCCTGCGCCACCTCTCGCGCGCCCCCTCAAACTTCCCCAAAGGAAACCCTCACATGCCCCAGTCAACCGCCTTTGCGCGCCATGCCGATGACAAATCGCATCGCGGCCTTCGCTTCCTCAAGTCCCTCGAACGCAGCCACATGGTCTATCTGCACGACTTCCCGGTGGTGCCCGTAGCGCGCCCCGGACGCAGCATCGTGTGGCGCACCCATCGGCTTCGCCCTCAGATCACTGCGGCAATCGACGCCCTCCAGGAACGCTATGCAGCGCAGAACGGGGTGGACCTGACTACGTCGGAAATCATCGCGGCACTGCTGATCGAAGCCCTGCCCATCGTGACGGCACGGGATTTTCGGGGCTGACCCATCAGCACTCCGCGAACGCCCCCTGAAAGGACACCCCTTGCACATGCTTGACCAAGCCGACTTGCCCACCTGTCCGACCTGTCAACAGCCCTTCGCGCCCAATCGGAAGGACCAGCGTTTCTGCGCCCGGCCTTGTCAGAGGAACAGCACTCGGTGCACCCGCACGGTGGCCGAAAGCCTCGAACTCCGACGCCGCGCTTCTGACCATTTCAGTCGTGCGAAGTGGCTCGCTCATGACCTATATGCAATGCCCCCCAGTGATCGCCTTGGGTTCATGGCCGCATTGATTGACGCGGCACGGGTGCATGATGCCCAACTCCGCAACATCCTGTCAGACCCACGGTTGCTTGGCGCTGGCCGCGAAGACCGGGGATTGTTTCACCGCCGCGCCCCCGGCACTTACAAGACGATTGCACAGGCGGCAGATGCTTATTGCAGAAAGTTCTGGGGTCACGGCGTCTGTGCCGTGATCTTCGCCCGATGCCCCGAACCTGAAACCGGGGAACTCGACGGGACTGAGGCCACCGAAAGCCGCCTCCGCACCTATAAGGGGGAATTTTTCGGGGGCACCATCAGCATGACTTCAAGGTTATCCGCGAAAGCGAAACTGCCAGCACGACCTGAGGGCTGGGACTTTCGGGAATTGCTGGTGCAGTCGGCTGACAAGCGCATTCAGAAGGTCAGGCAATCAGACATGAAAGATGCCGCTTGAAGCAATCCGCCTCCGCACCTGTTAGGGAGAACCTTTAGCTGCACCGTGTTAATGAACCCTCGTTCCGAGATAGACCAACAGGCTGCACCTCGGGGCGGCGGACCGCATGACCACCCCATCAAGCCAACCCTTCTAGGGCTGCACCGTGTTGGGGAACCCTCGTTCCGAGGCTGACCAACAGGTTCACTTAGACGGGCAACATTGCCTCGGAGTTCCTCCGACGCGGCCACGTCCTTCACATTGCACCGCAAGCCCATCGTGATGACCAGCCGCTGACGCTGTTCAGCATCAGGGGTCATGTCGTCATGGTCTCCAAGGCGAAGCCGATGTGAAGTTGCACCGTGTTGACGACCCCTCGTTCCGAGGCTGACCAACAGGTTCACCATCTCAGCCCCGGCAGCGCCATCAGCCCCCTGACCTTCTCAGACCCCCGCCGCAGCCCCTTCACGCAAACCCCTGACAACCCTCAGCCGGAACCCGCCAAGGGACTCCGCGCCCCCCTCACATGCGCCCCAGCGCCAACCCGAACCAATGACCAAGGAACTCACCCTATGACCGAAGACAACACCATCTCCGCCCACGTCCGCAGCGTGTTGACCAGCAGCTTCAAAATTGCCCTGCCTGTCGCCACCGTCACCCATGAGGCAGCGGACGACTATCGACATGTCCTGTTTCTCGCATCGGGTGATCATCTCCCTGCAACGCAACACCTGAACCACAAGTCGGTCGCGGGTATACAAGGAGGGTCACGCAAAGAATGCGTGGCCTCTCACCTCATGGCGCAACATGCGGGGGCGTCGGCGGTAAGCAAACGGCTTCAACACAGGCCCTCCACTGCGCCTCCGAAGCCCCTTGGGTATAGACGCCAAAGGTGATGTCCTTCTTGTCCGCCCGGTGGCCGACAACGTCGCCAATGGTTTCCCGTGGTTGGTCCGCGTGGCGGGCGGCAGTGATAAACCAGCGGCGGGCGGAATGGAAGTTTACCAGACTGCGGCGTTTTCCTTCCCGCTTGTCATCAACACCGACGTTCAGACGGTATCGGTGGAACCGCTTGCCGAATGTGTCGCCGGGGTCGCGCTCCGCCTTAAGTTCATGGAATAGCCAATCTTTCGGACCTTTGCCCTTCATCCGCCTTTTTACCAACTCCGTCAGAGCCGGATGAATTGGCACCTTGCGGGCCGCTGCCTCAGTCTTGCCCTGCTGAATATCAAACACCCCGTCGCTCACCTCTTCGACCCACAGCGTCAGGATTTCTTCCATCCGCATTCCTGAAAGCAAAGAGACCGTCACTGCATCGACCACTTGGGCGCGGTGGGCTTCATTCATGCCAGCGGGATAGGGCGTGTGAAGAAGTGCGTTTACTTCTTCAGCAGTGAAGGGCCGCTCCTCTTCCCGACTACCCCGTTCCATCCTCTTCGCCTTTACGCGAATGCGCTGGTCAGCCCATGGCCCGCCCTTGTCATCACCACCAACAATGTGACCCCTAGCGTGAAGGAAGGACCAGTAGGACCGGAGCGAAGACAGGTGCGCCTCTGCCGTCTTGGGGTGCATGCCGTCAATCTTTTGTGTGACGTATCGGCCTGCCAGCTTTCGGTCGACCCTCGCCAACTCCACTTTGTCAGCTGCGCACCACACCTTGAACTGTAGGACATGGCCCTTTCGGCCTGCCTGTGTCGCTGGGGCCAAGGCGGATATTGCTTTGATGTAGTCATCAAGATGGTGATCCACCGCCACTCGACCCAACCGGGCATCCTCAAAGGCGACCTTTTCAGAACCGCGAAGGCTATCCCGCTCGGCTTCTTCGGCGTGGTGGGCCACATCGGCTTGGTCGGGTTCCAATTCTTCACTGCTGAGGGACCAGCCCGTTTCGATGGCGGATTTATCCCTGACAAGTTCTCGCCCATCTGCACGTTGCTGAAGCGACAGGGCAATGAGCGTTTCGCGCCAGAGGGCACCACGGTCTGACGGTGATAGTTCACGGCCCTTCGCCCATCGCCCGGCGCGCATATCTGCGAACGCTTGCTTCGTTTCAGCTTCCAGCGCATCGCGCCGCGCCTTGGCTACTCTGACGTCTGCCGTGGCGAGGTTTTCCATCCACACCTTCTTCCCGCAGATCGCCTGACAGGCGGCAGGAACATCCTGCTTGAACCACCATGTTTCGCCCTGAAGACGAAGCAATCGAGTTGCCCCGTTTTTGCTCTTGCCTGCCACTCTGCCACCCATTCCGACTAGCAATTCCGACTAGGTTGGTCTGCCTTAACCTAATGAAAGTCAACAGACATTGAGCAAACGTTGTGCATGGCGTCGAGTCCCCCCCTCGCCACCACTTCAATTCGATGCGAAGCTGTTAACTTTCGGTGTCTCAGGGCGCTGGGAGCTGCAAAGTCCAGCAGGCAATTCAGGGTTCGCCTTCCCACGCGGTGCTGTCGCACGGGCGAAGCCACTGATTCCCTTGATCGTGGCTTTGGCTGCGCGCGCGGGAGGGTGTAGCGCGCACGCTTCCGGTGCCCTCCAGGGCGCATTCGGCGACCGCTGCGTGGGGCAGGATGTACACCCCCCCTTCCGATGTGGATGTTGCTTGGGTCATCCATCGTGTTGGAATGGCCCGCGCCCTGTGGTGGTTTGCGCACGGCATGGCGGCAGCGGCGTCGCGAAAGGGTCTGCGTTTGAAGAGTGGCAAAACCTATACCGACATGGTGGCCCGTACTGCCCGACCCCAACGGGCATATTTGGCGGCGCGGGTCGCTGTCTCCATCTGCGGCTCGAAGCGCCGGTCAAGGGCCCAGCTTTTTGCAAACTCAGCAGGGCCGCCGCAAAGCCCGGCGTGCAACCCGGCAAGGTAGGCTGCGCCAAGGGCGGTCGTTTCGGTGATCTGTGGCCGGTCGACCGGAGCACCAAGGATGTCAGACAAGAACTGCATGGTCCAGTCGCTCGCGGTCATGCCCCCATCAACCCGCAGCACCCCTTCGGCCGCCGCACCCCAGTCGGCGCGCATTGCCTCCAGCAAGTCGCGGGTCTGGTATCCGACAGACTCAAGGGCGGCTCTGGCCATCTCTGCAGGGCCAGAATTGCGTGTCAGGCCATAAACCGCGCCACGACAGTCGGGTCGCCAATAAGGCGCTCCCAGGCCGGTGAAGGCCGGCACAAGCACCACATCCTGCGCCGCGTCAGCCGACTCTGCCAAGCCTTGCGTTTCGGATGCGTGTCTGATGAGTTTCAGCCCGTCGCGCAGCCATTGCACCACAGCCCCTGCAATGAAGATCGAGCCTTCAAGCGCATAGGTCGGCTTGCCGTCCAACTGATAGGCGATGGTCGTCAGCAGCCGATGGGTGGAGGGCACCCGGTCGCCCCCCGTGTTCAAAAGCGCAAAACATCCCGTGCCGTAGGTGGATTTCATCATGCCGGGAGTAAAGCAGGCCTGCCCCACAGTCGCGGCCTGCTGGTCGCCTGCAACGCCTGCTATGGGGATCTCGCGGCCAAACAGATCGGCGCGTGTGTTGCCGAAGTGGGCGGCACAATCCTTGACCTCGGGCAAGAGAGTCATCGGAACCCCCATCAGGGTGCAGATCTCTTCATCCCACGCACCCGTGCCGATGTTGTAAAGCATGGTGCGGGCGGCGTTGGTGGCGTCGGTCGCATGCACGCGCCCGCCGGTCAGGTTCCAGATCAGCCAGCTGTCGACCGTGCCAAAGGCCAGACCGCCGGCTTCGGCGCGGGCGCGGGCCCCGTCCACGTGATCCAGAAGCCACTTCACCTTGGTCGCGCTGAAATACGGGTCGAGCAGCAGCCCGGTGCGGGCAGTGATCATCGGCTCATGTCCCGCCAGTTTCAGCGCGTCACACATATCTGCGGTCCGCCGATCCTGCCAGACGATGGCGCGGTGGATGGGCTGGCCAGTCGCGCGGTCCCAGATCAGGGTGGTCTCGCGCTGGTTGGTGATGCCGATCGCCGCAATGCTGCTGGCCTTGATCCCTGCCTTTTCCATCACCGCGCGGGCCGTTGCCGCTACCGTCGACCAAAGGTCTGACGGATCGTGCTCCACCCAACCGGATCTGGGGTAGTGCTGCGGGAATTCCTCTTGCGCCGAAGCCACGACCCGCAGCCCCGTATCAAACAGGATCGCGCGGCTGGATGTGGTGCCTTGATCAATGGCAAGGATATGGGTCATGTCACCGTGTTCCGCATCTCTTGATTTCATCTGTTCTCAAATATCCCCGCCGGAGGCTCCTTTTGCCTCTGCAGGGAGCCTCCGGCGGGGATATTTGAGAACAGGTGAATGGGGCAAGGCAATCGCCATGCCCCATCGTTGTTTCAGATCAGTTCCAGGATTTGATCAGCTCGTCATAGCTGATGGTTTCACCCATCGGCTTTTCGTTTTCCAACTTGGCCACCGGCGCACCGGGCGCGTCCAGCCAGACCTGTGGGTCTTGCGGCTCGTTCATTTTCGGGCCGATATCCCCTTGAACACCGGCGCGTTCAATACGCTCCATCACGCGTTCCTGCTCTTCGCACAGGGCGTCAAGCGCGGCTTGCGGGGTTTTGGCACCTGACATGGCGTCGCCGATGTTCTGCCACCACAGCTGCGCCATTTTCGGATAGTCCGGGATATTGGTGCCGGTCGGCGACCATTGGACCCGGGCGGGCGAGCGGTAGAATTCGATCAGACCGCCCAGTTGCGGCGCACGTTCGGTGAAGCTGTCGTGCTGGATCGTCGACTCGCGAATGAAGGTCAGCCCGACATGGGCTTTTTTCACATCCACGGTTTTCGACGTCACGAACTGCGCATAAAGCCACGCGGCCTGCGCCCGGTCCACCGGGGTGGATTTCATCAGCGTCCACGATCCCACATCCTGATAGCCGACCTTGGTGCCTTCTTGCCAGTAGGCGCCATGCGGAGAGGGGGCGAGCCGCCATTTCGGGGTTCCGTCCTCGTTCATGATCGGCAGGCCAGGTTCGACCAGCGACGGCACAAAAGTGGTGTACATGAACATCTGCTGGGCGATGTTGCCTTGTGCCGGGACAGGGCCCGCCTCGCCAAAGGTCATGCCTGCAGCGGCGGGTGGCGCGTATTTTTGCAGCCACTCGATCGCCTTGGTCACCGCATAGACTGCGGCGGCATCATTTGTGGCCCCGCCCCGTGCCACGCAGGATCCGACGGGCTGGGATTGTTCATTGACCCGCACACCCCATTCATCGACCGGCAGACCGTTGGGCTCACCCTTGTCGCCCATGCCGGCCATCGACATCCACGCGTCGGTGTAGCGCCAGCCAAGCGAGGGGTCTTTCTTGCCGTAGTCCATGTTGCCGAACACTTCGGTCGGCCCTCCGGCATAGGTCATATCGCGGCCGGTGAAGAATTCGGCGATGTCTTCGTAAGCCGACCAGTTGACCGGCACGCCAAGGTCATAGCCGTATTTGGTCTTGAAATCGGCCTTGGTCTTTTCGTCGTTGAACCAGTCGTAGCGAAACCAATAGAGGTTGGCGAACTGCTGGTCCGGCAACTGATACAGGTTGCCATCGGGCCCGGTGGTGAACTGCTTGCCGATGAAGTCCGCCAGATCGAGTGTCGGGCTGGTAACCGCCGCGCCTTCGCCACCCATCCATTCGGTCAGATTGCGGGCCTGCTGATAGCGCCAGTGGGTGCCGATCAGATCGCTGTCGTTGACATAGGCGTCATATATGTTCTCGCCCGACTGCATCTGAGTCTGCAGCTTTTCGACCACATCGCCTTCGCCGATCAAGTCGTGGGTGATCTTGATGCCGGTGATCGTGGTAAAGGCGTCGGCCAGCACCTTGGATTCATATTCATGGGTGGTGATGGTTTCCGACACCACCTTGATATCCATCCCCGCATAGGGTTTGGCGGCATCGATGAACCACTGCATTTCGGCCTCTTGGGCGGCGCGGTCAAGCGTCGACATCTCGCCGATTTCGGCGTCGAGGAACGCTTTGGCGGCGTCCATGTCGGCCCAGGCGGGGGCCGACCCGGTTGCCATCAGCGCAAGCGCCATGGCGGTGGTGGTATGACGAAGTCTCATTTCATTTCCTCCCAGAAGTGTAAGACATCAGATGTGGTGCCGGGCGCGCGTGGCGTCCGGTCGTGGCCGTCCTGTCTAGACCCAGCGAAACACCGCCGCGAGATAGACAAGGCAGAGGATGAGGGCACCCCAAAGCGGGGCCCCGAAGAAAAACAGCCAACCCAGGCACAGAAAGGCCGAGCCGAGCAGGGATATGAACAAACGGTCGCCGCGCGTGGTCTCGATCCGCAAGATGCCCACGCGCGGGGTTTCGGGAAAACGGATCGCCAGCAGGGTGAAGACCACAAGCAGGCTGGCAACGGCCCAGAAAAACAGCGCCACCGGCAGCGTCCAGGCCATCCATCCGCCGGGGTTCATCGGGGCAAACCAGGCGGTGGCACCGTCTTTCTGTGGTGCGGCCAGCAGCAGGGCGATGAGGATTGCGGCCATAAGAACGGCGGCACCGAGGGTGATCAGGGTCCAGTTGGGACGTTTCACGGCTTGCATGGTCATCACACCCTCCCGAGGGCGAAGCCCTTGGCAATGTAGTTGCGCACAAAGTAGATCACCAAGGCACCTGGCACGATTGTAAGCACCCCGGCAGCGGCCAGCACGCCCCAGTCCATGCCGGATGCCGAGACGGTGCGGGTCATGGTGGCGGCGATCGGCTTGGCGTTCACAGAGGTGAGCGTGCGCGATAGCAGCAACTCGACCCACGAGAACATGAAGCAGAAGAAGGCGGCCACCCCGATGCCGCTGGCGATCAGGGGCATGAAGATTTTCACAAAAAACTTGGGGAAACTGTAGCCATCGACATAGGCGGTTTCGTCAATTTCCTTCGGCACACCGCGCATGAAGCCTTCCAGGATCCAGACCGCGAGGGGCACGTTGAACAGGCAATGTGCCAGTGCAACCGCGATGTGGGTGTCGAACAGTCCCACTGACGAATAAAGCTGGAAGAACGGCAGCGCGAAAACGGCGGGCGGGGCCATGCGGTTGGTCAGCAGCCAGAAAAACAGGTGCTTGTCGCCCATGAAGCTGTAGCGTGAAAACGCGTAGGCGGCGGGCAGGGCCACGGCGAGCGAGATCACCACGTTCATCGTGACGTAGATGATCGAGTTGACATAGCCCATATACCAGCTGGGATCGGTCAGGATCACCATGTAATTGCGGAACGTCAGGTTTTGCGGAAACAGGGTGAAGCTGGACAGGATTTCGGTGTTTGTCTTCAGGCTCATGTTCACCAGCCAATAGATCGGCAGCATCAAAAGCAGAAGATAGACACCCATCACGATGGCAGAGGGTTTGACACGCATCACTTGGCCTCCCGACGGTCAAGGTTGGTCATCACGGTGAAGAACACCCAAGACACCAGCAGGATCACAAGGAAATACATCAGGCTGAATGCCGCTGCTGGGCCCAGGTCGAACTGGCCGATGGCCATTTTCACCAGGTCGATCGACAGGAAGGTGGTGGCGTTGCCCGGACCGCCGCCGGTGACGACAAAGGGTTCGGTGTAGATCATGAAGCTGTCCATGAAGCGCAGCAGGATCGCGATCAGCAGAACGCCTTGCATCTTTGGCAGCTCGATATAGCGGAACACCGCCCAGCGGCTGGCCTGATCGATCTTGGCCGCCTGGTAATAGGCCTGCGGGATGGATTGCAGCCCGGCATAGGCCAGCAGCGCCACCAGCGACGTCCAGTGCCAGACATCCATGACGATCACGGTGATCCACGCGTCCAGCGGGTCGTTGGTGTAATTGTAGTCGATCCCCAGCGCCGCCAGCGTATGCCCCAGCAGGCCGATGTCGACCCGGCCAAAGATCTGCCAGATCGTGCCCACCACGTTGAACGGGATCAAGAGCGGCAGCGACATCACCACCAGACAGAATGACGCCCAGAACCCGGATTTCGGCATGTTCAGTGCGATGTAGATACCCAAAGGCACCTCGATCAAAAGGATGATGACCGAAAACAGCACCTGACGCCCCAACGCCCCGTGCAGGCGTGACGAGGTTACCATTTCCTCGAACCACTCCAGCCCGACCCAGAAGAACTGGTTGTTGCCGAAAGTGTCGTTCATCGCGTAGTTCACCACGGTCATCAACGGCAGCACGGCGGAGAATGCCACCACCACCAGCACCGGCAGGACCAGAAACCACGCCTTGTTGTTCTGGGTCTTGTTCATGCCATGGCCCCCCCCTGCACGCGCCAGTCGTCGGCGTAGACATTGATTTTTTCAGGCGCAAAAGACACATGGGTCAGATCGGCGCCGATTTCCTGCCCCTCGGGCGCGACGATGCTGAAGGGCTGCCCCATCACCTCGGCCCGGATCAGGCGGTGGCGGCCCACATCTTCCACCCGCAGGATGCTGACGGGCAGGCCGTCGCCACGCGTCAGGGTGGCATATTCCGGGCGGATCCCGATCTGGGTGCGCCCGGCAAGCGGAGAATAGGACGCGCCAAGAGCCACAGTTTCGCCCAGCACATGCGCTCGGTTTCCGTCGATCTGGGCAAACAGCAGGTTCATGCCGGGCGAGCCGATGAAATAGCCCACGAAGGTATGCGCCGGGGTCTCGAACAATTCTTCCGGCGTGCCCATCTGAACCACGCGGCCGTCATACATCACCACCACCTTGTCGGCGAAGGTCAGGGCCTCGGTCTGGTCATGGGTGACATAGATCATCGTATGGCCAAAATCGCGGTGCAGCTTCTTGAGTTGCGTGCGCAATTCCCATTTCATGTGGGGGTCGATCACGGTCAGCGGTTCGTCGAACAGGATGGCGTTGACATCCTCGCGCACCATGCCGCGGCCAAGGCTGATCTTTTGCTTGGCATCGGCCGTCAGTCCTTGGGCCTTGCGGTTCAGCGTCGCTTCCATCCCGATCATCTGGGCGATCTGTTGCACGCGATCTGCGATATAGGCCGGGTCCATCCCGCGATTGCGCAGCGGAAAGGCCAGATTATCGCGCACGGACATGGTGTCGTAAACCACTGGAAACTGGAAAACCTGCGCGATGTTTCGTTCGGACGTGGGTGCATCGGTTACGTCGCGGTCCCCGAACAGCACACGGCCCTGGCTTGGGCGCAGCAGACCCGAGATGATGTTCAACAGCGTGGTCTTGCCGCAACCCGATGAGCCCAGCAGCGCATAGGCGCCACCATCCTGCCAGACATGGTCCATCTGCTTGAGCGCGAAATCCTCTTCCCCGGTGGGGTTCGGCAAATAGCTGTGCGCAAGATTTTTCAGCGTGATCTGTGCCATGTTACGCGGCTCCCTTCAGGTCTGGCTGCGCATAGGTGGCAGCAGCGGCAAGCCGGCCGTGAGTGTCGAACAGATAGATGTGAGAAGGCTCCAGCCAGACCGTCACCTCGGCCCCGTCAACCAAATCCTGCACGCCGTGGACAAGACCCACCCATTTGTCGGCCCCGTGCGACAGGTGCAGAAAGGTTTCCGACCCGGTGATCTCGGTCACGTTCAAGATGCAGTGGAACGGAATGGCATCAGCCGATTGTGCGTGCAGCGCCAGATGGTTCGCGCGGAACCCAGCAGTGTAGGTGCCATCGGGCAGGTCGGCGAAGGCGCCGGTGGCGGGTGTCGTCGTCTCGCTCAAGGCAAGCTGGGCAAAGGTCTTGACGCATGGCAGAAAGTTCATCGGCGGATCGGAAAACACCCGTGCGGTGGTCATGTCGGCGGGCTGGCGATACACTTGCGGCGTCGCGCCGAATTGTGTGACCCGCCCCTCGTGCAGCGCCGCTGTCTGGCCGCCCAAAAGCAGCGCCTCCTCGGGTTCGGTTGTGGCATAGACAAAGATCGCGCCGGAGGCTTCAAAGATCCGCGGTATCTCGATGCGCAACTCCTCGCGCAGCTTGTAGTCAAGGTTGGCAAGCGGTTCATCCAGCAACACCAGCCCCGCGCCTTTCACCAGTGCACGCGCCAGGGCGCAGCGCTGTTGCTGGCCGCCCGAAAGCTCCAGCGGTTTGCGCGACAGCATCGGGCCAAGGCGCATCATATCCGCCGTTTCATGCACGGCCTTGTCGATTGCTTTCGCGTCCCACCCCATGATCCGCAGGGGCGAAGCGATATTTTCATATACCGTCAGGCCGGGATAGTTGATGAACTGCTGGTAAACCATCGCCACATGGCGATCCTGCACCCGCATGCCCGTCACATCCTGCCCATTCCAAAGGATGCGACCCGTATTTGGCGTATCAAGCCCGGCCATCAGCCGCATCAGCGATGTCTTGCCCGAAAGCGTGGGGCCAAGCAGCACATTCATCGTGCCTTTTTGCAGCGTCAGGCTGGTCGGGTGGATATGCACCCGCCCCTCTACCACTTTTGACACGTCTTGCAGGTTCAGCGCCATTGATCGTCCTTTATTCCGCGGCCGGGGTGACAGCCCGCATTGTGCTCATGAAGCTGTCGATCTGAGCGATCTGTTCAGCGGTCAGACGCAGACCGAGCTTTGTCCGCCGCCAGACAACATCAGCAGCGTGGCGGGCGTATTCGTGCGTCATCAGCCAGCGCACTTCGGCTTCTGTCAGAGTTGCGCCGAAATCACGGCCCAGATCGTCTTGTGATTTTGCGTCGCCCAACAACGTCACGGCTTCGGTGCCATAGGCGCGGATCAGGCGGGCGGCGTGATAATCTGACAGATAGGGATGCGCCGCCTTCAACTGTGCGATCAGCTTGGGCACACCATCAATCGGGAAATCCCCGCCTGGAAGCGGCTGGCGCGCTGTCCATTTGCCCTTGGTCCCCGGAAAGAACGGCAGCATCTTTTCCAGTGCCGACTCCGCCAGCCGACGATAGGTGGTGATCTTGCCGCCGAACACATTCAGCAGCGGGGCGCCGGCCTGATCCAGCGACAGCACATAGTCGCGCGTCGCGGCGGTGGCCGATTTGGCACCGTCGTTATAAAGTGGACGTACACCGGAATAGGTCCAGACCACATCATCCCGCGTCACCGGCTTGGCAAAGTATCGCGAGGCGAAATCCAGCAGATAGTCGCGTTCCTCATCGGTGCAGACGGCATCTTTGGGTGCGCCCTGATGATCCTTGTCGGTGGTGCCGATCAGGGTGAAATCCTGTTCATAGGGAATGGCAAAGATGATGCGGCCATCAGTCCCTTGAAAGAAGTAACAGCGGTCGTGGTCATACAGTTTGCGGGTTACAATATGGCTGCCGCGCACCAGCCGCACACCTTCGGTCGAATTGATGCGCGCAACGTTGCGGATGATATCCTCGACCCAGGGTCCGCCGGCATTGACCAGAACGCGGGCGCGGTGGGTGACGCGGCCTTGCGCACCGTTGGTGACAACCTCCCAATGGTCGCCCATGCGGGTGGCGCTCACCACCGGGGTTTCAACCATGATCCGCGCGCCGCGCGCTTGCGCATCGCGGGCATTCAGGACGACGAGCCGCGAATCCTCGATCCAGCAATCAGAATATTCAAAGGCGTGGACAAATTTCGGGTTGAGCGGCGTCCCGGCCGGGTCGCGGCGCAGATCCAGCGTGCGCGTTGCGGGCAAAATTTTGCGCCCGCCCAGCGTGTCATACAAAAACAGGCCAAGCCGGATCAGCCAAGCCGGGCGACGACCTTTCATCCAGGGCATCACAACGACCATAAGACGGCTGGTTGGTGTGTCGCCCTCGAACCGCATGTCGCGGTGATAGGGCAGCACGAACCGCATCGGCCAAGAGATATGTGGCATGGCGGCAAGCAGGGTCTCCCGCTCTTCCAGCGCCTCGCGCACCAAGCGGAATTCAAAATACTCAAGATACCGCAGGCCGCCGTGGAAAAGCTTGGTCGAAGATGACGAGGTGGCCTGTGCAAGATCACCCTGTTCGGCCAGAATGACCGAAAGACCACGCCCCGCCGCGTCGCGTGCGATGCCGCATCCGTTGATGCCGCCTCCAATGATGAACAGGTCGGCCACATCGGGCCGCTGGGCATCTGTCACGTTTGAATCCCCCTTTGCAAAGGTTGTCCCCTCCGCCCGGTGACCCTGCATCACCGATCCGGCATGCGTCAACATATTTTTTCGTTTATACGCGTTTTGTTATAAAACGAACATTGATACGAACTATTCTCATAATATGGACCGCTTATCGCGTGAATTATTCTGCAATCGCGCAAAAAGGAATGCATGTGCAGCATTGCTACCGGGCGGGTGACAAGCTCTGCGCTCTTGTGCCAATAAGGCAGCATCAAAAGGATGGATCCGGTGGCACTGAACTTTCGACAGACGGGCATTCTGGAAATCGCGCGGCAAGAAGGCCGGGTGGTGGTCGAGGATCTGGCGCAACGCTTTGATGTGACGTTGCAGACCATCCGCCGCGACCTGACCGAACTGGCCGAGGCCGGGCATCTGGACCGGGTGCATGGCGGGGCCGTCCCGCGCACCGGGGTGTCAAACATCGGCTATGAGGCCCGGCGCCGGATGAATGAGGCGGCCAAGACCGCCATCGCGCGGGCCTGCGCAGCGGCGATTCCCGACAATTCGTCGATGATCCTGAATCTTGGCACCACGACCGAGGCTGTCGCGCGCGAGCTGGTGCATCACCGCAATATCACGGTGGTGACCAACAACATGAACGTGGCCAATATTCTGGTCACCAACGCAAGCTGCGAAATCATGGTGGCCGGTGGGGCGCTGCGCCGCAGCGATGGCGGGCTGGTGGGGGAATTGACCACCCAGTTCATCGAACAGTTCAAGGTGGATTTTGCCATCATCGGCACATCTGCGCTGGACCGGGATGGCGACCTGCTTGACTTCGATCTGGCCGAGGTGCGGGTCAGCCGCGCCATCATCCGGCAGGCGCGGCAATCTTTTCTGGTGACCGATCACACCAAGCTGGGCCGGTCTGCCCCGGCCCGCATCGCCAGCCTGTCAGAGCTGGACGCGGTGTTCACCGATCAGGCGCTGCCCGACAGCCTGATGAGCGCGTGCGAAGACTGGGGCACGCGGGTGACGATTGCCGGATAGCACCTGACGGGTCAGGCAAACGCAAATGTCTTGGAAAGCGGCAATTCCCGTGCCCGCTGACCTGTCAGGGCAAAAAGCGCGTTGGCCAGCGCAGGGGCGGCGGGGGGTGTGCCCGGCTCGCCAATCCCGCGGATCTTGCCGCCGCTTTCCAGAATCCGCACCTGGATCTCAGGGCATTGGTGTATGCGCATGGGTTCATAATCCCAGTAATTCTGCTGCTCCACATGCCCCCCCGCAAAGGTGATCTGCCCGTTGAGCGCGGCAGACAGACCAAAAACCATAGCACCAGAAACCTGCGCTTCGATGTTGCGCGGATCAAGCGCCACGCCGACATCCACCGCAGCCCAGGCATTGGTCAGCCGGATCCCGTCCGGTGTGTCCTCCACCTCGATCACCTCTGCCGTTGGCACACCAAACGACAGGCAAAAGGCCACGCCAAGCGCGCGGTTCGGGCGCGGGCTGGACCAGTTCGACATGTCGGCGACCGCTTCCAGCACCTTGCGGGATGGCTCGTGCGCAATTTGGCGCAGACGGAACTCCAGCGGATCTACGCCTGCCAGATGCGCCAGCTCGTCCACAGCGCTTTCGTGGAAGAACCCGTTGTGCGAGGCCCCCACCGACCGCCAGAACCCGTGTGGCACGGTGCGTGGGGCCTTGTGCGTGGTCACGCGGTAATTGGCAAAGCCGTAGGGTTGTTCCCACGCGCCCTGCGAAAGCGTGCTGTCGGGGCCCGCCAGCGGCACGCCGAACCGCTCGGCAAAGGTTTCCATGATCGAGGGCGCACAGATCGCCAGATCAAGCGTCTCGACCGCGCCATCCTTCACGCTGCCCTTGACGCGGGCGGTGGCCATCGGGCGGAACATGCCGTGCGCCATGTCCTCTTCGCGCGACCATGTGACCACCACCGGCGTGCCGGGCATCGCGGCGGCGACCTGTGCGGCATAGACTGCGGCATCCACTTCGGTGCGCCGGCCAAAGCCGCCGCCCATCAGGGTGGTGTGCAGGGTCACGTTGTCCTCGGCCACACCGGCTGCCTTGGCCGCAGCGGCGCGGGCAAAGCCGGGGGCCTGGGTCCCGACCCAGATCTCCAGCCTGCCATCCTGCAGATGCGCGGTGGCCTGCATCGGCTCCATCGTGGCATGGGTCAGGGTGGGGACGTGATATTCCGCCTCCCATATCTTGCCTTCGGCGCGGGCCACGTCGCCATCGTTGCGCGGGGTGGCGTTGAGGGTGTCGGCGGTGAAGGCGGCGGCAATTTGTTCGCGCATTTCTGCCGACGTGGCCGGATAGCTGGCCGGAGCCCAGTCGAAGGTAACGGCGTTTGCACCCCGCATCGCCGCCCATGTGGTGTTGGCCACCACGGCAACGCCATTGCCAAGGTTAATCACCCCCTCCACCCCCGGCACCTGCAACGCGGCGGTGGCATCAAAGCTGTTCATCGCCGCCCCGATGGCGGGGTTCATCCGCACGGTGGCAAAGCGCATGCCGGGCAGGCGGATATCGCCGGCGTATTGCGCGGTTCCGGTTGACTTTCCCACCATATCCACGCGCGGCAACGACGTGCCAAGCAAGGTCCAGTCAGCCCGCTCCTTCAGGGGTGGCACGGCGGGCAGCGGGCTTTCCGCAGCCTCTACCGCCAGTTCGGTATAGGCAATGCGGGAGCCATCGGCAGCGATCACCGCTCCCCCTTCGGTGCGCAGCGTGTCGGCGCCAACACCCAGACGGCGGGCGGCGGCCTGCACCAGCGCCGCGCGGGCCACGGCACCTGCGGCGCGCATTTTCTCATAGGCGTCGGGGGTCGAGGTGGAACCGCCTGTGATCTGCATCGCCAGAAACTTCGCCGGGATCGCCATGGCAGATCGCGCGGTTTCCGCCAGCCAGCTTTCGTCGGTCGGGGCAAAGGGCACGCCTTCCTCCAGCATGCCGCCGTTGTAATAGGCAGCCGCAGGCGGGCCATGCATCACCCGGACCTGATCCCACGGCAGATCCAGTTCCTCGGCCACCAGCGCGGCAAGGGTCGATTGCACGCCCTGACCCATCTCGGCGCGCGGGGTGATGATGGTGACACCCTGCGGATCGATCAGCACGTAAGGCGTGATCGCGCCAATGCCTGCGCCCGCAATCGGGTTGGGGTGCGGCTTGCGATACGCGTAAGTGCCAAAGGCGACCCCGCCCAGAATGGCGGCAGAGCCGATCAGGAAGGTGCGGCGGGCAATGGTTCCAATGCGGCTCATGTTCAGACCTCACGCAGGCGGGTGGCGGCATCCAGCACGGCGGCACGGATGCGGGGATAAGCACCACAGCGGCACAGGTTGCCATCCATGGCTTCGTCAATCTCTTGCGGTGTCGGCGCGGGATTTTCCGCCAGAAGACTGGCGGCCTGCATGATCTGGCCGGACTGGCAGTAACCGCATTGCGCGACCTGATGCTCGATCCATGCCGCCTGCACCGCGTGCAGCGCCGCAGGGGTGCCCAGACCTTCGATCGTGGTGACATCAGCCCCCGCCACATCGCCCAGAGCCGTCTGGCACGACCGCACCGCAACCCCGTCCACCATCACCGTGCAGGCCCCGCAAGCCGCGACGCCACAGCCGTATTTCGTGCCGGTCAGGTTCAACCCGTCCCGCAGGGCCCACAGAAGCGGGGTATCATCCGGCAGGTCCACAGTCGCACTGGTGCCGTTTACGGTCAGGGTTGTGGGCATGGGCGGCTCCTTCTGGCGATCACATCTCGTATCATGACAAAATGAGCGTAGAATGTCAGAATGTCAATTGACACATGTCGCAATTTTCGCCAGATCGGGTTCATGAGCGTTGAGGATCACAAGCCGCCCCCACTCGGGGCGGGCCGCGCGGCTGACCGTCAGGACATGATCCTTGACGCGGCTTTTCACGCCTTTGCCACCTATGGGTTTCGCCGCACCACGATGGATGACATCGCGCGCGGCGTGGGGATCTCGCGCTCCGCGCTGTATCTGCATTACCGCAACAAGGACGACGTGTTCCGCACCCTTGCCGGGCGCTATTTCACCGAAGCGATGGTCGCGATGGAAGCGGCGCTGATGGCCCCCGGCCAGACCCCGGAACAGGCGCTGATCGCGGCCTTTGTCGCCAAGGATGGCAAGTTCATGGATGTGGTGCTGGGCACGCCGCACGGGTCCGAACTGCTGGATGCGGGGATGACCCTGACCCGCGACCTTGCCGATCAGGCCGAGGCGCGCAAGATCGCCGTGCTGTCCCGCTGGCTTACGGCCCTGCCGATGGCCGATGGCATCGGCTCGCCCGAAACGGTGGCCCGCACCATCATGGTGTCGGCCATGGGGCTGAAATTCCCCGGCCAGACGCTGGACGGGTATCGCGAGGGGCAACGCCAGCTGGCGCGCCTGTTTGCGCGGGCAATTGCCGGGTAATGGTTATTCTGCCGGCTGTTGCGCCACCTGCTCCAGTTCTGCCGTCAGCAATTCCGCTTCCGCCGCGCGCGAGCGGGAAAACCCGGCCAGCAGCAGATAGGCCACCGGGGTGATGAACAGTGTCGCCAGCGTGGCCAACCCCAGCCCCCCCACGATGATAGACCCCAGCACCGCGCGCGCCTCGGCCCCCGCGCCGCTGGCCAGCAACAGCGGCAAACCGCCCAGAACCGTGGCCACCATCGTCATCATCACCGCCCGCAGGCGGGTGACGGCGGCCTGTTCGATCGCCTCTCGCACCGAGGCGCCTTTTTCGCGCAACTGATCGGCAAACTCGACAATCAAGATGCCGTTCTTGGCCATGATGCCCACCAGCAAAACCAGCCCGATCTGGGAATAGACGTTCAGACTGCCCCCGGTCAGCAGCAGCGCAAACACGGCGCAGGCAAGGCCAAGCGGCACGGTGGCCATCACGATGATGGCGGAGACAAAGCTCTCAAACTGCGCCGACAGCACCAGAAACACCACAATAAGCGCGATGCCAAAGGTGATGATCAACCCGGACGATGTTTCGCCAAGCGTCGTCGCCTCGGCCAGCGGCACGATGCGTGTGGTGTCGGTCAACAGGTCGCCCGCCAGCCCCTGCACTTCGGTAAACGCGTCGCCAAGCGCCAGATCCGGCGTCAGCCCGGCGGTGATCGACACCGACCGCATTTGCGACTCGCGCGGCAGTTCGGGCGCAACGGCGCGTTCGGTCAGGGTCACAAAGCTGGAAATCGGCACCATCAGCCCATCGCCCGAGGGCACGAAGATCCGTTCCAGATCGCCGGGATCATTCACCGGATCGGCGTTCGACACCAGCCGGATGTCGAAACTGTTGTCATCCAGAAACAGCGTGCCCACGGTCCGGCCATCCAGCACGGCCTGCAACGCCTCGCCCATGCCGGCAATCTGCACGCCCAGATCCTCGGCGCGGGCGCGGTCGATCTCGACAAACAGTTGCGGTTGCGTGGTGTCATACCCAAGCCGCACCTGACCAAACCGCGGATCGGCTTCCATCCTGTCCACCAAAGCGCGGGCTTTGTCGGCCAGATCGTCGTAATTGTCGCCCACCAGCGCAAAGGAAAGCCCCTGACCCGCGCCCCGGATGCCCAGCGAATTGGGCTGGATGGCGAAGGCGCGCACCCCGATCACCCCCCGCAGCTTGCCGTTTATTTCGGCCGCAATTTCTTGCTGGCCGCGGGTGCGGTCGGCCCATTTGGCAAGGGTGATGACGATGAAACCCCGGCTGTCCTGCCCGCCGATCCCAGCAATGGCAAAGACGCTTGCGACCTCGCCGCTGTCGCGCAGCGGCTCAACCAGCGCCTCGATCTCGCGCATGCGGGCGTCGGTGTAATCCAGCGATACGCCTTGCGGGGCCTGCACCGACAAAAGGATAACCGCGCGATCCTCGGCGGGGGTCAACTCTTGCCGCAGGGTCGGAAAGATCGCCACAGCCAGCGCTGCAAACAACAGGGCAAAGGTGACCGCAATCAAGGGCGCGCCAAGGCACAGCCGCAGCAGGTTGGCGTAGAAGCCTGACAGTTTGGCGCCAAGCCGGGTCATCAGACCCGTTTCGGCCTCATGGGGGCGCAAAAGCTTTGACGCCAGCACCGGACACAGGCTAAGCGCGGTGACCGAGGATAACAGAACCGCAATCGCCAGCGTAAAGCCGAACTCGCGGAACAGCCCGCCGGTCTGGCCGGGCAGGAACGACAGCGGGATGAACACCGCCGCCAGCGTCGTCGTGGTGGCAAGCACGGCAAAGAACACCTGTTGCGTGCCCAGAACCGCCGCCGCCCGTGCGCCCATTCCTTCGGACCGGCGCCGCACGATGTTTTCCAGCACCACGATGGCGTCATCCACCACCAGCCCGGTCGCCAGCACAAGCGCCAGCAGGGTGATGATATTGAACGAAAATCCCACCAGCCAGATCGCCGCCAGCGTGCCGATCAGCGCCACCGGCATGGCGATGATGGGGATCAGCGTGGCGCGCGGATCGCGCAGGAAAACAAAGATCACCGCCGTGACGATCAGCACGGATAAGCCAAGCGCCAGCACCACTTCGTTGATGGCGCCTTGGATGAAATCGGCGCTGTCCGAGGTGATGAACATGCGCACATCCTCGGGCAACAGGGGTTGCAGGTCATCGACCACCTGTCGCACCGCTTCGGATATCGCCAGCGAATTGCCGTTCGCCTGCCGGATGATGCCGATGCCGATGCCGGTTTCGCCATTGGCGCGCAGGATCGACGCGCCGGGATCGGGGCCAAGCGTGACCTGCGCCACATCTCCCAGACGGACATTGCCCGCAATCGTCAGCGCCTCGATCTGTTCCGCCGTGCGGATGGCGGCGGTTGTGCGCACCAGCAGGCTTTGGTTTTCGGAACTGAGCGCCCCGGCGGGGGAATCAAACGCGGCGTTGCCCAGAACGGCGCGCAGATCGGCCAGCGTCAGGCCGCGCGCGGCAAGCTGCATCTGGTCCACATCGACGCGGAACGACAGGTCGCGCGCGCCAAAGATCTGCAGATCAGCCACACCGGGCGCGGCGAGCAGGCGCGATTCAGCCAAGTCATTGACAAGCGTGGTCAATTCATCGGCACTGCGCCGTGCCGACGTTACGGCCACGCGCAGGATGGCGTCGGCATCGGCGTCGGATTTGACCACACGCGGCGCATCGGCCCCGTCGGGCAGGCCATTGACCTGACGCGCCACGGCGTCGCGCAGATCGGTCGCGGCCACGTCCAGATCAACGCTGTCGTTGAATTCCACCGTCACCCGGCTGGAACCAAAGCGCGACGACGACGAGATGGATTTCACCCCCGCCACCCGGCCTGCCGCGCCCTCGATCACCGCTGTAACCTCGCGGTCGATGGTTTCCGGGGCTGCCCCCGAATAGGTGGTGCTGATCGACACCACCGGCCTGTCAACCGCAGGCAATTCGCGCACATCGGCCCCAAGAAGCCCTGCAAGACCCCCAATCACGATCAGCGCATTCAGCACAAAAGCCAGAATGGGGCGGCGCACGAACAGGGCGGTGCTTTGTCCCATCGCGGCAGTTGGACGGCTTTGCATGATTTAGCTCCTTGGCGGCGCGAGCGACACGTCGGCCCCCGGACGCAGGGCCTGCACGCCATCGGTGACCACCAGATCAGCTGGTTGCAGATCGGCGTCGATCAGGACAGCATCGGCATTGCGTTGCAGGATACGGATGGGCAGGCGTGTGGCCTTCGCCTCGCGCACAACCCAGACAAACGCGCCATCCGCGCCCCATTGGATCGCCAACGGGCTGACCGAAGGCACTTCGTCGCCGGTGAATTCCATCGAGATACGAAACGCCATTCCGGCGCGCAGGCGATCATCGGTGTTCGCAATGTTGGCCTGAACCCGCAAGGTGCGGCTGGCCTCGTCCACGCGGTTGTCGACCGCAGTCACACGACCCTCGATCATGTGACCGGGTGTGGAAATCGGGGTTGCAAGAACGGTGGCGCCCGGTGCCACCTGTGCGGCGATCCGCTCAGGCACCCGGAAATCGACGATAAGGTTGGACCTGTCCTCGATCCGCGTGATTGTGGTCGTGGAATTTACCAGATCGCCGATCTGCGCCTCGATCAGACCGACATATCCCGCGATGGGCGCTTTCAGGCTGTGGTCTGCCAGATTTCGTTCAGCCAATTGGAGGCCCAGCCCAGCCGTGCGCAGCGCAAGTTCCGCATCCTGCCGCTGCAGGCTGGTGATTGTGCCTGATCCTGCCAGTTGTGAAAGCCGGTCAATGGTTTGCTGGGCGTCGTCCAGCATCAGTCGGGCGCGTTCGACCGAAAGTCTGGCGTTTTCCGCGTCCAGTTCAGCCAGCACCGCCCCCGCGGCGATCTGCTGGCCGGGGATTGCGCGCACCGCGATGATGCGGCCCGTAACGCCAAAGGAAAGGTCAACGGATTGCGCGCCGCGCGCAGAGCCTATGGCGTCTATGACGTTGCTCAGCACCGTTCTTCCGGCTTCGGCCGCGATCACCTGCGCGCCTGATCCAGACCTTTGACCGCCCCGAGCGCTTGCACCGGGCGGTTCGGCGGTTTCGGCGGGCAGAAAATTCACCGCTTTAAGCGGTGCCAGCAGGCCGATTTTTTCAAGCCACGGGTGTGTGCCCGGCACATAGCGCGCGGCAACCGGGATGGCCACGACGACAATTCCCACGATGACAACAAGTTGCGGGACGAGTTTCATGTTCGTTGCGGTCCCCTGTGTTGCGGCAAAGACCCATCGTTGACGTCTGCCCGACCGTCATGACACAAACCTTTGCGGTGAGAATAGGCCATCCTTGTCCAAGGGGAAGAAATCCCACCAAGATGTGAGCTTTCTTGCCTTGTTTTGCGGCGACACACTGGCCGACGACAAGCTGGTTGGGGCAGCATGGCGCGGCAAAGCGCGACATAGTCCATTGGCGCCTTCGGTTGACAGCGCCGGCCCCATGCCGCACGCAAAGGACAGACAGGGCGGGGGGCGGCATGGCGGCGTGGGAATTCTGGATCGACCGGGGCGGCACCTTTACCGATGTGGTGGCGCGCCGCCCGGATGGCGGGCTTCAGACGCGCAAGCTGCTGTCGGAAAACCCCGAGCGCTATGCCGATGCGGCGGTGCAGGGCATCCGCGAGTGTTTGGGGTTGGCGCAGGGTGCGCCTATCCCTGACGGGATGATCGCGGCGGTGAAGATGGGCACCACGGTGGCGACCAACGCGCTGCTGGAGCGCAAGGGCGAGCGGGTGCTTTTGCTGATCACCCAAGGGTTTGCCGACCTTTTGCGCATCGGCACGCAGGCGCGGCCCGATCTGTTCGCGCTGCATATCCAGCGCCCGGATCTGCTGCACGAGGTGGTGGCCGAGGTGCCGGGGCGGCTGGATGCCGAGGGGGCCGAGATTGCACCGCTGGACGAGGCGGCGACGCGGGACGCTTTGCGCGCGGCCCATGCCAGCGGCATCCGCGCGGTGGCGGTGGCCTTGATGCATGGCTACCTGAACCCCGCGCATGAGGTGCGGGTGGGCGAGATTGCGGCGGAGGAAGGCTTCACCCAGATCAGCCTGTCGCATCAGGTCAGCCGCTTGGCCAAGCTGGTGGCGCGCGGCGATACCACGGTGGTGGATGCGTATCTGTCGCCCATCCTGCGCCGCTATGTGGCGCAAGTGGAGGGGGCGCTGGACATGGGGCGCGCGACGGGGCGGCTGTTGTTCATGCAATCCTCGGGCGGGTTGACCGAGGCGCATCGGTTCATGGGCAAGGATGCGATCCTGTCCGGCCCGGCGGGCGGGATCGTGGGCATGGTGCAGACGGCGGCGGCGGCCGGGTATGATCGGCTGATCGGGTTCGACATGGGCGGCACATCGACCGATGTGAGTCATTATGCCGGGGTCTATGAGCGCAGTTTCGAGACCGAGGTGGCGGGCGTGCGGATGCGCGCACCGATGATGGATATTCACACGGTCGCGGCGGGGGGCGGGTCGGTTTGTTCGTTCCGCGACGGGCGGTTGCAGGTGGGGCCGGAAAGCGCGGGGGCCAATCCCGGCCCCGCCGCCTATGGTCGCGGTGGGCCGCTGACGATCACCGATTGCAATGTGGTTCTGGGCCGGTTGTCGCCCGCGCATTTCCCGGCGGTGTTCGGGCCTGATGGGTGCGCGCCGCTGGACGCGGCGGCGGCGCGGGCGCGTTGTGCGGCGATCTGCGCGCAGATCGAGGGGGCGACGGGCCAGCCGATGACGGCAGAGGCGCTGGCGACCGGGTTCCTGCGCATCGCCATCGACAACATGGCCAATGCGATCAAGAAAATCTCGGTCCAGCGCGGGCATGATGTGACCGGCTATACGCTGCAATGCTTTGGCGGGGCCGGGGGGCAGCATGCCTGCGGCGTGGCCGATGCGCTGGGGATGGAGCGGATTTTCATCCATCCGTTTGCGGGGGTCTTGTCGGCCTTTGGCATGGGGCTGGCCGAGATCAGGGCGCTGCATGAGGTGCAGTTTGATGCGCCCTTGGCCGCGATGGACGCGGCGCGGGAACGGGTGGCGGAAATTACCGCGCAAGTGCGGGCCGAGGTGGCGGCGCAGGGGGCCAGTGCCCCGCGTGTGCTGGTGCGCGCGCATCTGCGGTATGAGGGGTCGCATCAACCGCTGGAGGTGGCGTTTGACGATGCGCCTGCCATGCAGGCGGCGTTCGAGGCGGCGCATGTGGCGCGGTTCGGCTTTGCCTCGCCCGAGCGGGCGGTGGTGTTCGAGATGCTGGCGGCGGAAGCGATTGGCGATGGCGCGGCCTTGCCCGAGGGGCGGGCGGCGCAGGGCGATGCGCGCCCGCTGGAGCGGGTGCCGGTTTGGGTCGATGGTTGGACGCAGGTGCCGCTGTATGACCGGGCCGCGCTGCCCGAGGGGGCGGTGATTGCGGGGCCTGCGATCCTGCGCGAGGCGACGGGGACGGTGGTGGTGGAGCCGGGCTGGCAGGCGCGGGTGGATGGGGCCGCCAACCTGATCCTGGAGCGGGTGGTGCCGCTGGCGCGCGGCCATGCGGTGGGCACCCATGCCGATCCGGTGTTGCTGGAGGTGTTCAACAACCTGTTCATGTCGGTGGCCGATCAGATGGGGGCCACGCTTGCCAACACCGCGTGGTCGGTCAACATCAAGGAGCGGTTGGATTTTTCCTGCGCGATCTTTGACGCCCAAGGCGATCTGGTGGCCAATGCGCCGCACGTGCCGGTGCATCTGGGCAGCATGTCGCATGCGGTGAAGGTGGTGATTGCGGCCACTCGTGGGACCGCCCGCGAAGGCGATGCGTGGATGCTCAACAGCCCCTACAACGGTGGCACGCACCTGCCGGATGTGACCGTGATCACGCCGGTGTTTGTGGGGGGCTCCCTCGCGTTCTGGCTGGGGTCGCGCGGGCATCATGCCGATATCGGTGGGCGCACGCCGGGGTCTTCGCCGCCGGACAGCCGGCATATTGATGAGGAGGGCGTGCTGATCGACCTGTTCGCGCTGGTGGAACAGGGGCGGCTGCGGGAGGGGGAGACTCGGGCGCTGCTGGCGGCGGCGCGGTATCCGGCGCGGTCGGTGGATCAGAACATGGCCGATCTGAAGGCGCAGATTGCGGCGAATGAGACCGGGCGGCGGGAGCTTTCGCGGGTGGTCGCCGCTTACGGTGCCGATGTGGTGGCGGCCTATATGGGGCATGTGCAGGCCAACGCCGAGGCATGTGTGCGCGCGGTGATCGACCGGCTGGAGGATGGGGCGTTTGCCTATCCGATGGATATCGGGGCCACGATCCGGGTGGCGGTGCGGGTGGACCGGGCGGCGCGGACGGCGGTGGTGGATTTCACCGGCACATCGGCGCAGCAGGCGGGCAATTACAA
This sequence comes from Paracoccaceae bacterium, assembly GCA_046292785.1. GTDB lineage: Bacteria > Pseudomonadota > Alphaproteobacteria > Rhodobacterales > Rhodobacteraceae > Pseudotabrizicola. The sequence continues at coordinate 39,174 of JBKBQB010000026.1, forward strand.
CGCGCCCGCAGCGGTGGCGCGGGCGGTGGTGCTTTATGTGTTCCGCACGCTGGTGGGCAAACCCATTCCGCTGAACGAGGGGTGTTTGCGACCCTTGGAGATTATCCTGCCGGAAGGGTCGATGCTGAACCCATGCGCGCCTGCGGCGGTGATTGCGGGCAATACCGAGGTGTCACAGGCGGCCTGCAATGCGCTTTATGGCGCGCTGGGGGTGATGGCCGCGTCGCAGGGCACGATGAACAACTTTGTCTGGGGCAATGCGCGGTTCCAGAACTATGAGACCATCGCGGGCGGCACCGGGGCAGGGCCCGGATTTGCGGGCTGCGATGCGGTGCAAAGCCATATGACGAACACGCGGATGACCGACCCGGAGATTTTGGAAAAGCGCTTTCCTGTGCGGCTGGAGGCGTTTGGCATCCGCCACGGCTCGGGCGGGGCGGGGGCGTGGGCGGGCGGCCATGGGGCGGTGCGGCGGATGCGGTTTCTGGAGCCGGTGACGGTGACAACGTTGTGCGGCAGCCGCGAGGTGGCACCCTTTGGCGGGGCGGGCGGACAGCCGGGGGCGGTGGGGGAGAACCGGGTGATCTGGCCCGATGGCCGTGTCGAGACGCTGCGGGGCAATGATGAGCGCGACCTGCCAGCGGGGGCGGTGTTCGAGATGCTGACGCCGGGTGGCGGCGGGTGGGGAAAAGCGTGATCGGATTGTGCGAGGGCGTTGCGAAAGCCGCCGCCGCCCCCCATGTCTGCCCAAATCAGTGTTCAAAGGAGTGTCGTCATGTTCAACGCGAAATCCCTGCTCGATCAGGTGCTGGGTCAGGTCAATCAAGCCACGGGTGGCAAGGTCGGGATGCAAAGCGCCGATGGTTTGGGTCAGAAGGCCAAAGACTTGTGGGGGGGGCAGTCGACCTTGGGCAAAGGTGCGATTGCCGGAGGTTTGATGGGGATCCTGATGACCAAGGGCGGGCGCAGGATGCTGGGCACCGGGGCCAAGATCGGGGGCGCTGCATTGATCGGCGGGCTGGCTTACAAGGCGTATCAGGATTGGCAGGCTGGCAAGGCGGTGACGGCAGAGCCGGGGCCGCTGGCCTTGCCGCAGCCCGACGGCACGCCGTTTCTGCCGACGGATCTGGTGCAGGCCAATGACCTGTCGGCGCGGCTGTTGCAGGCGATGGTGGCGGCGGCCAAGGCCGATGGCCATGTGACGGCAGACGAGCGCGCGCGGATTGACGGCCAACTGGCGGCGCTTGGACTGGAGGCGGAAGCATCGGCGTTGATTGCCGCCGAACTGGATGCGCCGCTGGACGCCGGACGGATCGCAGCCCTGGCCCGGACCGAGGAAGAGGCGGCAGAGATCTATGCGGCATCATTGCTTGCGGTCGACGCAGAGGGCGCGGCGGAAAAAGGCTATCTTGCGATGCTGGCCGCGCGGTTGAATCTGGATCCTGGACTGGTGGCCCATCTGCACGCAAACGCCGGGGCATTGGCCTAACAGGATACGGTCCGGGGGCGCTGTCCCCGGCGCCTTTGAGTGTTCGGAAAAGGTGCAGATCAGGTGGGGGTGACCATGAGCCACACCCCGCCTTCGGGGCGGAGGGTAAGGATCATCACTGGCTTGGGCGCTTTGCCGGGCACAAGATCGAAGCCGAAGCGGGCCAGCAGGGTGGCCAGGATGATCACCGCCTCTTGCAGGGCGAAGTTGGCACCGATGCAGATCCGTGGGCCGTCCCCGAACGGCAGATAGGCGTAACGGTCGACGGGTTTTGATCCGACAAATCGGTCAGGATCGAAGCTGTCGGGGCGGTCCCACAGGGCATGGTGCCGGTGCAGCGCATAGATCGGCAGGATCACAGTATCGCCCGGCAAAACCTCGCGCCCACACAGGGTATCGGCGGCCTGCGCTGTGCGCGACAGAAAGGCGGCGGGTGGATAGAGGCGCAGGGTTTCATCCACAATACGGCGGATCAGCGGCAGGGCGGCGATGTCGGCAGCGGTTGCGGCGCGGTTGCCAAGGGCGGCTTGCGCCTCGGCGCGCGCGGCGGCCTGAACGGCGGGATCGAAGGCGCACAGATACAGCGCCCAAGACAGGGTGAGCGCAGTGGTTTCGTGCCCGGCCACGATGAAGGTCAGCAGATTGTCGCGCAATTCCGGCGTGGTCATCTTGCGACCTGATTTCGGATCCTCGCCCGCCAGCAGCAGATCGAGCAAATCCGGCACGCCGGGGTTGCCCTCGGCAAGGCGGCGCTGGATCGAGCCGTCTGCGACGCGCTTCATCTGGCGCATCGCCCCGCCGGACAACAGCCGTCCCGGTCGCGGCACCCATGCGGGTGCGCCGATGATGTCCAGCAGGGAAACACGGGCCGATTGCGCCATGTAAGCTTCGATGGCACGGTGGACCGAGGCACGGTCGAACCCTTCGCCATCAGAAAAGGTCACATCCGAAATCACTTCGAAGGTTGCGGTCACCATTTCGTCATAGCAGTTCACCGCGCGGCCTGCGTTGGCGGCGATCCGGGCCGATGCGCGTTCGGCTGCTGCGGTCATCACCGGCGCAAGTGCGGCCACATTGCGGTGTGAAAAGACGGGCGCTGCCGTACGCCGTTGCCAGAGCCAATCCTGCCCTTCAGCGACAAACAGGCTGTCGCCGATTGCGGGTTCCAGTATCAGTTTCGTGACCATCGATTTAGGGTAATTCTCGACGTTCTCACGCAATATGTGGCGTAGGGCGTCCGGATCCATCACCATATGCCAGCGTTTGCCGGTGCGACCCGACAAGATCGGCGCATGGGTGGCAATTTGGGGAATAAGTTCCAGAATGTTGCGCCGGCCTGCTGCCAACGAGCCGAAAACTCCAAGCGGGCGAACGGCCAGCGGAACCTTTGCCGGATCAGGACGAAAGGGTTTGATGGGGCTTTGGTCGGTCATGCTGCCTCCGCTGTCTGGAGAGCATATAGGCGGCTGTGTGCATCTGTCACGAAAACAGCCTGTCTTGCGCCACCCCGCGCGTCGGGATATCCCCGTTGAACCCACTGCGAGGAAGCTGCCCATGACCCGCGCCCATCTGATCGGCTTTTGCCTGTCTTTGACCCTGTTGCTGGGGTGTGCCAGCAATGATCTTGCCGAGCCGCCTGTGCCCTTGGGCGATTTTGCCCTCGGCTTGAACATCGTGGTGACGGACAAAACCCAAAAGGTGCCGATTTCGCGGGATGCGACGGGGCCTGAATGGGAAGCCGCAATGAAAAAGGCTGTTGATGCGCGCTTTGGCCGGTATCAGGGAACAAAGCTTTACAACATCGGGATCTCGGTCGATGGATATGCGCTGGCGCCGCCCGGTATTCCGGTGGTGGTTGCGCCAAAGTCCATTCTGGTCATCACCGCGAACATCTGGGATGACGCTGCCCGCCAGAAGCTGAACGAAGAAGGCAAACAGTTCACGGTGTTTGAAGGCCTGTCGGGGGAGACGGTGATCGGCACAGGGATCACACGCACCAAACAGCAGCAGATGGACGCGCTGTCATACAACGCGGTCAAGCGGGTTGAGGAATGGCTTTTGCAAAACCCAGAGTGGTTCGGGCTTCCGCCCCGTAAGCGGCCAAGCGATGCGGATGCGCCGACAGTGGTGTCGGGGGGCACGCCGGCGATGGTTCCGGCCTCGGCGCCCTGACCTGCGGGAACCGGCAACTCAGGCTTGATTTCCCCTCGTTTACAGCTTACTTCGCCGCCCGTGTAGCATGGGGCCCGCGCAGCGATTGCATGGTCCCCCCAAATCCAAAGGCGCTGGCGAATGGCAAAGGCAAAGTTTGAACGGAACAAACCGCATATCAACATTGGCACGATCGGCCACGTTGACCACGGCAAGACGACGCTGACGGCAGCGATCACCAAGTATTTTGGTGACTTCCGCGCCTATGACCAGATCGACGGTGCACCGGAAGAGCGGGCGCGCGGGATCACGATCTCGACTGCGCACGTGGAGTACGAGACCGAGGCGCGGCACTACGCCCACGTCGACTGCCCCGGCCACGCCGACTATGTGAAGAACATGATCACCGGCGCCGCCCAGATGGACGGCGCGATCCTGGTCTGCGCCGCATCTGACGGCCCGATGCCGCAGACGCGCGAGCACATCCTGCTCGGCCGTCAGGTCGGCATTCCGTACATGGTGTGCTACATGAACAAGGTTGACCTTGTTGATGACGAAGAGCTGATCGAGCTGGTCGAGATGGAAATCCGCGAGCTGTTCTCGTCCTACGATTACCCGGGCGACGACATTCCGATCATCAAGGGTTCGGCCCACCAGGCGATGATCGGCGAGCGCAAGGACATCGGCGAGGATTCGGTCCGCGCGCTGATGGCGGCAGTTGACGAATACATCCCGACCCCGGCGCGCGCGATCGACCAGCCGTTCCTGATGCCGATCGAGGACGTGTTCTCGATCTCGGGTCGTGGGACGGTTGTTACGGGTCGTGTGGAGCGTGGCGTGATCAACGTCGGCGACGAAGTTGAAATCGTCGGCATCCGCGACACCAAGAAATCGGTCTGCACCGGCGTGGAAATGTTCCGCAAGCTGCTGGATCGTGGTGAGGCTGGCGACAACGTCGGCGTGCTGCTGCGCGGCATCGACCGTGAAGGCGTGGAACGTGGGCAGGTGCTGTGCAAGCCGAAATCGGTGAACCCGCACACCAAGTTCGAAGCCGAGGCCTATATCCTGACCAAGGAAGAAGGCGGCCGTCACACGCCGTTCTTTGCGAACTACCGTCCGCAATTCTACTTCCGCACCACGGATGTGACCGGCATGGTCCAGTTGCCCGAAGGCACCGAGATGGTGATGCCGGGCGACAACCTGAAGTTCAACGTGGAACTGATCGCCCCGATCGCGATGGAAGAAAAACTGCGCTTCGCCATCCGCGAAGGCGGCCGCACCGTCGGCGCAGGCGTGGTGTCGAAAATCCTCGCCTAAAGGCACCGAATCCCCTTGTTGTATGGGGGATGACAGGTTAGTGACACGCGGCGCGCCCGGACGCCGGGCGCGCCGCAGACCATCCACAAATGTGAACCTATGGGCCGGGCATGTTGCCCCGTCTACGTTCCGAAGGAACAAGAAATGCAAGGTCAAACCATTCGCATTCGCCTGAAGGCCTTCGATTACCGCGTGCTGGACGCCAGCACCCAGGAAATCGTCAACACGGCCAAACGCACAGGCGCACAGGTTCGCGGGCCGATCCCGCTGCCGAACAAGATCGAGAAATTCACGGTTCTCCGTGGTCCGCACATCGACAAGAAGTCGCGCGACCAGTGGGAAATCCGTACGCACAAGCGTCTTCTTGATATCGTCGATCCGACCCCGCAGACCGTGGACGCGCTGATGAAGCTCGATCTGGCTGCCGGCGTTGACGTCGAAATCAAAGTGTAAGGGGGCATAAACAGATGCGCTCTGGTATTATTGCGAAAAAACTGGGCATGACCCGGTTGTTCCTCGAAGATGGCAAGCAGGTTCCGGTCACGGTGCTGCACATGGACAATCTTCAGGTTGTGGCCCAACGCACAGCTGACAAGGACGGCTACACGGCTGTCCAGCTTGGCGCCGGCACGGCCAAGGCCAAACGCACCACGGCTGCGATGCGCGGCCACTTTGCCAAGGCGAGCGTGGAGCCGAAGCGGAAAGTGGCAGAGTTCCGGGTGACCGAGGATTGCATGATTGGCGTGGGTGAAGAGATCACCGCTGATCACTACTTCCCCGGCCAGTTCGTGGACATCGCCGGCACCTCGATCGGTAAGGGTTTTGCCGGTGCAATGAAGCGGCACAACTTCGGCGGTCTGCGGGCGTCGCACGGTGTGTCGGTGTCGCACCGTTCGCACGGCTCGACCGGCCAGTGCCAGGACCCCGGCAAGGTGTTCAAAGGCAAGAAAATGGCGGGCCATCTGGGTGCCGTGCGCGTGACCACGCAGAACCTGCAGGTAATCCGCACCGATGCCGACCGTGGCCTGATCATGGTCAAGGGCGCTGTCCCCGGTTCCAAGGGTGGATGGGTGACGGTGAAGGACGCGGTGAAGAAGCCGGTTCCGGATTCCGTGATCATTCCGGCCGCGTTGCGTTCGGCTGCCAAAGCCGCGCGTGAAGCTGCCGAGGCCGCAGCTGCTGCTGCAGCCGCAGAAGCCGCCGCCGCAGAAGAAGCGCGTCTGGCCGCACAGGCCGCCGAGCAGGAAGCTCTGGAGGCCAAGGCGCTTGAGGAATCGCTCCACGCGGGTGACGAACCTGCCGAGGGCGCTGACGAGGGCACCACCAAGTCCGAAGGCGGTGAAGCATGAAACTTGATGTTCTGAAACTCGACGGCGGCAAAGCCGGTTCGGTTGATCTGAACGAAGACCTGTTTGGTCTGGACCCGCGCGCAGACATCCTGCACCGCGTGGTGCGCTGGCAGCGGGCGAAAGCCCAGGCCGGCACACACTCGACGCTGACCCGCGCCGAAGTGTCCTATTCGACCAAGAAGATCTATCGCCAGAAGGGCACCGGCGGCGCTCGCCACGGGTCCCGCAAGGCGCCGATCTTCCGCAAGGGTGGTGTTGTCAAGGGCCCGACGCCCCGCAGCCACGCCCATGACCTGCCGAAAAAGGTCCGCGCTCTGGGTCTGCGTCATGCGCTGTCGGCCAAGGCCAAGGCGGGTGAGCTGATCATCCTCGACACGCTGGTGATGGCGGAAGCCAAAACGGCGATCCTGGCGAAACAGGCGAAGGAACTCGGCTGGAAGCGCGTGCTGATCATCGACGGTGTGGCTGTGGATCAGGGCTTTGCTCTGGCCGCGCGCAACATCGACGGGATCGACGTGCTGCCGACGATGGGTGCCAACGTCTATGACATCCTGAAACGTGATCAGCTCGTGATCACCAAGGCAGGACTCGAAGCATTGGAGGCTCGTCTGAAATGAGCGCGAAACCCCAGCACTATGACCTGATCAAAAAGCCGATCATCACCGAGAAAGCCACCATGGCATCGGAGCATGGCGCGGTTGTGTTCCAGGTCGACATGGACGCCACCAAACCGATGATCAAAGAGGCCATCGAGGCTGTCTTTGGCGTCAAGGTGAAGGCGGTCAACACGACCATCACCAAGGGCAAGACCAAGCGTTTCAAAGGTCGTCCCGGCGTGCGGTCCGACAAGAAAAAGGCCTATGTTACGCTCGAAGAGGGTAACACTATCGACGTGTCCACCGGGCTCTGATAGAAGGCGCCGAATCTCGCGGCCCCGGAATTTCCGGGGCCGCGGATTTTTTGCTTCATCCGGTCTGTCTGCGGGCGTTTCCCGCGGCGCGGACCAAACCACCGGGGACCTTCGGGGCCCTATAAGCCGGGGACCTTCGGGGCCCTATAACTCGGGTCCGGAACACCGGACCCTCTAGCTGACGGAAGACAGAAAGCATGGCACTCAAGTCGTACAAACCGACGACGCCTGGCCAACGCGGGTTGGTTCTGATCGACCGTTCGGAGCTGTGGAAAGGACGCCCGGTCAAGGGCCTTGTAGAAGGCTTGACCAAGACGGGTGGACGGAACAACACCGGACGTATCACGATGTGGCACAAGGGCGGCGGCGCAAAGCGTCTGTACCGCATTGTGGATTTCAAGCGTCGTAAATTCGATATTGCAGCGGTCGTCGAGCGGATCGAATACGATCCGAACCGCACCGCCTTCATCGCCCTCGTGAAATACGCGGACGGCGAACTTTCCTACATCCTGGCGCCGCAGCGTCTGGCCGTGGGCGATTCTGTGATCGCCGGCGCCAAGACCGACGTGAAGCCGGGCAACGCCATGCCGTTTTCCGGCATGCCGATCGGCACGATCGTCCACAACGTCGAGATGAAGCCCGGCAAGGGTGGTCAGATCGCACGTGCGGCCGGCACCTATGCCCAGTTCGTCGGTCGTGACGGCGGCTATGCCCAGATCCGCCTGTCGTCGGGCGAACTGCGTCTGGTCCGGCAGGAATGCATGGCCACCATCGGTGCCGTGTCGAACGCCGACCATTCGAACCAGAACCTCGGCAAAGCCGGTCGCAAGCGCCACATGGGCGTGCGTCCGACCGTTCGCGGCGTCGCGATGAACCCGATCGACCACCCGCACGGTGGCGGTGAAGGCCGGACCTCCGGTGGTCGTCACCCGGTTACGCCATGGGGCAAGGGCACCAAGGGCAACCGCACCCGGTCGAACAAAGAGACGGACAAGTACATCCTCCGCTCGCGTCACGCCAAGAAAAAGGGCCGCTAATCCATGTCACGTTCCATTTGGAAAGGCCCGTTCGTCGATGGCTATGTCCTGAAAAAGGCAGAGAAGTCGCGCGAGTCGGGCAAAAGCGAAGTGATCAAGATCTGGTCGCGCCGCTCCACCATCCTGCCGCAGTTTGTCGGTCTGACGTTTGCGGTCTACAATGGCCACAAGCACATTCCGGTGGCGATCACCGAAGAAATGATCGGCCAGAAGTTCGGTGAATATTCGCCGACGCGGACCTATTACGGTCACGCCGCCGACAAAAAAGCCAAGAGGAAGTAAGCCATGAGCAAGGAAAAGAATCCGCGCCGCGTGGCGGACAACGAAGCGATGGCGATCAGCCGTATGCTGCGCACCTCGCCGCAAAAGCTCAACCTGGTTGCCGGTCTGATCCGTGGCAAAAAGGTTGAGAAAGCGCTTGCCGACCTGACCTTCTCGAAGCGCCGCATCTCGGCTGACGTGAAGAAATGTCTGCAATCCGCGATTGCCAACGCCGAAAACAACCACGGCCTGGACGTTGACAGCCTGATCGTTGCCGAAGCCTGGTGTGGCAAGAACCTTGTGATGAAGCGTGGCCGTCCGCGGGCACGGGGCCGGTTCGGCAAGATCATGAAGCCGTTCTCTGAAATCACCATCAAGGTTCGTCAGTCCGGGGAGTCGGCATAATGGGACAGAAGGTTAACCCGATCGGGATGCGCCTCCAGGTCAACCGCACCTGGGACAGCCGCTGGTTCGCCGAGTCGAAAGACTATGGCAATCTGCTGCTGGAAGACCTGCGCATGCGTGAATTCATTCACGAAGAAGCCAAGCAGGCCGGCATCAGCAAGGTGATCATCGAACGTCCGCACAAAAAGTGCCGCGTGACGATCCATGCGGCTCGTCCGGGTGTGATCATCGGCAAAAAAGGCGCCGATATCGAGACGCTGCGCAAGAAACTGACCGCGTTCACGAAATCGGAACTGCACCTGAACATCGTCGAAGTCCGCAAGCCGGAACTCGACGCACAGTTGGTCGCCGAGTCGATCGCTCAGCAAATGGAACGCCGGGTTTCTTTCCGTCGCGCCATGAAGCGCGGCGTGCAAAGTGCCATGCGGATCGGTGCCCTTGGCATCCGGGTGAACGTGGCCGGCCGTCTGGGCGGTGCGGAAATCGCGCGGACCGAATGGTATCGTGAAGGTCGCGTGCCGTTGCACACGCTGCGTGCCGACATTGACTATGCCCTGTCCGAAGCCATGACCCCTTACGGGATCATCGGTGTGAAGGTCTGGATCTTCAAAGGTGAAATCCTTGAGCATGATCCGCAAGCGCATGATCGCCGTCACGCAGAAGCACAGGAAGGCGCAGCCCCGCGTCAACCTCGTCGCGACCGTGAACGCGCGTAAGGGAGTATTGAAAGATGCTGCAACCAAAACGGACAAAGTTCCGCAAACAGCACAAGGGCCGGATTCACGGTGAAGCCAAAGGCGGCTTCCTGCTGAACTTTGGCTCCTATGCGCTGAAAGCGACGGAGCCGGAGCGTGTGACCGCGCGTCAAATCGAAGCGGCTCGGCGCGCGATCACCCGCCACATGAAACGTCAGGGTCGGGTCTGGATCCGGATTTTCCCGGATGTTCCGGTCTCGTCCAAGCCCACCGAGGTTCGGATGGGTAAGGGTAAAGGCTCGGTCGATTACTGGGCAGCCAAGGTGAAACCTGGCCGCATCATGTTCGAGATCGACGGCGTGTCGGATGTTATTGCGCGTGAGGCCCTGCGCCTTGGCGCGATGAAGCTCCCGGTCCTGACCCGCGTGGTCGCCCGCGAAGACTGGTAAGAGTTTGCCTTCGGGCAGGCGAAGTGTGGCGGGGTGAACACCGCCCTACCGAAAGATAGGCCCCTGCCGGTGACGGCGGGGGCTTTTCGTTTTCGGTGCTGGTGATTGTGCTTGCCTTGGGACCGGAGCACCTGTAATGAGACCCATCCTGCGGTTCCGGGGCGACTCGGAATCGTTGGTTTTGCATTGATCCACCGGGTTAAAGGTTACCCTGCATCTGCCGGGGCCTTCTGGTGATTGAGAAAAGGAAAACGGCATGAAAGCCGACGAACTGCGGGGCAAGTCCCCTGACCAATTGCGCGACCAGCTTGTTGCGCTGAAAAAGGAAGCGTTCAATCTGCGCTTCCAGGCTGCCACCAATCAGCTTGAGAACACCGCGCGCATGCGCGTCGTCCGTCGGGACGCAGCACGTGTGCTGACCATTCTCAACCAAAAAGCCGCCGAAGCGGCGAAGTAAGAGGTTCACATCATGCCCAAGCGTATCCTTTCAGGCGTCGTGACCTCGGACAAGAACGAACAGACCATCACGGTTCTGGTCGAGCGTCGCTTCAAGCACCCGCTGCTGCAAAAGACTGTGCGTAAGTCGAAGAAGTATCGCGCACATGATGCAGAGAACAAATTCAAGGTTGGCGACGCCGTCCGTATCGAGGAATGTGCGCCGATTTCGAAGACCAAGCGTTGGACGGTTGTTGTTTCGGCATAAGGCCGTCGACACGCGTTTTGCGATAATCGAAACCCTGGGGCGTCATCTGCATGACCGTCCCCAAAGGTCGGGAGAAACCAAATGATCCAGATGCAGACCAATCTGGATGTTGCTGACAACTCCGGCGCTCGCCGAGTTCAGTGCATCAAGGTTCTGGGCGGTTCACACCGCCGCTACGCATCCGTGGGCGACATCATCGTGGTGTCGGTCAAGGAAGCGATTCCGAAAGGCCGTGTCAAAAAGGGCGACGTGCGCAAAGCCGTTGTCGTGCGCACCGCCAAAGAGGTTCGTCGTGAAGACGGCACCGCCATCCGTTTTGACCGCAACGCCGCTGTCATCCTGAACAACCAGGGTGAACCCGTGGGCACGCGTATTTTCGGGCCGGTTGTGCGGGAATTGCGCGCCAAGAACTTCATGAAGATCATCTCGCTGGCTCCGGAGGTGCTCTGATGGCTGCGAAACTCAAAAAGGGTGACACCGTCATCGTGCTGACCGGCAAGGACAAGGGCAAAAAGGGCGAAATCGCTTCTGTGAACCCGGCCGCCAACAAAGCCGTCGTCGAGAACGTCAACGTCGCCATCCGTCACACCAAGCAATCTGCTGGCTCGCAAGGCGGTCGTGTGGCCAAGTCCATGCCGATCGACCTGTCGAACCTGGCGATTGTGGACAAGAACGGCAAACCCACCCGCGTCGGCTTCCGTATGGACGGCGACAAGAAGGTGCGCTTTGCCAAGACAACGGGGGATGCGATCTGATGTTGGACCAATCCACATATACACCGCGCCTCAAGGGTGAGTACGCTTCCAAGATCCGTGCAGCGATGAAAGAAGAGTTCTCTTACAAGAACGACATGCAGATCCCGCGTCTGGACAAGATTGTTCTTAACATGGGCGTCGGCGAAGCGGTCAAGGACACCAAAAAGGTGAAGCAGGCTGCTGAAGAGCTGTCGCTGATCGCCGGGCAGAAAGCTGTCATCACCCATGCCAAGAAGTCCATTGCGGGCTTCCGGGTGCGGGAACTGATGCCGCTGGGCTGCAAGGTCACGCTGCGTGCCGACAAGATGTATGAATTCCTTGACCGTCTGATCAACGTGGCGCTGCCCCGCGTTCGCGACTTCCGCGGCGTGAAAGGCAGCTCGTTTGACGGCCGTGGCAACTATGCCATGGGCCTGAAAGAGCACATCGTGTTCCCGGAAATCAACTTCGACAAGGTTGATGAAGTTCTGGGTATGGACATCATCATCTGCACGAACGCGAAAACCGATGCGGAAGCCAAGGCGCTGTTGAAGCATTTCAACATGCCCTTCACGTCGTAAGCGCGAGGAACCAGAGTTATGGCAAAAAAATCAATGGTGAACCGCGAAGTGAAGCGCGCCAAACTTGTGAAGCAATATGCTTCGCGGCGTGCAGCACTCAAGACGGTGATCGAAGACCAAACCAAGCCGATGGAAGAGCGTTTCGGCGCAACCCTGAAGCTGGCACAACTGCCCCGCAACTCTTCGGCTGTGCGCCTGCACAACCGTTGCCAGCTGACGGGCCGCCCGCATGCTTACTACCGTAAGCTGAAACTGTCGCGGATCATGCTGCGTGAACTGGCCTCGTTCGGCCAGATCCCCGGCATGGTCAAGTCCAGCTGGTAAGGGAGAGCAGATATGCCTGTGAATGATCCTATCGGCGATATGCTGACCCGTATCCGCAACTCTCAGATGCGCGGCAAATCCACCGTATCGACCCCAGCCTCTGCGCTGCGTGGCCGGGTGCTGGATGTGCTGCTGTCGGAAGGTTACATCCGCGGTTATGAAAAGAACCCGACCGACAATGGTCAGGGTGAATTCGTGATCTCGCTCAAGTACTACGAAGGCACCCCTGTGATCCGCGAAATCAAGCGCGTGTCAAAGCCGGGGCGCCGTGTGTACATGGGCGTCAAAGACATCCCGTCGGTCCGCAATGGCCTGGGTGTTTCGATTGTGTCGACGCCCAAAGGCGTCATGTCCGATGCAGCTGCACGCTCCGCCAATGTTGGTGGCGAAGTGCTCTGCACCGTATTCTGAGGAGGGTGCAATGTCTCGTATCGGCAAGAAACCCGTCTCTCTGGTCAAAGGCGTCTCGGCGTCGGTGTCCGGCCAGACTGTCGAAGTGAAGGGGCCAAAAGGCACCCGCAGCTTTACTGCAACCGACGACGTCACGATCACTGTCGAAGGCGAAGAGATCAAGGTGACGCCACGCGGCACCTCGAAGCGCGCCCGTCAACAGTGGGGCATGGCGCGGTCGATGGTCGACAATCTGGTCCAAGGCGTTTCGACCGGCTTCAAGAAAGAGCTTGAGATTCAGGGTGTTGGTTACCGTGCTGCGGTCGCCGGCAATGTTCTGAAGCTGTCGCTTGGCTATAGCCACGAAGTCAACTTCGCCGTTCCGGCTGGCGTGACCGTCACGTCGCCGAAGCAGACCGAAATCGTTGTGGAAGGGATCGACCAACAGCTTGTTGGCCAGGTCGCAGCAAACATCCGCGAATGGCGCAAGCCCGAGCCGTACAAGGGCAAGGGCATCCGCTATAAGGATGAATACATCTTCCGCAAAGAAGGTAAGAAGAAGTAAAGGTGGCAAAATGGCTTTGAACAAACGAGAGCTGTTCCTCAAGCGCCGCCTGCGCGTCCGGAACAAAATCAAGGCGATGTCGAACGGGCGCCTGCGCCTGTCCGTGCATCGGTCGTCCAAGAACATCAGCGTCCAGTTGATCGATGACGTGAGAGGCGTGACCGTTGCGTCCGCCTCCACGCTGGAGAAAGATCTGGGTCTGATCGGCAAGAACAACGTCGAGGCTGCGGCCAAAATCGGCGCTGCGATTGCAGAGCGGGCGAAGAAGGCCGGGGTTGAAGAAGTGTTCTTCGACCGTGGTGGTTTCCTCTTTCACGGTAAGATCAAGGCTTTGGCCGACGCTGCCCGTGAAGGCGGCCTTAAGTTCTGAGGAGTTTGGATATGGCAGAACGTGAAAATCGGGGCCGCGGCGGTGATCGTCGTCAGGACTCCCGTGAGGAAACGCCCGAATTCGCTGACCGTTTGGTCGCGATCAACCGTGTTTCGAAAACCGTAAAGGGCGGCAAACGCTTTGGCTTTGCAGCACTCGTCGTTGTCGGTGACCAGCGTGGTCGCGTAGGCTTCGGCAAGGGCAAGGCCAAGGAAGTGCCGGAGGCGATCCGCAAGGCTACAGAACAAGCCAAGCGCCAGATGATCCGTGTGCCGCTGAAGGACAGCCGCACCCTGCACCACGACATGGAAGGCCGCCACGGCGCCGGAAAAGTCGTGATGCGGACCGCGGTGGCAGGGACCGGCATCATCGCCGGTGGTCCAATGCGTGCCGTGTTCGAGATGCTGGGGATCCAGGACGTTGTTGCGAAGTCGATCGGCTCGCAGAACCCCTACAACATGATCCGCGCCACGATCGACGGTCTGAAAGCAGAGACCTCGCCCCGCCAGGTTGCCTCTCGCCGCGGTAAAAAGGTGGCCGAGATTCTGAAAAAGCCCGAAGCTGAAGTGCAGGAGGCCTGATCATGACCGAGACCAAGAAAACCATCGTCGTGCAGCAGGTCGCTTCCGCCGCTCGCCGCCCGGCCATCCAGACCGCGACCCTTAAAGGTTTGGGGCTGAACAAGATGAACCGCACCCGCGAGTTGGAAGACACGCCTTCCGTGCGCGGCATGGTCAACAAGATCTCGCATCTTGTGAAGATCATCGAAGAACGCGGATAAGGTGTGGCGGGGAGACCCCGGCCCTACCGAAGAATTTGCGCCCCGGGGGAAACCCCGGGGCGTTTTCGGTATCGGTCTCAGGCCGGGTGGATGCGGGATGGCGGGGTGAACCCC
>JBKBQB010000027.1:0-53742 GCA_046292785.1 Paracoccaceae bacterium
CGGCTGCTGGCACGGAGTTAGCCGGGGCTTCTTCTGATGGTACCGTCATTATCTTCCCATCTGAAAGATCTTTACAACCCTAAGGCCTTCATCGATCACGCGGCATGGCTAGATCAGGGTTGCCCCCATTGTCTAAGATTCCCCACTGCTGCCTCCCGTAGGAGTCTGGGCCGTGTCTCAGTCCCAGTGTGGCTGATCATCCTCTCAAACCAGCTATGGATCGTCGGCTTGGTGAGCCGTTACCTCACCAACTACCTAATCCAACGCGGGCCGATCCTTTGGCGATAAATCTTTCCCCCGAAGGGCACATTCGGTATTACTCCCAGTTTCCCAGGGCTATTCCGAACCAAAGGGCACGTTCCCACGCGTTACTCACCCGTCCGCCACTAAGTCCGAAGACTTCGTTCGACTTGCATGTGTTAGGCCTGCCGCCAGCGTTCATTCTGAGCCAGGATCAAACTCTCAAGTTGAAAAGTTCCGAAAAACTTATCCTTGACGTCGAACCTTCGCACATCTGCCTGCATCCCTTAAGAACACAGGTCTTTGCTGTTCTGTGCTTTGGTTGTCGAAACAACAAAAGCCGCAAAACAGTGAAGCTTTCCCAGGTCATCGGTCGGAAACCTCTCGGTCTCTCCCCTGCCGGGCAGATATGCTACGTGTTAGACGCCGATGCGCCCAAACCGCCCACATATCCCTTCATCACTTTCAATTTTCAAAGAGCACAAAGACAAAAATCACAGAACCACCAAAACCTTGGTGCTCCCTGCAACCGCATCTCCAATTGTTCAAAACGTCCGCAACACCCTACAATCCACGTTCCCGCTTCACGTAACCGCCGCCGCCGTCCCTAACCGTCGCCGTTCCGCTTCGGTGAGGCGGTGTTTAGGTCCACAAATCAAAACCCGCAAGCAGAAAAAACGTTCGACGTCGCATTTTATTCACAAAGCCTAAAAAATGCTCAAAATCCGGAGGTTGACGCAACTTCTGGATTGCATGAACGTCTTGTCTGGATATTTTCTTGCGGTCCAGACTGTGCGCCCTTTCCAGCCACCCAAATTATCCACAGACTCACTCGCGCCGCAGAAGCGACGTCGGCACGCGCAAAAGCAGAACTGCCGCAAACGCTCCGGCATACAGCAACGGTTCAGCGGGCCAACCCTTGACCAGAATCACGAAATGCATTGCCCCTGCCACTGCCGCCACATACGCAAGACGATGCAGGCGCCGCCATTGAACCGCGCCGAGGCGCCGGATCGCCGCATTGGTCGAGGTCGCTGCGAGAGGGGCCATCGCAAGCAGCCCCACCATTCCCACAACGATATAGGGACGTTTATACAGATCCCGCACAATTTCGTCCCAGCGCAGACCCATATCCAGCAAGACCCAGGCCACGAAATGCATCGCAATGTAGAAGAAAGCCATCACACCCAGCACCCGACGAAACCGAAGCAGGTTCAGACCTGCGCGTCGCAGCGGCGTGATGCAAAGAGAGGCAAGCAGGAACTGCAAGCCCCACAGCCCCAACTTCAGTTCGATTGCCTTAACCGGATCAGCGCCCAGCCGGTTGGTCGCCGCCGTCCAGACCAGCCAGACGAAAGGCACGGCTGCCGCCGCCCAAACCACCCCTGTAGGAATACGCCGGGCAAATGCGTTGAGCGGGTCCAATAGAGTGCCGGCCATCAATAGTCTTTACTCAGATCCATCCCCGCATAAAGGCTCGCCACTTCGTCACCATAGCCATTGAACATCAGCGTGTCCTCGCGCCCGGCAAAGATGCCTGCGCCGACGCGGCGTTCGCTGGCCTGAGACCATCGCGGATGGCTCACCTCAGGATTAACATTGCTATAGAAGCCATACTCCCGTGCGTTCTGCATGTTCCATGTGGTTTCCGGCTGGGTATCCGTAAGGCGAATGCTGACAATCGACTTGATCGACTTGAAGCCATACTTCCACGGCACCACCAGACGGATCGGCGCACCGTTCTGGTTCGGCATCGGGTCGCCGTAAAGCCCGGTCGCAAGAATCGCGAGCGGATGCATCGCCTCATCCAGCCGCAACCCTTCACGATACGGCCAGTCAAGGCTGCGAGTCTTTTGGCCCGGCATTTCCTCTGGCCGAACAAGCGTTTCGAACGCCACATACTTTGCGCCGGGCTGCACTCCTACCTTGTTCAGCAGATGCGCAAGCTCAAATCCGATCCACGGAATCACCATCGACCACGCCTCGACGCAGCGAAAACGGTAGATGCGCTCCTCTAGGGGCGCATCTTTCAGAATGTCGTTCAAATCATATGCGCCGGGCCGATCAACCATGCCACTGATATCAACCGCCCAAGGGTCGGTGGTCAGCAAGCGCGCATTTCGGGCAGGGTCGCCTTTATCCAGTCCAAACTCGTAAAAGTTGTTATAGGTGGTGATCTCGGACAGCGTGTTGGGCGCTACATCAGTCGAAAACCGACTTTTGGCCGCTTCGATCTTCGCCAGTGCCGGGGTGGCAAGCAAAGCCGCGCCACCTGCCATCAGCTGCCGACGATTCAGCCAGTGTCGCTTTGGCGTTACATCCGACCACTTCAAACTCCGCATCGCCGCGCCTTTCTTGATTTTCCCGCTCATAACATGACCGGGCTTGTCCGAAAATCAAAGCAAACCTGCTCACATTGCCGGGAATGGACAGCAACACTCACAAACACTTCCTGCGGCAAGGAACGCATATTCACATCAAGATGTTTGTGGTTCATGATGATTACAGGAGGACTTTCCCATGCTTCGCATCGCTGCTCTCATTTCCGCCTTTGCGCTGCCCGTCGCGGCAGATACCGCACCTGTTACCTACAAAGTGGAGGATTCATTTGAAAACATCACCTTCGCGGTCGAGTCCGCCATCGTCGGTGCCGGGCTGGTGATCGACCATGTCAGCCACGTCGGCTCGATGCTGGAACGCACGCGTGCCGATGTTGGCTCAGATACCGCCTTGTTCACGGGGGCGGAAATCTATGCCTTCTGTTCCGCAACCGTCAGCCGTCAGGTGATGGAGGCAGATATCGCCAATGTGCAACACTGTCCGTATGGGATCTTCGTCTATGAAACACCTGATGCTCCGGGTTCCATCACTGTCGGCCATCGCGCTTATGATGGCAGCATGGCCCCGGTGAACGACCTTTTGACCGGCATTGTCAAAGCAGCTTTGGCAATCGAATAGCTCACGCCTGATCAACACCAGTCACAGCTTCTTGAGTGGAAATCGGAAATCCCTGCTGCTTAGGTCAAAGGCGACTTTGGGCAACCCTCTGATTGAAAAATGTCGCTCTGATCCAAACGCAATGGCGCTCCATATAAGGGGTGCCAATCAAGGCGATGATCAAACGGGAGTGACACCAATGATCCGCAGAACATTTCTTGCCATGACAACCGCTCTGGCCTTCTCGACCCCTGCCTTTGCAGCTGGCCATGGTGATATGAAAGATATCGTAGACACCGCAGTCGGCGCAGGCACTTTCAACACGCTGGTTGCTGCAGTGACCGCCGCCGGTCTGGTGGATACGCTGAAGGGCGAAGGCCCCTTCACCGTATTTGCCCCCACAGATGAGGCATTTGCCGCGCTGCCTGCTGGCACCGTAGACACGCTGCTGCTGCCCGAAAACAAGGATCAGCTGACCGCGATCCTGACCTACCACGTTGTGCCGGGCAAGGTCATGTCGACCGACCTGACCGAGGGTATGACCGCCGCCACCGTGAACGGTGCCGACGTGACCATCACGCTGGATGGCGGCGCCAAGGTGAATGGCGCAGCGGTCACCACCGCCGATATCGAGGCAACCAACGGTGTGATCCACGTCATCGACACCGTGATCATGCCCCCAATGTAAATGACCCAAAGGGGGCGCGCCCAGCGCGCCCCTTTACACATGGGCTTGTTGACACACCATCCAATGCCCGGCCTTTCCGGATAATCAGTCAGTATATCAACAGCAGGATTTCTATGTCTGGCTGCCAGCTTTGAACTGAGCCCCCTGCTATCCACGCTCCCGCTACGAACTTGCATGAATTTGTCCGGCGTCTCGCTGTTATCGGCATTGATCGAAGACCTTCGAAGTCAGTCGCCAGGATGCTCATCGTGTCAAAGCGGCGCATGCCGCCCAAGTCTTCGGAACTTTCATCTGTCCGCAGGGTTGCTTCAAAGGCGGATCATTTACCTGCCATCCAGATAGTTCTGCACCGCTGTTTCCATGCTCTCCTCATACATGATGGTCAGCCAATGTTTGAACGCGTCGGCAAACGCCGGAACTTTCGCCAGATCACCATAGATCTGTCGCTGTTCCAGCCAGACGCTGGGCGTTTTGCGCGCCTTTTCCGCGCACTTCGTCAGCTCATCCCAGAACGGATCATTCGGTTCGATCTTGCTGCCATCATCGCGGGTGCCTTCGCACATCCGGGCCCACGCTGCCTCGACCAGAGCCAGCCCCCGCACCGGCACACCGGCAGCAAGCCCATCGCGCACCGTCGGCAAGATCATTCCTGGGTGGCGCGATGAACCGTCAAACGCAACGCGCCGCACGGTATCGACGATTGCCGGATTGGCAAAGCGGCTGTCAACGAGGTCAACATATTGCGTGGGTGTCATGCCGGGAACCGGCGTGACATGCGGGATGATCTCCTCGTTCGCGATTTTGCGGAACAGGGCACGGATGGCCGGATGTGCCATGGTCTGCGAAATCGTGATCAGACCCATCACCTCGGCAACGCTGGCGATCACTTGATGGCCCGCATTCAGGATGCGGATCTTTTGCGCCTCATAGCCGTGCACAGTGTCAGAAAACGTCGCGCCAACCTTGTTCCAGTCGGGCCGGCCTGCACAGAAATCATCCTCCATCACCCATTGACGAAAGTTCTCATGCGTGACCGGCACGGTGTCATCGATGCCAAATTCCCGCACCAGCGCCAGTTCCTTTGGTCCGGTCGCAGGCACAATGCAATCGACCATGGAATTGGGGAACGAGCACGTCGCATCGATCCAATCCGCAAGCTCCGGGTCTGACAAGCGAGCCAGAGACACCACCGTTTGTCGCAAGATCGTGCCATTGCCCTGCAGGTTATCGCAGCTTTGCGCGGTAAACGGGCCGCAACCACGATCACGGCGCAGACGCAAAGCTGCAACGATCGCGCCAAAGGCGGTGCGGGGCAGCCCCGGACTGGTAGCGTCATGCAAAATGTCCGGATGTCCGGCATCAAACGCCTTTGTCACCGGGTCGATGTAATAGCCACCTTCGGTCACCGTCAGCGACACAATGCGGATCTGCGGATCCGCCATCTGACGGATCAGGGCACCATTGCCGTGCTCAACAGGAATATAGCCGATCATCGACCCCACGACCTCGGCCGAGGTCCCGGCAGGATCCAGCTCGATAAGGGTGGTCAGAAAATCCTGAGCCATCAGTTTTTCGCGTTGCACCGCATCAAAGGCGCGGATTCCAGCGCCGATAACTGCCCAATCCAGGGCAAGACCCTGCTGCATCAGGCGGTGCAAATACCACGCCTGATGTGCGCGGTGGAAGTTGCCTACGCCGATGTGGACAATGCCGGGTCGCAGCTTTGCGCGGTCATAGACAGGGCACAAAACGGCTTTCGGCACCTGTGCCAGCGTCGCGTTGTTGAGTTTCATCCTTAGCAGACCTCTGACTTGTCGTTTAGCACGCGTCGCCGTGCGGGTTTCAAATAATGTCTGTAATGCAGGGGCATCGAAGGCGTCGGAACAATGCCAGACCGACCGAACGGCGCCCGCCGATGCGCACAGAATAGCCACGCGGTTGTCCCTGCGTCTAGCAGAACGGGCGTTGCCAACAACACGCGCAGCGCGCAGCGCGGCTTCAATGGTCGGTTTTACTCCGTGCAAAGCCACCCCCTGAACGGCACGATGCCCGGACCCAATCTCCAGAGGCCTGCAGCTCATCAAGAATCTATCGGGTGCAGGATGGCCCACGTCACCAAATCAGCCCTCGCCCGGTTCATGCGAAAGCCTACGATTTCGATTCTATCGCTCAGATAACCATTGCAGCCGCTGGGGCTTAACCCAAGCCAAAGATAAAAAACCGCGCTAGTGCCGTCTTTCACGACCGCCCATTTAACGGCAGAGATGGAGACAAAGGCCCAAAAAAGCCCAAGTAAAGCTTTCTGTTTACTGGATTTTCTGGTGATCCCGACAGGACTTGAACCTGTAACCTGCCCCTTAGGAGGGGGCTGCTCTATCCAGTTGAGCCACGGGACCTTAAGTGCTTCATGCGGAAAAATACACCTGATTTCAAGCGTGGAGTTTCTCTGACTGGGCCCACGTCCCGAACACGCCTTTGGCGGCACGGCGTCTGGTGGAGTTTACTCTCGAAATCGTTTTTGCCGGGATAGACACACCGGCGCCTGCAGAAAGAAAAAGGGGGAGTGAGTTTTGGCCCACCACTCCCCCTTTATTTCCGTTGCGTCTGGGTTGAGAGCTTGCAGGACGCGCAGGATTTCCATCAGTCGGTCGCTTCGACTGTTAGCGTTAACATATCAGAGCAATCGGCCTTGGACAAGGGCTCTGTTTGGCGCTAACAAGAAAAAAGTTCCCGCGGAAGAAGGCCGTATTCATTGGCAAAGCCCGTCATCCCCGCCCACCGACGCACACTTACATTGCGGGACGTTTCCGAAGCGTCTGGCGTCAGCGAAATGACGGTCAGTCGGGTTTTGCGCAATCGTGGCGATGTCTCGGTGGCCACACGCGAGCGGGTTCTGGAAGCGGCGCGGCGCCTTGGCTATGTGCCCAACAAGATCGCGGGTGCCTTGGCGAGCCAGCGTGTGAATTTGGTGGGCGTCATCATCCCGTCGTTGTCAAATATGGTTTTCCCCGAAGTGATGACCGGCATTTCGGATGTGCTGGAAGGCACCGGGCTGCAGCCTGTCGTCGGCGTCACGAATTATCTGCCCGAACGGGAAGAAGGCGTCATCTACGAGATGCTTAGCTGGCGGCCATCGGGATTGATCCTTGCCGGCCTAGAACACAGCGAAGCGAGCCAGGCGATGCTGGCACAGGCTGGCGTGCCGATCGTCGAGATCATGGACATCGATGGCACAGCTGTTGATTCTGCTGTGGGAATTTCCCATCGCCGCGCTGGTCGGCAGATGGCCGAGATGATCGTCAAGGCCGGGTATCGCCGGATTGCCTTTCTTGGCACCCGGATGCCGAACGATCACCGCGCGAAAAAGCGGCTGGCCGGGTTTGAAGAGGCCTTGGGCCGCGAAGGCCTGATGCTGGCAGACCGCGAATTTTATTCTGGCGGTTCTGCACTTCTCAAAGGGCGGGAGATGACAGAGGCTGTGCTGAAACGCAGCCCGGACATCGATTTTCTTTATTACTCCAACGATATGATCGGCGCCGGAGGTCTTTTGTATTGTCTAGATCAAGGTATTGACGTGCCGGGTCGGGTCGGGTTGGCGGGTTTCAACGGTGTGGATTTGCTGGAAGGCCTGCCAAGGCGCCTGGCCACGATGGACGCCTGTCGGTTGGATATCGGCAGGCTCGCGGCAGAGATCATTGCAGGCAAGCGGCCCGGTGGAATGGTTGGCGGAGAAATCATCGAACTGTCGCCGATCCTGCAACCCGGAGACACCATCCGCAAAACCTAGAGGGCCGGCACCAAGCGCTTGATTGCCGCCACGTGGTCCGCACTTGCCGCGATCGCGTCAGAAGCCAACAGGCGCGCCACCTCCAGCAAAGAGTCTGGCTGGACGATCCGGTCGATCAGGCCCCAGGACAGCGCTTCTGCCGCGTCGATGCGGGCACCCGCCATCAGCAACATCTTGGTCCGCGCAGGGCCGATCAGCGAAGACATCCGACGCGGATCATTTGGTTGCGGCAGAAATCCCAGCTTCATGACCGGATAGAAGAACTTGGCCTTCGGAACAGACAGGCGCAGGTCACAGGCCAGAACCATGCCCATGGCGCCACCGGCCAGCGTGCCATTCAGCGCGGCAATCGTCAGGCATGGCAGGCCGGCCACCCTCGTCGACAACCGTTCCCAGATCGGGTCCACCGCCAAACCTGCCCGCGCATCATCAAGATCTGCACCGGCCGAAAAAACATGCCCAGCCCCGGTCAGGATGACCGCATGCACGGTCTTGGGCCCAGCAAGTGACAGGACATCGTCGATCTCTTCGAGCATCGACCGGGTCAGCGCATTTGCCTTGGCGGGGCGATTGAGCGTCAGCGTCAGCAAAGGGCCGTCAAACTGAACTTCGATCATTCCATCACTCCGATCGCGCGGCGGATCACATCGTCGCGCAGTTTGACTTCTTCGCCCAACCATGGATCGCCCCCCGGACCACACATCCACAACAAGCATTTGGCCGGCCACTCGGCGGGAATGTGAACCGACGGGTCAAGTGTCGAAACCGGGTTTATGCCGCTGGCCCTGATCCTGACCTGCATATCGGTGGCGACGGTTCCCGGCGACAACCCCATGATTCGCAACCCGTTTCCGCCTTCCTCCAGATGAGCAGCGCGAGTCAGCATGGCAGCGCCCGCTTTTGCGGTGCAATAAGCGCTCCATCCTTCCAGCGGAGTGCTGGCCGCGCCCGAACTGACGGTGATGATCGTGCCGCCACCCGCTTTCTTCATCAGGGGAATCACAGCCCGCATGCCGTTGAAAACGCCCTTCAGGTTCACGTCGATAGACCGGCTCCAATCCTCTGCTTCCACATCCTCCAGCCGGGCAATCGGGTCGATCATTCCGGCATTGTTGATCAGCGTATCCAGCCGCCCCCAGCGCCGCTGCACAGTTTGCACCACAGACTGCAAGGCAGCCGGGTCTGCCACATCGCATGGCAGGGCAAGCGACGCGGCCCCGATCTCTTTGGACAAGGCCGAAATTTCGTCACCGGATCGCGCGACCAACGCCACCCGCCACCCTGCATCTGCAAAAACGCGGGCGGTCGCGGCACCGATGCCGCGGCTGGCTCCGGTAATGATTGCGGTCTTGTCGGTCATGATCTTTCCTTCTGATATGTTTGGCCGCCATTTAGCCGAAATATGCGCCAATCGGAAATCCTTGACCCTGTGATGAGGGAAGAACAGGATAAGCACCAGACAGCGAATTTATCGAAAAGGTATCTTATGAAAAGGTTGTTTACCGCCACGTCAGCCGTCTTGTTTTCAGTGTCGATTACATCGCATGCCGTGGCCCAAGTCACCCCGGAAGAGGTGTGGCAGGGCTGGCAGAAGATGGGCGCAACCTACGGCCAAGCGATCATCGCCGACCAGGTGATCCGAACCGACGATACACTCGTGGTCACTGCCTTGAAGATCGCCATGGATCAGGACGGCGCCAAGATCGACGGCGGAGTCGATGAGGTCCGGTTCAGGGATCTTGGCAACGGAACGGTCGAGGTCACAATGACCGACACCTACACCATTGACATGATCATGCCCGAAGACGGCAAGACGCAAGAAATCAATCTCAAACTGACACAGCCGGGCGTCAGGATGATCGCCGGCGGCAGCGCCACACGTACAGAGTATTCCTACAGTGCGCCCTCGGTCTCGATGGACATGCAGATCAGCGAAGACGGCACCAAACTGGCTGATATAGACACGGTTTTGTCTGGACTGGCAGGGCGTTACACGCTGGACGGTCACGCAACGACCAGCATGCTGGACAGCGCGCTGTCGATAGATTCGGTTGAATTCACCATCGCTGCGGGGGATTCTGAAAGCGGGGCAAATATTGCCGGATCGCTTGCAGCCCTGAAGTTGGGGTCAAACGGCACATTCCTTGGCATCGAAGCGATGGAGAACATGGCACAAGCCCTGCGGGAAGGGTTCGTCGCTGACGTGGATCTTTCCTTCGGTCAGGGGAATTATACCGTCGATATCCGCGACACCGGCAAGGCAAGCAAGGTTGTTGCTGCCAACACAACCGGGCATTTCCGCGCAAAGATGGCCGCAGACTCTTTGCGTTATGGGGCGGGTGGCACCGGGGTCGAAATGGTGGTTACAGGGGCTGATATTCCGTTTCCCGAAGTCAGGCTGAACTACAAGGAGGCCTCGTTTGATTTTCTGATGCCATTGATTTCGTCTGAAAACCCCACCGATTTTACCTTTCTGACCCGAATTGTCGATCTGGCTGTATCGGATGACATCTGGGCAATGTTCGATCCGGCGGCGACCCTGCCCCGCGATCCTGCCACTGTCATCATCGACACCAAAGGCAAGGTGCGCCTGACCACTGACTTGATGGATGAACAGGCAATGTCCGCGCTGGGTGAATCGATTCCGGGGGAGATCCACGCTTTGGATGTCAGCGATCTGACCGTGAAATTTGCCGGGGCTGAGCTGACGGGCACGGGCAGTGTCACCTTTGACAACAGCGACACCGTCACGTTTGACGGCGTTCCAGCACCGACCGGGGCATTTGATCTCCAGATAAAAGGCGGCAACGGGCTGATCGACAAGCTGGTGGCCATGGGGATCATTCCGGCAGATCAGGCTATGGTTACCCGTATGATGATCGCGATGATCGCAAAGCCGGGAGACGGGCCAGACGTTTTGAAATCATCGCTTGAATTCCGCGACAAGGGTTTTTTCGCCAATGGCCAGCGCCTGAAATAGGCGTAAACCGGGTCGCAACGGCCCCCGTTTCGTGCGGGTATCCTTGCGATGGCTTGCAGGCAAGGGGCTGACGGACTACCTCGGCCTTAGTACATTGCAGGGACACCGCCATGATTGATCTTTCACGTCTGACCGATGCCCTTTTGTCTGCCGCCCGACGTGCCGGGGCGGAGCAGGCGGACGCCTTGGCGATGGACGGTACCTCTTTGTCGATAGACATCCGCGCGGGCAAGCTGGAGCAGGCCGAGCGGTCCGAAGGTGTCGAAATCGGGTTGCGGGTTCTGATCGACGGCCGACAGGCGTGCGTCTCAGCCTCCGATATTTCGGATACGACCCTTACAGCCTTGGCTGAACGTGCGGTGGCCATGGCCCGTGAGGCGCCCGCTGATCCTTACGTCGGCTTGGCGGATCAGGCACAGATCGCGCGCGCTTGGGATCTGGCCGCACTGGAACTGGCGGATCCGGCGGACGAGCCGGGCGCCACAGAGCTTGAAGCGGCGGCACGGGCGGTCGAGGCGGCAGCCATGGATCGGGCAGGAATCAGCCAGGTGGAGGCTTCGGCAAGCTATGGACGGCGGGCGATGCATCTGGCGGCATCGAACGGTTTCTCGGGCGGTTATGGCCGTACCTCTCATTCGTTGTCGGCGGTAGCCTTTACCGGGGAAGGCATCGCGATGGAGCGGGACTGGGCGGCCGAAGGACGAATTTTCGCGTCTGACATGCCGGAGGCGGATGGCATCGGCCGATTGGCCAGTGAACGCGCCTTGCAACGCGCGGGCGCGGTGCGTCCCAAGACCGGCACCTACCCGGTGCTGTTTGATGAACGGGTGGCCTCCAGCCTGATCGGGCACCTTTTGTCGGCCACCAATGGCGCGGCGATTGCACGCGGCGCGTCCTGGCTGCGCGACGCCTTGGGCCAGCAGGTTCTGCCCGCGCACCTGTCTGTCGTCGAAGACCCCCACCGCGTTCGGATCGGGTCAAGCCGTCCGTTTGATGGCGAAGGCCTGCCGACCCGGCGGCGGGTCATCGTGGAAAATGGCGTACTTATGGGCTGGACGCTTGATCTGGCCACCGGGCGCAAGCTGGGGATGCCATCAACTGCCAACGCGGCACGCGGGGCGTCGTCGCCGCCGTCGCCATCCACCAGCAACATCGACCTGACGCCGGGAACGCACAGCCGCGATGATCTGATCGCGCAGATGGGAACCGGACTTTTGATCACCTCGATGATCGGGTCCACCATCAGCGCGACCACTGGTGACTATTCGCGCGGGGCATCGGGGTTCTGGGTGGAAAACGGGGTGATCCAGTATCCGGTGAACGAATGCACCATCGCGGGCAATCTGCGCGACATGCTGTTGCGGATCATCCCGGCAAATGACGCGCGGGCGCATCTTTCCACCCGCGTCCCCTCACTCTTGATCGACGGGATGACACTTGCCGGGGCCTGATCTGACCTTATTGGCCGATGCCGCCCGCGCTGCTGGCGACATTGCCATGCGCTTCTGGCGGAAGGACCCGCAGGTGTGGGACAAGGGTGGTGACCATGGCCCGGTGACCGAGGCCGATCTGGCCATCAATGACATGCTCAAGGCGATGCTTCTGACAGCCCGACCCGTCTATGGCTGGCTGTCCGAGGAAACGCCGGACTCCGCCGACCGCATGGCGATGGATCGGGTGTTCATTCTTGACCCTATTGACGGCACGCGCGCCTTTGTGGCGGGTGAGGACAATTTCGCCGTGTCGATTGCCGTGGCCGAAGCAGGGCGGGTGATCGCCGGGGCGGTGATGATGCCCGCCAAAAACAGGCTCTATACCGGCGAAATCGGCGGAGCTGCGTTTTGCGATGGCGCAGAAATCCGTGTGGGTGCACGGCGCGATCTGGTCGGGTCGAACCTGCTGGCGACCAAGGCAAATATGGAGCCGTCGCATTGGCCGGGTGGCGTGCCGGATCTGAAGCGCAGCTTCCGCACGTCGCTGGCCTACCGCCTGTGTCTGGCGGCAGAGGGGCGGTATGATGGCATGATAACCTTTCGCGACACCTGGGAATGGGACATCGCGGCGGGCAGTCTGATCTGCGAATGTGCCGGGGCGCGGGTAACAGACCGGACCGGCACCGCGCTGCGGTTCAACACGCCCCGCGCCATGACTGCGGGGGTGATCGCCACCAACCCGGATTTGCATGACGCAATCATGGCAAGACTGTAAAAAAGGGGAAAGCCGAAGCTTTCCCCTTTGGTCTTTTCATCCGCTTGACAGATCAGCGTTTCGCGCCCTTTGGCGGCACAAACCGCTTGGACGTGTCCTTGGCATCCGCGCGCGGGCGGGCAGGGGCATCAGACTTGCGCGCAAACGGCTTTTTGCCATCGCTTGCCGCCTTGAACCCAGCGGGTTTACCTGCTGGTTTGCCGTCGCGCTTTGCCGAACGCGCATCATCCCCTTTGGGCGCATAGGCGCGCTTTTCAGCCCGGTCGCCATCGGCCTTGGGCTTGTAGCCGGTGCCTTCGGCGGCATGGCTTTTGAACCCGGCTGCGCGGGCCGGTTTGTCGGCACTGCCGCCAAAAGACTTGAAGCCTGCCGATTTGAACTTCGCGCCACCGGCCGGTGCGTCTTCACGCTTGGCATAGGGCTTGCGCTCTGCGCCTTCGCGGGGGGCATAGGGCTTGCGGTCACCGTCCTCGCGTTTGGCGTAGGGCTTTCGCTCTGCGGCCGCGCGAGGCGCGTAGGGCTTGGCCTCTGCGTCATCGCGTTTCACATAGGGTTTGCGCGCCGGGGCCGGGGCCGCGATGATGGCGTCATCCTCGACCACACGCGGCGGCTTGGGCTTGTAGGCCGGACGATCCTCGCGCGGTGCGCGGGGTGCCCGTTCGGGACGATCAAGGCTTGGTTCGCCTTCCATCCGAGACATCGTCAAACCCGGCTCCAGCTCCAGTTCCGGGCCGAAGCGACCTGCCAAAGGCTCAGCGATCTGCACATAGGTCACATCTTCCTTGACCCGGATCGCACCGATCCCATCCTTGGAGATGCCGGCCCCATCGCAGATCTTCGGCAGGATCCAACGCGCTTCGGCGCGGCCGGAATGGCCGACCGTCAGGGTAAACCAGACCGAAGGGCCAAATTCGCTGCGCTCACGCGGGGCGGAAGCGGGTGGCGGCGGCAGGCTGTCGGACAGCACTTCCGGCGCTGAACGCCCCTCACGCCACAGGCGGATGAAGGCGGCGGCGGTTTGCTCGGCCCCGAAACGCTCGATCAGGGTCGCAACCATCGCCGCTTCGTCACCTACGGCTTCGGCCAGTGCAGGGTGCTCCAGAATGCGCTGGTCATCCTTGGCCTGCACTTCCTCGGCGCTGGGCGCCTTGACCCAGTTTGCCACGACCTTGGCACCGGCCAGCAGACGCTGTGCTTTCTTCGCCTCGGCTGGCGGCACGATCAGCGCCGACACACCCTTGCTTCCCGCGCGGCCGGTCCGGCCCGAACGGTGCAACAAGGTATCGGAGTTTGATGGCAGATCAGCGTGGATCACCAGTTCCAGACCCGGAAGGTCGATGCCGCGCGCGGCCACGTCGGTGGCGATGCAGACCCGTGCCCGGCCATCTCGCAGCGATTGCAGGGCATGGGTGCGTTCCTGTTGGCTCAACTCGCCCGACAGCGCCACGGCCTGAAACCCACGGTTGGTCATGCGGGCCATCAGATGAGTCACGTTCATCCGCGTCTTGCAGAACACGATTGCGGTCGGTGCATCGTAAAACCGCAGTGTGTTGAAAATCGCATGTTCGCGGTCGCGCGAGGCAACCGACATGGCCCGGTATTCAATATCGGCATGCTGCTTGGTTTCGCCCTTGGCGATGATGCGCATGGCATCGCGCTGGAACGTGCGGGCCAGCGTTTCAATCTCTTTCGGCACAGTGGCCGAAAACATCAGCGTGCGGCGATCCTGCGGTGCGGCGCCCAGAATGAATTCCAGATCTTCGGCAAAGCCCAGATCCAGCATTTCATCGGCCTCGTCCAGCACGGTCGCGCGGCAGAACGAAAGGTCGAGCGACCCGCGTTCGATATGGTCGCGCAAACGGCCCGGCGTGCCGACAACGATATGGGTGCCACGATCCAGCACACGCTTTTCGGTGCGGTAATCCATGCCACCGACACAGGACGCGATCTGCGCGCCGGCCACGCCATAGAGCCAGTCCAGCTCGCGCTTGACCTGCAAGGCCAACTCGCGCGTGGGGGCCACGACCAGCGCAATCGGCTTGTCGGCATAAAGCAGGCGGTCAGACCCCGCCAGAATCTCCGGCGCGATCGCCAGACCAAAGGCCACGGTCTTGCCCGACCCGGTCTGGGCCGAAACCAACAGGTCACGACCCTCGACGCCATCGGCCAGAACAGCCATTTGCACTGCCGTAAGGGCTTCATAGCCCTTGGCTTCCAAAGCCTGCGCCAGCGGCGCGGCCAAGTTCATATCGATCATTTTCTATTCCAAAAAGGAGGATGCCATTGCATCCGTGAAGCCCTGTGCGGCGCCTTCTTTCCCTTTTGGCCGCGGGCCTCCTCGCCCGGCGCGCCCCCGGAATCCTCGGGCCGACTTTGGGTCATTAGCGCAAACGCGTCGGAATGTATACCCGTCTTGCACAATCGCCTCTTTTTCGAAAAATCAGGGGCGCAAACTGTCCATCACGCGAACCAGACCGGCTGATATCCCCGGTTCAGACAAGGCGTGCCCCGCCATTGGCACCATCGTCAGATGGCAGCAATCCCAGCCTTCTGCCAGTTTCCATGCGGAAGTGGGAGGGCAGATCATATCGTAGCGGCCTTGGATGATATGCGCGGGCAAGTGTTTGATCCGGTGCTTTTCGCGCAGGATCCAGCCATCCTCCTCTAAAAACCCGGCTGCGTGAAAATAGTGGTTTTCCAACCGCGCGAAAGCTCTGGCATATTCGCCGGGGCTTTCGCCGACCGGGCCGTCGTGGTGCACAGACGCCAGCGCATTTTCCCAATTTGCCCAGATTCGCGCAAAACGTGTCTCTTCCATCAGGTTGCCCGAAAATAGCCGGGCGTGATAAGCGGCGATAAGGTTCTTGCGCTCATTCGGTGGGATCGGAGCGATGAGTCGGGCCCACAACTCGGGGAAAAAAGCGCCCGCGCCGCCGCCGTAAAACCAATCCAATTCGGCTTGGGTCATCAAGAATACGCCGCGCAGCACGAGGTGCACAACGCGCGATGGGTGGCTGATGGCATAAATCAGCGCCAGCGTGGCGCCCCAACTGCCACCGAACAGGATGAACCGCTCGAGTCCGAGCGTCTGGCGGATCGCTTCGATATCGCGCACCAGATGCCATGTGGTGTTGTCAGACACACTGGCATGCGGTCTGGATCGCCCGCATCCGCGCTGATCGAACAAAATCACCCGGTAAATATCCGGATCAAAATAGCGACGCATGGCGGGCGAACACCCACCCCCTGGCCCACCGTGCAGAACCAGAACAGGGATGCCGTCGGGGCGCCCGCATTGTTCGACATAAATCTTGTGGCCATCGCCCATGTCAAGAAACCGCTGGTCGAACGGATCGACTGGCGGGTAAAGGTATTCGACTGCGCGCTTTTGGCCTGATCTGTGATCCATCATCGCTCTATATAACGCCCAATACGCTCGCATCCAAAGGGCAATCGGAAGGGAAAAATGATGGAAAGTCAAACAACCGTCGATCCGGCAGAAGTGGCAAAGTTCGAAGCGATGGCCGCAGAATGGTGGGACACGAACGGAAAGTTCAAACCACTGCACATGCTGAACCCCTGCCGGTTGGATTACATCACCGGCCAAATTGCGGCAGAGTTTGGCCGTGACCTTGAAAAACCATTACCGTTCAAAGGCCTAAGGCTTCTGGATATCGGTTGCGGCGGCGGTCTGCTGGCTGAACCGATGGCGCGGCTGGGGGCCGATGTGGTGGGTGCAGATGCCGCACCACGCAACATTCCTGTGGCACAGGTTCACGCTGCACAATCCGGCCTGACAATAGACTACCGCCACACAACAGCCGAAGCGATGGCGGCAGCAGGCGAGCGGTTCGATGTGGTGCTGAACATGGAAGTGGTCGAGCATGTGTCCGACCCACTGGCCTATCTGACCGCGTGTCAGCAACTTCTGGTGTCTGGAGGCTTGATGATCTGTTCAACCCTGAACCGGAATCCAAAATCGTTTCTGATGGCGATCATCGGCGCAGAACACGTCATGCGCTGGCTGCCAAAGGGCACGCATGACTGGAAAAAATTCATCACGCCTGATGAATTGTGTGATCTGATCCGCAGGGCCGACCTTGATCCCGTGGATCGAAAAGGCATGGTTTTCAACCCGGTGTCTTGGTCGTGGAGCCTGTCTGACAAGGACTTGAGCGTGAATTACGTGACCACAAGCCTGAAACGGTGAAAGGCAAGAAGGCCACAGAGCCCCCTGAATTTCGGACAATTTTTACAATTTGCGCCCAAAAGTTTCACTAGGCGCAGTAGTGGTTGCGTGACCCAAGGAATGCGAAATCATGGCCTCTGACCCCATCAGCGCCGACACCATTGGTCCGGGAAAGCGCGAGCTTTTGCTTGCAAAACGCGAAACGCGCGGGATCCTGGTGGCGGCGGTGATCTTCAGTGTGTTTGTGAATCTGCTCATGCTGACAGGGCCGCTTTACATGTTGCAGGTCTATGACCGTGTTTTGGGCAGCAGATCCGAGGCGACGCTGGTGGCCTTGACGATCCTGATGGTGGCGCTGTTTCTGGCTATGGGGGTGCTGGATCATGCACGCTCGCGCTTGCTGGCCCGCATCGGTGCGCGCCTTCAGGCCCGGCTTGACCGGCGGGTGTTTCAGGCGGCGCTGAAACGGGCAAGCGTAGCACCCAGCGACCCATTTGCGGCCTCTGCGCAGCGCGATCTGGAGGCGCTGCAAAGATTTTGGACCTCTCCCATCGCCGCTGCTGTCATGGATCTGCCTTGGACACCGCTATTTCTGGCTGCGATTTTCATTTTCCACCCCCTGCTCGGCTGGCTGGCAGTCTGTGGTGCTGTTGTTCTTGTGGCGCTTGCCTTGGCCAACCAGTTTCTGGGCAAGGACCCTGTGCTGCGCGCCAATGCCGCGACGGTGACGGCAGAACGCATGGCAGACCGGCTGAAAGCCGATGCGGAACTGCTCCGATCTTTGGGAATGAGCGATGCCGCTTTTCGTCGGTGGTCTGGCGCGCGCACGATGGCCCTGGCCAGCGGGCTGGAAAGTGCTGATCTGGGCGGCCGGTTCACCAGCGCAACCCGCGCGCTGCGCATGCTGCTGCAATCGGCGATCCTTGGACTTGGGGCATGGCTGGTGCTGCAAGACCAACTGACGGCAGGCGCGATGATTGCTGCGTCGATCGTGATGGGCCGCGCACTTGCCCCGATCGAACAGGCCATCGGGCAATGGGCGGTGCTGGCCCGCGCGCGCGAGGGGCGGCAGCACTTGTTGCGCCTGTTGTCCTCGCAGCCGGTCGAAGCGCCGCGAACCGCCCTGCCCCGGCCCCGTGCCCTGCTTGAGGTCGATGGGCTTTCGTTGGTGCTTCCGGGTGCCCAGACGCCGATCTTGCGCAACGTGAGTTTCCGGCTGGAGCCGGGGCAGGCAATGGGCATCATCGGCCCATCCGGTGCTGGCAAATCCACGCTTGGGCGCGCGATCGTTGGGGCGGTTCGACCAACCGCAGGAAAAATACGGCTGGATGGGGCAGAATTGGCCCAATATGATCCGGATGTGCTGGGAAGCTACTTTGGCTTCCTGCCGCAAAGTGTTTCCTTGTTCGACGCCAGCGTGGCCGAGAACATTGCAAGGCTCTCTCCACAGCCCGACGCCGAAAAGGTGGTTGCCGCTGCGCGTGCAGCCGCCGCGAATGAGATGATCCTGAAACTGCCAAAGGGCTATGACACGCCTTTGTCTTCGCTTGGTGGTCAGCTTTCGGGCGGGCAAATCCAGCGTGTAGGTTTGGCACGCGCCCTTTACGGCGATCCGGTTCTGCTGGTGCTGGACGAACCGAACTCCAACCTCGACAATGACGGATCAATGGCGTTGAACGCAGCGATCAGGCAGATGAAGGCCGCAGGCGGCAGTGTGATCGTCATTGCACACCGTCCGGCCGCCATTCAGGAATGTGATCTGTTGCTTGTGATCGAGGATGGTCAACGCCGCGCCTTTGGTCCGCGCGATGAGGTGTTGCGCGGCATGGTCAAGAACCACACAGAACTGGTGCGCAACAAGGGACCGGGAGGGGTGTCATGAGCCAAAAGGAACTGCCACCCGCCCTTGGGGCAAAGGGGCCGCTGCTGATCGGCGGGTTTACCGTGCTGGCTCTGATCGGCGGATTTGGGCTTTGGTCGATCACCACGACAATCTCGGGTGCGATTGTCGCGCCCGGCCGGATCGAGGTCGAGCAAAATCGTCAGGTCGTCCAGCATCCCGATGGCGGTGTTGTTGCCGAAATTCTGGTCAGCGAAGGGTCGGCGGTGATGGCGGGCGATATCCTGCTGCGGCTGGATGGCGCGTTGGTGAAATCAGAACTCTTGATCATTGACGGACAATTGTCCGAAGTGCAGGCCCGCCGCGCCCGGCTGGAGGCCGAGCGGGATGATGCGCTGGATATGGTCGTGCCGCCGGCTCTGGCAGAACGGGCAGCGGCCAACCCCGATGCGGCAGAGCAGATCGAAGGACAACGCCGGTTGTTCATTGCGCGAAAGGAAACGCTGGCCGGCACGATCGAGCAGTTGGAAAAGCGTAAAGCCCAAACGGTATCTCAGATCGGCGGCATCGATGCGCAGGCAACGGCGCTGTCCGATCAGCTTGACCTGATCGGGAAGGAGTTGACCGATCAGCAGGCGCTGTTGGCCAAGGGCCTGGCCCAGGCACCCCGCGTGCTTGCCCTGCAACGCGAGGCGTCGCGTCTGGCCGGACAGGTCGGGGAACTGGCCGCGACGCGGGCGCAAGCCGAAGGGAGGATCACCGAGATCGAGCTGGAAATCCTCGGGCTCTCGTCTCAGCGCCGGGAAGACGCCAATGCGCAACTTCGCGACATCGGCACCGCCGAGCTTGAACTGAGTCAACGGCAACGAACCCTGTCTGAACAGGTGGCGCGGCTGGATATCCGCGCGCCGGTGTCTGGCACCGTGCTCGGCTTGCAGGTGACAACGCCGCGCGCTGTGTTGCGCCCCGCCGATCCGGTCGCCCATATCGTGCCGCAAGACCGGCCATTGGTGATTGCCGCGCAGATCGCGCCGATCCACATAGACGAAGTGTTTGTGGGCCAGCCGGTCAAGCTGATGTTCCCGGCCTTTTCTGCGCGGACGACGCCGGAGTTGAACGGCCATGTCACCATTGTTTCGGCCGACTCTCTGACCGACCCAGTCACGAATGTGCCGTTCTACCGCGCCGAAATCTCGATGGCGCCGGAAGAGGCTGAGCGGCTGGGCCAGACGTTGCTGCCGGGCATGCCGGTGGATGCGTTCATCCAGACCGAGGCACGGACGCCTCTGGCTTATCTGATCAAACCGTTCACCGACTACTTCACCCACGCGTTCCGCGAAAGCTGATCCTCAGCCCATGCGTTCCGACGCGTAAGATCCTGGTGACGCCGGGAAAACCACCGTTTTGCTTCCGTTGATAAACACGCGCCCATGTACATGGGCGTGGATCGCGCGCGACAGCACCTGAGATTCGACATCACGGCCCAAGGACACATAATCCTCGTTCGATTGCGCATGTGTCACGCGGATTGTGTCCTGTTCGATGATCGGGCCCTCATCCAGATCGCCGGTTACGTAATGCGACGTGGCCCCGATCAGTTTCACCCCTTTTTCAAAGGCTTGCTTATAGGGGTTGGCCCCCTTGAAACTGGGCAGGAAAGAGTGGTGGATGTTGATGATCCGGCCCGACATCTTGCGGCACATCTCATCCGACAACACCTGCATATAGCGGGCCAGCACGATCAGCTCCGCCCCGGTCTCTTCGACAATGCGCATCTGCTCGGCCTCGGCCTGCGCCTTGTTTTGCGCGGTGACCTTGATGCAATAATAGGGGATATCCTGATTCACCACGACCTTTTGGTAATCCATGTGGTTGGAGATGACGGCAGCAATCTCGACCGGCAGCGCCCCGATGCGCGAGCGGTAGAGCAGATCGTTCAGGCAATGGCCAAACCGGCTGACCATGATGATCACCCGCCGCTTGACCAGTTCGTCAAAAAACTCGGCCTGCATGCCGAACCGGGTCGCAATCGGCTCGAATCCAGCCCGCAGATCCTCTAGCCCCTTGCCACCTTCGGATCGAAAGCTGATCCGCATAAAGAAGTTCTCGGTGCCGGTGTCATCGAACTGGGAACTGTCGGTGATGTTGCAAGACTGATCGGCCAGAAAGGCCGAGATCGCCGCGACGATCCCACGGGCAGACGGGCATTGGACGCGAAGCGCAAAGCTGGACATGAAGGGGTCTTTCAGAAGGTGCGGGACCAAGGATATTGGGCGGATCATAGTCAGCCGCCCTTACACCCGATTGACCGGCTGCGAACAAGCATGTTCCATTCGCGTCCTGCGCGCACAGGCAGGCGGGCTATTCCGCCGCCGCCAGCGGCGGGGCCGCGCGTGGGCGGCTGATGGCATCCAGCCGGTCGCGCAAGGCCCGCTGTTCGGCATCCAAGAGAGCAATCCGTTCGGCCAGAATTTCTGCGGGCGGGGCTTCGGCATCGGGTTCCTTCTTGCCGACAAAGCGCCCGAACAGCCAGCCAAGCACGCGGCTCAGATCATCCATGATCAGGTAGAAGGCCGGCACCACCACCAGCGACAGCACGGTGGATACAATGATACCACCAATCACCGCTGTGGCCATCGGCGCACGGAACGATCCGCCTTCGCCCACGCCCAGCGCCGAGGGCAGCATGCCCGCCGACATGGCGATGGAGGTCATGACAATGGGGCGTGCGCGCTTGTGGCCCGCCTCCATCACGGCGGCAAACCGCTCCATCCCCTGCACCCGCATCTCGATGGCGAAGTCGATCAGCAGGATGGCATTCTTGGTCACAATCCCCATCAGCATCAGAATGCCGATCAACACCGGCATCGATACCGCCGATCCGGTCAAAATCAACGCCGCTGCAACGCCGCCGATGGCCAGGGGCAAAGACAGCAGGATGGTGAACGGCTGGATCACCGATTTGAACAACAAGATCAGCACGGTCAGCACCAGCATCAGGCCCAGAAGCATGGCATTGCCAAAGCTGGCCATCAACTCGTTCTGCACTTCCGCATCGCCCGCCTCTTGCACCCGCACGCCAGCGGGCAATTCGACCGTGGCAACGATCTCATTGAAGCGTTCAGTTGCGGTGCCAAGCGCCACGCCCACGGGCAGGTTGGCGCCGATGGTTGCGCGGCGTTCGCGGTTCAAACGATTGACCGTTGACGGGCCTTCGGCAATCGCGACATCCGCCACGGCGGCCAGCGGCACGGTGCCGCCGGTTGCCGTGGTCAGCTTCAGCGCAGAAATGCGCGCCAGATCTTCTCGGGCGGCATTGTTCAGCCGCACCCGCACCGGGATAAGCCGGTTGTCGATCGACAGCTTGGCAAGGGCCGCATCCACATCGCCAATTGTCGCCACCCGCACCACATCCGCGATTTGCGCCGTGGTGATCCCCAGACGCGCGGCTTCGTCCATGCGTGGGGTGATCTGGATTTCGGGCCGCGGCAGCGCCCCTTCGGATGCGACATTCGCCAAAAGCGGATCACCCGAAAGTGCGGTTTCCAAACGGCTGACAGCAAGGTTCAGATCAGTCTCGCTCGACGACAGGATCGAGAACGAAATGTCGCGTTGTCCCCGGTCGTTCAGCTTGAACGCGCGCATGTCGGGCACTGACGCGAGGCGCTTGAACACGTCCTCCTCGATCACATTCTGCGGAATGGTCCGGCCCTTGTTCTCCACCTCGGGAACCAATCCACCGACAACGGGGATCGACCGCCCGATCTGGGACAGTTTCAACAGAAGCGAATGATCCAGTCGCGTCAGCAGAATGGTGACAGAGGCGCGGCGAATGTCACGCTCGCCGGTGGGCGATGACCCGCCAAGGATGAACACATTGTCGATCCAATCCAGATCCTCGATTGCTGCATGGATGGCCTTTGTCGTTCGCTCGGTTTCATCCAGCGTTGTTCCGGGCGGCAGCTCCACCGACACCGCAATGCGGCTGACATCCTCGGGTGGCAGGAAAGACCCCGGAATTTGCAGCATGTAATAGACAGAGACGATCAGCACTCCGATGGCTGACAACAGAGTCAGATACCGAAAGCGCAAAGAGGCGCGGATCAGGCGCAGATAGCCGGTCATGATCCAGCCATCGCTTTGGCTGTCTTCGTGACCGTCCTTGTCGCGCATCAGGTAAGCCGCCATCATCGGCGTGATCAGACGGGCGACGATCAGCGAGAAGATGACGGCAATGGCAACGGTCATCCCGAATTGTCGGAAGTATTGGCCGGGGATGCCGGGCATGAACGACACCGGCACAAAGACGGCAACGATGGTGAACGTGGTGGCGATCACTGCCAAACCGATTTCATCCGCTGCTTCAATCGCCGCGCGGAACGGCGTTTTGCCCATCCTTATGTGTCGCGCAATATTCTCAATCTCGACAATCGCGTCATCGACCAGAATCCCGGTCGCCAGCGTAAGCGCAAGGAACGACACAAGATTGAGCGAAAAACCCAGCAGATCCATGATGAAAAACGTGGGCACCGCCGAAAGCGGAAGCGCCACGGCCGCGATGATGGTGGCGCGCCAGTTTTTCAGGAACGCCAGCACCACCAGCACCGCCAAAATGGCCCCCTCGATCAAGGTGTGCAGCGCAGCTTCATAGTTGCCATAGGTGTAGAACACGGTTTCATCGACCAGTTCGATCCCCACATCGGGGTGTGCCGCGCGGATCACCTCAAGCTGCGCGTTGACGGTTTCGGCGACCGACACTTCGGATGCGCCACTGGCGCGGTAAACAGCAAAGCTGACAACGCGGTTGCCGTTCAGACTGGAAAAGCTGCGCAATTCTTCGTAGCTGTCGATCACCTCGCCCAGATCGGACAGACGCACCTTGCGCCCTGACGGCAGCGCGATGGTGGTTTCTGCCAATCGCTCCACCGTGGCCGCATCGCCCAGTGTGCGGATGGCTTGCTCGCCGGACCCGAGTTCAGACCGACCCGACCCAAGGTTGGCGTTGGTTGCGCGCAACTGTTGGTTCACCGCCGATGCGCTGATCCCGAAACTGTCCAGCCGCACCGGATCAAGTTCGATCCGGATTTCGCGATCCGCACCGCCAAAGCGAGATATACGGCCAATGCCGGGGCGCCCTTGAAGGCTGCGCGTCACCACATCATCGACAAACCACGACAACTCCTCCAGCGTCTTGTTGGGGGCGGTTACGGCGAAGGTCATGATCGCCTGACCCTCAACGTCGATCCGGGTCACGATGGGCGCCTCGATCGATGCGGGCAGGTTGCCCCGGATCTGATCAATCGCGTCCTTGGAATCCTGAACGGCCTTTTCGGTCGGCACTTCCATTCGGAATTCGACCACCGTGGTCGAAATGCCATCATTTACGGTCGAGTTGACGTTCTTCACCCCGTTGACGCCTGCGACGGCATCCTCGATTTCCTTGGTGACCTGACTCTCCATCTCGGCCGGGGCGGCACCGGGTTGTACCACGGTGATCCCGACCAGCGGCACGTCGATGTTTGGAAAGCGGGTGATCGGCAGGGTGTTGAAACTGTTCCAACCCAACACCATCAGCAGAAAGAAGCCAAGGATCGGGGCAATCGGGTTCTTGATGGACCATGAGGAAAAATTCATCATCAGCCCCTGTCAGTTCGTTGCCGGGATCGGGTTGATCCGGTCGCCATCGCGCACGAATGCGCCTGCTTTTGTCACCACAACATCATTTTCAGACAGCCCCGATACCACCTCGACCCAGCCGGCATCGCGGATGCCGGTCTGCACGGGCACGCGCGTGACACTGTCACCCGATACCTTCATGACGGATGTTCCATCCGGGCCGGATCCGACCGCCGTGACCGGCACGGCAATCACGTCATGCGCGGCCACCAGAATTTCGGCCTCGACATACATGCCGGACCGAACCCCCGTTTCGTCATCCACCTCGATCCGCACGCGGCCAAGGCGCGACGCAGCCGCGATGGTCG
This sequence comes from Paracoccaceae bacterium, assembly GCA_046292785.1. Lineage (GTDB taxonomy): Bacteria > Pseudomonadota > Alphaproteobacteria > Rhodobacterales > Rhodobacteraceae > Pseudotabrizicola. The sequence continues at coordinate 24,854 of JBKBQB010000027.1, forward strand.
GCTCCACAAGCCGGATCGTCCCCGTCAACGGATTGACCGCCCCGACAAGCCGCAGCTTGGCTGTCTGGCCGGGTGCGAGCCGCATCACGTCAGCCTCGGCCACGTCGGCCAGCACTTCCAGCGCATTGTCGCGGATGATCGTGAACATCGGCTCCCCTGCCGCGGATGCGATAGACCCGACCCGGGCGTTGCGGGTGGTGATCTCACCTGACACGGGCGCCTTCACCTCGGTTCGGCTCAACTGCAAATCGATATTGGCCATCTGCGCCTGAACCAAAGCGATCTGAGCGCGGGCTGCCTCCAGTGATTGAACGGCCACCGTGACTCGTGCGGTGGCAGAGACAGCGTTGGCCTGCGCCGTATCGGCAGCGGCCTGCGATGCAGTGCCCTGTTGACGCAAAGCCGATGTTCTCTGACTGACACGCTGCGCCTCGTCTGCAGAGCTTTGGGCTTCCAGCATCTGGGCTTCGGCCTGCGCAACGGTAGCGCGCGCAGAGGCGAGCGAGGCATTGAATTGGCTTTTCTGCAGCTCCAGCGTCGTTTTTGACAGAACCGCAAGCACCTGACCTGTTTCAACCCGGTCACCAACATCGGCCAAAAGCGCTTCGATGGGCTGACCCTCGATCAACGGCGCAACCTGCACGTTCTCGATGGCCGAGATTAGGCCGGAGGCGATGACGCGATCACGCAGAATGCGTTTACCGACAACGGAAACAGTGATCGCCGGCGCGACCTGCGCAACCACGGGTGCCATGTCACCAGCGCCTTCAGCAGTCTGGGCCAATGCCGGGAAGGCCTGCCCAACCACCAGAACGAGCGGAAACACATAAGCAAAAAATCGCATCAGTTCAGCCTTTCGCGGCGTCAGATGTGGCAATGTCGTCAAGTGTCTGATTGATATTACGCATCACCAGCTGGGTCAGATCTGCGGTCACGGGATTCTCGGGCGATTGCATCGCGCAGGCCTTGACCAGCATAACAAGCAGATGGGCGTGCGCTGTCCATCGAAGCTGCGCCTCTTCTATCGAAAGACCCGAGGCAAGAGCGAAGATCTTGGTCAGATGCACAACAATTTCGGCTTCCATCCGACAGGCGGCATCGCCAATTTCTGGCTTGCGCAGAGATGCAGCGGTTATCTCGGCCCAGATCCGGCCATCTCCCTGACAGTCAGAGTCGGTGATCTTGCGCTCGATGGTCTTGCGCAGCGCCGCAATCGGTTCCGGGTGAACCAGAATTGCCGCAAAGTCTTGTTCCATCTCGGCCATATCAAGCGCGATCAACGCTTCGACTATGGCTGATTTGGAAGGAAAATAGCGATAGAAGTTTCCAACGCTCATTCCCGCCTGACGTGCGATATCCTGCATAGATGCACCGTCAAAGCCCTTTTCCGCAAAGGCGCGGCGGGCACTTTCCAAAATCTCTGCCGCGCGTTGGTCGGCAAGCGGGACGGGTGACTGCGGATTCATGAAAGACCAAAGAATGAATGTTCATTCATCCAATATTCGGTTTCACGAAAAGGTCAAGCGGCGACTTGCGTTTTTTCCGACCTAAGCCATTCGGTTTTTCGACCTGCCTGAACTGCACGCTTTTATTCGCCGGGTAGTGTCGCGCCGCAGGGGGCAGCGCATCACAAGCCTTGCGCCAGGCCCTCGAGGTCCTTGTGGGCGTTGACATCACAGGTCTTGGGGCGCCACTCTGCGACTGTCCGTAGGGGGGATCGTATGCGCAGCTATGCGCGACCAGAAAGTCTGGATGAAGCAATCAAGCTCATGGCGTTGGGCCCACGCCGCATTCTTGCGGGCGGCACTGATCTGTATCCGGTCGCCGGCATGCAACTGGATGGCGACATCATGGATCTGGCAGGGGTTCCCGGAATTTGTGGCATCACCCAGAATGGCGGTCTGCGGATCGGAGCCTGCACAACATGGACAATGATCGCAGATGCGACGCTGCCGCCTGCCCTACACGCCTTGCAACAGGCCGCCGGTCAGGTGGGCGGCCGGCAGGTGCAGAACACAGGCACCATCGGCGGCAACTTGTGCAACGCCTCTCCTGCAGCAGATGGGGTTCCACCACTACTGGCGCTTGATGCGGCAGTGGAACTGGTGGCTCCGACCGGCCTGCGCCGGATACCGCTTGCACAGTTTCTGACCGGACCACGCCAAACTTTGCGCGCAGCGGATGAAATCCTGACGGCGGTGATCGTGCCGGAATCGGCGATGATGGGGCGATCCGCCTTTGTCAAACTGGGGGCGCGGGCTTATCTGGTGATCTCGATTGCGATGGCGGCGGCGTGGGTGCGGGTAGAACAAGGCCGGATCACCAGCGTGGCTTTGTCCGTGGGCGCGTGCTCGGGCGTGGGGCAGAGGTTGCCTGCGGTTGAAGCGGCCCTGATGGACGCCCAGGCCATCGATGCGCCGGATCATGTGCGTGCGCACGATCTTGCTGGCGCTATATCCCCGATCGACGATATCCGGGCCACGGCACAGTATCGCCTGTCGGCTGCAACAGAACTGGTCCGCCGCGCGGTCAAAAAGGCCTTGGAATGATCCGCTTCACACTCAACGGACAATCTGCAACGTCAGATGCCGCCCCGACGACGCGCCTGACCACGGTTTTGCGTGACGGTCTGGGGGTGCTGGGAACAAAGGTGGGCTGCGATGCGGGGGATTGTGGCGCGTGCACTGTCCTTCTTAACGGCGCACAGGTTTGCGCCTGTATGGTTCCGGCGGCGCGGGTTGCGGGTGGGGTGGTCGAAACCGTCGAGTCCAACGCCCCAGATCTGGACCATTTGCGGCAGGCGTTCCTGCGCCATGGCGCTGCGCAATGTGGCATCTGCACCCCCGGCATGCTGATGGCCGGGCTGGACCTTTTGCGCCGGGTGCCCACACCGACCGAAGCGCAGGTTCACGATGCGCTGGGAGGCGTGCTGTGCCGCTGCACGGGGTATCGCAAGATCATTGCGGCAATCCGCGATACCTGCACCACGCCATCGGTTACGGTCGGCGGCGTCGGTGCCCCGGTCGAACGGGTCGATGGTCGGGCAAAGGTGCTTGGCGACAGCTTCGGTGCAGATCATCTGCCAGGCGGCGCGCTGACAGTCGTGGCCGTCCGGTCGCCCCACGCACATGCACGATTTGCGTTCGGCGATCTGACAGCGTTTTGCCAAACGCCCGGCGTCGAAGGCGTATTCACCGCCGCTGATATTCCGGGGCGTAATGTTTTCGGCGTGATCCCGGCCTATGCCGACCAACCCGCCATCGCCGAAAGCCCAGCGCGGTTTCGCGGTGAATGTGTGGCCTTGGTCGCTTTTGAAGCCGGAACAGAGCCGGATGTAGCCGCCTTTCCGATCATCTGGCACCCCTTGCCGGCCCTTTCGTGCCCTGCGGAAGCGGAAGCGCAGGGGGCGGACCAGATTCACCCGGACCGGCCCGCAAACACGCTGATCGAGGGCCGGGTTGTCAAAGGCAACGCAGCCAAAGCGCTGGATGCTTCGGCCCATGTCGTCAGCGGCAAGATGCAGACCGCCTATGTGGAACACGCCTATATCGAGCCCGAAGCCGGAACGGCGTGGATGGAGGGCGACACCCTGACAATCCGCGCCTGCACTCAGGCCCCTGTCATGGACCGGGATGATACGGCGCTGATCCTTGGCCTGCCGCCAGATCGGGTCAGGATCATTCCGTCGGCGGTCGGGGGTGGCTTCGGGTCCAAACTGGATGTCAGCCTGCAACCGCTGATCGGACTGGCGGCGCTGAAAACCGGGCGGCCTTGCCGCATGGTCTATTCGCGCGCCGAGAGCATGGCATCAACCACCAAACGCCATCCCGCTGAAATGCATGGCCGGATCGGGTGCGATGCCAAGGGCCGCATTACGGCCCTTGAATTCGAGGGGCGCTTCAACACCGGCGCCTATGCCAGTTGGGGACCAACCGTTGCCAACAGGGTGCCGGTGCATGTCACCGGGCCTTACCTGACCCCGCATGTCACCGCGCGTGCCCGCGCCATTCACACCCACGGCCCCGTCTCGGGCGCTTTTCGTGGCTTTGGCGTGCCGCAGGCGGCCCTGTGGCAGGAGACACTGTTTGACCAACTGGCAGAAAAGGCTGGTCTTGACCGCCTTGAATTCCGCATCCTGAACGCGCTTGGGAATGGCGATGCCACCGCGACGGGGCAGGTGGTGCAGGCTGTTGGCATCAGGAACTGCCTGACCGCGCTGCGTCCACACTGGCAAAGGGCCGTGTCAGAGATTGTTCCGGGCCGTGGTGTTGGCATTGCATCTTGCTGGTATGGCTGTGGCAACACCGCTCTGCCAAACCCCTCCACCATCCGCATCGGCATATCGACTGCAGGGCGCGTGACCCTGCATCAGGGCGCGACGGACATTGGCCAAGGCTCGAATACTGTCATATCGCAAATCGCGTCGCAGGCGCTTGGCCTGCCGCTTGATCTGTTCACGCTGATCGGCCCGGATACCGCGCGCACGCCCGATGCCGGCAAGACCTCTGCCAGCCGTCAGACCTTTGTCACCGGACGCGCCGCAAAAGCGGCGGCCGAGGCTTTGCGCAGCCACATCCTGCGCCTCGCAAATGCGGGTGATCAGGCAACCCTGGCCATGACCGAAGATACACTGACGATCACCGAGCCAGCAAACCGCCACGCAATCGCCTTGGCCAGCCTGCCGAGGGGCCCACACGGCTATGTGCTCAGCGCCGAGGCAACCTATGACCCGCCCACGACGGCGCTGGATGCCGATGGTCAGGGAACACCCTATGCGCTTTACGGTTACGGTGCCCAGATGGTCGAACTTAAGGTCGATCCGGCCCTTGGCACGGTCCGCCTGCTGAAAATTACCGCCGCCCACGATGTCGGGTGCACCATAAACCCCCAGCTTGCGACCGGGCAGATCGAAGGCGGTATCGCCCAAGGCATCGGCCTTGCGCTGATGGAGGAATATATTCCCGGCCGAACCGACAATCTGCACGACTACCTGATCCCAACCATCGGAGACGTGCCCCCGATCGAAAGTCTGTTGATCGAAGTGCCGGACCCAGAAGGCCCCTATGGCGCCAAGGGTCTGGGCGAACATGTGTTGATCCCCACCGCTCCGGCCATTCTGAACGCGATCCGCCAAGCGACAGGTGCGCGGCTGACGTCCGTTCCGGCGCTTCCCCATCGTATTCTTGCCGCCATGAGGGGACCATCATGACCCTTGCCCGCCCTGCTGTTCACAGTGGCCCGGAATACGCCACAAAGGGCCGGGAAACATGGCCATGACCGCCCCCGAATCCTCCGAAAAGATCCGGTGCGATGCCTGTCCGGTGATGTGCTACATAGCACCCGGCCAGACCGGAGCCTGCGACCGATACGCCAATGCGCATGGCCGCATCCTGCGCACTGATCCGGTGGTGATGCTGTCGCGCAGTCTGGAAAAGCACCAGAGTGTCGTGCCCTTTGCCTTGCGCGATTGGGATGGCAGCCCGTTTCCTCTCGATACAATCATGACAGGTATCGGATCCGGCACTACGTATCCGGATTACAAGCCGGCGCCGTTCATTGTTTCTTCCACAATCGACGGCGCCGACATGGTGACAGTCGTGACGGAGGCGATATTTTCTTATTGCGGCGTCAAGGTGAAGATCGACACCGACCGCCACCTGGGAATTGAAGGGGCCATCGTGCGCGCCGGGGGGGAACCTGTTGGCCATGTGACCACGGCGGAATATGGCAGCCAGATGCTCAGCCTTGGCGGGGTTCATCACCTGACCGGGGGCAGCAAGACCGAGGGGCGCGTTACCTGCGCGGCGCTTTTGGCGCTGTGCAACGGCGCGGCGGTGGACCTGATCATCGACGGTGGCTCTGCGGTGACGGTGCAAGCGGGCAAACCGCCGGTGGTCGATGGTGTGCCAGAACGGCGGATGCGGGTCGGGTGCGGGTCGGCGACAATCGGTATGTTTGCCAGCCAATGGGTCGGGCTGGTGGATGAAGTGGTGGTTGTGGATGACCACATCACCGGGGTGGTCAGCGAACACCAGGCAGGCAAGGTGCTGGGCTGGCAGCCGACCGGCATCCGGATAAAAGGCCACCGCTCGACACCCGGACGCTATTTCAGGGTGTCGGAACCCGGTCTGGGCTGGGGCGGCACGCGGCTGACAGATCCTTTGGAGATCTTGGGCCCGTGGGAGGCCCGGCGGGGGGCAAAGCCGGGGCTGACCCTGTTGATGGTATCAACCACGGGCGAGGAATTCGGCTACTATGTGTTGGATCAGGGTCTGATACCCCACAAGCAGCCCCTGCCTGATGCCTTGCGTGCAACGGTGGGACTGATCGACGAAAACTGCGAACCGTCGCTTTGCACGGTTCTGTTCATGGGCGGGGCCGGTGGATCGCTGCGGGCCGGGGTTACGCAGAACCCGGTGCGTCTGACCCGCTCGGTTCAATCGCGCGTCACCCGGCTGACCAGTGGCGGGGCAGAGTGCTATGTCTGGCCAGGCGGCGGCATCACATTCATGGTTGATGTCACGCGCCTGCCCCCCAACGCATTCGGCTATGTGCCGACCCCGGCGCTGGTTGCGCCGCTGGAATTCACCCTGCCGCGCGCAGACTATCTGGCGATGGGCGGACACGAGGCGGCCATCCGCGATCTGGCCCGGATTGCCGACGAGGGTGGCGAGTATCAGACCCATGCGCAGCTGCAATCGCAACCGGACTTGCCATGACGACCGGGGCCACATCGACCCGGCTGCCGGACGGCCGGTTGCACCTGCACCATGGCCCCATCGACATCATCGCACAGGCATGGGGCACGTCGGACGCAATCGCCAAGGGCGAGGCCCGAATGATGGCGCGTTTCGGCTCTGTCTTGGCGGAACTGGCCAATGAATTGCCCGAACTGCGCAGCGAGGGCGGCCAGCCAAAGGGGCAAATCGCGCGGGCCATGGCGCAGGCGACAGCGATCTTCGCCCCCATCTTCATCACGCCGATGGCGGCTGTCGCGGGTGCCGTGGCAGATGCGTTGCTGGCCGAACTGGCTGTGGCCGGGGTATCAAGGGCCTATGTGAACAATGGCGGTGATATCGCATTGCACCTTGACCAAGGGGAAAGCCTGACCTGTGCGATTGCCGCACGACCGGGTCTGCCCGACCGGGTAACGGTAAGGGCCGCGGATGCGGCGCGCGGCATTGCCACATCCGGGTGGCGCGGGCGCAGCTGGTCGCTTGGTATCGCGGATTCAGTGACTGTTCTGGCCAAAACTGCGGCCATGGCCGATGCGGCAGCGACGATGATTGCCAACGCCGTTGATGTGACCGATCATCCCGGCGTCATCCGCCGCCCGGCTGTTGACATGCAGACCGACAGCGATCTGGGCCTGCGCCGGGTGACGGTGGGGGTTGCCGGACTCGGACACTCCGATATCTGTTCTGCGCTGGCGGCTGGTGAATCGGCTGCGAAAGCGTGGCGCACCCGTGGTCTTATTGAAGCCGCCGCACTTTTCCTGCACCCTGAGGTGCGGACCATTGGCCCGCTTGCCCTGAAGGAGCATGCCCTTGTCTGACTTCACCATCCGCAAGATCACCGTCCAGATTGAAGACATTCTGCACGAAGGTGGTCCGCTGGCCAGCTCCCCCGTTTTACGCGGGGCGATTTATGCTGTGTGCGCCAACCCTTTCGCCGGACGCTTTGAACAAGACCTGCACCCGGCGATGGAGACGCTCAAGCCGCTTGCCTTGCTGCTGACAGATCGTTTGGTGGCCGCGATGGGTGGGCGCGACGGGATCGACGCCTATGGCAAGGGCGCGATTGTGGGCGAGGCCGGGGAAAGCGAACATGGCGCGATCTGGCATGTTGCGGGTGGATACGGCATGCGCGAACGGCTGGGGGAGTGTCGCGCCATCGTTCCGTCAACGATGAAGGTGGGCGGCATGGGCAGCACGCTGGATATTCCGCTGGGCCATCTGAACGCCGCTTATGTGCGGTCGCGGTTCGATGTCATCACCGTGGCTTGCGAAGACGGGCCACGCAGTGGCGAGGTGTTGTTTGCACTGGCGATGGCGCGCGGTGGCCGGGTCCATTCCCGCATGGGCGGACTGGAGATGGATCAGGTCAAGGGCGAGGATGGTTTGAGATGAGGGCGCTTGCGGGGGCCCTCACGCTCCTGCCCGGCGCGGCGTTTGCCTGCGCCCTGCCGCCCTCGGTGATCCTGACCCTGCCTACCGGCCACTATATTGCCGGGGCGGCGGTCACGGTGGCGGTCACCGCCTTGATGGGTGCGATGGCACGCGGCCTTCCCACAATGGCGGCCGTGCCGGTGCTGGAACGTCGGGTATGGGTGCCGGTTTCCGTCTCGTCCTACCTGTCGTTCCTTTGCTTTCTGGGTCTGGTGCTGATCGGCCTGTTCGGCGCGCGTGATCCGATGCACAACCTGATGACACTGATATTCTGGACAGGGGTGTGGATCGCGGTGCCGCTGGGGTCGATGCTGATGGGTAACCTGTGGCGGCCGATCAACCCATGGACCGCCCCGGTGCGCATTGCGAGAACGCTGTTGGGGCGGACGGAGTCAGCCGGGGTATCACGCTTGGGCCATTGGCCCGCTGTGGCCGGTTACGCCGGATTTTCGTGGTTTCAACTGGTGTCGATGGCACCCGACGACCCGACGGTGCTGGCATCCGTGGCACTGGTCTATTGGCTGGTGATCTTTTTGTTTGCCGTGGTCGAAGGTGAAGATTGGTTGCAGCAAGGCGAGTTTCTGACTGTGCTGATGGGATATCTGGCCAAGGTTTCACCCTTCTGGCTTGAGTTGAAGGGCGATCGGGCGCAACTGATGCGTGGCTTGCCGGGGGCGCAGGTGCTTCGGATGGCCCCGCTTTCCGTTTCTGCGATGGCCTTTGTCACGCTGGCGCTGTCGGCGCTGACCTTTGACGGGTTGATGGAAACCTTCTGGTGGCACGGCGTGATCGGGGAAAATCCGCTGGAGCCCACCGGCAGATCAGCGGTGATGTTGGTCAATACGGTCGGGCTGCTGACAGTTTGGGGCCTGACGATGGCGGCGATCTGGGTGGTGGTTCGGATAGGCCGGAGGCTGGATGGCGCAGTGGTGTCGACCGGCCCGGTGATGTTGTCATTTCTGGCGATCGCAGCGGGCTATCATGCCGCACATTATCTGGTCACTCTCTTGACCGCCGGGCAATATACCCTTGCCGCACTGAACGACCCTTGGTTTCGCGGTGACGCTTATCTGGGCCTGCCGCCGTTTTATGTCTCGTTTGGCTTTCTGACCGATCAGACGGTCATGCCACTGATTTACGCCGCGCAGTTTGCGGCGATTCTGGCGGCGCATCTGCTGGCCGTTCTGTTGACGCTGCGGTTGTCAGGGCCAACGCGGGTTTTGGCGCATCTGCCCGTCACCACGTTGATGGTCGGGTATACCGTTTTGGGTCTATGGTTGCTTTCCACGGCCCGGACGGGTTGAAAAAGCCGTGGACAAACTGCGCTTTCCGGCAAAAGGTTGCCACAGAGGCCCCGTCAGAGGTGCCCCGCAACAGTGGAGATTTTGGAAATGACTCAGAAACTCATTGGCCTTGCACCATCGCGGCGCGCAGTTCTGAAAGGTGCGGGTGCCAGCGTGTTGGCGGCGGGCTTTACGACCCCTGTCTGGGCGCAGGCAGCCCCCGTCAAGCTGGGCTTCCAGTTGCATCGCACCGGCATCGGGGCCGCCTATGGTCGCTGGTATGAACGCACGGCGCAAGCGGCGCTGAAAGTGGTGAATGAGACGGGCGGCATCAATGGCCGCCCGGTCGAGATCGTGTTCGAAGATGACGGTACAGACCCGAAACGCGGGTCCGAGGTGGTGGAAAAGCTGACCAGCCAGCACAAGTGTGATCTGATTTTCGGGCCGTTGTTTTCCCATGTGGTCATCGGATCGGCCCCGCGCGCTGGCGAGTTGAAGGTGCCCTACCTCGTCTGTTCCGAAGGTTTCCATGTGGCGGGCGGCATGCTGAACCGCTGGACGATGCAACCCGGCATTACCGACGTGCGCGCGCAGGTCACCTCGATGGCGCCTTGGGTTTTGGCCAATCTGGGCAAAAAGGTCACCATGGTCTACCCTGACTATGCCTTTGGCCACGATCACCGCGATTTCTTTACTGCCGCGGTCGAGGCCGGAGGCGGGCAGGTGATCGCCAAGATCGCGGTGCCGCCGACCGAGACCAGCTTTACCCGCTATTTGCCGCAGATCCCGCGCGACACCGAGGTTTTGTATCACGTGATGGTCGGCCCGGCGGTTCTGACCTTTGTGAAAGAGCTGGGCGAATTCTACGGCACCGGGGCCAAGCCGCAGATTTTTGGCTTCATAGACTCGCTGGAGGCGGTCGATATCGCATCGCCGGGGTTGGAGTTTCTGGAGGGCAGCCATTTCTGGGAAGGTCACTGCCGGGCAAAGCAGGACGATGCGTCGGCGCATGAAATCACCTATCGCGCTGCGGTTGGCGTCGATGACAATGGCGCGTCGGTGTCGGATGCCAAGGATATCTCGACCTATGCGCACATGTTCAGCGTCTGGGAAACGCTGCACATCATCAAGGCCGGAATGGAGACTTCGGGCTATCAGGGCCCGGCTGGCCGGCAGAAGTTTGTCGAGGCAGTGGAAGCAATGACCGACATGCCGGAAAGCCTGGCACATGTGCAGGGCGACAAGGTGTTCAACGGCAAGACCCATCAGGTCTTTGGCCACCAGTTCATCAGCAAGGTGGAAGGCGGCAAACTGATGAAAGTGCACACCACCAGCATCGAAGACGGCCAGTATCCCGACGCAGTTGATTACACCACGCAGAGCTTTTGAATGCAGGATTCGCCTGACATGGCATGCCGGGCCGCAAGCGTGTATCGCAAGTCGTCGCCACTCTCCCCCGGCGGGCGGGAAGACAGCCTTGCGTCACCCTGCGTGCCCACATGAGCTTTGGGCCTTTCCTGCTTTTGGCCCTGCTGGAAGGCACAGTGATGGCTGCGGTGCTGGCGCTGACGGCGGTGGGTCTGTCACTGGTGTTCGGCGTCATGCGCGTGGTCAATGTGGCGCATGGCGAATTCTACATGCTGGGCGCGGTCCTGGCATGGTTCGTGACTTATTATCTGCCGTTTCCGCCCGCACTAGCATGGCTTGCGGCACTGGTCATCGCGCCATTGATTGTGGCGATGATCGCGGCGCTGACCGATATGCTGGTGCTGAAGCGGGTGAACTATGACCCAGAGGCCACGATCGTGGCCACGATCGGCTTGCTCTACATGTTGCAACAGGCGGCGCTGACGTTTTACGGCCCCGACGCACGCCCGGTGGTGGCACCGTTCCAGTGGCGCATCCAACTGCCGTGGTTCGGCTATTCCGGTTACAAGCTGTTTGTCGTGCTGGCAGCGGTCGTCATTCTGGTGGTGATCTGGCTGTTCATGACGCGCACAAAGGCCGGGCTGGTGATGCGGGCCACGCAGGTGGACCGGGACACCGCGCAAGCCTTTGGCATCAACGTGGACAGGGTCTATGCCGGCACCTTTGCGCTAGGTGGTGCCTTGGCGGCGGCGGCGGCGGTGCTGATCGTGCCAATCCAGCAGGCGCATTACCTGATGGGGCATGATCCGCTGCTGTTGTCGTTCATCGTGGTGATCATCGGCGGTTTGGGCTCGATCCGGGGGACGTTGGTGGCTGCGCTGGTGATCGGGCTGTCGGACGGGGTGATCAGCATGTTTTTTTCGCCCACACTCGCCAAGATCATCGCGACCCTGCTGGTCGCTTTGGTGCTGGTGTTCCGACCACAGGGCTTGTTCGGGGCGCGGGCATGAGCGGTGCGGCGAAGGCCTGGGGACTTCACCTTGTGATCCTCGCGGCGGTATTTGCCGCGCAATTCGTGCTGCCATCCTATCACGAAACCAATCTGGCACGGATCATGGTTCTGGCGGTCTTTGCCATGGGCTACAACATCGCCTTTGGCTACACCGGGCTTTTGTCGCTGGGTCATGCCTTGTTCTTTGTTGCAGGCATGTATGGCATGGGCCTGCCTGTCTGGCATCTGGACTGGCTGTCGCTGCCCGCGCTGATCGCCGGACTTCTGGCGGGTGGGCTACTTGCGGGCGGGGTGGGTCTGCTTGCACTGCGCACCACCGGGGTCAGCTTCATGATCGTCACGCTGATGTTTGCCCAAGCGGGGCATCTGGCGCTGCTGTATCTCAACACATGGACCGGCGGGGACGAAGGTTTTGTCGTGGCGCGCACCGGGCGGGTGCTGTTCGGATTTGACCTGTCCACCGACACACCCCGGTTCGTCGCGGCGTTCGTGCTGTTTGCTGTGGCAATGCTGGCCTGCTTGTGGCTGGTGCGGTCGCCCTTTGGTCGGGTGATGGTGGCAATGCGTGAAAATGAGGAACGCAGCCGGATGCTGGGCTACGATCCGTTCCGGATCAAGTTGGTGGCTCTGGTGGTATCGGGGATTTATGCCGGGGCTGCGGGGGCCGCTTACGGATTGCTTTTCGGCTATGTCGGAGCCTCTTTTTCCACGATCCAATATTCCATTCTGCCGATGCTGTATGTGCTGCTCGGCGGCGCGGGTACAGTTCTGGGGCCGTTTCTGGGCGCGCTTTTGATGTTCTATTTGATCGACGTCACCAGCGGTTACACCGATGCCTATCTTTTCGTTGTCGGCGCAGCCCTTGTGGCGCTGGTGCTGTTTGCGCCCAAGGGAATACTGGGCAACTTGCGCGAGAGGCTGCTACGATGGCTGCCGTGATCGAGGCTTTGGGCCTGACCCGGCACTTCGGCGGATTGCGCGCGGTGGATGGCGTGGATTTTCGGCTCGAACAAGGCGAAATTCATGGATTGATCGGGCCGAACGGGGCTGGAAAAACCACATTTGTCAGTCTGTTGTCGGGCCGGGTTCCGGTGCAGTCGGGTCAAATCACGCTGAGAGGCGAAGATATCACCCATCTGCCCGCGCATCTGAGGGTGCGCAGGGGCATCGCCTATACGTTCCAGATCACCTCGGTCTATCCGCGGTTGTCGGTCTTCGATAATGTGGCGCTTGCAGCGCAAAGCAGCGGCGCGGGGGATGTGGCGGCAGAGGTCGCTGACGCGCTCGCCCGCGTCGGGATGGTCGGGATGGAACAATCAATGGCCGGCACGCTGTCCTATGGTCATCAACGCTTGCTTGAGGTGGCGATGGGCCTGGCGCTGCGCCCGCTGGTGCTGATCCTGGACGAGCCGACACAAGGTTTGGCTGCCGGAGAGATTGACGGGTTTAAGGCGCTGATCCGGTCCTTGGTGCCTGACACCACGATTTTACTGATCGAGCACAACATGGATGTGGTGATGGATCTGGCCGACAGGATCACGGTGCTGAATTTCGGTCAGGTGCTTGCGCTGGGCATACCACAAGAAATTCGCCGGAACAGAGCCGTTCAGGATGCCTATCTGGGGGGCGATCATGCTCCGGGTTGAGGGCATTACCGCAGGCTATGGCCCGGTCACCGTTCTGCGCGATTTGTCATTCGAAGCGCAGGCCGGTCAGGTTACCTGTATCATGGGACGCAACGGGGCGGGCAAATCGACCCTGATGAAAGCAATCATGGGGTTGGTGCCGGTGCAGTCCGGGCAGATCACGCTGGGCAATGTCCCGGTCCACCGCCTGCCTGCCCACAAGGTGCCCGGATATGGCATCGCCTATGTGCCGCAGGGGCGGCGTCTTTTCGGCCCACTGACCGTGGCCGAGAATATCGAAGTGGGGTTGCTGACCCGGAAAAAGGGTCTGCGCACGCGGGATTTTGTGCTCGATCTTTTCCCACGCCTGCGCGAGCGGCTGGATCAGGTGGCCAGTACCCTTTCGGGGGGGGAGCAGCAGATGCTTGCCATCGCGCGGGCGCTGTGTCTGGAACCAAAGGTGCTGCTGCTGGACGAGCCAAGCGAGGGTCTGCAACCTTCAATGATTGCACTGATCCGCGACACGGTGTTGCAACTGCGCGACTCGGGGCTTGCGACGGTGCTGGTGGAACAGCGGGTCGACACGGTGCTGCGCACAGCCGACCGGGTGGCCTTCATGGCGCACGGGCGGATCGAGGCAAATGTCTCGCGCGCGGATCTGACGGCAGATTCGACCCTGTTCCAGCAATATGTGGGGGTGTGATGGCGGGCTTGATCGCGGGCATCGATGTGGGTGGCACCTTTACCGATCTGGTCATCGTCGACCCGGAAACCGACACGGTCAGATTGGCCAAGGTGCCCACCACCCTGCCAAATCAAGCCGCCGGCGTGTTGGAGGCGCTGGAGACGGCAGGGGCGGATCTGTCGGAGATCGACCTGATCGTGCACGGCACCACCACGACAACCAATGCCGTGCTGGAACGCACACTGTCAAAGACCGGGCTGATCACCACGATGGGCTTTCGCGATGTGCTGGAACTGGGCCGCCGGACGCGGCCCCAAGCCTATGGCATGCATGGCCGGTTCGTCCCGATCATTCCGCGCGATTTAAGGCTGGAAGTGCACGAAAGGATGGATGCGCGCGGCACGGTGCTGACCCCGCTGGATGAAGATGCGGTGGGCAATGCGGCCCTGTGTCTGCGCGCACAGGGATGCGAAAGCGTGGTGATCCATTTCCTGCACGCCTATGCGAACCCCGCACACGAACGCCGCGCAGCACAGATCGTGGCAGAGATCTGGCCGAATGACCACATCACCATGGGCCACGCCCTTCTGTCGGAAAGCCGCGAGTATGAGCGGGGGGTGACGGCAGCGGTCAATGCCAGCGTGCAGCCGCTGCTGGATCGCTATGTCAGCCGTCTGGCTGATCAGTTGGCAAAGCGGGGCTATCGCCATGATCTGCTGGTCATGAACGGCAACGGGGGCATGGTTTCGGCGCGCACAGTGTCGAAAGAAGCGGTCAAAACCGTGATGTCCGGCCCTGCATCAGGGGTGATGGCGGCGGTGGCAACCGGGCGGCGGGCAGGGATGCCGAACCTGCTGACCTATGACATGGGCGGCACATCGACCGATGTGGCGATGATCCGCGATGGCCGCGCGCCGGTGTCGAACGAGATCGAGGTGGAATATGCCATGCCGATCCATGTGCCGATGGTGGATGTACGCACCGTGGGCGCAGGCGGCGGATCAATTGCCCGTGTCGACACAGGGGGTATGTTGCAAGTCGGGCCAGAAAGCGCGGGATCGACCCCCGGCCCGGTCTGCTACGGCCGGGGCGGAACGCGGGTCACGATTTCCGATGCCAATCTGCTGCTGGGTCGGCTTCCCGCCAGCCGGTTCGGTCAAGCGACAGAGGCTGCTCGTTTGGCTGTGGCCGATCAGATCGCGCGGCCGCTGGGCCTTTCCATCGAACAGGCTGCCGAAGCTGTCGTGCGTGTTGCGAATGTTCACATGGCCGGAGCGATTCGCATGGTGTCGATCAGCATGGGGGCCGACCCGCGTGATTTTTCCCTGTTTGCCTTTGGCGGCGCTGGCCCTCTGCACGCGGTTGCGCTTGCGCGGGAACTGGCGGTGCCAAAGGTGCTTGTTCCGGCGCGCCCCGGCATTACCAACGCTTTGGGCTGTGTGGTCGCCGACTTGCGACAAGACTTCGTGCGCACGGTAAACCAGCCGCTTGATCAGGTGGACATCGGGACTGTACACGCCATTCTGGCCAAGCAGGAAGCAGAAGGGCGGCGGCTTGTCGAAGCCGAGGCCATTCGATTGACCACCGTGCGCGCCGAGTATTCAGCCGACATGCAGTTCGTGGGGCAAACCCATCTGTTGCGCGTGCCCCTGCCCCACGCCTTGCCAACACGCCAAGAGTTGCAGGCGCTGTTCGAGGCCGCCTATCATCATCGGTTCAGGGTCGATCTGCCGACCATCCGCGCCAATCTGGTCAACCTGAACACATCGGTCATTGGTGAACGGCCGGAGATGGATCTTTCGGCACTTATTGATGGCAGCGGGCGTCGGACGGCTGCGGAACCTGCAACGAATCGGCCGGTCTGGTTCGACGGCTGGGTGCAGACGCCGGTGTATTGGAGGGATCATCTTCCGCTGGATCTGCTGCTGGAAGGGCCCGCGATCATTGAACAAATGGATACAACCATCGTGATTGAGCCAAAGTGTCTGGTCACTTCGGATACCGACGGCAATCTGATTGTGCAGGTGCCCCATGCTTGATCCGGTGACGCTTGCAGTGGTGCAGGCAGGGTTGCAACAAGTCTGCGACGAGATGGACCTGACGTTCAGCCGTGCCGCGTTTTCGCCGGTCATCGCCGAAGCGGACGATCGATCAGACGGAATTTACAGCGCCGAGGATGGCAGTCTGATCGCCCAAGGATCAAAGGGACTGCCGGTGTTTGTCGGGGTGATGCAGTTTTCCACCCGCGCCATCATCGACCGGATCGGCAGCGGCCTGACCGCCGCCCCAAGTCCCGGCGATATTTACATGGTGAACGACCCGTATCTTGGGGGCACGCACCTGATGGATGTGCGCTTTGCCATGCCTGTCTGGCGCGCTGGCAAGATTTTTTGTTGGCTGTCAAACACCGGACACTGGCCCGATACCGGCGGCATGGTCCCCGGCGGGTTCAGCGCAAGCGCCATCAGCGCCGAACAGGAGGGATTGCGCATCCCCCCCGTAAAACTGTTCAAAAATGGTGTGTTAGACACCGAAATCTGGCAAATCATCTGCTCCAACATCCGTGTTTCCGAACAACGGATCGGTGATGTGCAGGCGCAGGCGAGTGCGCTGCTCATCGGTGCAGAGCGGTTGGCCATGCTGCTTGACCGCTATGGCGATGGAACCGTGCGGGAGGCGATCGCGGAAATGCGGACCCGCGCGGCACAACAGATGCGCGCGATGATCGGTCTGATCTCAAACGGGACATATCGGGCGACCGCATTTGTGGATTCCGACGGTGTGGTAAACGAACCACTGAAAATCGCGGTCACAGTGTCAAAATCAGAGGATCAATTGACCTTTGACTTTTCGGAAAGCTCTCCACCCTGCATGGGGCCGATGAATTCGGTTCGCGCCACGACCCTGTCTTCGGTCTATCTTGCGATGCGCCATATCTTTCCCGAAGTGCCGATCAGTGCCGGAGCGTTCGAGCCGTTGCAAATCACCGGCATCGAGGGCACGTTTCTGGATGCGCACTACCCGCGCCCGGTGTCTGGGTGCGCGGCAGAGGTCAGCCAGCGGATCGCAGAAGCGGTGTTCGCGGCGCTTGTGCAGGCGATTCCCGATCGGGTAACGGCGGCGCCAGCGGGCACCAGCGGCAATTTCGGTTTGGGTGGATATGACCCGCAAACCGGGCAAAGCTATGTGATGTATCAGATTTCTGGCGGAGGATATGGCGGAAATGCCGATCATGACGGGCTGTCGAACGGCTGTTCCACCATCGGCATTTCAAAGGCACCCCCGGTCGAGATCATGGAACAGAAGTTTCCCGTGCTGTATCGACGCTATGCGCTGCACGAGGGCAGCGGCGGGGCGGGAATGCACCGGGGCGGTTTCGGGCTGGACTACGAGTTGGAACTGCTGCGCGGCGAAGCGCGGGCCAGCTTTGTGATGGATCATGGCCGCACCGGCCCTCTGGGCGCGCAGGGCGGTCAGGACGGTGCGGTGAACCGGGTCGAGGTGATCCGCGATGGCGCGGTCTTTGTGCCGCCCCACCTGTCAAAGGCACAGGATATCGTTCTGGTATCCGGCGATCGTGTGCGTGTGCGCACCCCCGGCGGCGGCGGCTTTGGCGACCCTGCAAAGCGCGATCCGGTATTGGTTGCAGAAGATGTCAGATTGGGGCGCTATACCGCAGAGCAGGCGCGCAGCTTGTGGAACTGGCGCGGTTAGAGCCGCTTTTGGCCCCCTTGCCACACCGATTGCACCTCAAACGCGTCGTTCAGATGCACCAGATCAGCAGATGCGCCCGGGCTCAGGTGCCCCAGATTGTCGCGGCCAATCACCTTTGCAGGCGCACGTGTTGCCATGGCAAGAGCGCGTTCCACTGGCAAGCCGACAGCGTGAACCATAACCGCGACTGCCTGCGGCAGGCTCAGGTCTGCGCCCGCAAGCGTTCCATCCTCCAGTGTCAGCCGACCATTCCGCCGCAGGATCTTGCGACCGCCAAGCAGGAATTCCATGCTGTCCGTGCCGGCTGCCGCCATGCAATCTGACACAAGAAACAACCCGTCGGGACGGGTGGATACCGCAATCTGCATCGATGCTGGTGCGACGTGGATTGCGTCGGCGATCATTCCCGCTGCAATGTCATGGGTCAGAACGGCACCCACAAGACCCGGCTCCCGGTTGCCCAGCTGACTCATCGCGTTGAACAGATGCGTGGCACAGCGCGCGCCCGCTGCGATGGCTGCCTCTGCCTCGGCGTAGGTGCAGTCCGTGTGGCCCAGACTGACAATTGCACCGGCCCCGGCAAGCGCGCTGATCTGATCGGCACGCACGGCACAGGGCGCGATTGTTACCATCAAGGCAGGCAACCGACGGGCCGCGTTGATCAGCATGTCAAGATCGGCATCCGCCATCGCGCGGATCAACGCAGGGTCATGCGCACCTTTGCGCCGCGGGTCCAGATGCGGGCCTTCCAGATGCAGACCAAGAAATCCGGGTGCACCGATGCAATCGATCCCCGCCTGAATCACATGGGCTGTGGCCTCTGCCGTGTCGGTAATCAGGGTGGGCAAAAGACCTGTTGTGCCAAGCCGCGCATGGGTGGCACAGATCGCACGCAATGTGGCAGCACTGGCATTGCCATCCACCATCAGCCCACCACCACCGTTCACCTGTAGATCAATGAACCCCGGCGCAAGGAGTCCGCCCGCCAGATCAACGACCGTGGCTGCTGACGGCACTGACGCCGCAAGCCCGATCACCTCGCCCCCATCGATGAGCAGCACGGCATCCTCGTGCAGCGTCATGCCGTCAAAAATCCGTGCCCCGATGAAGGCAGCTGTCATCAGACCGTCTCCGTCACTTTCCGAAGATGTGGCGGCGTATCGGGATCAAAACCGCGACGACGGGCAAGTTCTTCGACAAAACGATAGAACGCAGTTGCCAGCACAAGCGGAGCGACCAGCGGATGCAGATCCGGTACCGACGGCAGCAGCGTGGCCCCATTTGCCGCGGACCCCGTCAAGAACACGTCGGCACCCTGCGCGGCAAGACGCTCGGCCGTGGTGACGACGTGGGGCAGTGCCGCATCTGCAACGCCCAGCGCCAAGACCGGAAATTGTGCCTGCACGATCGCGGCAGGGCCGTGAAGAACTTCGGCCGCCGAATAGGCTTCCGCGTGCAGACCGCAGGTTTCCTTAAGCTTCAGCGCGGATTCGTTGGCAATGGCAAAGGCAGGCCCGCGCCCCAGAACATAGGCCGAATTCGCCCGCGACAGGCGGGCTGCAAGCGGTGCCCAATCCAGATGCAGCGCCTTTTCCAGCGCATCTGGCAGATCGGCAATCGCTTTGCGCAAATCCTCATCCCGCTGCCACTCGGCCAGAAGGGAAAGCCCCGCCAGCACCGAAACTACAAAGGTTTTTGTGGCGGCGACGCTTTGTTCCTCGCCGGCCCGCAGCGCAAGGCAATGATTGGACGCAGCGCCCATCGGGCTGTTGGCAAAGTTGGTGATCGCAACCGACAGCGCCCCACCACTGCGGCCCGCGCGCATCATCTCTACGATGTCGGGGCTTTGACCGGATTGTGAAATTCCGATGCACACGGCGCCATTCAGGCGCAAGGGGCGGCCATAGATCGATGCCACCGACGGGCCGACCGAGGCAACGGGCACGCCCGCAAGCAGTTCCACCGCGTATTTCAGATAGGTGGCGGCATGGTCAGATGAACCGCGGGCCACCGTGACAATCAGGCCGGGGTCAAGTTTGTGCATCGCGGCAGCAGCATCGCGCACCACCGGAGCGGATAGTTCCAGAAACCGCGCGGCAGCGGCAGGAATTTCAGCAACTTCGCGCGCCATGTGGGTCTGGGTCATGTCGGTGTCCTTTCCGGGGTGCCGCTTGTCGGGGTCAAGGTCAGTTCCACAGCAAAATCATAAGCATCGCCGCGATAGAGCGACCGGGTGAACTCCACCACCCGGCCAGAGGGCAAATAGCCGATGCGTTCAATCCGAAGTCCGGCCGCGCCAAGAGGCACGCCCAGCAACTCGGCATCCCGCGCGCCAAGATTGGCTGCTGAGATGCGCTGCACGGCGCGAACAGGCCTTAGCCCACGCAGTTCCAGCGTCGCGTAAAGGCTGGTTTCCACCTGCGCCGGATCGGGCAGCGTGCTTGCTGACAAAGATGCGCGCTCAATTGCGAGCGGCACATCATCGGATCTGCGCACCCTTTCCAACCGCGCCACGCGATCGCCGATGCCAAGCCCGAGTGCCATCACCTCTTCGGGCGAAGGTGTGGTGATCTGACGCGACAGCCATACCGATTCCACCGACTTGCCGCGTCGCTCCATGTCTTCGGTGAACGATGTCAGCAAAGACAGCGCCTGTTCCAGCCGTTCGACCTTTGGCGCGACGAAGGTGCCAGAGCCGCGGCGCTGCACAAGCTGGCCGTTGGCGACCAGCGACTGCACCGCCTTGCGCACCGTTACACGGCTCAGGCCGGTCATGTTGGCCATGTCGCGTTCTGCAGGAAGACTGTCACCCGCCTTGAGACGGCCAGACCCGATCGCCTCGGCCAGACGCTTTTGCAGTTGCAGATACAGCGGGCCGGAGCCTGTTTCGTCAAACCCTGAAGAAGAAAAAAGGGCGTCCATCAAGCCGCATCCCTCGCCAACAGAAGGGCGCCGTCAAGCGCGGTGCCTTTTGCCGTCATTTGCGGAAACTGCGGCAGGGCGGCAGCATAGCTGGGCCCGAGGCCACCGATAAAGGTGACCGGCAAGGGGGAGGATTTGCGCAGGTGGCACAGGGTCGCGGCGACATCGGCGGTGGCGCGCGCCCAAAGGTCGGCCGCTGCCGGATCATCACTGCGCACCACACGCGGGGCCAGTTGCGCGAAATCGGCGGCGCGGGCGGTTTGGGCGAAGCTGACCACGCCTGCCGCGCCGCCGTGATCGTCAAGCATCTGCTGAAGAAAGGGCGTGAGCTTTGCAAAGCCATCGACGGCCCTGAGCGCAAGCGACAGGGCATTGCGGCCCAGCCAGGCCCCGCCGCCCTCATCCCCCAGCACCAACCCCCAGCCGCCGTGGCATCGAATGCTGCCATGACGTTGAACGGCGTAGACCGAGCCGGTGCCCAGGGCCGCAACAATGCCATCGGCGCCGGCCAAAGCCCCCCTGGCAGCGGTGACCGCATCGGTTTCGATCCGCACCTGTGCAAAGGGCAGCGCCAGACGCAAGCGGCCAACGACCCCCGCCGCATTTGCCCCCGCAAGCCCAAGACCCGCCACCAGATGCGGCGTTTCGCGCGCAGCCCCTGTTTCCCCAAGCGCGACGGTCATCGCCTGCTGCGTGGCATAAAGAATATTGGTGCGGGCCGTGTCAGGATCGGAGGCGATATTGGCGGGACCGCTGTGACCAAACCCCAGCACACGGCCAGCATCATCTGCCACTGCCGCACGACACCCGGTGCCGCCGCCATCGATTCCCAAAAACAGCGTCATCGTGATCTCCCTGCTGAAACAAGATACCAAAAGAATACCATTTGGAAAGTGGTATCTTTGTATGACCCAAAAAAGCGGCGCTTTTGGTAGGGTCAAAGTTATTTCTTTACAATTGGTATTGTTTTGGCATTGTCATATGGAAGACATCGTTTTTGGGGGAGAATCAGATGACGGAGCGCGGAACAGAGAGTCGTCATGCGCTGTCGAACGGTATTCATGCCGCGACAGAGGACGAGATCCTGTCGCGCATTCTGTCTTCTCAGGCTGATGCGATTGCCGCGCTGGAACCTGCATTTCGGCAGGTGGGTCTTGCGGCCGAGGCTGGGGCGCAGGCGCTGCGACAGGGTCGTAAAATGGCCTATGCCGGCGCAGGGTCATCCGGCCTGATGGCGTTGGCCGATTGTCTGGAACTGCCGGGAACATTCGGCATCGCGCCAGACCGGGTGCCGATGCTGTTTGCCGGGGGTGTCGGGGCATTGCTGCATATGCAGGGTGGCGCCGAGGATGACCCGGCCCTCGCCCTGGCAGATCTTGAACGCGCAGCGCTCGGAAAAGGCGATATCATAATCTGCCTCGCCGCTTCGGGCCGCACACCCTATACGTTGGCGATTGCGAAGGAAGCAAAAGCGCGCGGCGTCGTGGTTGTCGCAGTCTCGAACACGGCCAATGCTGCACTGCTTTCTTTGGCCGATATTGCGATTCTGCTGGACACCGGGCCGGAGATTGTGACCGGATCTACACGCATGGGTGCGGGCACGTCGCAAAAGATCGTGCTGAACATGATTTCCGTGCTGGTCGCAATTCGGCTTGGGCATGTTCACGACGGTTTTATGGTCAATGTCATTGCAGACAACATGAAATTGCTTGATCGGGCCAAGCGCATCGTCGCCAATGTTGCCCAAACCGACCCCGCCACGGCCCTGAATGCCCTGGATCAGACCGGGGGCGCGGTAAAACCTGCGATACTGGTGGCCCAGGGAATGGGGCGCACAGAAGCAGAAACCGCTCTTGCGCAAAGCAGGGGCCATCTTGCGCCGCTGTTGCGCCAAAGAAAATAATCACCAACCGGGCAAAAAGCCCACCAACCGGGAGAATACAATGAAAAAGACCTGTCTGACCGCCCTTTTGACCAGCACCCTGCTGGCGGGGCCTGCGCTGGCGCAGACCACGCTGACCATCGAAAGCTGGCGCAATGATGACCTGCTGATCTGGCAAGACACCATCATCCCGGCCTTCAATGCACAGCATCCTGATATAACAGTGGTATTCTCGCCCTCGGCCCCGGCGGAATACAATGCCGTACTGAACTCCAAGCTGTCGGCGGGCAGCGCCGGGGATCTGATCACCTGCCGCCCGTTCGATGCCTCGTTGGAGCTTTTCAACCAGGGTCATCTGGCCGATCTGACCGATCTGGCAGGCATGACCAACTTTTCGGACGTGGCCAAATCTGCCTGGCAGACCGATGACGGCGCTGCCACCTTCTGCGTGCCGATGGCGTCGGTGATCCACGGCTTTATCTACAACGCCGATGCCTTTGCCGAACTGGGCATCGAGGTGCCGACAACCGAGGCAGAATTCTATGCTGCGCTGGACAAGATCAAGGCCGATGGCACCTACATCCCAATGGCGATGGGCACCAATGACCAATGGGAAGCCGCGACGATGGGCTACAACAACATCGGGCCAACCTATTGGAAGGGCGAAGAGGGCCGGCGCGCGCTGATCGACGGCACGCAGAAGCTGACCGATCCGCAGTGGGTGGCCCCGTTCGAGCAACTGGCCAAGTGGAAAGACTATCTGGGCGACGGGTTCGAGGCACAGACCTATCCCGACAGCCAGAACCTGTTCACACTGGGCCGTGCCGCTGTCTATCCTGCCGGATCGTGGGAAATCAGCGGGTTCAACACACAGGCCGATTTCAAGATGGGCGCCTTTGCGCCGCCGGTCGCGGCTGCTGGCGATACTTGCTACATCAGCGACCATACCGACATCGCCATCGGCATGAACGCCAAATCCCCCAATGCCGAAGCGGCAAGGGTGTTTCTGGACTGGGTGGCCAGCCCGGAATTTGCCACGCTTTACGCCAACGCCCTGCCCGGCTTTTTCAGCCTGAATTCGACTCCGGTGGACATGGAAGACCCGCTGGCGCAGGAGTTTGTTTCCTGGCGTGGCAAGTGTGAGCCGACCATCCGCTCCACCTATCAGATCCTGTCGCGCGGTACGCCGAACTTGGAGAACGAAACCTGGAACGCGAGCGCAAACGTAATCCGAGGTTCGGAAACGCCGGCAGATGCGGCAAAGCGGCTCCAGGACGGGCTGGCAAGCTGGTACGACCCGCAGAAGTAAGCGCGGGCTGACAAACCGGGGGGCTGTCTGCCCCCCGGACCCCCCGAGGATATTTTTGAACAGATGAAAAGGGGAACGGCATGGCGGCGCGAAAGCCGGTGCGATGGCATATTGTTGTGTTTCTGGCACCTGCGGTGCTGGTCTACACTGCCATCATGATCATTCCCTTGATCGGGACGCTGAACCTGTCCTTGTTCAGCAAGGGACCGGACGGGGTGGCGTTTGTCGGGCTGGAAAACTTTGCCACATTGTTCGGTGATCCGCGCTGGTCGGCGTCTTTCTGGAATGCGCTTGGCAACAACGCGTGGTTCTTTCTGATCCACATGCTGGTGCAAAACCCGATCGGGGTCGCACTGGCGGCAATCCTGTCGACGCCGCGGCTGCGGATGGCCGGATTCTACCGCACCGCGATCTTTATCCCGACGATCCTCAGTTTCGTGATTGTGGGCTTTGTCTGGAAGCTGATCCTGTCACCGATCTGGGGGATTGCACCGGGGCTGCTGGATCTGGTGGGGCTGAAAAGCCTGTTTGCGCCTTGGCTGGGCCGGGAGACCTCAGCGCTGACCACGCTGGCGCTGATCTCGGTCTGGCAATTCGTGGGGATTCCGATGATGCTGATCTATGCCGCGCTGCTTTCAATCCCGGATGAGATTCTGGAGGCCGCCGAAATGGATGGAATCACGGGGGCGAGCCAGTTCTGGAAAATCAAGCTGCCGCTGATTCTGCCATCAATCGGTATCATCTCGATTCTGACATTCGTGGGCAACTTCAACGCCTTTGATCTGATCTATGTGGCGCAGGGCGCGTTGGCGGGGCCCGATTTCAGCACCGACATCCTGGGCACGTTCCTGTACCGCACTTTCTTCGGCTTTCAGTTGCAACTGGGCGATCCCTATATGGGGTCGGCGATTGCGGGGGCAATGTTCGGGATCATCCTGCTGGGGGTCTGTGTCTATCTGTTCGGCATCCAGACCCGGTTGCGGAGGTATCAGTTCTGATGGCACGCGCCCGCACATCTATTGGCCGCACCTTTGCCGCCCATGCGATTTTGATCGCCTGGACCGTGATCGCGTTGTTTCCGGTGTTTGTTACCGTGATCAACAGTTTCAAATCGCGCCGCGCGATCTTTGCCGACCCGCTGGCGCTGCCCTGGCCCGAGCATTTTGATCTGGTGGGCTATACCACGGTGCTGAAACAAGGCGACTTTTTTGGGTATTTCCAGAATTCGCTGATCGTCACCGTGGCCAGTCTGTTCCTGGTGCTGCTGTTCGGGGCGATGGCCGCCTTTGCGCTTTCGGAATACAGGTTCCGGGGCAACACGGTGTTGGGCCTGTATCTGGCATTGGGGATCATGATTCCGATCCGGTTGGGCACGGTGGCGATCCTGCAGATCATGGTGGCGGCGGGCCTGGTCAATACGCTGACGGCGCTTATCCTGGTTTACACCGCCCAGGGCTTGCCGTTGGCGATCTTCATTCTGTCGGAGTTCATGAAAACGGTTTCGGATGACCTGAAGAATGCAGGGCGGATCGACGGGCTTTCGGAATATGCAATCTTTTTCACACTGGTCCTGCCTCTCGTCCGGCCGGCCATGGCGACGGTGGCGGTGTTCACCATGATTCCGATCTGGAACGATCTGTGGTTTCCGTTGATCCTGGCCCCGGCCGAGGAGGTGAAGACCGTGACGCTGGGCAGCCAGATCTTCATCGGGCAGTTCGTGACCAACTGGAATGCGGTTCTGGCGGCGCTGTCGCTGGCGATCCTTCCGGTGCTGGTCCTGTATCTCATCTTCTCGCGGCAGTTGATCCGCGGCATTACGGCGGGGGCTGTGAAATGATCCGGACACTTGTGGCAGGGTTGGGGACCATGGGGCGCAGCCATGCGTTGGCGTATCACCGCAACACCGCGTTTGATCTTGTCGGGCTGGTGAACAGGTCGGTGCCGAAGCTGGATGCAGAGCTGCAGGGATATGTCGTCACCCCTGATTTCCACGAAGCGTTGGCGCGGCTGAAGCCGGATCTGGTCAATATCTCCACCTACACCGACAGTCACGCCGAATACGCCTGCGCAGCGTTGGAGTCAGGCGCGCATGTGTTTGTCGAAAAGCCGCTGGCCAGCACGGTGGCAGATGCGCGGCGCGTGGTGGAGTGTGCGGTTGCCAACGGGCGCAAGCTGGTGGTGGGCTATATCCTGCGCCACCATCCCAGCTGGCAACGCCTGATCGCCGAGGCACGGGCGCTGGGTGGGCCGTTTGTGTTCCGGTTGAACCTCAACCAGCAAAGCATCGGGCCTACGTGGGAGGTGCATAAGACGCTGATGCAAAGCACCTCGCCGATCGTGGATTGCGGGGTGCATTATGTTGATGTGATGTGCCAGATCACGGACGCCACGCCGGTCGAGGTGCGCGGCATGGGACTGCGCCTTTCGGACGAGATCGCGCCGGATATGTATAACTATGGGCATTTTCAGGTTTTGTTCGATGACGGTTCGCTTGGCTGGTACGAGGCCGGTTGGGGGCCGATGATGTCGGACACGGCATTTTTCGTGAAAGATGTGGTCAGCCCGAAGGGTGCCGTTTCGATCCGGATGCCGGAAAATGCGCGGTCTGATGACCATGATACGCATACCAAAACATCGGTGATCCGGGTGCATCGCAATGGCCAGCCAGATGAAGATCTGAGTATGGCCGATGAGCCCGGCCACCAAGCGCTGTGCGAACGTGAACAGTCGTTCATGGCGCAGGCCATCATCGAGGATCTGGATCTGTCGCGCCACATGCAGGACGCTGTTCAATCCCTTGCCATCTGCCTTGCGGCCGACCAGTCGGTGCGCTCTGGCCAACCCGTCAAACTGTGAGGCCGACATGGGTGCGCTTGATCTGAAATCCGTGACGAAGGCCTTTGGAAAAACAGAAGTCATAAAGGGAGTTGATCTGGAGGTGGCGGAGGGCGAGTTTTGCGTTTTCGTCGGACCGTCGGGTTGCGGAAAGTCCACCCTTTTGCGGATCATTGCCGGGCTGGAAGATGCATCCGGCGGCGACATCCTGCTGGATGGCAAGCGGGTGAATGACGTTTCCCCGGCCAAGCGGGAGCTTGCGATGGTTTTTCAATCCTATGCGCTCTATCCGCATCTGACGGTGCGTGACAATATGGGTCTGGCGTTGAAGCAAGCTGGCGTTGCCAAAAGCGATGTCGCGAAAGCCACCGACAAGGCTGCTGCAATGTTGTCGCTGGAGCAGCTGATGGCGCGTCGTCCGGCAGAACTGTCGGGAGGTCAAAGGCAGCGCGTCGCCATTGGCCGTGCAATCGTTCGCACACCAAAACTGTTCTTGTTCGATGAGCCCCTGTCAAACCTTGATGCGGCGCTTCGGGTTGCCACCCGTATTGAAATCGCGCGGCTGCATCGAGAGCTTGGGGCAACGATGATTTATGTCACGCACGATCAGGTCGAAGCGATGACCTTGGCCGACAAGATTGTGGTTCTTCGCGACGGGCGTGTGGAACAGATCGGCAGCCCGATGCATCTTTACAACGATCCAGACAATACGTTTGTGGCCGGCTTCATCGGCAGCCCCCAGATGAACTTTCTGAAATCAGCGGTGTTGGGTTTGCCAGGGGAAACCACCGGCGTTCGCCCCGAGCATCTGCGCATTTCGTCCGAGGGATCGATCCAAGGCACAGTCAGCCACGTTGAAAAGCTGGGGGGAGAAACCCTGGTTTATATCCGGGCGGAGCCGCACGGACTTTTGACTGTGCGTCTATTCGGTCAACACGAGTTTGAGGTTGATCGCATTGTACATTTGCAGATCGAACCGTCGCGTGCCTTTGTTTTTGATGCCGTCGGCAAAAGATTGCGCTGACGGTGCGCACAACCTTTGGTTTCAAAATATTGTGACGCAATCCTTCTAGTCTACATCGAATTGACATTTGCCCGTTATCTATGGGGTGAACCCACATAACCTCTAGAAATAGTGTGTGTTTAGCTGTACAACCCACTCAATTGCACCCCGAACGGGGGCATATAATCACATCGGGTCACAAAAGATCCGGGCTTGAGGCGGAGTGGTAAAATGGTAAATGCGATTAATTTCGCTGTCCGCAATTCTGTGGGCGGCCGTCAGCACGGAACTGTAGCTGGCGAAGGACAAGGAAATTTCATTCAGGTTGGATCGGGAGACAGCGTTTCGCTGAACATTTCCCCATCCAGTATCGTGGCTTATGAACAGCAGGGCCGCGATCTGGTGATAAAGCTGGCTGATGGTCGCATCGTTGTTCTGTCCGGCTATTTTGATGCAGCGGGCGGGGCGACCCACCTTTACCTGAGCGCGAATGATCAGATCACCGAGGTGATGCTTTCGGGCGATGGCAGCGGCGTGTTGATGGCCAACTATGGCCCCACTCAGCCGATGGAAAAATGGAGCCCGCTGGACGACTTGCGTTTTGCAGAGGCGGACGCAGTTGTTGATGGATCTGCCATCACCGATGAACCTGCCGGAATGGGTCTGTTCGCGCCGGCAATGCTGGGTGGCCTTGGCGGTGTTGGCGCCGCTGGTGCCGGGCTCATTGGGCTTGGCCTGCTGGGCGGCGGCACGGATACCACGCCCGGCGGCGGCGGCACGGACACCACACCCGGCGGCGGCGGCACGGACACCACGCCCGGCGGCGGCGGCACGGACACCACGCCCGGTGGCGGCGGCACGGACACCACGCCCGGTGGCGGCGGCACGGACACCACGCCCGGTGGCGGCGGCACGGACACCACGCCCGGTGGCGGCGGCACGGACACCACGCCCGGCGGCGGCGGCACGGACACCTCGCCCGGTGGCGGCGGCACGGACCCCACGCCCGGTGGCGGCGGCACGGACACCACGCCCGGTGGCGGCGGCACGGACACCACGCCCGGTGGCGGCGGCACGGACACC
>JBKBQB010000028.1:0-47379 GCA_046292785.1 Paracoccaceae bacterium
TTCCACGTAGCGGCCGCGCAGTTCGTTCTTGTCGGAAAAGCCGATGGCGTGAACCACAAAGTCGATGGTGCCCCATTCCTCCTTCAGCCAGGCAAACAGCGCATCCATGCTGTCTTCGCTGGCGACATCACATTCGAACAGGCGCGGTGTGCCCAACGAGGAGGCCAAAGGCTCGACCCGCTTTTTCAGCGCTTCGCCCTGATAGGAAAAAGCCAGCTCTGCCCCATGGTCGGCCAGCGTCTTGGCGATGCCCCATGCAATGGACTTGTCATTGGCAAGCCCCATGATCAGCCCGCGCTTGCCCGCCATAAGCCCTGTTGACATCTGTTGTCCCTCGCACATTTCTCGCTTTGAGATAGACGTGTAGGCGAAAGGCATGGCCCGTTCAAGCCAGTGGCTGCGGGTGCGTTTCGCGCAACAGAGAGGCGGATACCATGGACAGGGGCGGAATTTTTGCGGGCGATGACCCGTTTGCCATCGCGCAGCAGTGGCTGACCGAGGCGGAGGGGACCGAGCCGAACGACCCCAACGCCATTGCACTGGCCACGGTGGACCCAAGCGGCTTGCCCAATGTGCGCATGGTGCTGCTCAAGGAGATCGAGGCCGATGCCTTTGTTTTCTACACCAATTATGGATCCAAGAAGGCGCAGGAGATTGAAGCCTCGGGCACGGCTGCCTTTGTGTTGCACTGGAAATCGCTGCGCCGCCAGATCCGCGTGCGCGGCGTGACCGAGCGGGAGGAGGGGCCGAAAGCAGATGAATACTATGCCAGCCGCAGCCTGAAAGCCCGTCTGGGGGCTTGGGCCAGCCAGCAGTCGCATCCCCTGTCCAGCCGAGAGCATCTTATGGCAGAGGTGGCGAAGGTGACCGTGACGAAGGGCACAAACCCGCCCAGACCATCCTTTTGGGGAGGTTTCCGTCTGCGTCCTGTTGAGATAGAGTTTTGGGCGGATGGGGCTTTCAGGCTGCATGATCGTTTTCGCTGGACACGCGAAACAACGATGGACTCTTGGGGAATCCAGCGTTTGAATCCTTGACTGCGGCTTATTTCAGCCCAAGGTTGTGTGCGGCTTTCTCGGGACTGCGTCTGGATCCTGTCTTGGAATAGCGTCAAATCCGGCGCTAGGGGTCAATCTGGGGAACGGCTCTGTTATGACTGAAGAAGATACGGCCCTGCGCGTTGTGCATGGTCAAGTGAAGTGGTTCGATCCGGCCAAGGGCTTTGGTTTCATCGTCTCGGACGAGGCGGAGAGCGATATTCTGTTGCATGCGAATGTTTTGCGGAATTATGGCCAGAACTCTGTGGCCGATGGGGCGAAAATAACCGTGCGTGTGCAGCAAAGCCCGCGTGGCGTGCAAGCGGTTGAGGTCGTGACGGTGCAGGCACCGGCTGGCGGAATAATTCCACTGGCTGATGAAGGCACAACGATGACCGTCGAAGAGGTTGCCGCCCTTGTTCTTGAACCGGCCCGCGTAAAATGGTTCGACAAGGCCAAAGGCTTTGGATTTGCCAATGTGTTTGGCCGCAATGATGATGTGTTCATTCACGTCGAAGTGTTGCGCATGTCGGGCTTTGCCGATCTACAAGCGGGCGAAGCGGTTTGCCTTCGGATCATCGATGGCAAGCGCGGACGCATGGCAGTGCAGGTGGCATCATGGGAAGCAGCATTACGCGGCGAGGTCTGATCGGGTCTTTTGCGGTTCTGATCCTGACGGCAGGAACCGCTTTGGCGGCCTGTCGTGACGATCAGGTGGAACTGCGCTGGTCCGGTGGCCAGGCGCGGTTCACGGTCGAGATTGCCGATACGGATACGACCCGCAGTCGCGGGCTGATGTTTCGTGAGTCATTGCCAAGGTCGGCGGGCATGCTGTTCGTGTACGACAGCCCGCGTCGCGCGACATTCTGGATGAAAAACACCCTTATCCCGCTGGATATGATCTTTGCCGACGAGTCGGGCATGGTAAAACGCGTGCATGCCAATGCCAAACCCCATGATCTGAACACGGTCGATGGCGGCGAGGGCATAAAGCTGGTGTTGGAGATCAATGGCGGGCTTGCGGCCCGGTTGGGGATTTCGGCCGGCGCAGAGCTGCGACATCCGTCAATTGTCGATCCGGCATGGTCTTGTGCCGAATAGCCCTTTTCATCCGGATCGTCATTCGCTAAGACCGCTTTCAGTCGGGGCGTAGCGCAGCCTGGTAGCGCGACGGTTTTGGGTACCGTAGGTCGAGAGTTCGAATCCCTCCGCCCCGACCACTTTTCCAAGGTTTGTTATATTGTCGTGAATTCAGGCCCTTGGCCTATGCTTCAGGATAGAAGATCGGCGCAGCTTGATCGGTTATCCCAATAGAGCAAGCGTGGGAGGGTGTGTGATGGTCAGTTCGAGTCGTGGCATCAGGGCTCGTTTGCTTTGGGCAGCGGTCCGGGGCTTCGGTATTGGCTTTGTGCTGGCTGGTTCCGTCGCAGCAGAAACCCGTCGTTCCCTGTCGCCTGCAGAGTCCCTGCCGCCACCGACGGGGGCGGTCATCCTGACCGTGCGCGGTGACATCGCCCGCGCCAATGGCGCTGCCGAAGCGAGGCTTGACCGGGCGATGATCGAAGCGATGGGGCTTTCGACAATGCACACCGGCACGATCTGGACCGAGGGCACCAGCGAATTTCAGGGGATCGACCTGTCGCGGCTGATGGTCCATCTGGGCGCGGATGGCAGTGTGCTGCGCCTGACCGCTCTGAACGATTACGCCGTCGATATCCCGATGTCAGAAGCGGTGGAGGGCGGGCCGATGTTGGCCATGCACATGGATGGGAAAATGCTGTCACCGCGCGACAGGGGGCCGCTCTGGTTGGTTTATCCCTATGATACAAACCCCGCTTACAAGAACGAGGTCAGCTATTCCCGATCAATCTGGCAGCTCAGCATGATAGAGGTTTTGCCCTGATCGCTTGTCGTGGCCTCTGTTGTCCCCATATTCCAGAAGACAGTGCCGCCATCATCGGCAGACCTCTGAGGATGTATGAACAACCCATCAATGCCCACCTCTGCCGGACTCGGCGGCTTTCGCTTTGACAATAGCTGGCTTCGCGATCTGCCGGGGACGTATGTTGAACAGGCACCCGACGCTGCGCCGGTGCCGCAGATATTGGTGCTGAACCATCGTTTGGCAGCGGCTTTGGCGCTGGAACCGGAAGATCTGGCGCAACATCCCGGCTGGTTCGCCGGGGGCGCCGTGCCGAATGGCGCCGCACCGATCGCGCTGGCCTATGCCGGGCATCAGTTTGGCGGATTTTCACCGCAACTGGGTGATGGCCGGGCGCATCTGATCGGTGAACACATAGGCCCCGATGGCCGGCGCTGGGATATCCAATTGAAAGGCTCCGGTCGCACTCCGTTTTCGCGTGGCGGCGACGGCAAGGCTGCCCTGGGCCCGATGCTGCGCGAACATCTTATCTCGGAGGCGATGGCCGCACTGGGCGTGCCGACGACCCGCAGCCTTGCCGTCGCGCTGACGGGCGAGGATGTGCGACGCGACGCAGGCCGTTTGCCGGGGGCCGTCGTGACCCGCGTGGCCGCCAGCCACCTGCGGGTTGGCACGTTGCAATTCTGGGCCGCGCGGGGCGATCTCGACACGCTGGCCCGTGTGGTGGATTACGCCATCGCGCGGCATGATCCTGATCTTGTGGGGCAGGAGGGCCGGGTGCTGGCCTTCTTTGACCGCATCACCGCGCGGCAGGCGCGGCTGGTGGCGGCGTGGATGGGGCTTGGCTTTGTGCATGGCGTGCTCAACACCGACAATGTGGCACTGTCGGGCGAGACCATTGATTATGGTCCCTGCGCGTTCATGGAGGCCTATGCCCCCGGCACCGTGTTTTCATCCATCGACCGGCAGGGGCGCTATTCTTACGCCAACCAGCCGCATATCCTGGCATGGAACATGGCCAAGCTGGCCGAAAGCCTGCTGCCGCTGATGGGGGATCAGGACGCGGCGGTGGCGGTGCTGAACGACCGTTTGTCGGGCGTGGCCGATATTTACGCGGCCGAATGGCTGACGGTGATGCGTGACAAGCTGGCGCTTGACGGTGCGCAAGAAGGTGATGCCGAACTGGCGCGCGGTTTTTTGGCCGCGATGGACGGGCAGGGTGCTGACTGGACCCTTGCCTTCCGCCGTCTGGCCGAGGCGGCGGATGACGACCCCACGCCATTGCGCGCACTGTTCACGGAGTCAGCGCGGCTGGACCTGTGGCTTCCGCTTTGGCGGGCCCGTCTGCGGACCGATGCCGCGCCGCATCTGCGCCGCACCAATCCTCTGGTGATCCCGCGCAATCATATGGTGGAGGCGGCACTTCACGCCGCCGAACAAGGCGACCTGTCGCCCTTTACCACGCTGCTGGCCGCAGTGACCGACCCCTACAGCGACCATCCGGGGCGTGAGGCGTTTGCCTTGCCAGCCCCGACCGGCTTTGGTGAGTATGTCACCTTTTGCGGCACCTGAGGTTCAGTCCCCCTCTGGCGCGTCCTTCATCAACCGTTCGGCCTTCTTGCGCACCAGAACCGTGCGCAAATCATGCATGGCAAGCAGCAGCGTATCGGTCACGTCTTCCAGTTGCACATCGGTTGCTTTGGACTGCGCCCATGCGGTCACCAGATTCAGGTGATCGACCGCGCGGTGGATGTCATCCACATCGCGCTGTGCCAGCAAAGCACTGCGCTGCACGATCCAATCGGAGATGAGGGCGGTTTCTTCCGCCGTCAGTTTCCGTTCGCCATGCGGTTTGATATTGCCATTGCGCACATTGGCGATGGCGATTTCTTCCATTTCGATCCGGCGCTGACGATTTTCCGTATCAACCTTGAACACAGCCGCCCCGTTTTCACGGATGCGGAAATAATACTCCGGCAGATCGCCCGCCATGAAACCCCCTCAGGTCAAAGCCGCACAAAAGCGTTGGATCCGGCTGCATGCCTCGCGCAGCGTGTCATCAGCAGTAGCGTAACTGACGCGGAAGTTGGGCGATAGGCCAAAGGCTGCGCCGAACACCACCGCCACCCCGGTTTCCTCCAGCAGCGCGGTTGCAAACACCTCGTCATCGGTGATGACCGTGCCCGCCGCCGTGACCTTGCCGATACAGGCCGAGATGTCGGGATAGACGTAGAACGCCCCCTCTGGCGTCGGGCAGGTGATGCCTTTGGCCGCATTGAGCATGCCCACCACCAAATCGCGGCGGCGCTCGAACACCACGCGGTTGGCGGCCAGAAAATCCTGCGGCCCGGTCAGCGCTTCCAGTGCCGCATATTGTGACACCGAACAGGGGTTCGAGGTGGATTGAGACTGGATCGTGCCCATCGCCTTGATCAAGGCCACCGGCCCCGCGGCATAGCCGATGCGCCAGCCGGTCATGGCATAGGATTTTGACACGCCGTTGCAGGTGAGCGTTCGGTCGTAAAGCGCCGGCTCCACCTCTGCTGGCGTGCAGAATTTGAAGTCGCCGAACACCAGATGTTCATACATGTCATCCGACATGATCCAGACATGGGGATGACGCAGCAGCACATCGCACAAGCCTCGCAACTCGTCGCGGGTATAGCCCGCGCCGGTGGGGTTAGACGGGCTGTTGAAGATGAACCACTTGGTTTTGGGGGTGATCGCCGCCTCCAGCTGCGCCGGGGTCAGCTTGAAGCCGGTTTCGATCCCCGCAACCACGGGCACCGGGGTGCCGCCTGCCAGCAGCACCATGTCGGGGTAGCTGACCCAATAGGGCGCCGGGATGATCACCTCATCGCCCGGATTGCAGGTCGCCATCAGTGCGTTGTACAGCGTCTGCTTGCCGCCGGTGCCCACGGTGATCTGCGCCGGCGTATAGGTCAGCCCGTTTTCGCGCAGGAACTTTGCGCAGATCGCGGCCTTCAGTTCGGGGATGCCATCCACGGCGGTGTATTTCGTACGTCCCGCGTCAATCGCGCGCTTGGCCGCATCCTTGATGTTCTGCGGTGTGTCAAAGTCCGGCTCGCCCGCGCCAAGGCCGATCACATCCTTGCCCGCCGCTTTCAGCGCTTGTGCCTTGGTGGTCACCGCGATGGTGGGCGAGGGTTTGACGCGCGCCAGCGTGTCCGACAGGAAGGGCATTTCCGGCTCCTGAATTGTCATTTCCGGCTTTTGGTCTTATGGATGGGTTCTGACCCAATCAAGCGATATCGACCAACAGGAGAGGCAAGATGGCGGAAAATGACACAGGTGCTGCATGGTTCTCGGCAGAGGTTGCGACGTTTGGCGACCGGCTGGCCGGAGCGCGCGAAGCGGCGGGCCTGAGCCAGCCCGATCTTGCCAAACGGCTGGGTGTGCGGCTGACCACGGTGCAGGCGTGGGAAGATGACGCGTCTGAACCCCGGTCCAACCGCTTGCAGATGCTCGCCGGCATGCTGAACGTGTCGATCCGGTGGCTTCTGACCGGAGAGGGCGACGGGCTTGACGCGCCGTCGGCACCCGCAAGCCACGACGCCGCCGCCGTTGAAGCCCTGGCCGACCTGTCGCGGATGCGCGCGCAGATGCTGGCGCTGGCGCAGGATCTGGGGCAGATGGAAACCCGGCTGCACCATCTGATGCGGCGTGAAGAGGTGGATGCGGAATGACTGTTGCAGAGACGCCGGAGGCACGGCTCAAGCGGATGAAGATGCGGTCGTGGCGGCGCGGCACAAAGGAAATGGACCTGGTGCTTGGCCCATGGGCCGACGCGCATCTGGACGGGCTTTCCCCCGCAGAGCTGGACGGATTCGAGGCTTTGCTGGAAGAAAACGATCAGGATCTGATGGCCTTTGTCTTTGGCCAGGCCCAGCCTTCCCCCCGGATCGCGCCGCTGTTGGCCACGATCACCACCTATGCCCGCGACAGATTGCGTAAGGTTTGATCGAAAACCGGCGCTAGTTTACCGAATGTTTGATGTTTGTGCCGATTCTGCCCCGAGTGTTTTGAAGGCGGAGATCACGGATGACGCATCAGGCCCCGGTTCTGGACGGCGCGCACAAGGTTTTGACGGTGGGCTATCTGGAAAGCCTTGCCTTGGTGGAACGCCTCCACCGCTTGCTGCTCGATGTCATCAAGGATGAGTTCGAGCGGCTGGCGATTCTGGAGATCAACTCGGTTCAGGCGCTTTTGCTGTTCAACATCGGTGACAACGAGGTGACGGCGGGGGAGCTGAAAAGCCGTGGCTACTATCAGGGCAGCAACGTCAGCTACAATCTGAAAAAACTGGTGGATCTGGGCTATATGCACCACCAGCGGTCAGAACTGGACCGGCGTTCGGTGCGGGTGCGGCTGACCGAAAAGGGGCGGCGGGTGCGAGCGGTGCTGAACGATCTGTTCGCGCGCCACGCCGAGGTGCTGCTGAAAAAAGCGGTGATCGACGCCGCCGGGATGGAAGAGGTGAACCATTCGCTCAAACGACTGGAACGATTCTGGACCGATCAGATCCGCTATATCTACTAGCGTCGCC
Source organism: Paracoccaceae bacterium (assembly GCA_046292785.1). GTDB lineage: Bacteria > Pseudomonadota > Alphaproteobacteria > Rhodobacterales > Rhodobacteraceae > Pseudotabrizicola. Next base: position 7,487 of record JBKBQB010000028.1, read on the forward strand.
ACAGCCGCGCATGGGTGGCGAACCGGCCTTGCAGCTTGGCCAACAAACGGTTGCCAAGACCGGGATGCGGCAAATCCCCCGCGGCAAGGCGCTCTACGGCCACTTCTGGCGGGCAGGGACGGCGGCTGACCGGGTCGTAATAGCGCGGATAGGCAATCAGCGCCGCATGCACCAGATCATCCAGCGTCGGGCGTGCCAGTCGCGCGCCATCGGGCCCGCGCAAACGCCGCGAGGGGATCGGGCCAAGGTCGCGCGTCAGCCCCCATCCGGCATAAAACGGCGCGCCCAGACAGGTCACGGGCTTGCCGCGCAACAGCGCCTCGAACCCCAGCAGGCTGGTCATGGTCCAGATCTCATCGCAGGCAGCGATCAGCGCCACCGGATCGGCGCGGGTGGCAACGATATCGGCCAGACCCATCAGATCGCTTGCGCGGACATCACCCGGCCGCAGCCCCGCCTCCACATCAGGGTGGGGCTTGTAGATCAGCACCGCCTCTGGATGCGCGGCCCGCGCAGCCTGCAACAAGGCCAGATTGGTGCGCACGGCGCCGCCACCCTTCAGGATCGATGCGTCATCCTCCACCTGTCCCGGCACTAGCACGCGATGGCCGGGTGGCAGATCGGGCAGCGCGCCGGGCAGATTGTATTTGCTCAGCCCCAAGGCCACCAGCCGTTCGCGCAACCGCGCTGCGCGGGCCGGCCCGCCGGGGGGCGGCGGAGCCTTGATCAATCGCTCAAGGCGGCTTTCGCGACTGGGGTCGTAATAGATCCCCAGGTCATCCGTCACCAGTGACAAGGGGGGCACCAGATCGGCCCCAAGACCACGTGACCGCAGGAAACCATCCTCGACCCGGCGCAGCGGCACCGCCTCTGGCGTCAGACCTTCGGTTTCCTTGCCTGCCCAGACCAGAACGCCCCGGCCTTTGACATCGCCGGGCACATCCCTGAAAATCAAAGGTTTTTCCTGGCCAAACACCGCCTGCAACCGCCCGCGCTTCCACAACCGCATCCCCACCGCCACATGGCCCGCACGATCCTCACGAAAGCTGCGCACCTCGGCTTCCAGTTGATCCACCGCTTCTTCAAAGCTGCACAGCCGGTCACGGCAAGGGTCATACCAGACGGGGGCAAGAATCATCGCTGCCGCAAACATCTGCACCTTGGTCAGCTTGCGGCTGCGTCGGGGCAGGGGGGCGGGGTCATGGGTCAGGCCCCATCCGGTATAGAAGGGCTGGCCATAGACATGGGGGCGATGACCGGCCAAAATCGCCTCGAACCCCAGTTGCGACGAGACGGTGTAAACCGCGATCGCCCCGTCGAGCAGGGCCTGGGGTGACACCGGGTCGGACAACACTGACACCCGGTCAGAGGCGTGTGCCACCGAGAAATGCCCGCTGCGCAGGCCAAGCGCCGTCTCGGGATGCACTTTGATCACGATCCGCGCTTGCGGATGCGCCTCCATCGCGTCGACCAGCATCTGGGCAAAGGATTGTGCATTCGCCCCCGAAAAGCGGATCGAGGCATCGCCGCGTGTCTGATCCACCACCAGCACATAGCCCGGCTTTGGCAGTGGCAGCAAAGGATCGTGCATGTTGTATTTTGACAGATTGAGGCGCCGCAAACGCTCCAGGCCATCCCGCGCGCGTGCCAATATGTTCGAATCATCCAAGTGATCGGTGGCAAGGATCTGCTCCAGCCGCGACGGCGCACCCGAATCGAAATGCACCCCCAACGGGTCAATCAATAACCCCAGCGCGCCACCGCCCAGCCGTCCCGGTCGCACCGAGCGCAGGAACGCGTCTTCCACGCGGATCAGCGGCACGCCGCGCTTCGCCGCCACTGCCTCGCCGCGATGGGCATAGGGGCTGCGCCCCCAAACCACCACGCCATCCGTCGGCCCCGGCAGGCCAAGTGCCAGATCGTGGCCACACAGTGCCAGGATGCGCCGCAGATGCCGGTCGCGCAAAAATCCTGCGTTGTAGTGATAAAGCCGCCGGGGGATGACCCCGGCGGCTTGTGGTTTGTCATCAGGGTGCGGTGCCAATGCGACCTCAGGTGCCGCCAGTGCCCACATCGGCCAGCGAGTTTGCAGCGCCCGCTGTGCCGGTGATCGCGGACAGGGTTTTTTGCCACTGCACGAAAGGCGCTTCGGTTACATACACGGTATCGCCGTCGCGCACGATGAAATCGCGCGCCTCGAACATGCCAGTCGGTTGGGTCAGATCCAGCACATAAACCATCCGCTGCGCCCCGCGCAGATCCTTGCGGCCCAGAACGGCATTGGCGATCGCCTCTGGCTCGTTGCGGAAAACGAATACCCCGGTCGGGTCGGCAAGGTTGGTGTTCAGTCCGCCGACAATCGCGATCGCCTCGATGGCAGAAAGCGTCTGGGTTTCGAACGGCACGCGGTTCTGGGCGCCGGTGGCCCCCAGTGCCACAAAGGCGCGCGTGTCCCGCTCCACCACGATCTTGTCACCGGGGCGCAGCGCGATGTCGAGCGATGGCGTGGAATACAGATCCTGAAGCCAGACTTTTCCGGTGTGCGTCCCGCGGGTTACACGAATAACAGCAACCTCCGGTTCTATCGACACGCCGCCCGCGCGGGCGATCATCGCCGAAAGTTTGCGGGTCGGGCGTTCAATGGCATAGACCCCGTTCGCGCCGACAGAGCCCTGAACCGAGACGGTTGATCCGTCGCCCGCCAGACGCGCCACGGTCACCTGAGGATCGGGCGTCTGGGTGTCCAGCTTGCGGGTGATCGCGCTGCGCAGACCTTCGGGCGTTTGGCCCGCCGCCTTGATGCGGCCGGCGTAGGGCACGAAGATGAAGCCCTGGCCATCCACCTGCACCTCTTCAAGCGCGCTGACCCGCTGGCCGGTGTTGCCCAGCAGCGGATCATCGCGCACGTTTTCAAAGATGGTCAGGCCCAGCGTATCGCCGGGGTTGATGGTATCCGACCCCACCACGCCCGCGTTGAGAAAACCCGACGAAAAGCCGAACGCCGGCATCACTGCGGTGGCTCGGGTCACGCGTTGGTTGACGGTGACGATAAAGGCGTCGCCCTCCTTCAGCACCGATCCCTTGAAAATCTCGGCCTTGTTGGGCCCGGATCGCGGCAAGCCGCAGGCGGCGGTCGCTGCGACCAACGCCAAAAGACAAAGAGCTTTCGCCCCTTTTGAAACAAGCACTTTCACTGCTCGGGCTCCTTTAACTGGATTTGCCTCAAGTTTTTCCTGCAAAGCTACAGAATGAATTGAGAAAATGCCAGTGCGGGGTGCCGGCTTCAGTTCACGAGTCGCAACTGTTGCCGTGGTGCCGCGCTTCCCGAGATCAGCGCGTCATAGGGATCTTCGGGCGACAGCATCATATCCACCACCTGTCGTAGCACCTCTTGCCGCCCACGCGAACTGTAGAAGCCGCCGGTGATCTGGCTGGTTTCCAACAGATAGTGGCGATAATCGCGGTAAGCGCGGCCATCGGGGCGGTTGGGGCGGGCGAAGAACTTGGCAATCGGTTGATGTGACACGAATTCCGGCTTGGCATAGACCGCCGCGCCAAAGGTTTTCAGCGCCATGCCGCGCCACAGCACCTGTTGACCGGCGGTGGAATTGACGGTCACGGCAGAGCGCGCATGGTTCAAAAGTTGCGCCAGCTTGCCGCCGCGCACGAAATGCACCCGCCCGTCTACCCCGTGCAGACGGGCCAGACGGCGGATTTCGGCCTTCAGCGGCGCGCGGCCATCTTCCAGCGGATGGGCCTTGAACACCAGATGGTGATGGGCTGCTGCCCCCTTTGCAAACCCCTCCACCACTACGGTCAGGAATTCGGCCATGGTCTTGAACGGCGAATGCATCTGGAAACTGGCATCATGTTCCAGTTGCAGCAGCACCAGATGATAGGGGAAACCGCCGTGCCGGATGCGGTATTGTGCGATCATCCGTTCCCAGCGATGAAACGGCAGCAGGAACAGGCGCTGGCAATACAGCAGAAATTCCTGCCAGACGGTTTGCTTGCGATGCGGGCGGAAATTGCGGAAATCCCAAAATCCGGTCAGCACGAACCAGTGATACAAAGCACCCCAAAAGATATGCTGGCGCATGTCGCCCCAGCGCGCGGGGGCCTCTGGCTGGTCCATCTCGGCCTTGGCAAGCGCGGCCTGCATTTCAGCCACGCTCATTTGCATCAGACGCGAATGGCCGTTGGCACCTCCGCGTTCATAGGTCACCCAGTGCGGGCGCAAATAGCCTTCCTCGAACACATGCACCATCACACCGGCCGCGCGGGCCGCCAGAATGGCTTGGGCATGGATCGGGCGGGTATCGCCATAAAGTACCAGATCGGTGATCGACAGATCGGCCAGAAGCGCAGCGATGCGGCCCGGCCAACACTCGGCCGGGTCTTGAAACGGGATGAAGCTGTCGTCCGAGGGCCAGAACGCCCGGTCGCCACGATTGAACCCCACACGCCAGACCTGCGCCCCCGCCGCCCGCAGCATTTTGCCAAGGCGTTGGAAAAAGGGTCCGTGCGGCCCTTGCAGAAACAGAAAGCGGCGGTTTTCACCAGTCGTTCGCATCGCACCCGTCAACTCTATACGGCGGCACTATGGCCCCGACACTTTTACGTCTTATCCACCCGCTGCGGTCAAAGCACGGCGAATTTTAGGCAAATTCTGTCCGACCTTGCGTCGCCTTTTGCCGCGCGTTACGCAGTGTTACAAAGGAGACAAGCCATGTTCACAGGGATCGTCAGCGATATCGGGGAAGTGCTGGAGACAGAGCAGCAGGGCGATTTGCGCGCGCGGATCGGCACCCGCTATGATGTGGGCGGCATTGATATCGGTGCGTCAATTGCATCCGACGGCGTGTGCCTGACGGTGATTGCCACCGGCACCCAAACGGCATCGGGCCCACGAAACTGGTATGATGTGCAGATCTCTGCCGAAACGGTCAGCAAGACCAACCTTGGCCGCTGGCGGCCCGGTGCGCGGGTCAATCTGGAACGCGCGCTGAAGGTGGGGGACGAGTTGGGCGGTCATATCGTGTCTGGCCATGTCGATGGCGTGGCCGAGGTGGTGGCCGTTCAGCCCGAAGGCGACAGCCTGCGCGTGACGTTTCGCGCGCCAAGGGATCTGGCGCGGTTCATCGCGCCCAAGGGGTCGGTCGCTCTCAACGGCACTTCGTTGACCGTGAACGCGGTCGAGGGCACCGATTTTGGCATCAACTTCATTCCGCACACCCAAAAGGCAACCACATGGGGTGATGTGGCGGTCGGAGACCGGGTCAATCTGGAAGTGGATACGATGGCCCGCTATGTCGCAAGGCTTCGCGAATGGGACTGAACCGCACCTTGGCCATCCTGTCGGGCGTGAACGGTTACTTTGCGTCGGCGTGACCTTTTGCACAGTGGGTAAGCGCGGCCCGGCACTGGCTTTTGCACGCATGGCAGGCTAAATCGGGGAAAAGCCCGTGCAGGAACCCGCAACATGACCGATTATTCCGACGCCATTTCCACAACCGAAGACATCATCGACGATGCCCGCAATGGTCGCATGTTCATTCTGGTGGACCACGAGGACCGCGAGAACGAGGGCGATCTGGTGATCCCTGCGCAGATGTGCACGCCGCAAGCGGTGAATTTCATGGCCACGCATGGCCGGGGCCTCATCTGCCTTGCGCTGACCGCCGACCGGGTGGATCAGCTTGGCCTGCAACCGATGAGCCCGAAAAACCAGTCGCGGCTGGAAACCGCGTTCACACTGTCGATCGAAGCGCGCGATGGCATCACCACCGGAATTTCGGCGGCAGACCGGGCGCGGACTGTTTCGGTTGCCATCGCCCAGACCACCGGGCCGCAGGATATTGCCACCCCCGGCCATGTGTTTCCGCTGCGCGCGCGCGATGGCGGGGTGCTGGTGCGCGCGGGCCATACCGAGGCGGCGGTGGATGTGGCCCGGCTGGCCGGGTTGAACCCGTCGGGCGTGATCTGCGAGATCATGAAGGATGACGGTACCATGGCCCGTCTGCCCGACCTGATCGCCTTTGCCCAAAAGCACGGGCTGAAGATCGGCACGATTTCCGATCTGATCGCCTATCGCCGCCGCAACGACAATCTGGTGCGGATGAGCGAGGAACGCAGCGTCACCTCCGACTTCGGCGGTGACTGGACCATGCGGATCTATACCGATGTGACTGAAGGGGCCGAACATGTGGTGCTGATCAAGGGCGACATCACCACGCCCGGCCCGGTGCTGACGCGGATGCACACGCTGGACCCGCTCTTGGATGTGGTGGGGCTTGGCGGGGCTGGCCGCACGGCGGAATTTGCCGATGCGATGGCCCTGATCGCCGCCGAAGGGCGCGGCGTGCTGGTGCTGTTGCGCGATTTGAACATGAAGCTGGTGTCCGATGCGCAGGCCTCGCCGCAGATCCTGCGGCAATACGGCATTGGCGCGCAGATCCTTGTGTCTTTGGGGGTGAACGCGTTGACCTTGCTCACCAATTCGCCGCAGCCCAAGGTTGTCGGCCTTGAGGCTTACGGTCTGACCATCACCGGCACCCGCCGTATTTCGGAGTAACCCATGGCAAGTGCCGAGACGCATTACACCCTGCCGCTGCCGCAGTTTGACCGGCCCGTAAAGCTGTTGATCGTGGTCGCCCCCTATTACAAGGATATCACCGACAACATGGTGGCAGGCGCGCGCGGCGTGGCCGCCGCCTGCGGGGCCGGGGCGGATCTGGTCGAGGTCGATCTGATCGAAGTACCCGGCGCGCTGGAGGTGCCCACAGCGATTGCAATGGCGGAGCGTCAGGCCAAATACGATGGCTATGTGGCCCTTGGCTGCGTGATCCGGGGCGAGACCACGCATTACGATACCGTGTGCAACGATAGCAGCCGCGCGATCAGCCTTCTGGGTCTGCAAGGGGCCTGCATCGGCAATGGCATCCTGACGGTGGAAAACCGCAGGCAGGCCGAGGTGCGGGCCGATCCGGCGGGGCAGAATAAAGGCGGTGGGGCAGCGGCTGCGGCCTTGCACCTGATCGCACTTTCGCGCAAATGGGCGGGCCAGACGAAAGGGATCGGGTTCCGCGCATGACTGACAACACACCGGCCACCAAGCCAAGCAATGCCGAGAAAAAGCAGATGCGCTCTGCCGCGCGGCTTTATGCGGTGCAGGCCTTGTTCCAGATGGAAGTGTCCGGTCAGACCATCAAGGCCGTTTGCCGTGAATTCGAGGCGCACCGATTTGGCGCGGTCTATGACGAGGGTGAATTTGCCGAAGGCGATGTGACCCATTTCCGCACGCTGGTCGATCATGCCGTGAACTTTCAGGCCCTGATCGACCAGATGACCGACCGTGCCCTCGTCGCCAAATGGCCGATCGACAGGATCGACCCGGTCCTGCGTGCTTTGTTTCGGGTGGCAGGTGCGGAATTGACGCAGATGCCGACTCCGCCCAAAGTGACGATCACCGAATTCGTGGATGTTGCCAAAGCCTTTTTCCCCGATGGCAAAGAATCGAAATTCGTCAACGCCGTTCTGGATCACATGGCGCATGAAGCCAAGCCCGAAGGGTTCTGATGCGTTTCAGTGTCAGACCATCCCACCACAGGAGCCTGACCATGACCCGACTTGCCTTTGCCATGAGTGCCGCCCTTGGCCTTGCCGCTTGTTTGCCCGCCAGCGCCGATGGCGTCCCATCCGAGTATCTTGCGATTGAGTGGAAATTGGTGTCGATCAATGGTCAGCCGTTTCTGGCAGACGCCAAACTTGATCTTGGCGCTGCGGCCAAGATCACCGGGCAGGGGCCGTGCAACCGATTTTTTGGCGCGTATGACGGCACGCTACCCGACTTCCGCCCCGGTCCGATTGGTGCCACCCGCATGGTCTGCCCTGATCTGGGGGCCGAAGCCGCGATGTTTTCCGCCCTTGCCCAGATGACGCGGGCCGAGGTGACGGGACCAGTGACGTTGCTGTTGACCGGGCCAAAAGGCGGCAGCATGGAATTCGTGCGACCAATGACCTGACGTCTTTTGCCCTGATGCCGGCCAAGTGACGGTGCTGCGGCAATAAGGACCTTTCTCTTTGCCGTCGCCGCGTTACTCTCCCGACATGGCCAGGAGCGAAAAATGCCCAAACTCATTCGTCTGTATATCGTGAACGTCGCCATCGGTTTTGGCATCTCGGCCCTGTTCGTGGCAGGGTTGATCTGGCTGGATGTTGCCGGTCTGCAACGACTTATACTGCAGGCTCCGATGGGATGGGTCGCGGCGCTTATGTTGGTCATGTTCAACGGAGTGGTGTTCGCAGGGGTTCAATTCGCCATTGCGGTCATGCGGATGGCCGAGCCCGAAGACACCCCACCCGGTGGCAAGCGCGCACGGTTGGTTCCGGTCCCGGTCCGCCTGACCTCGCCTGTTTCAAAACGCCAGCCGAAACGCTTTTGACACAACTGACAGAGATGTCAGGCGACATATTTTTACAAAAGATCAAATAGTTGATTGACCCTAAGTAACATCACGACTTGTAACAGGCGCGTGAACAGCGGGAACTTTGATCATATCTCGGGCGTTTCATACGCGACCGGCACGAGAGAGGCCGGTGTGTGTGAAAAGGATATTACGATGACAGTCAAACTCCGCACCCTTGGTGCCGGCGTGCTGGCCATTGCCGCCGCCCAAGTCGCTTTCGCGCCTGCTGCCGTGGCGCAGGTTGCCATCACGGGCGTTGAGTCGGTGAACGATCAGATCGACGACATCAATGATGATGTTGCAAAAGACATGCGTCGCGCCGAAGACGCAGCCCGTTTCGGAAATCCCGATTTCCGTCCCGGTCTGAGCGGCAGTGCATCGCTGGGTTATTCCGGCAAGACCGGCAACAATGAGTCGCAAGACCTGACCGCCGGTGTGCGTCTGCGCTATGCGCAGGGTCAGTTTGTTCAAACTCTGGGCGCGGCGCTCGACTTTGCCGAGTCGAACAACGTTTCCACGAAAGAAGATGTATTTGTCGTCTATGATGCCAACTACTACTTTGATCAGAACTTCTATGCCTTCGCGCTGGCGCGTCTGAAAACAGACGGGCTGGCGACAGAGTGGGATGGCGTCAACCCTGCCATGGACCCGCGCGCCGGGAACACCCGTCGCGATGCGTTCCTCGGCTTCGGTCCTGGCTACCGCATCGTGAACACGCCGGACATGACCTGGCGCGTTCAGGCCGGTGTGGGCGTCAGCTACCTGCAAAACGGTTTGAAGGAGTCGACCACGGAAACCGGCTACCTGGCCGCGTCGCGGTTCTTCTACAAGATCAACGACAACTTCTTCGTGACCAATGACACCGATGTTCTGAAGTCGAAGTCGGCCTTGCGTGCGAACAACGATCTTGGCCTGAACGTCAAGATGACCGACGCTTTCTCGACCCGCGTCAGCTACCTGACCGAGTATGACGAAAGCCGTGCCATCCGCACCGACAACAAATTGGGTGTTTCGCTGGTGTTCGGCTTCTGAGCCGGAAAACCCCACACAGCAGAAAAGGGGCGGAGAAATCCGCCCCTTTTTCATGTCTGCCGGAAAGTAAGGGTGGCGGGCCCGCAGCAGCCGTGGGTGGCATGGTTTCCCGAGAGCCAGAGGTCTCAGGTGGGCACCAGGTAGCAAGACCAGGATCTTGCCAGAGCCAGCATCCATTCGTTTGCTTATCGGCCACTGGAAAAAAGCCCCAGCACGCGAAGAGCAGCACCCGCCACCGCTATAGATAGGCGCGCACGCGACGGCCTGCAAGGCTTGTCAGGTGTTCATCTTTCGTTCATATTGGGGGTCATGGATGTGATCCCTGATCCCTTGCCCCCGATGCCCGGACAGCGCCTTGCGCGCGGGGTCGCTCGCGGCTTGCGCGACATGGGTTTTGTGACTGTTGAAGAACTGGTCCCGGCCACCGGCCTGCGGGTTGATCTCATGGCACTGGGGCAAAAAGGTCAGGTCTGGGTCATCGAATGTAAATCCTGTCGCGCCGATTTTCAGGCCGACCGGAAATGGCAAAACTACCTGCCGTGGTGTGATCGCTTTTTCTGGGCGGTGGATGCGGATTTCCCGACCGGAATGTTGCCCGACGACTCCGGCCTGATCCTTGCCGATGCTTACGGTGCCGAAATCATCCGCATGGGTCCCGAAACCCCACTCGCCCCCGCCCGGCGCAAGGCCGTGGTGCAGGGCTTTGCCCGCCACGCCGCCTTGCGCCTGCAGGCGCTGCGCGACCCAGCGGGCGCTATTTCCGTTTGGGCTTAGGTTTGCCGGTCCCCATCGCGCGCACGGCTTCTGCCGCCGCGCGCAATTCTTCTGCAATTTCTTCTGCTTCTTCCGGTTCGAAATCCAACGGCAGTTCGACCCCACCATCGGCTTCGATATAGATCCGGACCATCCCGGCCGAGGTCGGCCCGATCTGAAGGTTTGCGGCGATTTCGCTTTCCTTGTCGATGCCCATTGCGGCCCCCTTGCTGATGCAGAGCTTGGCCTAGCGCCCTTTGCGACGTTTCGCAAGCCGCCGTGGCCTCACCGCAAGTTTTGCACCGACCCCGCTTGCAATCCCGGACAAGGGGCGTTAAATCGCCCCCACGTGCCGGCTTAGCTCAGTTGGTTAGAGCACTAGATTGTGGATCTAGGGGTCCCCCGTTCGAGCCGGGGAGCTGGTACCATCTCCTCCATCACCACCGCCAAAGCGCCCTTCCGGGGCCTTTGGCGTTTGTGCAGTCGGTCGCCCTTTCCCTTGGCGCGGGGCTTGGCTATGGTCACCCTCCGACCGAAAGGGAACGCACCATGACGCCAGACACCACCCGCCGCATCGCGCAGGCCATCGCGACCGACATCAACGCGCAAATCCCGCAGGTCACTGCCGCCGTGGCGCTGCTGGATGAGGGCGCGACCGTGCCCTTCATCGCGCGCTACCGCAAGGAGGTGACCGGGGGTCTGGATGATTCGCAATTGCGCCTGCTGGCTGAACGGCTGGTCTACCTGCGCGAGATGGAGGCGCGGCGCGCCGCCATTGCCGCATCAATCACCGAACAGGGCAAGATGACCGACCCTCTGGCCCTGTCTATTGCTAGGGCGACCACCAAGGCCGAGCTGGAAGATATCTACCTTCCCTTCAAACCCAAACGTCGCACCAAGGCGATGATCGCGCGCGAAAACGGTCTGCAACCGCTGGTCGATGCCATCCTTGCCGACCGTTCCGCTGATCCGGCCCGGCTCGCGGCTGACTTTGTTTCCGAGGCGGTGCCCGACACCAAGACTGCGCTGGAAGGCGCGCGCGATATCATCGCCGAAGGCCTGTCCGAAAACGCCACCCTGCTGGGCCGTCTGCGCGAGCATATGAAGAAAGTCTCCCGCCTTTCGGCCAAAGGGATTGCCGGCAAGGAGACTGAAGGCGCGAAATTCTCCGATTACTTCGCGCATGACGAACCCTGGGCCACCGCCCCAAGCCACCGCGTGCTGGCCATGCTGCGCGGCCGCAATGAGGGCTTCCTGACCATTGATCTGGAGATTGACCCCGACGCCCCGCGCGGGCAGAGCCCGGCCGAACAGGCCTGCGGTGCCGCGCTGTCTGCGGCCTCGAAAGGGCCGGGCGATGCCTGGCTGCGCGAAGCCGCCAGCTGGGCGTGGCGGATCAAGCTGAAGACCTCGCTCACCCTTGATCTGATGGGCGCGCTGCGCGACCGGGCCGAGGCCGAGGCGATCAACGTATTCGCCCGCAACCTGAAAGATCTGCTGCTGGCCGCGCCCGCCGGTGGCAAGGCGACGATGGGGCTGGACCCCGGCATCCGCACCGGGGTCAAGGTCGCGGTGGTCGACGCCACCGGCAAGGTGGTGGCCACCGATACGGTGTATCCTTTCCAGCCCAAGAATGACCTGCGCGGCGCGCAGGTGGCATTGGCGCAACTGATCGGCAAGCACAAGGTGCAGCTGATCGCCATCGGCAACGGCACCTTCAGCCGCGAGACGGAAAAGATGGTGGCCGACCTGCTGGCGGTGCTTCCGGGGTCGGAAAAGCCGGTCAAGGTGATCGTGTCGGAAGCCGGGGCCTCGGTCTATTCCGCCTCGGAACTGGCGTCGAAGGAATTCCCCGATCTCGACGTGTCGCTGCGTGGCGCAGTCAGCATCGCGCGGCGGTTGCAGGACCCGCTTGCGGAACTGGTCAAGATCGAACCCAAATCGATCGGCGTCGGCCAGTATCAGCATGATGTCGATCAGCACCGCCTTGGCCGCAGCCTTGAGGCGGTGGTGGAGGATGCGGTGAACGCGGTCGGCGTCGATCTCAACACCGCCTCCGCCCCCCTGCTGGCCCGCGTGTCGGGCGTGGGGGCCGGTCTGGCCGAGGCGATCGTCGCCCACCGCGACGCCAACGGCCCGTTCACCACAAGGCGCGCGCTGCTGAAGGTCGCGCGGCTTGGCCCCAAGGCTTTTGAGCAGGCGGCGGGCTTCTTGCGCATCGCCGGCGGCAAGGAACCGCTCGACGCATCATCGGTTCACCCCGAGGCCTATGACGTTGCCCGCCGCATTACCGCCGCTTGCGGCCGCGACATCCGCAGCCTGATGGGCGATGCGGCCGCGCTGCAAAAGCTGGACCCGCGCGCCTTCATCGACGACCGCTTCGGCCTGCCCACGGTCAAGGATATCCTGTCGGAACTCGAAAAACCCGGCCGCGATCCGCGCCCCAGCTTCCGCACCGCCACCTTTACCGAAGGCGTGAACGAGATCCGCGACCTGAAACCGGGCATGATGCTGGAAGGCACCGTCACCAACGTCGCCGCCTTCGGCGCCTTTGTCGATGTTGGCGTGCATCAGGATGGCCTTGTCCATGTCAGCCAACTCGCCGACCGCTTCGTGAAAGACCCGCATGAGGTGGTGAAGGCAGGCGATGTGGTGCAGGTGCGCGTGGTCGAGGTGGACGCGCCCCGCAAGCGCATCGCCCTGACCATGCGCAAAGACAGCAGCGACGCCCGCGAAACCGCCCGTGAACGCGCAGCGGACCGCGCGGACAAACCCGCCCCCCGCGGCAAACCGCAACCGATGCAGGCAGCGCCGCAAGGCAGCAGCGCCAATCCGTTCGCCGATGCGTTGAAAGGCAAGTTCGGGAAATGAGATGAGTGTTTGGAAAAGGTGCAGTCAAGGCGGGTTCTGCCGGATTGCACCTTTCTGAATAACTCCCGCGCGAAGCATATCCTCCGTCCGGGGCGGGCGCCCGCTGGTCAGTGCGCCTTGCGCCGGGGCAGGAATGGCAACGGGGCGACTGGCACACCGTCCTCGATCAGCTTCTTCGCCTCTTCCGGCTTTGCCTCGCCATAGATTGCGCGTTCCGGGGTCTGGCCGTCGTGCATCTTGCGCGCTTCAGCGGCAAAATTAAGCCCGACATATTCAGAGTTCGCTTCAACCTGCGCGCGCAAGGCGGCAAGGGCCTGTTCGATATCGGTCTTGGGTTTTGACAGCGCTGTCGCATGGGCGCTTTCGGTCCGTGCAGGGCGCACAGACGGGGCCATCAACAGTTTTTCCACTTCTTTCGATCCGCAGATTGCGCAGCTGACATGCCCGGACCCGAGCAAGGCATCAAAAGCGCCTGCAGATTGGAACCAGCTTTCGAATTCGTGGTCGTGCGCGCATTTCAGGTTGTAGCGGATCATATCTTGACCAATGCGTGGGGATTTTGCCGAAGCCCACAGCTAACCATCGGACCGGCGAATTCAAGCGTGCTTTTTGCCCTTTGCCGACCACTTCAGCGTCTGGCCGGTGCAGGAAAGGTGCTTCAGAAGCGTGCGCAATTCGGGTTCGGCCACTTTGCGCGCGGCTTTGTGGGCGTCAAACCATTTGCGCCGGCGCTGTTTGCGTTCGGGAAAATTGTCGACCAGCTTTTTGACCCGCAGAGGAAAAACACTGACATGACACGGCACGGGCGGCTTCGGCCCCCGCAATTTGTCGTAGGTGTAAAAACCGATGGGTGCTGCGCCATCCAGTGTGCCTTGCACGCCGGCCTCTTCCCACGCTTCGGTCGCGGCGGTTTCGGACGGGGATTTGCCGATCATGGGCCACCCCTTCGGTATGATCCAGCGCCCGGTTTCGCGGCTGGTGATCAACAGAACCTGCACATGCCCACGGTGCATCCGCCAGCACAATGCGGCATGCTGAGGCGCGGCACCGTCCGATCGGGGATCGGAAAATTGATCTTGGGCGGAATGGTTCACGTGTCTGGTCTTCTTTTTGTCTGCTCGGTCTTGGCTGAAAAATCCGCAACTGGTTGGTCCCACTGGCAACGACTATTCGGCAGGCATCAAAGGCCATCAACTGTCGACGCATTTTCGGGCTGGTTGTGCATATAAGAACTTTGTTCACAAATTGTCACCCCCGACTGCGACACTCCCGCTGCCCCAGCCGACATTTCTGGCCGGAGTTTGACATTTTGCGCACAGAGCTAAATGCTTGGGCATAATTCAAGGGGGAATGCATGCACCGTCGGGTGGTTTTGGCTGGCATCGGCCTTGGTGTGGTGCCGTTGATCGGTTTTGCGGCGGCGCAACCCGCACCCGACAGATTCGTTTTTGCATCCATCGACGGGGGGCTGATTGATCTTGCCGACTTTCGGGGCAAACCTGTCCTGGTGGTCAATACCGCATCCTTGTGTGGGTTTTCTGGTCAGTTCAACGATCTTCAGGCGCTACAGGATCGCCATGGCGCGCGCGGCTTGGTGGTGCTTGCGGTGCCGTCCGACGACTTCCGGCAAGAGTTGAATAGCGCGCAGGCGATCAAGGATCATTGCGCGCTTCGTTATGACCTGACCCTGCCGATGACCGATATCACCCATGTCCGGGGTGCTCAGGCGCATCCGTTCTACAAATGGCTGGCGGGAGAGCACAACTTCATTCCCGGCTGGAATTTCAACAAGGTGTTGATCGGACCCACGGGTGCGCTACTGGGCACTTGGGGCGCTTCGGTCAAGCCGACCGCCGGGGCGATCACCCGCCAGATAGAGCCGCTGTTGCGCTGATCGTGCCGGTGTTTGTCGGATCAGAGATTTACCGCGGGTCATCCTATGGTCCATCGCATCCGTTGCGGGTGCCCCGTGTCTCGACCGTGATGGACCTGTGCCGCGCTTTGGGTTGGCTGCCCGCCGGTCTTTACCGCACCAGCCCCCGTGCCAAACCTGCCGCCCTGCGCCACTGGCACACATCCGCTTATCTTGAAGCGCTTCACCGTGCCGAACAGGACGGCAGCGTGTCCGAGGCGATGCGGGCGCGGCACCACCTGGGCACCCTGTCAAATCCGGTGTTCGGACAAATGTATTCCCGGCCCGCCACCGGGGCGGGGGGTGTCATGCTGGCGGCGGAGTTGCTGGCCGCTGGCACATGCGCGGTGCATGTGCCCGGCGGTGGCACCCATCACGGTTTGCCAGATCGTGCCAACGGCTTTTGTTATCTGAACGATCCGGTGCTGGCGATCCTTGCCCTGCGCCGCGCCGGGCTCGCGCGCGTGGCCTATATCGACATCGACGCGCATCATTGCGACGGGGTGCAGCATGGGCTGGCAGGCGATTCCGAGACGCTGCTGATCTCTACCCACGAGGAGGGACGCTGGCCGTTCACCGGCGCGCTGGAAGATGACGGGGGCGGCAATTGCGTGAACCTGCCGGTGCCGCGTGGGTTCAACGACACCGAGATGCGCGCGGTGCTGAACGCGGTGATCCTGCCGCAGGTGCAGGCGTTCCGCCCGGATGTGATCGTGCTGCAGGCCGGAGCGGATTCGCTTGAAGAAGACCCGCTGTCGCGGCTGTCGCTGTCGAACCGCGTTTATACCGAGGTGCTGCGCGCGCTGATGCCGATGGCGCCGCGCCTGATGGTGTTGGGTGGGGGCGGCTACAACCCTTGGAGCGTGGGGCGCTGCTGGTCGGCGCTTTGGGCCACGCTGTCGGGGATGGCGATCCCCGATCGGCTGCCCGACGACGCGCAAACCATTCTGCGCGGGCTGTCCTGGGGCGGCGGCGGGCGGCCGCCGCCTGGGCCGCATCTGCTGTGCACGCTCCTGGACCCGCCCCGCGAAGGCCCGGTCCGTCCCGAAGTGCAGGCAAGGATCGCCCATCTGGCGCATCGGTTGCGGGCATAGGGCTTTCCTTGCGCCCGCGCGGGCGGTAGATCAGGAAAAAAGCCCTGCAAGGACCGCGCCCCATGAAAATCGGCAGCCGTGAGATCGGACCAAACCATCCGCCCCTCGTTATTGCCGAGATCGGCATCAACCATGGCGGCAGTCTGGAGGTGGCGAAAGAGATGGTGCGCCTTGCTGCCGGGGCAGGGTGCGAGATGATCAAGCACCAGACCCATATCATCGAAGACGAGATGACCGAGGAGGCAAAGTCGATCTTTCCGCCGAACGCCGACGTGTCGATCTGGCATGTGATGGAACGGTGTGCCCTGTCGCTGGACGAAGAGGCCGCGTTGAAGCAGTATACCGAGAGCCTTGGTATGATCTGGATCTCCACCCCGTTTTCGCGCGCGGCGGCGGATTTTCTGGACTCCCTCGACGTGCCCGCCTACAAGATCGGGTCGGGCGAGGCCGACAACCTGCCGCTCATTCGCCACATTGCGCGCAAGGGCAAGCCGGTAATCCTGTCCACAGGCATGCAGACGATCGAGACGATCCGCGCATCGGTGGCCATTCTGGATGCGGCGGGGGTCGATTATGCGCTGCTGGAATGCACCAATCTTTACCCCAGCCCGCCCGAAATCGTCAGCTTGCGCGGCGTGACTGATCTGAAACAGGCCTTTCCCCGCGCTGTGGTGGGCTTTTCCGACCATTCCATCGGGCCGGAAATGGCGCTTGCGAGCGTGGCACTTGGCGCATGCATCCTGGAACGCCACTACACCGATACCCGCTACCGCAAGGGCCCCGATATCATCAACTCGATGGACCCGTCGGAGCTGCGCCACCTGATCGACCGATCACGCGAAATCTGGATCGCGGCCAACAACCCCAAGGAACGGACCGCCCCTGAAGAGGATGTCTACCGCTTCGCCCGTGCAAGCGTGGTGGCCGACCGGGACCTGCCCGCAGGTCATGTGATCGCCGAATCCGATATCTGGGCCCGCCGCCCCGGATCGGGAGAGATTGCGGGCTATGATTTCGATCGCGTGGTGGGCATGACCCTGACCCGCGCGGTGACGCGCAACACGCAGCTGAAGTGGGGGGATCTGGGGTGATACCGGGGTGGAAGGTAAAGCGGGAACTCCTGCGCGTGGTCGAACAGGTTCGCAACATTCCCACGCGCTTGATCGAGCCCTTTCAGCGCACATCTTACGCAAAGACGCGGTGGACCAAGATCAAGGTCATTCCCGGTCAGGTTGACTGGCACGGCAAGGTTTGTCTTTTGCTGGTCTATCAACCGCATAATTTGGCACCCTCCATTGTCGAGACATGTGCTTTCTTGCGCAGCAAGGGCTATGCTGTGATGGTGGTGGCAAATGGTGGACTGCCCCCTGCAGCGGCTGAGTTGCTGCATCCATATGTCTGGCTTTTGTTGGACAGGCCCAATCTGGGCTACGATTTTGGTGGGTATCAGGATGGCATCAAATATTTGAACCAGCAGGGGCTTGTGCCAGAGTCCATGATCGTTCTGAACGACAGTATCTGGTTCCCGCTGAACTCTAATTCTGATGTTCTGGAACAGCTGGAGACATCAGAGCATGATCTTTGTGGTCTGATGTTGCATTCCCCTGCTCGAAATGATGAACCGTCGATCAATCGGGATGAAGAGAAACACCGAACCGGCAAAGCGCTTCGAAAAAAGGCAGAGCACATTGAGTCCTATCTATTCGCGCTGCGTCGTGAGGTGTTTGTCTCGGCTGCCTTTCAATCATTCTGGGAAAATTACGCTTGGAGCAGTTCAAAGAGTTTGACCATCAAGCGCGGAGAAATCGGCTTGTCCAAGCACATGGCCCGGCATGGGCTCAGCGTTGGCGCCATTTCGACCCGGCATCTGTTTATGGATCAGTTGCCGCAACGCGATGATGACTTTCTTTTCAAAGCGCTTGTTTACTCTGCCTATTCTGATGCCGACCTTGGTGAAGAGCGTGATGCAATCCTTGCAGACAGCAAGGACTCCCGCTGGCGGACAAAGGCGCTTGACCACATCGCTAGAACTGTAAAACGTCGGCGTTTCAACGCAACCTTTCCTTGGGCGACCGAGCAACTTTTCAACACCAGTTTTGTGAAAAAGCACCCTGGTCGTCTGTTCCAACTTGGCCGCATACGCTTTCTTGAAGCGGTCGATGCCGGTGATCTTTTTACCGACAATGAACCCGCGCTGGTGGAACTGCGTGCGCGGGTTGCCGCGGATAAATTGGCCCTTGGCCCGGAGTTGCAACAATGAAGCTCAAGACATTCTTCCAGCGCCGTGTTCACCGGCGCCGCGGCCAGATTGGATATATGGGATTGACCGTTCCGCTTGACAGTCCGGTGATCACCGATCCGATCCTTGATACGCTTTGGAAGGTTGACTACGAAAAGCCAGAATTGATGGCTCTGTTGGCCTTGATGCGCCCAACCGACTGTGTGTTGGAACTTGGACTTGGCATGGGGATCGTTTCAGGCATCTTGGCGAAGCAGCATCCCGACGCGCGCTTTGTCAGCTATGAAGCCAATCCGGATTTGCGTCCTGTTGTCGAACGGCTGCATAAAGTCAACGGGATCACCAATGTTGATATCCAATCTGCGGTCGTCGCTCCGCTAGATCAGGGGGCCACCCGGCGATTCCGACTGCATCGACATTTCACCGAAGGCTCTCTGGTCGCGGACAGCGCCGATCAGGGCGCTGTTGATGTGGATGTACATGATCCCCAAACGGTCATCGATCAGGTCAAACCCGACCTTCTGGTGTGCGATATCGAAGGCGGCGAAGAGGAACTGATCCCCGTCCTGCCGATGGATGGCTTGCGCGCCGCGGTGATCGAGTTGCACCCCACCATTGTTTCGCGCGAGGGTATGGCGCGGATATTTTCGGCCTTCCATACCGCCGGTCTGGTCCCGGTGGTGGAACTGTCCTCTGCCACAGTCGTCGCATTCGAACGTGTTGCCGGACCATGACCCGCCATCTCCTCTTTCTTACCGGCACCCGCGCCGATTTCGGCAAGCTCGAACCGCTCGCCGCTGCGGCGCGTGATGCAGGGCACCGCGTGACGTTCTTTGTCACCGGCATGCACATGATGGACCGCTACGGCCTGACCAAGCTGGAAGTGCAGCGCATGCCCGGCGTGCGGGTGCATGAATTCCTCAACCAACGCCCCGGCGATGGGCAGGATATCGTGCTGGCCAAAACGGTCGTGGGTTTTTCCGACTTCATCACCGAAAACCGGCCCGATCTGATCATCATCCACGGTGACCGGATCGAGGCATTGGCAGGCGCGCTGGTGGCGGCCACCAACTACATCCCCTCCGCCCACATCGAGGGCGGCGAGGTATCGGGCACCATCGACGAGGTGTTCCGCCATTGCAACACCAAGCTGGCCACGCATCACTTTGTCTCTTCCGACATTGCCAAACGCCGCGTGATGACCTTGGGCGAACCGCCAGAGACGATCCATGTCATCGGCTCGCCAGAGCTTGACTTCCATGCCGGGCCGTCCGGCGTCAGCCTGGACGACGTGCGGGCGCGCTATGACATCCCCTTTGCCGATTACGGCATCGCGGTGTTCCACCCGGTCACCAGTGAACAGTCTGGCATGGGCGCGCAGGCGCAGGCGCTGTTCGGCGCGCTGGAGGCGTCGGGGCGCAACTTCGTGGTGATTGCGCCCAACAACGATCCGGGATCCGAGGCGATTTTCGCCGTGCTGGACGCGCTGCCAAAAGACCGCTTCCGCCTGATCCCATCGATGCGCTTTGCGCATTTCTCGGAACTGATGAAACATGCCGCCTGCATGGTGGGCAATTCCAGCGCCGGGGTGCGCGAGGCGCCGTTTCTGGGCATCCCCACGCTGGATGTCGGCACGCGACAAACGAACCGTGCCATGGCCGCATCGGTGGCCTTTGCCGCCGCGGGCGATGCGACAGCAGTCGCGCAGTTCCTGACCAACCACTGGGGCCAGCGCCACGCCCGCGACAGTGGCTTTGGCACCGGGCGCGCGGCAGATCGTTTTGCCCAGACCCTTGCCCAGCCCGACTTCTGGGCGCAAGGTTTGCAAAAAGCCTTTCGTGATCACGATCATGGCTGATGTGGCGCCCAAGGGTCCGGCCCTGCGTGCCTATTTGGCCGCCAGCCCACTGATCGCGCTGGCCGGGCCGCTGATCTTGCGCCGCCGCCTTGCGCGCGGCAAGGAAGACCCCGCGCGGGTTGGCGAAAAGCGCGGCCATGCCTCGGCTCGGCGCCCGGATGGGCGGCTTGTCTGGCTGCATGCGGTCGGATTGGGCGAGGTGCTGGCCCTGCGCGGCCTGATCGCGGCCATGGGCCGGCATGACCCTGCGCTGCACTTTCTCATCACCTCCTCCGCGCGGTCCTCGGCGCAGGTGATCGGGGCCAATCTGCCATCGCGCAGCCAGCACCAATATCTGCCGCTTGACGCACCAACCTATCTGGCCCGGTTTCTGGATCACTGGCGTCCCGATCTGTCGGTCTGGGCCGAACAGGAATTGTGGCCGGGTGCGGTGGTTGCCGCGCAGGCGCGTGGCGTGCCGCTGGCCTTGGTCAATGCCCGCATGACCGATGCGGGCTTTGCCCGGCGCAGCCGGGCGCGCGGGCTTTACGCCGATCTGCTGGCACGTTTTTCCCTGATTACCGCGCAGGATCAGCGCAGTTCAGATCGGTTGCGCGCCCTTGGCGCGCCGCAGGTGCAGGTGACCGGATCGCTGAAATCCGCCGCACCGGCGCTGGCTGCCGATCCCGACGCTTTGGCGCAAGCGCAGGCCGCTGTGCAAGGGCGGCGGGTCTGGGTCGCGGCATCCACCCATCCCGGCGATGAGGCGCAGGCAATGGCGGCGCAATCGGTGTTGTGGCAGTCCGATCCGCGCTGGCTGTTGATCCTTGCGCCGCGCGATGCGGGCCGCGCCGGAGCCGTGGCGTCGCAGTTGACCGAGGCGCGGCTGCCCTTTGCACGTCGCAGTCTTGGTCGCGTGCCTGCACCGGGTGATGCGGTCTGGCTGGCCGACACCTATGGCGAAATGGGCCTGTGGTATCGTCTGGCTGAGGCCGCGCTGATCGGGGGGGGCTTTGATGCCATCGGCGGCCACAACCCGTGGGAGGCGGTGCATTTTGACGCGGCAATCCTGCACGGCCCGGATGTTGCGAATTTCGCAAATGACTACAAAACCTTGCACGACAATGCTGCGGCGGTTTCCGTGCCGTTCGGCAAGCTGGATGCGGTGTTGCAAGATCCGGATTTGCCCGATATCGCGCTGCGTGCCCGTCAGATCGTGCAGCAGGCCGAAGGTGCGCTTGATCCGCTGGCGGTGGATCTGTTGGCACTGGTGAAGGGATGATCCGCGTCTTTCTGTTGCTGTGGTCGGCGATTTGGACATTCGGCCTGCCGCTGATTTTGTTTTACCTCTGGCGGCGCGGCCGCAAAGACCCCGCCTATACCGCGCATATGGCCGAACGCTTCGGTCGCTATGCGCCGCGGAATTCTCGCAGAGAATTCGGGCATGGTGCGGTCTGGGTGCATGCGGTCTCGCTTGGCGAGTTGCGCTCTGCCGTGCCATTGATCCGCGCCTTGCTGGACCGGGGCGACAGCGTGGTCACCACCCATTTCACCCCGGCCGGGCGGGGCGAGGCAGAGCGGGTTTTTGCCGCCGACATCGCCGCAGGCCGGTTGCGCGCGGTCTGGGTTCCCTTGGAAACCGCATGGGCCTATGCTGGCTTTTTCCGGATGTTCCGGCCCGCTTACGGGCTGGTGATGGAGATCGAGATCTGGCCGCGCATGGTTTTTGCTGCCCGTGCCGCAGGGGTGGCGTTGCTGATGTGCAACGCGCAATACCCCAGCCGTGCGCTGCTGCGCGACAGCACGGGCCTGCGCCTGCGTCAGGCGGTGATGCGTGGTTTTGCCGGGGCCTTGGTCAAATCCGAACTTCAGCGCCAGCGATTTGCCAGTGTTGGCGTCCGCAACATTGCGGTCACGGGCGAGTTGCGGTTCGATCAGCCGGTCCCCCCTGCGCTGGTCAGTGCAGGGCAGGCTGCGCGGCGCTGGATCGGCGCGGATGCGCGCCGTGTGATCACAATCGCCAGCGCAATCGAGGGTGAGGATGCGACCTACCTTCACGCCATCCGCGCGCTGCGTGCCGATGTCGCGGCAAAGGGCCTGCCGATGCCGCTGATCGTCTATGTGCCCCGCAGGCCGGAGCGGTTCAACTCTGTCGCGCAAATGCTTGCGAGCGAGGGGTTTTCCGTTCTTCGCCGCTCTGCGTTTTCCGCCAGGTTTGATCCGGCTGAATGGGGTTCGCCGCAACCCACTCCCGACATCCTTTACGGGGACAGTCTGGGCGAGATGTATGGCTATCTGGCCATGGCGGATCAGGTCATCGTCGGCGGTGGATTCAACCCGAAAGGCGCACACAACATTTCCGAAGCGCTGGTGCTGGGAAAGCCTGTGATCACAGGCCCGCATACCCATACCATCGAATACCCCTTTGCCGAGGCCGAGGCGGCGGGCGTGGCGGTTTCGGTGCCCGACGCGCCGGCGCTGGCGGCGCATTTGCTGGACAACCCAGTCATAGACCCGTCCCGGATCGCCGCGTTCACCGCCGCCCATTCCGATGCAACCCGCAAGACGCTTGCTGCGATCCCACGTCTGCTGGCCACCGTCACACCTTCCTGACGCCCGCTGCCAGTTGTTCGGTCAGCAAAAATTCCACCAGCCTGAAATCATAAGGCGTATCAATGTCGTGGCACCGTTCCGAGGGCAGCACGAAGGGCAGCACCCGCCCCTCATAGATCGTGCTGGCGCGGCGCAGATACGCCGGGTCCACCACATAGACGACGCCGACATGCTCATAGACCACCGGGGCATCCTGCCGTGCCCAGACCCCGCCGGGCAGCGGTTTGGATACCTGCAGCGCGCCCGTGGCATCGGGTTCGACCAGATTGAAATACGGGTTCTTGCGCGCCTCGCACACACTCATAACCATATCCGGGGCGTCTGCCTCGAACCTGTCGAGCGCGCCGTCGATATCCTCGGGAATGCGCAGGGGCGAGGTGCAATCAAGATCCAGAAACGCGCTCACCGGCCCGCACAGTGGCTCCGCCGCCGCCAGCGCATGCTGCCACACCCCCCATTTCGGCGCGGTGTCAGTGGCCAGTTCCGCCGGTCGCAACCCTATATCCAGCGCGCCGCGTGCGATCCCGTGGGCATAGATCGCCGGATCATCGGTCGACACCACCACGGCGCCGATGCGCGGATTGGCAAACAGCTGATCCAGCGACCAGTCGATCAGCGGCTTGCCGCACAACGTGCGGAAGTTCTTGCCCGGCACGCCCTTGGACCCTTTGCGCGCGCCAATATGCCCCAGAATCAATGTGTTTCTCCGCTGTTTTGAAGTGCTTTGTAATATGCGATCAACCGCCCCTTGACCGGGCCGAGCGCGGCTTCGGACCAGATCAGCCGCCGCTTCTTGCGGTCCACAATTTCGGCCCCCTCGGCAAGCGTCAGCAGCGCCTCACCCTTGACCTCCACCCCCGGCAGGGTCACCGCGATCAGCCCCGCCCAACGGCGACGCACCCAAGGCAGGGATGCCCGCAAGCGGATCAACCAACCGTAGGGCAACATGAATTCGGTCGGCAGTTTGACGGCGATGCTTCGGGGGATGGCCCGCATGTGGGGCTGGTGTGCCCAACTGATGAACCTTTCGTCAGCAATCATCGGTCTGACGCCGTTATAGCCGAGCCGCATCACCATGTCCCGGTAGCGCGCAGCGATATGCGCGGTCTCTGCCGGGTGATAAACCACGATCGAAGAATTGCCCCGCGCGTATTTCCGGCCCCCTGTCAGTCGATGGACCCAGCGTGCCAAGGGGCCGAACGGCAGGATCGCGCTTTGAAAAATCGCCACTGTCTTGCGGTCGGTCTGCAAATCCAGCAACCGGGTCATGTCGCCGAAAACCACCGTGTCGATGTCGATGAACACCGCAGGCAGGTCATCGGGCACGAGGCCTTTTTCGAACATGCACAGCTTGGCCTGACAGCCGGGTCCGCGCAGTTGCGGCTCCATGAAGAACGCCGGGATTTCGCGCTGCATCACCCCCTTACGCACCCCCTCGCGGGGGTGGTCGGTCAACAGCACCACCCGCGGGGGATGGCTGGCAAGGCGACAGACGGTGTTGATCAGGTGATTGACCTCGGCCACCGGGTATTTGGTTCCCCAAAGCACCAGCACAAGTTGCCAGCGAGCGGGCGGGGCGGCTGTCACGCACGCGCTCCGGCAAAGCGGGTCTGCCAATCGGCGCGTTCTTCGTCGGTGATCTTGCGGAACAGGTTTTCCGGCACGCTGAACGGTTGGCCGGGTTCGAGGTGCCGCATGGCGGCGGGCAGATCATCAGGCCAGCTCCAGTCCTCCGACCCCATCGCGGTCATCATGGTGGCCGACGCATCGGGGATGAAGGGCTGCGACAGGATCGCATAAACCCGGATCAGGTTGAGCGCGAGGCGCACCATGGCTTGGGCCTGCTCCGGGTCGGTTTTCACCACCGTCCAGGGGGCAGCGGCCTGCAGGTATTCGTTGCCGATCACCCAGATTGCACGCAACTCGGCGGCCGCCTTGCGCACCTCCATCGCTTGCATCAGATGTTCGTACTCGCGGATGCGTCCGCCAAGGTCGGCAATCAGCGCGGTTTCCATCGGGCCGAACTGCCCTGCGGCAGGGATCGTGGCCCCGAATTTCGCCGTGGCGAATTTCGTCACCCGCGACACAAGATTGCCCAGCACATCGGCCAGATCCTTGTTCACCGAACCTTGAAAATTCTCCCATGTGAATTCGGCGTCTGACGATTCCGGCGCATGTGACAGCAGCCACCAGCGCCAGTAATCGCTTGGCAGGATCGACAGGGCCTGATCCATGAATACCCCGCGCCCGCGTGATGTGCTGAACTGGCCGCCGTCATAATTGAGGTAGTTGAACGACTTGAGGTAATCGACCAGCTTCCACGGCTCGCCCGAGCCCAGAATGGTGGCGGGGAAGCTGAGCGTATGGAACGGCACGTTGTCCTTGCCCATGAACTGATAATAGGTCACGTCATCAGCGCCCATGTCGGTGCGCCACCAGCGTTGCCATGCGGCATCTTCAAGCCCGTTGGCATCGGCCCATTCGGCGGTGGCGGCGATGTATTCGATGGGGGCGTCGAACCAGACATAGAACACCTTCCCCTCCATCCCCGGCCAGGGCTGATCGCCGCGCTTCACCGGGATGCCCCAGTGCAGATCGCGGGTGATGCCCCGGTCCTGCAAGCCATCCCCGTCGTTGAGCCATTTCTTGGCGATGGAAGTGGTCAGGAGCGGCCAGTCGGTTTTGGAGTCGATCCACGCCTCCAGCTTGTCGCGCAAAGACCGCTGCATCAGATAAAGGTGCTTGGTCTCGCGCAGTTCCAGCTTGGTGGAGCCGGAAATGGTAGAGCGCGGGTTGATCAGATCGGTCGGGTCCAGCTGCTTGGTGCAGTTGTCGCACTGGTCGCCGCGCGCGGAGTCGAAGCCACAGTTGGGGCAGGTGCCTTCGACATAACGGTCGGGCAGGAAACGGCCATCATCGACCGAATAGATCATCTTTTCCGTCACTTCGCGGATCAACCCGTTGTCGGCCAGCTTGCCGGCAAAGTGCTGCGTCAGCACATGGTTGCGGGGGCTGGACGACCGCCCGAAATGGTCAAACGACAGCCGGAAACCGCGCGCGATTTCGGCCTGCACCTCGTGCATCTGCGCGCAATATTCCGCCACCGGCTGACCTGCCTTGGTTGCTGCCAGTTCGGCCGGGGTGCCGTGCTCATCCGTGGCGCAGATGAACATCACCTCATGCCCGCGTGCGCGGTTGTATCGCGCGAACAGGTCGGCGGGCAGCTGGCTTCCCACAAGATTGCCCAGATGCTTGATCCCGTTGATATAGGGAATGGCCGAGGTGATGAGGATCCGTGCCATGATGCGCCTTTTTCTGCTGGTGGCGTTGGTTTAGCGCAAGGCGCGCCCGCTTGCCAGAGGATGCGCCGGGGACTGGCTTTGCATTTTGAGGTTTTGGAAAGGGGGTATTGCGGCAGCCTGCGCCGCCTTGTCAGCGATCACGGCGCCCCCGCAACAGTTTTCCGATCAGGAAAGAGGTGCGCGGCTCATAGGTATAAGGGGTGCGCGCGTCGGGGGTGGGGCGGGCGCGCATCCGGGCAAGGCCGAACAGGATCAGGGCCACGTGCGACAGGGCGATCATGGCGAACATCGCCGGGGGGCCAAACCGCGCGATCAGCAGCGCGGCAATCAGTGGGCTGGCGATGGCGCCGACCGCATAGAGGAACATGAGTGCTGCGGACAGTTCCACCCGCTCCAGTTGCGAGGCGTAATCGTGGGCATGGGCGGTGGAGACGGAGTAAACCGGCAGGGTGACAAAGCCGAACAGTCCGGCAGCAAGGAAAACGCCCAGCGTGCCGCTGCCCGCCGCCAGCACCGTGGCCACACAGGCCGCAGCGCCGGCGACAGAAAGCACGATCAGCACCCATCGACGGTCATAGCGGTCTGCCAGCCAGCCGACAGGATATTGTGCGATGGCCCCGCCAAGGACGTAAGCCGCCAGAAACAGGGCAATCTGGTCGGCGCGCAGCCCGACCTCGGTGCCGTAAAGGGGCCCCACCATGCGGAACGCCGCGCCGGTGACGCCCGAGACCACCACCCCGGCCGAGGCGAGGGGTGACAGCCGCCACGCCAGACCGGGGCGCAGGCGGGGGGCGTCAGGCATTTCGGGCGCTTCGGCGCGGCTGAGCGTCAGCGGGAAAATGGCAAGGCAGCACAAAAGCGCGAGGATGTTGTAGGACAGGTAACTGGCGGGTTCCAGCACCCCGATCATCAGCTGCGCGCCCAGACTGCCCGCGATGTCGACAATCCGGTAAAGCCCCATGGCACGGCCGCGGGTCTGGTTGGTGACCTTTGCCTGCAACCAGGCCTCGATGATGGTGTAGCAGCCCGCCACGGCAAGGCCCGATGCCACGCGCATCAGCGCCCAGGCGTAGGGGTCGACCAACATCATGTGGCCCATGATGCCAAGCGTGCCCGCGGCGGTAAAGGCGGCAAAGGCGCGCGAATGGCCGACACTGCCCATCAGGCGCGGGGCCCACCAGCACCCGATGAAGAAGCCGAAGAAATGCGCCGACCCAAGCACGCCGATCTGCGACGTGCTGAACCCCAGCATGACGCCGGATATGGCGTCCAGAGGGGCCAGACCGCCCAATCCCAGTTGCAGCAGGACAACCGATACAAACAGAGCGGCAAAAGAGATCAACAGGCGCATGGGGATCAGCAAAGCGGTTTTGCGACCCCGAGTAAAGGCGGCTTTTCGGGCTCCGCGCCGCCCGGCGGGCCCTGGCCGAAGGGGCCGCAAATCATCGTGCGGCGGAACAACCGGCCTTGCCTTGCCGGGCAGGGCGGTTAGGGTGCCCGGCAAGACAGGGAACGGCGAAAAGGGCAGGCGATGGAACGGGTTCTTTTGGGGCACAGCGGAATCGAAGTCTCGAAACTCTGCCTCGGCACGATGACATGGGGCAGCCAGAACACGGAAAGCGAAGGCCATGCGCAGGCCGATCTGGCGATGGATCGCGGCGTGACATTCTGGGACACGGCAGAAATGTATCCGACCAATCCGGTGCGGGCCGAGACGGTGGGCGATACCGAGACCATCATCGGCACATGGCTGGCGCAGCGCGGCGGGCGCAGCCGGGTGCAGCTTGCCACCAAGATCACCGGCGCGGGTCAGGCGGCGGTGCGGGGTGGCGCGCCGATCACCGGCGCTTTGATGCGCGCGGCGGTCGAGGACAGTTTGCGCCGCTTGCAGACCGATTACATCGACCTGTATCAACTGCACTGGCCGAACCGGGGCAGCTATCATTTCCGTCAGGCCTGGCGTTATGCGCCGCGCGTCACCGACCGTGCCGAGGTCGAGGCACATATGTTGGATGTGCTGAACACCGCCGCCGATCTGATCGCCGAAGGCAAGATCCGCGCCATTGGTCTGTCGAACGAAAGCACATGGGGCGCCGCCCTTTGGTTGCAGTTGGCGCAGGCAAACGGTTTGCCGCGCATGGTGTCGGTCCAGAACGAATATTCACTTTTGTGCCGCCAGTTCGATACTGACTGGTGCGAGTTGAGCGTGGTTGAAGATATGCCGTTGCTCGCCTTTTCGCCGCTGGCGGCGGGGCTGCTCAGTGGGAAATATGCGGGCGATGTGGTGCCCGACGGCACACGTCGCAGTTTCACGCCCGATCTGGGCGGCCGGATCACGCCGCAGGTCTTTCCTGCCGTGGCGGCCTATATGGGCATTGCGGCGACCCATGGGCTTGACCCGTGCCAGATGGCTATCGCCTTTTGCCTGTCGCGTCCGTTTCCGTGTGTTCCGATCATCGGTGCGACAGACATGGACCAACTGGCGGTGAACATCAGCGCGGTGGATGTGGGGCTTTCGGATACCGTCATGGCGGATATTGCCGTCGCGCATCGTCTGCATCCGATGCCATATTGAGCCGGTCGCAACCGCGTGCGCCGCGCGTCGGATGTGTGTCAACTGCGGCGCAAAGCCGG
Organism: Paracoccaceae bacterium; assembly: GCA_046292785.1. Taxonomy (GTDB): domain Bacteria; phylum Pseudomonadota; class Alphaproteobacteria; order Rhodobacterales; family Rhodobacteraceae; genus Pseudotabrizicola. Next base: position 36,242 of record JBKBQB010000028.1, read on the forward strand.
TGTTTGTCTGGGGGCCCATGCGCTTGAAGCTGATCTTGATGATTGTCCTAGGCCCGGTTTTGCTGGGTCTTGCAGGCTGTCAGGCGCTTCCGGGCGCGCTGCGCGACGCCGAGCCTGCGAAGGCGACGGCGCAAAGCCCGATCACCGGCGGTCAGGTTTTGGTGACTTCGCTGGATGGGGCGCCGCCGGTGGTGGCGCAGCCCGTCCCCGATGACGGCGCCCCCCCCCCGCTTTCGCCTGTGCCGGACAAGATGCCGGCGCCGGATGCGCCTGCGGCAGAGGCCGAGCCGGTGGAGCCTGTGGTAATCAAAACCGCTGCCCATCTGGCCTGCGAGAAGCGGGGCGGTCGGTGGAGCGTGACAGGGGGTGGCGCGGCCGCCTTTTGTCAGTCGCCAACCAAGGATGCGGGCAAATCGTGCCGGAAATCCACCGATTGCACGGGCTATTGTCTGGAAAAATCCCGCTCCTGTGCGCCGGTGACCCCGATGCTGGGCTGCCACGAAATCCTGAACGAAGCCGGAAGGATGCTGACCCAATGCATCAACTGAAGCGCGGCGTTTGGGCCGGGGGGCTGTGGGTGTGTCTGGCGCTGGCCGCCTGTGCGCCCAAATCGCCGCCTCCTGTGGCCATGACCTATCGCGCCGCTGGTGCGCCGATCTGGTCAAACGCGCAGTTCGATGCGGGCCGGTTGGTGGGCAACTGGCGGCAAACGGCGGCGTTTGCGGCCGCTCCGGGTGGCTGTGCGCCGGGCGGGGCCGAGATTGGCGGGCGGGCCGGGGCGCTGACCCTGACCGCGCGGCTGTGCCTGTCGGGGCAGGATGTGCGGCTGACCGGACCGATGCAGGCCATCGGGCCGGGGCGGTTCCGGGCGGGCGGGCAGGAGTGGTGGGTGATCTGGGTTGATACCGATTACCGCACGCTGGCCGTCGGCACGCCGTCGGGCGACTTCGGCTTTATCCTGAACCGGGGTAGCGCCTTGCCCCCCGACCGGCTGACTGCCGCGCGCGAGATCTTTGATTTCAACGGCTATGACACCCGGTTGTTGCAGGTGTTCTAACCCACGCGCGCCCGCAATGCGCGCAGATGGGTGGGCAGATCGCGGGCGGTGATATCGGCCTCGCGCACCAGCCAGTCGAAATGCCGGGTGAAACTTTCCACCCGCGCGCTGTCCCGAAACGCCAGATAGTGCCGCCCCAGATACAGCACCGCCAAGAGCGGGCCAAACACCGTGATCGGCGCGGAAAACACCCGGCGCGCATCAAACAGATAGACCCGCAGCGCCGGATACAGCGCCTCTGTCAACTCGATCAGCCGGTCGATCTGTTCCAGACGCAGGGCGGCGGGCAGGCCGGAGTAATAGCCGGTGGCGGTGGCAAAGGCCAAAAGCTCGTGCTGGGGCAGGGCGATTTCATAGTCGGACCGCGCGCCGCGCATCCAGGCCAGACGATCCTCGAACGCGCCGATGGCTTGGGCCGCCGACCGGCCCAGTTGCGGCGCATATTCCCAATCGACCATGGCGCGGGTTTTCAGCATGTCGGGCAAAGTCGCAGGCACATGGCGGATCTTGTAGCCCGCCGCCTCTTGATGCCAGCCAAAGATCGCCTCGTCGATCAGCGCGCGGGGGGCTTGCGTTTCGGTCAGTTGCATTGCCAGCAGGTCCGCCATCGGCTCGGGCCGGCCCGACAGACCCAGAAGCCAGTCGGCGGACACGCCAAGCGCCTGCGCGCAATCGGCGGCAAGTTGGGCGTTGGGCATGCGTTTGTCGGACACCAGAAGCTGGCTGATGGTGGACCGATCCACCCCGCAGGCCCGCGCTAGGGCGGCTTGCGAGATCTTGCGCTCGGCCATCGCCTCGGCCAGCCGGGTGCGGAACAGGGTCGCGCGGATGCGTTTGTCGATCATAACCGGCCTTTGATGATTAAAAACAACGAAGGTGATAATATGGTGCGCATCCTTGGCGTTTTCGCGACATATGGCAAGTGATAGTCACAAACAGGTTATCATTTATGGATCAAACGCTTGGCCCTGCATCCGTCTGCCCCTGCCCCCCGACCGCTTGTGGAATGGCCAACGCTCCTCTTGTTGCTGGCGACCTATGCCCTGTGGGCCTTGGGCACGACCACGCTGTACACCCTGTCGCCCGCGCTTGGGATCGTGGTGACGGGCATCGCCATCACCCAATATTGTTCGCTTCAGCACGAGGCGCTGCACGGCCATCCGTTCCGCATCGCTTGGCTGAACGCGGCACTGGTCTTTCCTGCGCTGAACCCGATTGTGCCCTATGGCCGGTTCCGCACCACTCATCTGGCCCATCATCACGATCCCAACCTGACCGACCCCTATGACGACCCGGAGTCGAACTATCTTGATCCACAGGTCTGGGCGGCGCTTCCGCGCTGGATGCGGATGGTGCTGCGCGTGAACAACACGCTGTTGGGCCGGATGACGATTGGCCCCATTCTGGGTGCGGCGCTTTGGCTGCGGTCCGAAGCGCGCCAGCTGCGCCACGACCGCGCGGCGCGGCGCGACTGGGCACTGCATCTGGGTGGGCTTTCGCTGCTGATCCTGTGGCTTGTCCCTGCGCCGATGGGGGGCTGGGCGTATGTCGCGTCGGCCTACATCGCCGGTGCGCTGCTGAAGATCCGCACGTTCCTCGAACACCGCGCGCATGAGACGGCGCGCGCCCGCACCGTGATTGTCGAAGATCGCGGGCCGCTGGCGCTGTTGTTTCTGAACAACAATCTGCATGTGGTGCACCACATGCATCCGCAGGTGCCGTGGTATCGCCTGCCCGCGCTGTATGGCGCCAACCGCGACCATTACCTGCGCCGGAACGAGGGGTATGCCTATCGCTCCTATGCCCAGATCTTTGCCCGCCACCTGTTGCGCGCCAAAGACCCGGTGCCCCACCCGTTGATGCAGGCGGGTCCGGCCTACGCGATGCGGCGAAACATTGGTGACGCGCCGGAGTTGTCGAAAAACGGCACCCCCTGATCGGGCGCGCCGCGCAAGGTTGCGGTGATCTCGGCCAGCACCACCTCGGTGATGAAGGGCAGATCCAGCGCGCGGGCCTGCGCCAATCCGATCCAGTGCAGATGGGAAAGTTCATCCTCTGCGGCGCTGAAATCATCGTCCGGCCCGGCCAGATGCGCGGCATCGGCCAGAAAGAACCGCGCGTCAAACCGGCGGGTGCGACCCGTCGGGGTGATGGCGCGGAACACAAAGCGCAAGGCAGGGGCAGCAGTCGGCGGCAGCACCAGTCCGGTTTCCTCGCGCAACTCCCGCAACGCCGCCCCGGCCAGCGCGGCGGGCGTGGGGGCCCCTGCGTCGCACAGGCTGCGCAGGCGCTGTATGCAAAGCGGCGCCAGTGGCACCGGCGACGCCCCGTCGCCGGGATCAACCGCGCCGCCCGGAAATACGTATTTTGACGGCATGAAGACCGCTTGCGCCCCTCGCATGCCCATCAGAACCTGCGGACCTTGTGGCGCATCGCGCCACAGGATGATGGTAGCGGCGGCACGGATCGGCTGGGCGTCGGTCAAAACGTCATTCGTTTGCGGGTCGGGTGCCAAAACCGTGCATCCGCTTGGACCACTGGATCGCCACCATCACGCCCTTCATCCGGGGCAAAAGATACAGCGACAAAGCCACCGTCCCGATTGAAAACGCCGTCGCCAACATCAGCGGGTCGGGGCGGAACGCGGTAAACACATACAGGATCAGCGGCGCCATGATATGGCCGACGATCAGGATGGTCAGATAGGCCGGGCCGTCATCCGCGCGGTGGTGGTGAAAATCCTCGCCGCAGACCGGGCACGACTCGCGCACCTTCAGATAGCTGCGCAACATCTGCCCTGCGCCACAGTTCGGGCAGCGTCTGCGCCAACCCCGAAACAGGGCTTGCCGCAGCGGACGATCATCAATCGCCGCCAGAACAGGCTTTGCGACTTCGGAAATCAGGCTATCCGACATGGGCGCGATACTTTCTTTTGGAACCGGCAAGACAGGTCATAAAGACCCTACCCGGTAACAGGTAATGTATCCCGACCAGATTTGGGAGACCTCTCGGCGCGATAGTGCGGCTTTGTCGCAAGGGGGAAACATTCTGCGACGGAAGCGGCAGACAGCGGCGTTTCATGTTCACAAGGCCCGAAACTGAGCAGCGGGCCGGACCGAGCAAAGGATGCGACCAATGATCGACATGACAAAAATCACAGGTGCCTCGCTGGTGGCGCTGGCCATTGCGCTGACCGCAGGGGCTGCATTTGCCGACCGCATGGGCGGCATGGGCGGCGCTTCGATGGCGGGCATGGACTTTGCGGCCATGGACGCTGACGGGGACGGCAAGGTAACCCAAGCCGAGATCGAAGCCCATCGCGCCGCCCGGACTGCGGCGATCGACACCGATGGCGATGGCCTTCTGTCCGCCGACGAATTGGCTGCCATGCACATCCGTGCGGCGACAGAACGGGCCAACATGCAAGCAACCCGGATGATCGGGCAGATGGATGCTGATGGCGATGGCAAACTGTCCGCGGCTGAACTGACCACCCGCCCGATGCCCGCCCGGATGTTCGAACGTCTGGACACCGACAAGGATGGCGCGATTTCCGAAGCGGAAATGGCTGCGGCAAAGGACCGGATGACCGACCGGCGCGGCGCGCGCGGTGAAATGGGCAGTGAAAAAGGCGGTGAAAAGCGCGGTGGCAAGCATCGTGGCGAACATGGGTCGCACGGCAAAAACTGAGCCTGACCTGCCAACAAGGGCTGCGCGTCTGCGCGGCCCTTTCGGCGGGGGGCGAAAGCCGATAAGCCAGCGACAGGATGGACATGCCACGCGACGACGACCAGGATGCCACGCTTGCCCCGCTCTCGGACGAGGCGTTGCTCGGTCTCTATGCGAATGGAGATCCCGAAGCGGCACGCCTGCTGACCCGTCGTCTGGCCCCGCGCGCATTTGCGCATGCGGTCCGGATGCTGGCCGACCGGGCCGAGGCCGAGGATGTGGCACAAGAGGCGCTGTTGCGGCTATGGCGCATCGCGCCCCAGTGGCGGCAGGGCGAAGCGCGGGTGACGACGTGGCTGTTCCGGGTTGTGGGAAATCTGGCGACCGACCGGCTGCGCGCCCGCAAACGGCGAAGGGCCGAACCGCTGGACGACGCGCCCGAACCTGCCAGTGATCAGCCCGCGGTGGAGCAGGTGATGATCGAGGCCGACCGCATGGCAGCCTTGCAGACCGCTTTGGCCGCTTTGCCCGACCGGCAGCGGCAGGCAGTGGTGCTGCGCCATATCGAAGGACTTGCCAACCCCGATATTGCCGCGATCATGGAGATCGGGGTCGAGGCGGTGGAAAGCCTGACTGCGCGGGGCAAGCGCGCGTTGGCCGCTCTTTTGGCGGGACGGCGAGAGGATTTGGGATATGAAGACGCAAAGTAACATGACCCCCGAGGCCGAGTTGGAAGCGCTGTTTGCGCGGGCGCAGGCCCACCCGCCAGAAGCGGACGCGGCCTATGTGGCGCGAGTGATGGCCGATGCGCAGGCGCTTCAGCCGGGCGCGCGTCAACCAAGAGCCGTGCGCCGCGCGGCCCGCCCCGGCGTCTGGGCCAGGTTCGCTGCCGCACTTGGCGGGGTGACGGCTGTGGCAGGGCTTGGCACGGCGGCGATGGCCGGTTTGCTGATCGGCTATGTCCAGCCCGAACCGATGGTGACGCTGGCCGGCAGCATTGGCTTTGGCGTCAGCGAGAGCCTTGATCTGCTGCCCGGATTTGATGATCTTTTGACCGAGGAAATGGTGCAATGACCGATCTGCCGCCCACGGCTTCAACCAAGGTGCCGGGTCGTGGGTTCAAAATCCTGCTGGCGGTGTCGCTGGCACTGAATCTTGCGGTTGCGGGTACGGTGGTGGGCTTTGCCCTGCGCCACCACGATCCCGGAAGGTCCAGCCCGCCGGTGGTGCGCGATCTGAACTTTGGCCCCTTTACCGAGGCTCTGACGCGCGATCAGCGTCGCGCCATGCTGCGGGGTTTTTCAGAAAAAGGCCCAGGCCTGCGCGAGATGCGCGCACAGATGCGGGGCGATATCGATGCCGTGCTGGGCGCGTTGCGTGCCAGCCCGTTCGATCCCGCCGTCTTTCAATCTGCGGTCGAGGCGCAAGGCCAACGCGTGACCGCACGTGCCGAAAGCGGGCGCGACGCGCTTGTTGCGCTGGTCCTGCAAATGTCGGACCCCGAGCGCGCCATTTTTGTCGAGCGGCTTGAAAAGGCCTTGTCGCGCGGGGGCAAAAAGGGCGGACGCGATACGCCCGAGCAGTAGACCCGCGCCCGGTCAGGCTGCGGTGCGGGCCAATGTGACCTGATTGCGCCCGGCGCGTTTCGACGCCAGCAACGCACGATCCGCCCGGTTGATCAGGGCGTCGACCAAATCCGGGTCCGACCGCAGGCCGCCCGGAGGTGCCGAATCGGCCAATGCAAGGCCGATGGAGATGGTGATGTGCAGCGTTCCGCCGCCCGCCAGCAGAACGGGGCGCAACTCCACCTCGCGACACAAGCGCCGTGCCACCAGTTGCGCTTCCTCCAACGTGGTGAAGGGCAGGGCGATCAGAAACTCCTCGCCGCCAATCCGGGCCAGCAGATCATCGGCGCGAAGATGCGCACCCAGACGGTGACTGACCTCGACCAGAACATCATCGCCAACCACATGCCCATAGCGGTCATTGACTGTTTTGAAACGGTCGATATCGGCCACCATCACCGCCAACGCCCGCCCATCTTTTGCGGCCTGCTCTGCCATCATCGACAGGCGCGCCGCGGCATAACGCCGGTTGAACAGTCCCGTCAGCGGGTCGATGACCGCAAGGCGCAGCCCGTCCTGCACCTGTTCGCGGCGCAGATCGGCACGCCGCTTGCTGCGCAACACCGCCCGCAGCCGCAAGGCCAGTTCCGGGATCGACATATCCATGGTCAGGATGGCATTGGCACCCAGATCAAAGCCCATCATAACCTCGGCCGCAGGACTGCCCGCAGTCATCAGACAGATCCCGGCATGCCGCGTCATCGTGCGGCTGCGCAGGTCCGACAACAGGCGCAGCGCCCGGTCGGACTGGGCTCCGGCGGCATCGATCACATAGACATCCGGTCCCCTGTCAATGGTCGCCGTGTCAGACAGGGCGTTGGCATGGCTGTGCACAGAAATCGTATCGCGCAGCACCGGCGACAGATCATGGCGCAGCTTCAGGGCCATTTCGGGCCGGTCGGTGACCAGCACCAGATGGCCGGGTTGCCGGAACGCCGTCTGCGTTTCCGCCATGCCGAAAAGGGCGGTGTCACGCGCTTCGGTCAGATCCGCCAGATCCTGGTGGGTGCGCAGCAGGTTGCGCAGGCGCGCCATCATCAAATCGTCATCATACGGCTTTACGAAAATATCGTCTGCCCCGGCCTCCAGCGCGGCAAGACGATCCTCCAGACAGGTGGAGGAGGAGATCACGATGACAGGGATATCGCGGGTGACAGGATCCTCGTGCAGACGTCTGAGCACTTCGATCCCCGACAGGTCGGGCAATGTCAGGTCCAGCAGGATCAGATCGGGCACATGGGTGCGTGCCATCAGCAATCCCTCTATCCCGCCCGTAGCGATCAACGGATGATACCGGGCGGCGCCAAGCTTGACCTTCAGGACGATCCTGTTGGTTGCTACGTCATCAATGATGAGGATGCTGCCGTCCATACCATCCAACCGAGATGAAATTATCCATTAGTCTACATCCCGCAATTTGGTTAAGAATTCCTTGCCGACGCAAGAAGGCTTTTTGATCTTCTTTGCGATGTGTCGGCAAGTCGCCTGAAAAATGCGGGGAAAACACGATGTCTAGGCAAGATTCCGCTGAGATGCAGGCGTTGCAAGCCCTTGCGTGGATTGTTGGTAACGAAGATGTGCTGTCGGTCTTTCTCGCGTCGAGCGGTCTATCGCCGGAAGATCTGTCTGCGCGCGCGGCAGAGCCGGATTTTCTGGGCTCGGTCCTTGATTTTCTGCTGTTGGACGATGCGTGGATCATCGCCTTTTGCGATGCCAATGGCCTGCGTTACGATGCGCCGATGTTGGCGCGCGCTGCCCTGCCGGGGGGCGAGGCGCTGCATTGGACATGATCGTTTTTTTTCAAGGAACAGCACGATGATTGATGGCGTGATCTTTGACAAGGACGGCACCTTGTTTGACTTCCGGCGCAGCTGGGGCGGGTGGGCAGAGATGCTGATCGGCCAGATCGCGCAGGATCAGGCGCATGCCACGCAGCTGGCGCAGGCCATTGGCTATGATCTGCACAGCGGCAGTTTTGCGCCCGACAGCCCGGTGATCGCGGGAACGGCGCAGGATGTGGCGCAGGCGTTGGTGCCGCACCTGCCGGGGCAGGATGCCACCGGGGTCGCGGACCGGATCAACGCCGCCGCAGCACAGGCCGCGATGGTGCCCGCCGTGCCGCTGCGGCCCTTGCTGGAAACCCTGCGCGCCAAGGGCTTGCGGCTTGGTCTTGCCACCAATGATACCGAAGTGCCGGCCCGCGCGCATCTGGCCGCCCATGGGCTGACCGATCTGTTCGATTTCATCGCGGGATATGACTCCGGTCATGGCGCCAAGCCCGGCCCCGGCATGTGCCTTGCCTTTGCGCGCCAAACCGGGCTGGACCCGGCCCGTGTCGCCATGGTGGGCGACAGCCTGCACGACCTGCATGCCGGGCGGGCGGCGGGGATGGTGTGCATTGCCGTGCTGACCGGCATCGCCACGCAGGCCGACCTTGCCCCCCATGCCGATGTCGTCTTGCCCGATATCGGCGGCATCCCACAGTGGCTGGCGGGGCGTGCTGTCTAAAAACGACGCGTTCACGTCGCCGGTGAATGGCGCGCCCGACCCGGCTTTCGTCCATCCTGTCCGTCAAGGCCCCTGACGGGTGAAAGGATGCGCGATGAGTGATGTGCAAGACCGCAAACGCCGTGCCGGGGGACGGGCGGGCAACAAGGCGCGGGCCGGCAGCGCCGCGATCGACCAGATGCCGTGGCGTATCCCGGTCAACCCCGACCGGCCCACCGAACCGCTGGATGCCGACGGGGTGCAGCGCATCCATCGCGCTGCCATGACGATCCTGCGCGACATCGGCATCGAATTCCTGAACCCCGAAGCCGCCGCTATCCTGCAACACGCAGGCTGCATCGTGTGGGGCACCAACGTTCGGATGGACGAGGCATTTGTGATGGAGATGCTGGGCCATGCGCCCGAAAGCTTCACGATCACCCCGCGCAACGTTGCGCGGCGGGTTGTCATAGGCGGCAAGCACATGCTGTTTGGCAACGTCTCCTCGCCCCCCAACGCCTGGGATCTGGAGCGCGGCAAGCGGTCCGGCGACATGGCGACCTTTCGCGAGTTCACGAAATTGACGCAGTATTTCAATTGCATCCACCTGAACGGCGGCTATCCGGTGGAACCCGTCGATGTGCACGCATCGGTGCGGCATCTGGAGTGTCTGCACGACCAACTGACGCTCACCGACAAGGTGGTGCATGCCTATTCTCTGGGGGCGGAGCGGGTAGAGGATGTGATGGAGATGGTGCGCATCGCTGCGGGCCTGTCGCCATCGGAATTCGACGCCAGCCCGCGCATGTTCACCAACATAAACTCGGTCAGCCCGCTCAAGCATGATTATCCCATGCTGGATGGCGCAATGCGGATGGCGCGTCGCGGGCAGCCGGTGGTGGTCACGCCCTTCACGCTGGCCGGTGCCATGGCCCCGGTCACCATGGCGGGCGCGGTGGCGCTGTCGCTGGCCGAGGCTTTGGCCGCGATTGCGCTGTTGCAATACATCAACCCCGGTTGCCCGGTCGCCATTGGCACCTTTACCAGCAACGTCGATATGAAATCCGGTGCGCCCGCCTTTGGCACGCCGGAATACATGCGCGCCACACAGATGACCGGGCAATTGGTGCGGTTCTACGGCCTGCCGCTCCGGTCGTCCGGCGTCTGCGCGGCCAATGTGCCCGACGGGCAGTCGATGTGGGAAACCTCGAACAGCCTGTGGGCCGCCGTGCAATCGCGCACCAATCTGGTCTATCACGCGGCTGGCTGGCTGGAAGGCGGGCTGATCGCCAGCCCCGAGAAATTCGTGATGGATTGCGAAGTGCTGCAAATGATCCAGCGGTATTTCGAACAGGCGACATTCGCCACCACCGACGCCGACATCGCGCTGGACGCCATCCGCGAGGTGGGGGCGGGGGGCCATTACTTTGGCTGCCAGCACACGCAAGACCGTTACCAGACCGCGTTCTATGCTCCCTTTGCCAGCGATTGGCGCAATTACGAGGCGTGGCAGGCCGATGGCGCGGTCTGGACGCCGGAACGCGCGCATCGGATCTATAAACAGATCCTTGCCGAATTCGAGGCGCCCGAGATGGACCACGTGGCGCAAGAGGATCTGGCCCGCTTTGTCGCTCGCCGCAAGCAAGAGGGCGGCGCGCCGACCGACTTCTAAAGCCGGGCAACGGATGCGGCGATCTGTGCCGATCCGCCAGAACCCGGTTGAAACCGCATCGGTGATGGAGGATTAAGGGGTCTGTCTTGCCCTGCCTGCCAGACCGGAGTGAGCCGCATGGAACCGACGATTCCCACCGCATCCTTCGCGTTTCAGGATGGCTTTGCCCGCCTGATGGCGTTTGTCGCCATGGGTGGACCGGCGATGTGGGCGATTGCGCTTTTGTCGGTGCTGACCGTGGCGCTGATCTTGTGGAAGATCATGCGGTTGATCTCGTTTGGCGCCTTTTCGGGTGGGCGGCACACCGCGCGCGCGCTCGATCTGTGGGCCACGGGGCAAACCGCCGCCGCCATTGCGGCGCTGACCGGTCGCGGCTCGCTGCGCGCGCGTCTGGCGCTGGCCGCGATGCAGGCAGCACTTAACCCCGCGCTGGACCAGACCGCCGCCGAGGCGGAAACCGGGCGGGTGGCGCGGGGGCTCTTGGTGCAGGCGCGGGCGGGGTCGCGCGGGCTGGAACTGGCCGCCACCATCGGGCCGCTTCTGGGCCTGTTGGGCACCGTCACCGGCATGATCGCGGCCTTTCAGGCGCTGCAAGTGGCCGGATCGCGCGCCGACCCCGCAGCACTGG
>JBKBQB010000029.1:0-42315 GCA_046292785.1 Paracoccaceae bacterium
GTTCCTTGCCCTGATAGGTGGTGTCATCGGGATAAAGCACGCGGCTGAGCGTGCGGGCCAAAGCCTCTGGCTCGGCAGCGGCGGCGTAATCGCCCCGGTTGAACCTGTCCAGATCGAACATCGTGGTGGGCAGCGCCCCCCACAGCCGCAGGGTGTTGGCCCATTTGCCCTGCCAGCCGACAACGGGCGTATCATGCGCCGAGGCCACCACGGTTTCGCCCGGCACCCAGATGTCGCGGCCATCCTTGTGTTCGACATAGCCTTTGAACGGGATCACATAGGCCGCTTCGGGTCGGGCAAATTCCCATGGATGCGCTTGTTTCAGCCAGTCTTCGGGCGTTTCCACCTGACGCCCGCCTTCAAACCGCTGGCGGAACAACCCGTGTTCATAGCGGATGCCGTAGCCATAGGCGGGGCAACCCAAAGTGGCCATCGATTCCATGAAACAGGCGGCCAGACGCCCCAACCCGCCGTTGCCAAGCGCCGCGTCCGGTTCATCCTCGACCAGGACGCGGAAATCCTGCCCGAAGCTGGCCATCACCTCCTCGGCCTGATCGCGCAGGCCAAGGTTAACGGTCGCATCCTCAAGAATCCGGCCGATCAGGAATTCCATCGACAGGTAATACACCCGCTTGTGATCCGCCGCCCATGTCTTGCGGGTCGAGGCAAACCACGGCTCGACAATCTGATCGCGGATCGCGAACGACAGCGCCATGCGCCAGTCATAGGTGCTGGCGTGATCCGCGTCCTTGCCCAGCGTAAAGGCAAGATGGCGCAGGATGCTGGCCTTGAGCGAGGTCGGAGTGGGGGTGAGATCGTTCATCGGGTTCCACAGGTTTGGGTTGCGGCACATCTTTGCAGGCTAACCCCATGGCAAGCCGGGTCAAGCACCCGTAATCTGCCAAAAGTTCAGCCAAGGCGGCGTGTCGCGAAGCCTGTAGCAACAGTTATCGCAATCACTCTGTGAAAGCACGGATTTAAAAGTTATGTATTTCATTGCATTAACGCTTTCAAAGCGCTTTGAAAACATTGCCGGGCAGCAGCGTCGCACGCCAAGCCACACCGCAACCGCAAAACCGCTGTGGTGTCTGTCATGCTTGATACGCTCGCATCAGGTCTGTTTGCGCGGCGATCTTGGGGCCCTGGGCTGCCAGATCTTGGCACCATCCGTTGCATCGATGCCATCACGATACAGCTTTTTCGGGCTTTCAGGCCCGCAGCCTGATCTGGATCAAGGCCTCTGCCATCCAACAGCGGCAGGTTCGGACCCAGACCAACACAGCGGGGACCGGATGCGACTGACCACACGAACCAACCTTGCCATGCGCGCCCTGATGGTCTGCGCCGCCAATCCTGACCGGATCGTGCGCAAGCGCGAGGTGGCGCAAGCCTGCAACGCCAGCGAAAACCATCTGGCGCAGGTGATCCATCTTTTGGCACAGCAGGGCTTTTTGCGCACCGTGCGCGGTCGAGCGGGCGGGCTGATGCTGGGGCGCAGCGCAGAGCAGATTTCCGCGGGCGAGGTGTTTCGCCATTTCGAGCAGGCCCTGCCGTTTGCCGAGTGTTTTGCAGCCGAGGATTGCACCTGCCCGTTGGTCGGTTCGTGCCGCCTGAAACAGGCGCTGAACACGGCACTGGAGGCGTTTTATGCCAAGCTTGATGCCATATCGGTTGCCGATCTGATGCGCGACAACACCGATCTGAACACCCTGCTGCGGGTTGCCTGAACAAAAATGTCAATGCACCGGCCGGCGCCCGGTCAGGCGCGACCACAGCGGCAGGATGACGCGCGTGGCCACCGGGATCAGCAGCGCCCCAAGGGCCAGCCCGAAAATACCGTCCAGCACCGCTTTGGCGATCCACTCTGCCGCGCCTGTCGCCTGCGGCACCATTTGGCCGACACCAGCAGCCCAATCATGAATGTGGTGCCCCAGCCAGACAAAGCCCAACTCCTCCATCCCGTGGATCACGATGGACCCACCTACCCACAGCATCGCCAACGTGCCCACGACCGACAACACCGCCAGCAGCTTTGGCATGCCCGCCACCAGCCCGCGCCCGATGCCGCGCCCTGCCCCGGTGCTGCCCGTAGTGGCCATATGCAGGCCCACGTCATCCATCTTCACGATCAGCGCCACCGCACCATAAACCGCGGCAGTGATCAACATGCCCACAATCGCCAGTGTCACCGCCTCGACCCAAAGCACCCCTTGCGGGATCGCGGCAAGCGCGATGGTCATGATCTCGGCCGACAGGATGAAATCGGTCTTGATCGCGCCGGCCACCTTCTCCTCCTCCAGCCGGAGTGGGTCGCCGGTGGCATGATCGGCTTCGACAACCGGGTCGGCATGGGGAAACAGCGCGTGGACCACTTTTTCCGCGCCCTCAAAGCACAGATAGGCCCCGCCCAGCATCAACAGCGGCGTGATGACCTGGGTCAGGAACGCATCCAGCACCAAAAGACCGGGCAACAGGATGATCAGCTTGTTTTTCAGCGATCCAAGGGCGATGCGCCAGATGATCGGCAATTCACGCTCGGCCGAAAAGCCGGTGACGTATTTCGGCGTCACCGCTGCATCGTCGATCACCACACCGGCGGCTTTGGTGCCTGCCTTGACCGCGGCGGCCGCAATATCATCAACCGAGGCCGCGGCCACCTTGGCAATCGCGGCCACATCATCCAGCAAAGCCAGCAAACCGCTCATTTTGAAACCTCTTGGCAGACCTCCACATCTATCTGATGCCAAGCGCAAAGGCAAAGCCCGTCCTGTGGTTGCGCAAACACAGCGGGTTTGCGCTAACATTATGATAAAAATACAATTTTCATCTGGTCATGCTTGCACGTGGGCTGTATCAGACAAGAACACAAAGTCAAAAGATGCCCATGACCAGCACCGGCTTCTATCACGCGCCAGTTTCCTCTATCCTCGCGCAAGGTCGCACCCGCGTTGTTGGGCGTTCCGTTTGCCTGCTGGCGTGGTATGACATTGAACGGGGCTGTCTGGCCGATGGGGCCGTCGTGATGCGGCGACTTTGTACGAACGGGGCATCAGCCCCACGGGGGATGCGCGTGACCGACAGGATTGCCCTGAGCCTTGGCTTGATCATCGTGGCCTGCGTGGCGGCCGATCTGGTCTTGAATGATGCCCGCGCGCTGATGTTTCTTTTGGTGAAATTCACCGATATGATCGAATGGCTGGCATTCTGGCGCTGATCTGGCCAATCCGAGGTTGAAATTTGCGGATTTTTCGTGATGTTAGCGCTAAACGTGACACTTGAGTCGCTGTAAGAGGAGATTGCCATGACTGTCAAAGTTGCCATCAACGGATTTGGCCGCATCGGGCGCAATATTTTGCGTGCGATCATTGAATCCGGCCGCACCGATATAGAGGTCATTGCGATCAACGATCTTGGGCCGGTTGAAACAAATGCGCACTTGCTGCGCTTTGACTCGGTGCATGGCCGGTTTCCCGGCACCGTGACCACGGGCGACGACTGGATCGACGCCGGGCAAGGCAAGATCCGGGTGACGGCGATCCGCAACCCGGCTGACCTGCCATGGTCGGATGTGGATGTGGTGATGGAATGCACCGGCATCTTCACCAGCAAGGAAAAGTGCCAGGCCCACCTTGATAACGGCGCCAAACGCGTGCTGATCTCGGCCCCCGGTGACGGGGCAGACAAGACGGTGGTGTTCGGCGTCAACCACGAAAGCCTGACAGCCGATGATGTTGTGGTGTCGAACGCGTCTTGCACCACCAACTGTCTTGCCCCCTTTGCCCATGTGCTGAACGAAGCCATCGGCATTGAAAAGGGCATGATGACCACGATCCACAGCTACACCGGCGATCAGCCGACGCTGGACACCATGCACAAGGATCTGTATCGCGGGCGCGCTGCCGCGCTGTCGATGATCCCGACCAGCACCGGGGCGGCGAAGGCCGTGGGTCTGGTGCTGCCAGAGCTTGCGGGCAAGCTGGATGGGTTCGCGATCCGCGTGCCAACCCCGAACGTTTCGGTCGTGGATCTGAAGTTCATCGCCAAACGCGCCACGTCTGTCGAGGAGATCAACGCCGCGATCAAATCGGCAGCCGATGGCAAGCTGAAGGGTATTCTGGGCTATACCGAATTCAAGAATGTGTCGTCCGATTTCAACCACGACCCACATTCTTCGGTCTTCCACATGGATCAGACCAAAGTGATGGATGGCACCTTGTGCTCTGTCCTGTCGTGGTATGACAATGAATGGGGCTTCTCGAACCGGATGGCCGATGTGGCGGTCGCCATGGGCAAGCTGATCTGACGATCAGACCCATCGCGCCGATGTTTCGGGCCGGTCACGTTTTGTGACCGGCCCTTCCTTTTTCTTGGTTGACCAAAGCGTTATCATTGACCCATGGATCTGATCGTCTTTCTTGCCATTCTGTCGGGCCTGTTTCTGGCCATCGCGTTGTCCGAGCCTGTCGGCGCGCGCTTGCGCCTGCCTGTGACCGTTATTCTGGCGGCGATCGGGATCGGGATCGGGGCAGCGGCATCGTGGTTTTTCCGCACAGATGTGACCGATGCGCTCAATCCGCTGGCGCTGGCGATCCTGAATCTGCCGATCTCGTCCGATCTGTTCATTTACATCTTCCTGCCGGTCCTGATCTTTCAGGTCTCGCTGACGCTGAATCTGCGCCGTCTGCTGGATGACTGGGTGCCGGTGCTGGTGCTGGCGGTGGTGGCGGTGGTGGTTGCCACCTTCGTGATCGGCATGGCGCTGAAACCGTTCACCCCGCTGCCCTTGATCGCTTGTCTGCTGATCGGCGCGATCGTCTCCACCACCGATCCGTCGGCCGTGGTCAGCATTTTCCGTGCGACTCCTGCCCCGCAGCGGCTGGCCCGGATCGTGGAAGGCGAAAGCCTGCTGAACGATGCCGCCGCCATCGCGCTGACATCGGTGTTTCTGGTGGCCGTCGCCGCCCGCGACACCGAGCCCAACATCGGGTTGGCGCTGCTGGAATTGCCATGGCTGATCGCGGCCGGAGCGGCGGTCGGTTGGCTGGTTGGCCGGTTTTCGGTGCAAATCATGGGGTGGATGAACCCATGGCCGCTGGCGCAGGTGTCAATCAGCTTTGCCACGCCCTTTGTCACCTTTCTGTTCACCGATCAGGTGATCGGCGCTTCGGGCGTGGTGGCCGTCGTGGCGGCTGGCATGACCGTGAATTTCTCTGCACCCGGCCGAATTTCGCCCCCCGCGCTGTCGCAGCTGCGCGATGCCTGGGCGTTGATCGCCTATTGGGCGGGCGGGTTGATCTTTGTGCTGGCTGCGCTTTTGGTGCCGCGGGTTCTGGAATCGATCCGGCCCAGCGATATCGGGCTGATCGTCGTGACGGTCATCGCGGCCTTTGTTGCGCGCGCCATCGTGCTTTATGGAATCTTGCCGCTGCTGACGGCCGCGGGCCTGTCGCCGCAGGTGGAATCGCCTTACCGCATCGCCATTTTGTGGGGCGGCCTGCGCGGGGCGGTGACGCTGGCGCTGGCGCTTGCCGTGACCGAAAATCCGGCGATCTTTGTGGAAACCAAACGGCAAGTCGGCATTGTCGCCACCGGCTTTGTGCTGTTCACCCTGCTGGTGCAGGGCACGACCTTGCGCTGGGTCATTTCCTATCTGGGGCTGGATCGGCTGTCGCCGCTGGACCGGGCGCTTTCGGATCAGGTGGTGGCGGTATCGCTGCAAGAGGTGCGCGAAACGGTGGCCGAAACCGCGCGCGAAATGGATCTGACCCCCGCCATCGTCCGCGACGAGGCCAAGCGCTTTGGCGAGCGTCTGAACACGGCCGTTGAACGCGCGGATGAAGCGCGCGACATTCTGGAAAAAGACCGCGTGACGCTGGGCCTTCTGGCACTTGCCGGGCACGAGCGTGATCTGATCCTGGAGGCGTTTCAGGAAAACCTGATGCCTGCGCGTCTGGCCGACCTGCTGCTGGCCGATGCCGACCGCCTGATCGAGGCGACATTGACCGAAGGCCGCTCTGGCTACCGGGCGCAGGCCCGCCGCGCGCTGATCGCCGGGCGCACCTTGCGGGCCGCTGAATGGCTGCACAACCGCTTTCGGTTGAAGCTGCCGCTGGCGCGCTTGACCGAAGATCGGTTCGAGGCCCTGGTCGCCCACAGGCAAATGCTGCGCGCGCTGACCGGATTTATCGAAACCCGGATCATGCGCATCCACTCGCGCCGGGTGGCCGGATTGCTGCATGATCTGGTCAAGCGCCGGATCGAGGACACCAACCGCGAGATGGACGGCTTGCGCACCCAATTCCCCGGCTATGCCGAAGAGCTGGAACGCCGCCTGATCCGCCGTCTGGTGATGCAGCGCGAAGAGGCCGAATACGACCAGATGACCGCCGACGGGCTGATCGGGCCGGAACTGCGCCTGTCCTTGCGCGAACAAACCTCGGGCGAGCGCGATGCGCTGGCCGTGCGCCCGCGTCTGGATCTGCGGTTGCAACGCAGCGACATCGTGCGCAGTTTCCCGTTGTTTTCGGATCTGGAGCCGGAGTCATTGGCGCAACTGGCCCGCCAGATGAAGACGGTTTACGCCAAGCCCGGTGATCTTTTGATGCGCAAGGATGACAAGCCCGACCGTGTCTGGTTCATCGCCAGCGGCGCGGTAGAGGCGGAACAGGCCGGCAGCCGGTTCCTTCTGGGCCGGGGCGAGATGTTCGGGCAACTGTCGCTGCTTTTGCGCCGCTCGCGCCGCGCACGGGTGACGGCAATCAGCCACACCACCCTGCTGACGCTGGAGGAGTCGCGCTTTATCGACCTGTTGCGCCGCGCACCGCAATTGTGCAGCGCCGTGCAGGCCAGCGCGGAAAAGCGGGGCGTGGCGCTGGATATCAGCCAATTGCCGCAAGTCGGCGCGCCCATTCCGCCAAAAACGGGCTGGCTGCGCCGCCTGACAAGTCCGGTGAAATAAGTCCAAGGGGATGCCCGGTGGTCAGGGTCAGATGCCCGTCAATCAGTTCAGATCCGCGTGCCAAATCTGTGGCGCAGGGCGGCATCAACCGGAGGCGTGACAAATTTTGACACGTCCCCGCCCAAACGGGCGATCTCCTTGACCAGCTTTGACGCAATCGCCTGGCGCCGGGCATCGGCCATCAGGAACACCGTTTCAATACTGGCATCCAGCGCCCGGTTCATGCCGACCATCTGAAATTCATACTCAAAGTCCGCCACCGCCCGCAGCCCCCGCACGATCACCCCTGCCCCCACATCGCGGGCGCAGTCGATCAACAGGTTCTCAAACGGATGCACGATGATCTCGCCGCCGGTGCGTGCGGCGATGGCGGCACATTCCGCCTCGACCATCGACACCCGGTCTTCCAGACTGAACAGCGGCCCCTTGTCCCGGTTGATCGCAACCCCGATCACCAGCCGGTCAACCAGCGCCATGGCGCGCTGGATAATATCGACATGGCCAAGCGTCACAGGGTCGAAAGTGCCGGGATAGAGGCCGATGCGCATGGGTTCCCCCGCTGTTTTTATGCTTGGGCACGCAACAATATTGCGTCCGGGATTGCAAGCGTGAAAGCGCCTGCCGCGCCGCTGGCTGTGCGCGCCCTGCGCGCGCGTCGCCGTTCGGCCCGGTTCAGAACCCCTTGATCATGTTTTCCAGCGCATCCTTTTCGGCCGCAAGCTGCATCAGCCGGGCCTTGACCACATCCCCGATCGAGATCAGGCCCACCATCTGCGCGCCCTCCATCACCGGCATATGGCGAAACCGCCCGTTGGTCATCCGCTCCAGCACCGAATCCGCGCTTTCGGCACATTTGCAGCATTGCACCGTTTTGGTCATGATCGCTTCGACCGGGCCGATCAGGCAGACGTTGCCGTTGCGCGCCACTTCGGCCACGATATCGCGCTCGGACACGATGCCCTCGATCGTCTTGCCATCGCGCGAGACCACAACGGTCCCGATATTGCGTGAGGCCAGAATTTCAGCGACATGGCTGACCTCTGTTTCCGGCGGCACCGTGATCACGTCGTCGCTGGCTTTCAGTTTCAGAATTTGCTGCACAATCATCTCGTCCTCCCGATACTGCGCATGCCAAGCGTCACCCCGCACCATTTGCTGTGTCAAGTGTCTTGCATGGGGGATGGATTTTTCTTCTTGCCCCAGATTAGGATCGCGTTACGCAGGCAAGGCGGCGCAATAACCTCTCGGGCTGTCCCTTCAACCGATCGTCAAATCTTCTGGTGGTTTTTCCATGAACGAACATCTTCGCTATGAACAATTTTACCGCCTTCCCTTTGGCCGCACCATTCCGATGTTTCAGCTAAAGGAAATCAGCCCCTTTTTTCAAAAGGTTGGCTACAATACCCTTTCCAACATGACCGTGTTTGATGTGGGCGCAAATCAGGGCCAGTGGACTGCGGCGCTGCTGATGCATTCGGGAAAGTTCGTGTCAAAAGTCCACATGTTCGAACCGCTGCCCGGCAATCAGGCGATCATCGAAATGGGGATGACAGATGGGCTTTACGGCCCGCACAAGCCCGATATCGTTCTGAACAAAATCGGCATGTCGCACGCCCGTGGCAAGGCGACAATCCATTTCGAAGCCGAAAGATCCGCCCTCGCTTCCATCGACAATGATGTGGCCCTGATGCCCGGAACATCTGTGGCGCTTGGCATGAGCCGGGAGATCGAGCTTTCGACAGTCGACAGTTATTGCGAAGAGCATGGGATTGGCTGGATCGACCTGTTGAAGATCGACGTGGAAGGGCATGAACTGTCCGTGCTGCGCGGGGCGGAGCGTATGTTCCGCGAACGCCGGGTTGCGGGCGTGTTGTATGAGCTTGGCCCGCACCAAATGGCGCGGCGCGAGTATTTTCAGGATTTCTTCAAGTTTTTTCAGCAGTTCGGTTACAACAACTACCTGATCAATCAGTTCGATTCGCCGGTGAAGGCCCCCACCTACACGTCCTCGATGGAAGAGTTCGAGGTGGTGTCGATGCGCATGGCTCTGCATCCCAAATTCGGCTGAAAGGCGTGGGCCGTTTGCCGTGCCGCCGCTTTGGGTCAGGCACGGCTGATCGCCTCAAGCCGCTGCACCTCCAGCCGGATGCCGTCGGCCAGAAGGCTGGCAAAGCGGGCAAGCCGGGCGGAATGGGCGTCGTCCTCGTGGCGGATCAGCCAGAAAGCACGGGTCAGGCCGAGCGCGTCTGGCAGCACCTTGACCAGTTCCGGCGCAAAAGGCAGCGCAAAATCATGTGCCACCCCCACACCTGCCCCCGCGCGCAACAGGTTCAACTGCACCGGCACCGAATTGGATGCCATCGCCGGGGTGCTGGCCTCCAACTTCGAAAGGTAATCCAGTTCCTTGTCGAAGATCATGTCGGCAATATAGCCCACCAGCCGGTGGTGTTTCAGATCGGCAAGGCCCCGCAGCGGCGGGGCGCTCGCCAGATACGCCGGGTGCGCGGCCAGATGCAGGCGGTAATCGGTCAGCTTTTGCACCGTCAACCGCCCCGCCTGCGGCCGACTGACGCCAATGGCCAGATCCGCCTCGCGGCGCGACAGGTTGAAAACACGTGGCAGTGCCACGATCTGCACCTCCAGCCCCGGATTGTCGTCGCAGATCGCCCGGATCACCTGCGGCAGGATATAGTTGGCGCAGCCATCGGGTGCGCCCAGCCGGATCTGCCCCGACAGCCCTGCCCCGGCGCTGCCCGTCAGCACCTCGGACGCGGCCATCAGGGCCGCTTCTGCGGCTTCGGCATGGGGCACCAGTTTTGACCCCTCCTCGGTCAGACCATAGCCTTGCGGTGATTTCAGGAACAGGCGTGCGCCCGTCCGTTCCTCAAGCCGCGCAATGCGCCGCCCCACCGTTGCCGGGTCCAACCCCAGCCGCCGCCCCGCGCCGGACAGGCTTTCCGCCCGCGCCACCGCCAGAAACACCCGCAGATCATCCCAATCCATACCTTTGCAATCCTGCAAAACCCTTTTGGCAGATTGCCGCTTTATCCGACATTTGTGCAAGACTATACTGCGGAAAACCAAAGGGAGATCACGATGAAAGAGATTGGTCACTGGATCAACGGTAAGCACGTTCCGGGCACCTCGGGCCGCTTTGCCGATGTGTTCAACCCCGCCACCGGCGAGGTGCAGGCCCGCGTGGCGCTTGCCTCCAAGGCGGAACTGGACGCCGCCACCGCCGATGCGGCGCGCGCGCAGATCAAATGGGGCGCCACCAACCCGCAGCGCCGCGCGCGGGTTATCATGAAATTCGTGGATCTGCTGAACCGCGACATGGACAAGCTGGCCGAGGCGTTGTCGTCCGAGCACGGCAAGACCATTCCAGACGCCAAGGGCGATGTGCAGCGCGGGTTGGAGGTGATGGAATTCTGCATCGGCGCGCCGCATCTGCTGAAGGGCGAATTCACCGACAGCGCCGGCCCCGGCATCGACATGTATTCCATGCGCCAACCCATTGGCGTTGCAGCCGGAATCACGCCTTTCAACTTCCCCGCCATGATCCCGATGTGGAAGATGGGGCCGGCGCTTGCCTGTGGCAACGCGTTCATCCTCAAACCGTCGGAGCGTGACCCGTCGGTGCCGATGATGCTGGCCGAGTTGATGCAAGAGGCGGGTCTGCCCGACGGGGTGTTGCAGGTGATCAACGGCGACAAGGAAGCGGTGGACGCCATCATCGACAACCCTGACATCTCGGGCATCGGCTTTGTCGGCTCCACCCCGATTGCCGAATACATCTACGGGCGCGGCTGTGCCAATGGCAAACGGGTGCAGTGCTTTGGCGGTGCCAAGAACCACATGATCATCATGCCCGATGCAGATCTGGACCAGGCAGCCGATGCGCTGATCGGCGCGGGCTATGGTGCGGCGGGGGAGCGGTGCATGGCGATTTCGGTCGCGGTGCCGGTGGGCGATGAAACCGCCGACCGGCTGATCGAAAAGCTGATCCCGCGGATCGAGAAGCTGAAGGTTGGCCCCTACACGGCGGGAAATGATGTGGATTACGGCCCCGTCGTCACCGCCGCCGCCAAGGCCAATATCCTGCGGCTGGTGGAATCGGGCGTGGCCGAGGGCGCGAAACTGGTGGTCGATGGGCGGGGCTTTGGTCTGCAAGGCTATGAGGACGGCTTTTTCGTCGGCCCGCATCTGTTTGACCATGTGACCACCGACATGGAGATCTACCGCAAGGAGATCTTTGGCCCGGTCCTGTCCACCGTGCGCGCAAAAACCTATGAAGAAGCCATCGGTTACGCGATGGACCACGAATACGGCAACGGCATCGCGCTTTACACCCGCGACGGCGATACCGCGCGCGATTTTGCCAACCGGATCAACGTGGGGATGATCGGGATCAACGTGCCGATCCCGGTGCCGCTGGCCTATCACACCTTTGGCGGCTGGAAAAAATCCTCCTTTGGCGACCTGAACCAGCACGGGCCGGATGCGTTCCGCTTCTACACGCGGACCAAGACCATTACCGCGCGCTGGCCCAGCGGAATCAAGGAAGGTGCCAGCCTGAACTTCAAGCTGTTGGACTGAGCCCACCCCCCGGCGGAAAACGCGGCGCCCCCTTGACCGGGGCGCCGCTTTTCATGGCGGGCAGCGCCTTGCGTCGTCATGACGCTGGACCGCGCGGGCCTTATCAAATATCATTTATGAATATGTAAATACGACCCACCCGGTGCGACACGGCCCGCGCCGCAACCTTTGCAAGGAAAGCATCATGTTGAAAACCAATGTCGGCGGCATCGACCGTATCTTGCGCATCGTGGTCGGAATCGCCCTGATTGCGGGCTTTTTCCTGAACACCGAAGGCAGCTATCGCTGGCTGTATCTGCTGGGCATCATCCCGCTGGCCACTGGTGTGCTGCAAACCTGCCCGCTGTATTCCATGCTGGGCATGAACACCTGCCCGATGAAAAAGGGCTGATCTTTCAGCGGCTTCGCGCTGTTTCTTACAGCCGAAATCGCTTGGGCTGACAGGCCGGATCCCTGATCGGGTCCGGCCTTTGTTTTGCCCTATTCGGCCGCGTGGCGGCGGGGCTTGAGCATGTCTTTCAGATAGCGCCCGGTGTGGCTGGTCTCGACCTTCGCCACATCTTCGGGCGTGCCGATCGCCACCACCTGACCGCCGCCATCGCCGCCCTCGGGGCCGATGTCGATGATCCAGTCGGCGGTCTTGATCACATCCAGATTGTGCTCGATCACCACCACCGTATTGCCCTGCTCTACCAATTCGTGCAGCACTTCCAACAGCTTGCGCACATCCTCGAAATGCAGACCCGTGGTCGGCTCGTCCAGAATATAAAGCGTGCGCCCCGTCGCGCGGCGGCTGAGTTCCTTGGACAACTTCACCCGCTGTGCCTCGCCGCCCGAGAGCGTGGTCGCCTGCTGGCCGACCTTGATATAGCCAAGCCCCACCTGACACAGCGCGTCCATCTTGTCGCGGATGCTGGGAACCGCCTGGAAAAAGCCCTGCGCTTCTTCACATGTCATATCAAGAACGTCTGATATGCTCTTGTCCTTGAACTTTATTTCCAAAGTCTCGCGGTTGTAGCGTTTGCCCTTGCAGGTCTCACACGTGACATACACATCGGGCAGGAAGTTCATCTCGATCTTCAGCACGCCATCGCCCTGACAGGCCTCGCACCGCCCGCCCTTGACGTTGAACGAAAACCGTCCCGGCTGATAGCCGCGCGCTTTTGACTCGGGCAGCCCGGCAAACCAGTCGCGGATCGGGCCGAATGCCCCGGTATAGGTGGCGGGGTTGGAACGCGGCGTGCGGCCAATCGCGCGCTGGTCAATGTCGATCACCTTGTCGAGGTGTTCAAACCCGGTGATCGTCTCACACGGCGCAGGCGTTTCGCGCGCGCCGTTCAGCTTGCCGGCGGCAGTCTTGAACAGCGTCTCTATGGTCAGGGTGGATTTGCCGCCGCCCGATACGCCGGTCACGCAGACGAACTTGCCCAAGGGGAAGGTCACGGTCACATTCTGCAGGTTGTTGCCCGTGGCCCCCACCACAACCAGCTTTTTCCCGCTGCCCTTGCGCCGCACCTTTGGCACAGCAATTTCGCGCGCGCCCGACAGGTATTGCCCGGTCAGGCTGGCCGGATCGGCGGCCACCTGCGCAGGCGTGCCGTGGGCAATCACCCGGCCGCCATGAATCCCGGCCCCCGGCCCGATGTCGAACACATAATCCGCCTCGCGGATCGCATCTTCGTCATGCTCCACCACCAGCACGGTATTGCCCTGATCGCGCAGGTTTTTCAGTGTGGTGAGCAGCCGGTCATTGTCGCGCTGGTGCAGGCCGATGCTGGGTTCATCCAGCACATAAAGCACCCCCGTCAGCCCCGACCCGATCTGGCTGGCCAGCCGGATGCGCTGCGATTCCCCACCCGACAGCGTGCCCGCATTGCGCGAGAGCGTCAGGTAATTGAGCCCCACGTTGACCAAAAACCCCAACCTCTCGCGGATTTCCTTCAGGATCGCTTTCGCAATCTCGTTCTTCTGCCCGGTCAGCGCTTCGGGCACGGTCTGGATCCAGGCATGCGCCTCGTGGATCGACATGCGGACCACCTGCCCCACATGCAGCCCGCCGATCTTCACCGCCAAAGCCTCGGGCCGCAGGCGATAGCCGCCACAGGCCCCGCAATCGCGGTTGTTCTGGAACCGCTCCATATCCTCACGCGACCATGCAGAATCGGTTTCCTTGTAGCGGCGTTCCATGTTGGGGATCACGCCTTCGAACACCCGGCGCACCTTGTAGACGCGCCCGCCTTCGTCATAGGAAAAATCAATCTCCTCGCCGTTCGATCCGTGCAGGAACAACTGGTGCACGTGGGCGGGCAGGTCTTTCCATTTCTTTTTCTTGTCGAATTCGTAGTGCTTGGCGAGCGCGTCGATGGTCTGGGTGAAATACGGGGATTTCGACTTGGCCCAGGGCGCAATCGCGCCTTGCATCAGGGTCAACCCCTGATCGGGAACGACCAAACGCTCGTCAAAGAACAACTCCACGCCCAAGCCATCACACACGGGGCACGCCCCGAACGGCGCGTTGAACGAAAACAGGCGCGGCTCTATCTCGGCGATGGTGAAGCCCGAAACGGGGCAGGCGAATTTCTCGGAATAGGTGATGCGAACCGGATCGCCCTCGCCCTCCCCCGGCGCGGTTTCCACCACGGCAATGCCATCGGCCAGGTTCAGCGCGGTGCGGAAAGAGTCGGCCAGGCGCGTCTCCAACCCCTCACGCACCACGATCCGGTCCACCACCACGTCGATGTTGTGGCGAAACTTCTTGTCCAGCACGGGCGGCTCTTCCAGCTCGTAAAACGCGCCGTTCACCTTCACCCGCTGGAAGCCCTGCTTGCGCAGATCGAGGAAGTCTTTCTTGTACTCGCCCTTGCGGTCGCGGATGATCGGCGCCAGCAGATAGGCGCGGCTGCCCTCGGGCATCGCCATCACCGCATCCACCATATCCTGCACCTGCATCGCGGTGATGGGCAGGCCGGTCGCGGGGGAATAGGGCGTGCCGACGCGGGCGAACAGCAGGCGCATGTAGTCGTAAATCTCGGTCACCGTGCCAACGGTGGAACGCGGGTTCTTGCTGGTGGTCTTTTGCTCGATGGAAATGGCAGGCGACAGGCCACTGATATGGTCCACATCGGGCTTGCCCATCATGTCCAGAAACTGCCGGGCATAGGCCGACAGGCTTTCCACATACCGGCGCTGCCCCTCGGCATAGATCGTATCAAAGGCAAGGCTGGATTTGCCCGACCCCGACAGCCCGGTGATCACCACCAGCTGATCGCGCGGGATATCCACATCAATGTTCTTGAGGTTGTGTTCGCGCGCGCCGCGCACCTCGATGAACTTCTGTTCCGCCATGACCTACCCCGCATCAACGCAGCACAGATAGGGGGTTTGCGCCGAGTCTCCAAGACATAATTGGGAACAGAGTGGGAACATGTGAAAAAGCAGGTCAGATGCCGCGCGCCCGACGCGCCGCCTGCACGGCATGCAGGAAAATCCCCAGCACGCAGGCCAGAAACGCCACCATCGCCAGCCCCCACGGACCCGCCCCCAGAAGCAGTGCTGCCAGAACCGGCGTGCCGGTTGTGGTGCCAAGATTGCCCAGTTGCGCAATCGCCCCCGCCGCCTGCGCGCGGTCTTGCGCGGCCGCGTTCAACTCGGGGATGGCCGCAAAACTCGCGCCCTGCACAATGCCAAGCGCCGCCGAAACCCACAGCGCACCTGCCACCATGCCCGCGCCCTGCCCCCAGAACAGCGCCAGCACCCCAAACCCCGGCACCGCCGCCAGATACCCCCCTTGCACCACCCGCACCGCCGACATCCGGCCCAGCAACCAGACCCCCAGCGTCAACGACAGCACAATCGAGATCAGCGGCATCCCCGCCGCCACCACCGCGCGCTGCGCGACAGGCACATCGGGCGGCACCAGCGTCAGCAACGCCACATACAGGAAGGTGTAGCAAAAGAACCCCAGCGCCGGCGCCGACAGGCGTGGCGAGGCATAGATCGCCAGATGCTGCGCCAAAATCCCAACCCGCGCGATCTGCGGCGCGGGCGGATCTTGCGGCAACAGCAGCCAAAGGCACACCGCCATCCCCGCCATCCAAGCGCCATGGGCCACAAACACCCCCGCCGCCCCGTAAGCCACCAGCAACACCGGCGCCACCAGCGCCAGCACCGCATAGGTCACGCCAAAAAAGCTTGACCACAGCGTCATGGCAAGTCCGCGATACCGCTCTGCCGCCAGCCCGGCAATCACCGTCGGCCCCACCACCACGATGGCCAGATGCGACACGCCTTCAACCACCCGGCTGGCAATCATTCCGCCATAGGACAGGCCCAGCGATTGCACCGCACTCATCCCGGCCCCCATGACCAGCGCCGCCACAATGGCGCGCCGTGGCCCGATCTGCGCCACGAACAGCCCTGCCGTGGTGCCAAACACCAACCCGACGATCCCCACGATCGACACGATCAACCCCAGCGCCACCGCAGACGCCCCGGCATACTGATCCCCCAACCCCCCGAACAGCACCGAGATCTTGCCAAACTGCGCCGCAGCCCCCAGCCCGGCACACCAGACGGCCAGAACGGTCACAACAACCCGCATACCCGGCCCTTCATCTGTTCAAAAATATCCTCGGGGGGTGAGGCGAAGCCGAGGGGGGCCGAGGCCCCCCTGATTTTTCGCAGAAAAATCGTGCCTCAGATATGCAAGGCACGCCCGTAAGCGTCCAGCACCGACTCGTGCATCATCTCCGACAGCGTCGGATGCGGGAACACCGTGTTCATCAGATCTTCCTCGGTGGTTTCCAGCGTGCGGCCGATGACATAGCCTTGTATCAGCTCGGTCACTTCCGCCCCCACCATATGCGCGCCCAACAGTTCGCCGGTTTTCGCGTCGAACACCGTCTTGATCATGCCTTCGGACTCGCCAAGCGCAATCGCCTTGCCATTGCCGATAAAGGGGAACCGGCCCACCTTGATCGTGTGACCTGCCTCTTTCGCAGCGGCTTCGGTCATGCCGACACTCGCGATCTGCGGGTGGCAATAGGTGCAGCCGGCAATGCTGCCCGGTTTTATGGCGTGCGGATGGCCGCCCGCGATCAGTTCGGCCACCATCACGCCCTCGTGGCTGGCCTTGTGCGCAAGCCATGGCGCACCGGCGATGTCGCCGATGGCATACAAACCCGGCACGCCGGTGCGGCAGAACTCATCCGTGACCACATGGGTGCGGTCGATCTTTACCCCCAAAGCCTCCAGCCCCAGATTTTCCACATTGCCAACGATGCCGACAGCCGAGATCACGGTGTCGAAGTCGTGGGTTTCAATCTTGTCGCCCATCTCGATATGCGCGGTGACACCCACACCCGGCTTGCGGTCCAGCTTCTTGACCATGGCCTTTTCCATGATCTTCATGCCCTGTTTCACAAAGCTTTTCCGGGCAAAGGCTGCGATTTCGGCGTCTTCGACCGGCAAGATGCGATCCATCACCTCCACCACGGTGGTATCCGCCCCCAGCGTGTTGAAGAAGCTGGCAAATTCGATGCCAATGGCCCCGGACCCGATCACCAGCAGCTTTTTCGGCATCCGTTTGGCGACCAGCGCATCGCGGTAGGCCCAGACCAGATCGCCGTCTGCCTCCAGCCCCGGCAATTCGCGCGCCCGCGCGCCGGTGGCGAGGATGATGTCCTTGGCCGTCAACTCCTCGGTGCCCTTGTCGGTTTTCACCGAGACCACACCCGCCTTTGGCAGGGTGGCGGTGCCCATGAACACGGTCACCTTGTTTTTCTTCATCAGGTGCCCGATGCCGCCGGACAGCTGCTTGGCCACCGCGCGGCTGCGCGCGACCACGGCTGGCAGATCATACCCGATTCCGTCTGCCTTAAGCCCGAATTCCTTTGCGCGCTCCATCAGATGGAACACCTCGGCGCTGCGCAACATGGCCTTGGTCGGGATGCAGCCCCAGTTCAGACAGATGCCACCCAGATTCTCGCGCTCGATGATCGCGACCTTTTTGCCCAATTGGCTGGCGCGGATCGCTGCCACATATCCGCCGGGGCCTGCGCCCACCACGATCACATCAAAGCTCTGAGCTGCCATTCGTCCCTCCCTGGAAAAAGTGGTTTACCCTTAAACTATTCCTGAAAGCCAATCAACAAAGCTGACGCCCCGCCCCTATGCATCAGGCGCATGGCTGCCACGCAGGTCATTTACGATTGCCATGTAGCCGCCACCTTCCAGAAACGCCGCCTCTTCCGCCGTGCTCTCGCGCCCCAAAGCCGCGTTGCGGAACGGAAAGCGGCTGAAGCGCGCGATGATCTCGCGATGCGCGCGGGCGTGCAGCAGCAGTTCCGCGTCCCCCTCCATCCGCTCTTCCATCAGCCGGATCGCCAGATCCTGATCGGACATATCCTCGGAATGCTCGAACGGCATGTAGAAAAACTGCCGCTCCGGAACCGGAGCCAGCATGTCCCAACCTTCATCCAGCGCGCGGCGGGCGGCGGCGCGGGCGCGGATATCGTTGGCAAAGGCAAGTTCCGTGCCGCGATGGATGTTGCGTGAAAACTGGTCGGCCACGATCAGATAGGCCAGCGTGCCCACCACCCCATCCACCCAATGCTCCAGCCCGCCCTCGTGCAACGCCTCCCACAGCGCCCCGAAGCGCACGGCGCAGGCGTCGTCAATCTCTTCGCCCCCGGCATACCAGCCCTCGGGGCCGATCTCGCCCAGCCAGAAATCCAGAACCTCGATCGGATCAGACATGAACCATCCCCCATGTTGCAAACAACCTGACAGGGCAAACCCGGAAAAGCAAATCAGTTCCGATCAACGCCTTGCCGTGCGTCCTCTGCCTCCACCATGGCCGCCGTCTCCACCGCGACGATAGAGGCGGTGGGCGAGACCGGGGTATAGCCAGAGGTGACCTGCGGCGTTTCGCGCCGCTGGGTCATCCGCCAACCCGCATAGATCGCCAGAACCGCAAACAGGATGCCCATGAACAAGAAGAATCCCGACGACCCGATCACCCCCATCATCCAGCCGGTGATGACGGGGCCCGAGATCGCCCCCAGCCCGTTGATGAACATCAACCCGGCCGAGGCAGCGGCCATATCGGTCTTGTCCAGATAATCGTTCACATAGGCCAGCAGCAGCGAATAAAGCGGGTTCGACACACCGCCGCAGATCGCGCCCACCCCGACCAGCACCCAGAATGGCGGATCGAAAATGACCGGGACCATCAGGATCACGGCACCGACGACCGCCAGCCACAGCACGACAATGCGCCGGTCAATCCGGTCCGACAGCCAGCCGATGGGATATTGCAGCACAAGGCCACCGACATAGATCGCCGAGACAAAAATCGTGAGGTCGGCAATGCTCAGCCCTGCCTGGGTGCCCCAGACCGCCGCCATCCCGAATTGCGCCGAAAACACGCCGCCCAGCAGGAACATGCCGACACAGCCCAAGGGTGATGCCTCATACAACCGGCGGAACGACATCGGTTTGGTCGACTCGAACGCAGGGGCCGGGCTGGCCGACAGCAGGATCGGCGTAAAGGCCAGCGACACCAGCACGGACGGGATGACAAACAGGATATAGCCCGACGCATCGCCCACGTTCAGCAGAAGTTGCGCTGCGATGATGCCGATCATCTGCACGATCAGGTAAAGGGACAGCGCCTGACCACGGTTTTCATTGGTGGACGCGTTGTTCAGCCAGCTTTCCGTGGTGATATACACGCCCGAAAACGAAAACCCGATCAGAACCCGCAAGGCGGCCCAGGCCATCCAGTCGGGCGCTGCGGCATACAGAATCAGCACCGCCGAAATCAGCGATCCCAGCGCCGCAAACACCCGAACGTGCCCGACCCGGCGGATCATGTCGGGGGCCAGACGGCTGCCGAACAGAAAGCCCACGAAATAGGCAGACATCACCAAGGACATCTGGAAGGTCGAGAACTCCTCGATCCCACCCCGGATGCCCAGCAGCGTGCCCTGCATCCCATTGCCCAGCATCAAAAGGCCAAGTCCCAGCAAAAGCGCCCAGGTGTTGCGCAGAACGGTCAGCATAAGATTGAGCCTTTCAGTCTTTCAAAGACAGGATATCACAGCTTGATCCCCAGACCTGATGCAAACCAGATCATCGCAAGATACAAGACAACAGTCAGGGCACAGCCCAGCGACAAAGCGGGATAGAACCCCATCCCTGCGCGCAGCAGCACGGGAATCAGCAAGAACATGGGAAGCGATGGCAACACATACCAGAAGGTTGCCTGCGCATGATCGGCAAGACGCCCTTTGTCACCCGTTTCCGACCAGATCCAGATCATCCCGATCACCGAAACCAAAGGCAAGGATGCGGCAAGCGCCCCCATGGCGGCGCTGCGCCGTGCCAGTTCCGACACCAACGCGATGACGACACCCGAGATCAGAGCCTTGAGCACAAACCATGTCATCCGCTCGCTCCTTCGGTCGGGATCAACAGCGAGGCGTCGCCGTAGCTGAAGAACCGATAGCCTTGCGCGATGGCATGGGCATAGATCCGGTCCACCCGCGCCTTGCCCATCAGGGCCGAGACCAGCATCAGCAGGGTGGATTTGGGCAGGTGGAAATTGGTCATCAGCGCGTCGGTGGCGTGGAAGGTGAAGCCGGGGTAGATGAAAATGTCGGTTGGCCCCTCCCACGGTTCCATCCGGCCCGAGCGCGCGGCCGTTTCGATCAGGCGCAGCGCGGTGGTGCCCACCGGGATCACCCGCCCGCCCGCTGCCTTGGTTGCGTTGATCTGGGCCGCCGCTGCTGGCGTCACCTGCCCCCATTCGGCGTGCATCTTGTGGGTCGCCACATCCTCGACCTTCACCGGCAGGAAGGTGCCCGCGCCGACATGCAGGGTCACTTCGGTAAACTCTACGCCCTTGACCCGCAGCGCCGCGAGCAACGCGGCATCGAAATGCAGGCTGGCGGTCGGGGCCGCCACCGCGCCCTTGTGGCGGGCGAAAACGGTTTGGTAATCGTCATCATCCTGCGCATCGGGGGCGCGTTTGGCGGCGATGTAGGGCGGCAGGGGCATCGCACCCGCCTGCGCCAGAGCGGCGTCGAAATCATCCCCCGTCAGGTTGAATTCCAGCCGTAGATCGGTATCGGATTTTTCGGCCACCACGGCCGACAGATCGGGCGAGAACAAGATGCGCTCGCCCACCTGCACCTTGCGCAGCGGTTTGGCCAGCGCCCGCCAGCCCGATGTGGCCGGTTCCATCAAGGTGATCTCTATCTTTGCCACCGCGTCACCACGGGTGCGCTGCCCGGTCAGCCGCGCGGGGATCACGCGGGTGTTGTTGAGCACCAAGCGGTCGCCGGGGCGCAGCAGATCCACCAAGTCGTGCACATGCAGATCGGCAAGCGCATCGCCTTGCGCCAGCAAAAGCCGCGCCGCCGTGCGCGGGCGCGCAGGGCGGGTGGCGATCAGGGTTTCGGGCAGATCGAAGTCGAAATCAGACAGTTTCATCTTACCCCCAGTCAATTGCCCTGCCGCAACACCGGGGCCGGGCTGCGGAAAATCTCTCGGAACATGCCCGGCGTCAGGATCGACAGCGGATTGACACTGACCTGCGGCGCATCCGCTGTGCCGCCCAAGGCATAATTGAACCCGAACAGCCCCTCGCCCCGCCGCGACAGCAACGCGCCGATGCCATTCACCAGATAGATCGGCGACACAACCCCCTGCAAGGCCAGACGTTTGGTTTGCGTGCCGTAAAGACCGGCCATCGACACGCCCAGACTGGCCCCCATGGCCGAGCCTTGGGTGATCTCGATTGCCTGCGGGGTGATGATGAAATCGGCCTCGGCCTGATTGAAGGCTATGCCTTCGCCGTTCAACTGCTCCAGCAATCCCACGACCGAGATGGCCGACAGAAGTTCCGCCAGCACATTGGCACCGCGCACCCGAAAGCCGGTGATGTCGGCCCGACCGTCATACACCCCGGTTTGCGCCCGAGGAGTCAGTTGCAACGTCAACGCGCCGCCCCTTGCGGTGGCAAAGATGCCTGCCGCGCGCATGGCCGCCCCCGCATCCGCCGCCTGCACCCGCACCGCGATGCCGTTGCGCGACGGAACAGCGGTGCCGCTGACAGCAGCCGCGCCGTTGATGCTGCCGCGAAAGCTGCCGTTCAGCCCGCCGCGCTGCGAAAAATCGCCGCGAAAGCCGGTAAGCGCGATGCCCTCGCTGATCACCAGCCGGTCAAGGCTGAGCGACAGCGCGCCCTGAGCCTGTGTGCTGTTCTGGCCGCCCCCGGTGGGCCGGTCAAAGCGGCGCAGATCCACCGTGCCGCCGGTGACGGCCACATCGGGTGCGCGCCCCGCGCCGCGGCCTGTCAGGGTGACGGCGCCTGCCAGCCAGTCGTTCAGCCTGACCGTGTCAAAGCGCGCGGTTTTCAGACCGCCCCCGGCTGCAAGCGTGATCGCGCCTTCGGCCTCCAGCCCGCCGCCCCGCACCACCAACCGGGTAATCTCGGGCACCCGGCCAAGGGTGGCGTCAACCTCCAGCCGGCCACTGGTGCCTGCGGTCTTGGTCCACCCCACCGGCGGTAGGGTCAGCCCGATGCCCGCCAGATCAGAGGTCAGCCGCAGCCGCGCGGGTGCATCGCGGGCAAGGTCGATGGTGATATCGGCCCGACCCGATCCGCTGACCATGCCTTCGGGCAGGCCAAGGCCGAATTCGGCCACCGTGGCGGGCGACAGCGTGACACGCCCCGCGATCCGGCTTTTGCCGCGCTGGTCAGAGCCAAAGCCCTGTGTAAAGGCCACATCGAACGGCACCTTGCCGATCTGCCCAGGCCCTTCGATGCGCAGGCCGGTCGGGTCTGCGGTCAGTGTCAGCCCGTCGGCGGTGATGGTCTTTCCGGGCACCAGCGCATCCGACGACAGCCCAAAGAGCTGGCCACGCACCTGATAGTCAACATCCTTCAGTTCGACCCGGCGCGCGAGCGGCAGTGACAGCTGCGTATCCACCACTGCGCGGCCCTGCCCCAGATCGGGCCCCCGTCCGGCCTTGGTCATGAAGCCAAAGGGCGGCAGATCCAGCAGTGACAGCGCAGCGGTGAGCGAGCTTTCACTGCGCAGCCGGATCTGCGCCTGTGCGGGCTTGGCAGTGACATCGGGCACCGAAAAGACCGATCCCGACATGTCGATCTGCCCGCCCATCGGCGCCTCGACCGTGCCACTGTCCAGCACCACGGTATAGGTGTTGTCCTCGATCATCGACCGGCCACGCCCATTGCGGATGGGTGGCAGGGTGCGCAGGAATGTCACCTCGGCCCCGTCGAATTCGTAGCCAAGCGCCAGCTTCGGCGTCGCCCCCGGCGTCACACGCAAGGCAGCCTTGACGTTGGTCAGCAAGCCCTGGGCCACGTTCTGCCCCACCCAGGCGCGGGTGCCCGGCACCGCGCTTTTGGGCCAGACCTGCAACAGCCGGTCATGCGCAATGGCGTCCAGCGCCACATCCAGCGCGACGCGCCAGCCGTCGGGCAGCGCCTCGACCCCGCCCGACAGCGTCAGCCGCCGCCCGGTTTCCTCGATCAGCGCCACCTGCCCCAGTTCCAGCCGGAACGGGTTGAGCGTGAGGCGGGCATCCATCGCCCCGTTCGCAAAGCGCAAGGGCCGGTCAAACAACCCCTCGGGGTCAAGCTGGGCTTCGGAAACCTGCACCTGCCCCAGAAAGCCAGCGGGCAGTCGTCGCCCCAGCGCCCCGGTCAGGATCTCGCCCGCATCGCCCAGCAGATAGGACTGGCCCGACGCCGTGATCCGTGCGGTTTGGCTCTCGACGGATAACGCGTTAAGCACCACACGCCCCCGTGCCGGATCATAGCCCAGCGACAGGGCAGCGCTGTCGAACCCGATGGGCGGCGTTGCGGCATCCGGACGCAAGGCCCCTGCCCCCAACGACATCTGCGCGCTCAGCGCCGTCAGCCCGTCGTTGTTGACCTCGGCCGAAATCCGTCCCGAAATCGGCGCATCCAGCACCGCAAGCCAGCCCAGCACCGGCGTTTGTGCCGCGATATCCGGGGCCGCCACCCCGTCCACCGCTGCTGTCATCCGCACCACTGCCTGCCCCTTGGGGCGGATCAACGTGACCAGTGCCTGCGCCGGGTCGGCCGTGCCAGTCACCAATGACAGACCAAGTTCGGCGGCAAGGGCATCGGCGCGGTTTTCCAGCGTGATCCGGCCATCGCCGACGGTCCAGGTGCGGTTGAGCCGGGAATCGGTCAGCGTCAGGCTGACGCCCTGCGCCTCGATCCGGTCCAGCCGCGACAAAAGCGGTGTGTCGAGCGCCCGGTCAATGCGGGCGAACAGGTCGCTCAGCCCGTTGATCGGCGGGGCCTGTCCGGCGCCGCCGATCTGCATATCCAGACTGCCATCGGCGCGCCGGTTCAAGGTGATCGCCCCGCCGATGATGCGCAAGGATGCCGGACGCAGGCGGCGTTCGGTGATGAACGCGCCCGCATGGAAGCTCATCCGCACATCGGGCAGGGCCAAGAGTGTGCTGCCCGGCCCTTGCAACAGCCGCAGATCCTCCAGCCGCAGTCGGGGGGTCCAGTCCGGGTCCAGCGTGACCTCGATCGCGCCGACCGAAAGGGCGGCGCCGGGCAGCGCATCCTGCAGGGCGGCGTTGGCGCGGGTTTCCACCTCGGCCACGGTCCAGACCGGCAGCCGGATCGGCTTGCCGGTCAGCGCCAGAACTGCCAGCAGCGACAGCGCCGCTGCAACCACCAGCACCAGAAGCATGACCACCCCGGCGCGTCCGGCACGGCGCAAGCCGGCTTTCCGGGGCAAGCGGCCTTGCGCCGGCAGCCCTTCGGCTGCGGCCAGCCCATCGGCCTTGACCGAAGTGTCTTGCACTGACAGGTCTGTCAAAGCACCCGTGCCCTTCCGCCGTGAAGCTGCCCCGGACCGCATCTGGTCCCTGCTGTCCACTTGTGTGGTGGACTTGCCTTTATCTTCGTGGATAGGCAACTAAAACGCAAAGGGTCGTGACCCAAAAGGCAAGGAGCCGCTGAAATGACCACCCAGATCCCGGAAACCGGAACGATGGCCCCCGATTTCACCCTGCCGCGCGATGGCGGCGCGGCTGTTACCCTGTCGCAGCTGCGCCCCGGCAAGGTGGTGCTGTATTTCTACCCCAAGGACGACACCCCCGGCTGCACATTGGAAGCGCAGGATTTCACCACCCGCGCGGCCGACTTCGCCGCCGCAGGCACCACCGTCATCGGCATCAGCAAGGACAGCGTGAAATCGCACGACAAATTCAGCGCCAAGCACGGATTGCAGATCATTCTGGCCAGTGACGAGGCTGGTCAGACCTGTGAGGATTACGGCGTCTGGGCCGAAAAAAGCATGTATGGCAAGACCTATATGGGGGTTGCGCGCGCGACATTCCTGATCGACGGCGCGGGGAAAATCGCCCGCGTCTGGCCCAAAGTCAGTGTGAAGGGCCATGCCGATGAGGTGCTTGCGGCAGCACAAGCCCTGTGATGCGGGCGCTGTGATGCAAAGCCTTGCCGAACGGGCGGTCGAGGTGCTGACCACCGCCGACGGACGCGCCAAAACCGCGCTGTCGCGCGCCCATGCTGCCGCGTGGTTGGCCGCGCGCGCGGCGGGCAACCCGTTGGCCATCGGCAAGGCCACACCACCCGACGCGCCCGCCCGCCCGCCAAAACCCGATCTCTTGGACCCGCGCGACGTGCCCCGCCGCCGCCCCGGATCGCCGACCGGGCGCGCGGCGCTGCTGCATGCGGTGGCGCATATCGAGTTGAACGCGGTCGATCTGCATTGGGACATCATCGCGCGTTTCACCGACACGCCGATGCCGCTGGGGTTTTATGATGACTGGGTGAAGGCGGCGGATGAAGAATCCAAGCATTTCAACCTGATGGCCGATTGTCTGGAAGCGCTTGGCAGCCACTATGGTGCCATGCCCGCCCATGCGGGCATGTGGCGCGCGGCCTCTGACACCGCGACAGACCTGCACGGCCGTCTGGCCGTGGTGCCAATGGTGCTGGAAGCCCGCGGGCTGGACGTGACACCGGGCATGATCGAGGTGTTCCGCAAGGTCGGAGAGGCCGGGCCGGTGGCAGCGCTGGAGGTGATCTATAACGAAGAGGTCAGCCATGTGGCTTACGGCTCCAAATGGTTCAACTGGCTGTGCGGGCGCGATGGCTCTGACCCCAAGGAGGTGTTCCACCGGCTTGTGCGCCAGTATTTCCACGGCACGCTGAAGCCGCCCTTCAACGAAGAAAAGCGCGCCGACGCCGGTTTGCCGCCCGATTTCTATTGGCCGCTGACAGAAGCCGCGCCGGATCCCGCCTGACCCACGACCCGCACCATCGGCGGGAACTTGCCGATATGATCGCGCAACCGGCAGGTTCCGGGCAGGGTTCCGTCAAAATTGTTGCGATAGTGTAAAGCGATGGCTAATCAGAAGGCGCTTGCCCCCCGCATGGGAGGAGCGGGCATTCGCCCTTCCCGTGTCTTGCGAACGGAACGCCAGCAGTGCTCACGCGACTAACTTACCGCATAAATCTTGAACTCGAGCGGTACTTTCCCGAACAACGCCTGTTTTTGAAATCTGATACCGAAACCCGATTCATCCGCCTGCGTCCCACCACGCAAGCAGTGGCCATCGCGGGCGGAACGATCGTGCTGGGCTGGACCATTCTGGCCACCGCGATCATCTTGATGGATTCGATCAGTGCCGGATCGGGCCGCGATCAGGCCCTGCGCCAGCAGGTGCTTTACGAACAACGCCTCAACGCCCTGAGTCTTGACCGGGATGCCCGCGCCGATGAAGCGGCAGGGGCGCAGGAGCGGTTCAACCTCGCTCTGACCCAGGTGGCAGAGATGCAAGGCAGGTTGCTGGCCTCCGAAGACAGCCGCCGCGAGTTGGAAACCGGGATTGACGTGATCCAGAACACCCTGCGCCGCACCATCAAGGAACGCGACGAGGCGCGCGCGCAGGCGCAAGCCGCCGGGGTCGCGCAAGTCGCGCAAAACGGCACCACCAAATCGGATGCTGGCCGGGCCAAGGATGCGATGGCAACCGTTGACATTCTGGCCGATGCCCTGTCCGCGACCGCGCAGGAACGCGATCTGATGGAAGGCGCCGCCGCCAAATCGGCCGAACGTGTAGAAACCGTGTTGGCCGAAAAAAAGGCGCTGCAATCGCGCAACAACGAAATTTTTGCCAAGCTGGAAGAAGCCGTCAGCGTGTCGATGGAGCCGCTGGACAAGATGTTCCGTGCCGCAGGCATGTCGCCCGATGATCTGCTGAATCAGGTGCGCCGGGGCTATGCCGGTCAGGGCGGGCCCCTGACCCCGCTGACCCTGTCGACCAAAAGTTCGATCTCCAACCCGAATGAGCAGCGTGCCAACGCCATTCTGCAAGGGCTTGACCGGATGAACCTGTATCGCCTTGCGGCGTTCAAGGCGCCATTTGCCATGCCGGTCAAGGGAAACTTCCGCTGGACCAGTGGTTTTGGCACCCGTAACGACCCCAAGGGCATGGGGCGGCGCATGCATGAAGGCACCGATATGGCGGGGGCTTACGGCCTGCCGATCCTGTCCACCGCCGATGGTGTCGTCACTCACGCGGGCTGGTCATCGGGTTATGGCCGGCTGGTGAAAATACGGCATGAATTCGGGATCGAAACGCGCTATGCTCACATGTCAGCGATCAGGGTGAACGTTGGCGATAGGGTATCGCGCGGCGACCGGATCGGTGATATGGGCAATTCGGGTCGGTCCACCGGGACCCACCTTCACTACGAAATCCGCATCGGCGGCAGAGCCGTGAATCCGATGACCTTCATAAAGGCAGCGAACCATGTTTTCTAAGAGCCGAATCAATGAACCCGGGCCAAAGGCAGACGACAAGTCAAAGGCCCCCGAAACCCAGGCTTCGAAACCGAACATGGACTTCACGCCATCGGCCCCAAAGGGCAAAGTTTCCGCATCCGTCCTGTCGTCGGATCTGACCATTGTGGGCAATCTGCGCACCACGGGTGATATCCAGGTCGAAGGCACGGTCGAAGGTGATATTCGCGCCCATCTGCTGACTGTGGGCGA
Source organism: Paracoccaceae bacterium (assembly GCA_046292785.1). Taxonomy (GTDB): domain Bacteria; phylum Pseudomonadota; class Alphaproteobacteria; order Rhodobacterales; family Rhodobacteraceae; genus Pseudotabrizicola. Next base: position 27,661 of record JBKBQB010000029.1, read on the forward strand.
AAGCGCCACGATCCGGGGTGAGATCGTGGCCGATGATATTGTGGTCAATGGCCGCGTCATCGGGCGGGTGCGCGGGCTGAAGGTGCGTCTGACCGCAACCGCGCGGGTCGAGGGCGACATCATCCACAAGACCATCGCCATCGAATCCGGTGCCCATTTCGAAGGGTCGGTCCAGCGTCAGGAAGATCCGCTGGCACAGGGCCGCATCTCGGCCCCCGCAGCACAGGCACAACTGGCCCCGCCAACCTCAGCCGCCGCACCGGCGCCCAAGCCTGCCGACGGCGTCTGAACGTCCCACGCTTCGTGACCAACCCAAAGCGCGCCCCGGTCCGGGCGCGCTTTTTCGTTGCCTTGTGGCCAAAGCATCAGTCGGCGTCGAACACCAGCGCACGGCGGTAAAGGTGCCATGTGGCGTGCCCCAGAACCGGCAGCACCACAAAGAGGCCCAGAAACCAAAGCGCCATCCCCACAAACAGCAGGATCGAGATAAGCAGTCCCCAGACCAGCATCGTCAGCGGGTTTTGGGTCACCACCGAAAAGCTGGTGATCATGGCGGTGATGAAATCCACCTCACGGTCAAGCAGATAAGGCAGGCTGACGACAGTAAGCGCAAACAGGGTGCCCGCGAACGCAGCACCGACGGCTGTGCCCACCACCAGCATCATCACGCCTTGCGTGGTCTGAAAGACGGCAAGGCTGCTGCTGATGTTGGTCATGGTGGCGTGACCCAGAAACACCGCAAAGATCATGTGGCCCAGAAAATTCCAGAACAGGAAAAACACCACCACCACCGCGGCCATTGACGGGATCTGACGGTCCTTCTGCGAAAAGATCACCCCGGCGACCCCGGCAAAGTCAAGCGGCTGCCCCACCTCCAGCCGACGTGACACCTCATAGAATCCGCACGCGATGAAGGGCCCCAGAATGGGAAATCCCGCGCCCGCGATGATGGTCCACCACACCTGCCCCTTGGCCAGCAGGGCATAGGTGATCAGCCAGCCCGCCGCGACATAGACCAACGAAAACACCAGCCCAAACAGCGGTGCCGCCAGAAAGTCCCGCCAGCCCGCCACCAGTGCGGCGCGCAGGTCCGAAAGATGCAGCTCTGCGATGTCGCTTGCCGGGTTTGCCCCGGCCTTTGCCTCACCTGCGCGCGCGTCCGTTTCCATGAGCCCTCCCGCTTTGCGTCAAGGCTACAGGGAAACTGCGCAGGGCTCAAAGATGTATTTCAGCGTTGGATTAAGCGTATGCGCCCTATTCGGCATTCGCCTCGGCGCGGCTTTTGCCTGCCACGTCCAGAGCAAGGGTCGCGGCCATGAACTGATCCAGATCGCCATCCAGCACGCCGCCGGTGTCAGAGGTTTCCACCCCCGTGCGCAGATCCTTGACCATCTGATAGGGTTGCAACACATAAGACCGGATCTGGTTGCCCCAGCCCGCTTCGCCCTTGTTGTCATAGGCGGCGTTGATGGCGGCGTTGCGCTTGTCCAGCTCCATCTGATACAGCCGCGATTTGAGCGCATTCATCGCGATTTCACGGTTCTGGTGCTGCGATTTCATCGAGCTGGTGACCACGATATTGGTGGGCAAGTGGGTGATGCGCACCGCCGAATCCGTGGTGTTGACGTGCTGCCCACCGGCACCGGATGAGCGGTAGGTATCGATGCGGATTTCATTGTCGGGCACAACGATCTCGATGTTGTCGTCGATCACCGGATAGACCCAGACGGATGAAAAAGAGGTGTGCCGCCGTGCCGCCGAGTCGTAGGGGCTGATCCGCACCAGGCGGTGCACGCCCGACTCCGACTTGAGCCAGCCATAGGCATTGTGGCCCGAAATCTTGTAGCTGACCGACCGGATACCCGCTTCTTCGCCTGCGGTTTCCGACTGCATTTCCACCTTGTAGCCCTTTTTCTCGGCCCACCGCACATACATGCGCGCCAGCATGCTGGCCCAGTCGCAAGATTCGGTGCCACCCGCGCCCGCGTTCACCTCCAGGAACGTGTCATTGCCATCGGCCTCGCCGTCCAGAAGCGCCTCCAGCTCCTTGGCGGCGGCCTCGACGGTCAGATCGCGCAGCGCCGCTTCGGCTTCGGTCACGATCTCGGCGTCGCCCTCGGCCTCGCCCATTTCGATCAGCTCGATGTTGTCGCGCAGGCCCGCGTCGATGCGGTCATAGATCTGCATCGCCTCCAACAGCGTCTGGCGCTCTTTCATCAGCTTTTGCGCCTTGGCGGGATCGTTCCACAGATTTGGATCCTCGATCATCGCGTTGAATTCTTCCAGCCGATGCGGCGCGGTTTCCCGGTCCATCCGCTGGCCCAGAAGCTTGAGCGATTTTTCAATGGCGGCTACGTTGTTCTGCGTCTCGGCGCGCATGGGTCTTGATCCTTCGGGCTGATGCCCGGCACATAGCGAAAACGGCACGGCGCGGCAAGGGTTCGCCCCCGCCGCCCGCATCGCCCGCGGTTTCGGTTAATACAACCCGCCCGAACTGAGCGTGCCGAAATCGGCTTTCTTGGGGATACTCTTGCGTTCGCCCGTGGCGGTGGTGAGCGTGGCCGAACTGCCGCCCCGGTCGGTTTCGCCATAAGCGAACAGCGGCAGGTTGCCCCCCATCTGGAAGCCACCATCCACCATCGCGCCCAGACCAAAGATCGGTTCCTCGCCCTCGCGGAAGTATTCGGCCACCACATTGTCACCCGTGGCCCCATCCGACAGACGCGCGCCGCTGAAGCGGTCGATGTTGATGAAATAGCCGCCCGGCGGCACCTTGAACTGGGCCCCGCCATATTTCTTGATTGCGGTGCGCATGAACTGTTCGAACACCGGGCCGCAGAACCCGCCGCCGGACGCGCCGTTCATCGTGCGCGGCTGGTCATAGCCCATATAGCACCCAGCCACGATATTGCTGGTATAGCCCACGAACCAGACATCCTTGTTGTCATTCGTGGTCCCGGTCTTGCCCGCCACCGGCACCGGCAGGTTGATCCCGCGCGCCGTGCCGCGCTTGACCACCCCCTCCATCATCGAGGTCAGCTGATAGGCGGTAATCGCATCCATCACCCGCTCGCGCTTGGCCGTGACCCGCAACGCATCACCGGGGGTCAGGCTGGCAAGGCGGCAATCTTCACAGACGCGCTGGTCATGACGATATACGGTGCGGCCAAAACGGTCCTGCACCCGGTCCACCAGCGTGGGTTCCACCCGCTCGCCGCCATTGGCAAACATGGCATAGGCCGCCACCATCTTGAACAGGGTGGTTTCCTGCGACCCCAGCGAATTTGCCAGAAACGCCGGCAGCCGGTCATAAACGCCGAACCGCTCGGCATAGCCCGCCACCGTGTCCATCCCGATTTCCTCGGCAATCCGCACCGTCATCAGGTTGCGCGACTGCTCGATCCCGGTGCGGATCGTGGTGGGGCCGTAGAACCTGTTCGACGCATTCTTGGGCCGCCAGATCCCCTGCGGCGTGTTCAGCTCGATCGGGGCGTCAACAACGATCGTTGCGGGGGTGAACCCCGAATCCAGCGCCGCAGCATAGACGAACGGCTTGAAGCTGGATCCCGGCTGCCGCGCGGCTTGGGTGGCGCGGTTGAACACCGAGTCCTGATAGGAAAACCCGCCCTGCATCGCCAGCACGCGCCCGGTGTTCACATCCATCGCCATGAACCCGCCCTGCACCTCCGGCACCTGCCGCAACGACCAGCGCACAAAGCTGCCATCCTCGTCCTTGGTGACCGCGCGCACCAAAACCACATCGCCCACCGACACCAGATCACTGGCGCGGGCGGCTTTTGACCCCAGACGGCCGTTTTCCAGCCGCTTGCGCGCCCAGGTCACATCATCGGCGGGGATGAAATGGCCGTCTTCATCCTCTGGCTGGCCTTCGATCCCGATCCGGGCGGACCTGTCGCCGGTCTCCAACACCACTGCCGGGAACCAACCCTCGATGTCGCGCGGCACGTCCACTTCCGCCAAAGCGGCACGCCAGGAATCTTGCGACGTCAGTTGATCCACGGCCACGGTCTTGCCCGTGCCGCGCCAGACCCCTTGGCCGCGGTCATAGCGTTCAAGCCCCCGGCGCAGCGCGCGCGCGGCCTCCTCCTGCAAGTCGGGGTCGGCGGTGGCACGGATCGACAGACCACCACCAAAGAACTCCTCTTCGCCAAAGGTGCCCGAAAGCTGCCGCCGGATCTCGTCGGTGAAATAGTCGCGCGGCGGCAAGGCATCGCGGAACGCGCCAAAATCGCCGTTCTGCACAGATTTCAGCGGCAATACCCGCTCCGCCTCATAAGTGGCCTCAGGGATATAGCCGTTCTGCCACATCTCGCGCAGCACATAATTGCGGCGTTGCGTGACCCGCTCTTTGGCGCGCACCGGATGGTACTGGCTGGGCGCTTGCGGCATCGCGGCCAGCATTGCGGCTTCATGTGGGGCCAGATCGGTCAGCGGCTTGTTGAAATAGGTTTGCGCGGCCGCCGCCACGCCATAACTGTTCTGACCAAGAAAGATCTCGTTCATATAAAGTTCAAGGATCTTGTCCTTGGTCAGCGTTTCTTCCAGGCGACTGGCCAGGATCAGTTCCTTGATCTTGCGCTCGCCGGTCTTGTCGCTGGACAAAAGGAAGTTCTTCATCACCTGCTGGGTGATGGTGGACGCCCCGCGCAGGTTTTCGCCCCGGCTGACCACCGCATCGCGCAGCGCGCTGGCCATGCTGGTCACGTCATATCCGCTGTGGATATAGAAGTTCTTGTCCTCGGCGCTGATGAAGGCCTGCTTGACCAGATCGGGGATCTCTTCGATCGGCACGAACAGCCGCCGTTCCTTGGCGAATTCATCAATGATCTGGCCTTCACCGGAATAGATTCGGCTGATCGTGGGGGGGGTGTATTGCGCCAACCGCTCGTGACTGGGCAAGTCACGGGAATACATATAGAAAATTGCCCCGACCGACAGCGCTGCAAACAGCACGCCCATCGTGATCAGGGTGAAAATCCCACCAAAGAAAGAGCCTATGAAGCGAACCAAGCACCAACCCCCGTATCTTGCATGCGCCTTATACATGGGCTTGGCGCGGCGGTCAAAACGAACGCCCCGGCACAGGCGCCGCCTCGCGCAATCGTCACTGCCCGTTCAGCGCTGCAAGGCCGACAGGGCCGCATCCTCCGCCGCCCAGCTTTTCAGCCCGTCGCGCAGGGCAAGCGCCATTTTGCCGCGCCACTCCGGGTCGATCAGCCGCGCCAGATCGCGGGTTGACGACATGAAGCCCAACTCCACCAGCACCGACGGTATGTCGGGTGATTTCAACACCGAAAATCCAGCCGTCTGACGGGGGTGGCGGTGCATCCGCAGCCCCTGCGCCTTGATCGCACCCTCCAGCGCCAGCGCCAGCCGTTCGATCCGTGGCCCGGTCTCGGTGCGGGCCATGTCCATCAGGATGGTGGCCACCAGATCATCCTGTGCCGTCAGATCCACCCCCGACAACAGATCCGCCCGGTCATGCCGCTCGGCCAAAGCCTGCGATGCGGTGTCCGACGCCTCCTCGGACAGGGTGTAAATGGTCGCCCCCACCGCCTCGCCTTCGGCAATCGCATCGGCATGCAGCGAGACAAACACATGCGCCGCTGCGGCCCGCGCGATGGAAATGCGCGCCTCCAGCGGCACGAAGTCATCTTCCTCGCGGGTCAGGATCACCAGAAAATCACCATCGCGCAGCAGCAGATCCTTCAATTCGCGCGCGAATGTCAGCATAAGCCCTGCCTCGGAATGGCCGTCCCGCTCGGCGCCCGGATCAAGCCCGCCATGGCCGGGATCCAGCACCACCACCAACGGCCCCGCGCCGCGGGCCGCCGCCCGTGGCAGATCAGCCACGACGGGCAAGGCCCAGTCCGCCGGTTCCGGCACCGCCGCCGCCGCCGCAAACGCCTCTGCTGCGGCAGGCGCCAGATGCAGCCGCACCTTTGCCCCGGCATCCCCGGTCACCATGTCGGCCCGCGCCACCAGATGGGGTCCTGCCAGTTCCATCACCAGCCGCGACCAGCCCTGCCGGACCACTCCGGCGCGCACCCCGACCACCGCCTGCGCATCTGTCTGCAACGCGCCCAACCCGGTCCAATCAACCTCGCGCGTGTCCAGCACCAGCCGCGCGGGGCCGTCCAGCACCCGCACCCGCCATGGCACCGGCTGGCTCAGGGCAAGCTCGATCTCCACCGCCTCCCCCCGGATTTCGACAAAGGACCGCTCCGGCACCAGCCGCGCCAGCGCCGACAATTCCTGCGCCCCCGCGCTCCCCGGCCCCAACAGCAGCCCCAGCATCAGCACCCACAGCTTCATCCGTGCACCCTGCCCCTCATCTGTTCTTAAATATCCCCGCCGGAGGCGCACATCAGCCCCGCACGATCCCGCCCGGTCGCATGGCCATAAAGGCTTGCAGCCGGGCCAGCCCCTCGACAATATCCGACGTGCCGCGCGCATAGGAAAACCGCAGGCTCTGCCGCCCGCGCACCGGGTCAAAGTCCAGTCCCGGCGTCACGGCCACCCCGGCGCCATGCAGGATTTCGCGCGCGAGCCGCAGCGAATCGTCGGTCAGCTCCGACACATCGGCGTAAACATAGAACGCCCCGTCCGGCGGCGCGATACGGGTGAACCCGGCCTGCGGCAAGCCCTCCAGCATCAGACGGCGGTTTTGCGCATAGACCGCGCGGTTGGCCTCCAGCTCCCCGATGCAGTCCAGCGCGGCCAGCGCGACGATCTGGCTGGCGTGGGGCGGGCAGATGAACATGTTCTGCGCCAGCCGCTCGATGGTGCGCACGTGATCTTGCGGCACCACCATCCAGCCCACGCGCCAGCCGGTCATGCTGAAATACTTGGAAAACGAGTTGATGACATAACAATCGTCGGTGATCTCCAGTGCCGAGACCGCCCGCGCGCCGTAGTGCAACCCGTGATAGATCTCATCTGACACAAACGAAATCCCGCGTGCCGCGCAATGGTCGATCAGCGCCTTCAGCGCGGCATGGTCCAGCATCGTGCCGGTCGGGTTGCCCGGCGAGGCCACGATCAGCCCGGCCATATCCACCCCCTCCAGATCGGCGGGCACGGGTTGCAGGCGGTTGTCATCCCGCGTCGCGATCCCCACCGGCGTCAGCGACAGCGCCCGCAGGATCTGGCGATAGCTTGGGTATCCCGGCTCGCCCAAGCCCACCCGGTCGCCCGCATCAAACAGCGCCGTGAACGCCAGCAGAAACGCCGCCGACGAGCCGGAGGTGACCACCAACCGCGCCGGGTCCAGATCCACCCCATACCAGCGCCGATACAGCTCCGCGATCCCGGTCCGCAACGCGGGCAACCCCAGCGCGACAGTATAGCCAAGCGGCCCCGCCGCCATCGCCTGTGCCAACGCCTCACGCGCCGCCGCTGGTGCCGGGGTGCCGGGCTGGCCCACCTCCATGTGGATAATGCTGCGGCCTGCCGCTTCCAGCTGGCGTGCCTCCTCCATCACATCCATCACAATAAAGGGATCGACCGCGCCCCGACTTGAACTTTTCATGCTGCCCCCGCTATGGTTCGCGCGATAGTCCCGGTTCGCGGGGCAAGGTCAAGCCCGACCCCGTTCAAACCCCCGTGCTGCACATCCGCCGCCCCTTATCCGAGACGTTCCATGATCCTCAGAACCCTGATCGGCATCACCGCAATGATGATGACCTCTACCGTCGCCTTGGCCGAGATGACAGAGACCGAGCGCGAGGCGTTCCGGGCCGAGGTGCGGGCGTTTCTGCTCGAAGAACCCGAAGTGCTGGTCGAGGCGATGGAGGTGCTGCAAGGCCGGCAGGACCAGAACGCGGCCCAACGGGATCTGGCCATGCTGCGCGACAATGCCGATCTGATCTACCGCGATCCGAATTCCTGGGCGGGCGGCAATCTGGAGGCGGATCTGACCATCGTGGAATTCGTCGATTACCGCTGCGGCTATTGCCGCAAGGCGCATGACGAGGTGACCGAACTGGTGGCGTCGGATGGCAATATCCGTCTGGTGCTGAAGGAATTCCCGATCCTGGGCGAGCAGTCGCTTCTGTCGTCGCAATTCGCCATCGCCCTGCGCCAGTTGCATGGCGATGATGCCTACAAGGCCGCGCATGATGTGCTGATCGCGTTTCGCGGCGACATCACGCCCGAGGCGCTGACGCGGGTGGCCACCGATCTTGGCCACGACCCCGCCCCGATCATGGAGCGGATGAAATCCCCCGATGTGCAGGCTGTGATCGACACCAACCACGCGCTTGGCACCATGATGGAAATCAACGGCACGCCGACATTCGTGATCGACGAAACGATGGTGCGCGGCTACGTGCCGCTGCAAGGCATGCGCCAGATCGTTGCCGGTCAGCGCGAGGGCTGACGGCAAAGCTGCCAGCGGGGGGTTGATCTACGCCACGCCGCGTGACGCCAGAAACCCCAGAACCGACTGCGCCGCGCGCGTCCCCGGTGGTAGGCCACCCCGGCCCAGTCGGTCCATTGTCACCTGCATCGCCGCCGCCTGCGACGCGCCGCGCTCCGCCAGCAGGTGCAGCACGGCGGGGGTGATCCGGTCGGCTCTGCACTCTGGCCCGATGAATTCCGGCACCGCGCGGGTGTCTGAGACCAGATTGACCAGCGTGACTGTATCAATCAACGCCGCGCGCCGCATCAGCCACAGCGTCAGCGGGTTCATGTCATAGGCGATCACCATCGGGCAATCGTTGGCCGCCAGTTCAAGGCTGACCGTGCCCGAGGCCGCAATCGCCACATCGGCGGCGGCAAAGGCCGCGCGTTTGGTGGGCGCATCCATGATGATCTGTGGCGCAATCGCCCAATCGGTGGTCAGCCCGCGCACCAGATCCGCCACGCCGCGCACCGTGGGCAGGGCCACGCGTGCGTTTGGATGCACCGCCCTGATCTGCGCCACCACCTGCCCCAGCACCGGGGCCAGCCGCGAAACCTCGCCCTTGCGCGATCCCGGCAGGGTCAGGATCAGCGGGCCATCGCCCGCCATCATCGCGCGCTCCTCGCGTGTCGCCAAAGGCTCCGCCACCACCGGATGGCCGACAAAATCGCAACTCATCCCGGCAGCGGTCATATATGGCGGCTCGAACGGCAACAGCGCCAGCACATGATCCACCACCCGCGCCATCTTTGCCGCCCGCCCCGGACGCCAGGCCCAGACCGAGGGCGCAACATAGTGGATCACCGGAAAGTCAGGCCGCGCGGCTTTGACAATCGCCGCCACCCGCAGGCAAAAATCCGGGCTGTCGATCGTGACCAAGGCTTGCGCACCAGAGGCCAGCACCGCCGCTGCGGCTTGCGCGATCCGGGCCTTCAGCGCGAAATACTTCGGCAGCACTTCGACCAGACCCATCACCGACAGTTCTTCCATCGGAAACAGGCTGGTCAGCCCCGCATCCTGCATCATCGGCCCGCCGATCCCGGCAAACCGCACCCCCGGTGACAGCGCGCAAAGCCCCGTCATCAGCGCCGACCCCAGCCGGTCGCCCGACGGCTCGCCCGCGATCACGAACAGCGTCAGCGCGCCCACAGGAACAGGCCCGCATCGGTGGCGGCGCGGATCATCGCATCCCGGTCCAGACAGATCACCCCGCCCGCCTGCCAGACGATGCCGCCGAGGCCCGCCGCCGACACCAGCGCCACCGTCTGCGGCCCAAGGGTTGGCAGATCGACGCGCAGATCCTGCCCCGGCTTGGGCGCTTTATAGAACAGCCCGCGCGTGGCCACAGGCCGCAGCGCGGCGGGCAGCGCCGCCACGCCGTGCAGCAACGCATCTGTGCCCGGCAAAGCCTCTACCGCCAGACACAGACCCTGCGCCACCACGCAGCCCTGACCAACATCGACCCCGCCCAAAGCGTGCACGATATCCGCTGCACGCGCCGCATCCGCCTCATCCTGCGCGCTGACCACCCCGCACAAGACGCCAGCCCCCGGCACAAGATCCGGCGCAATGTCAGCCGTGCCCAGCACCGTGAAACCGAACTCCTCAAACAGCAGGATCACCGCGCGCAAGGTGGCATCGTCGCCCTGCGCCATCGCCCCCATCAGGCGCGGCACAAGCTGCGCGGTGCCCGCATCAAACAGCGCCGGGTCCAGCCTTGGCCGCTGCACCGCACCGGCAAAGGTCACGCGGGTCACCCCTGCATCCTGCAGCGCGTGAAAGAACGGCACCAGCCGTTCCACCCGGAACGTGACATCAACAGCGATCCCATCGGGCGCGAAGCCGTCCAGCGCGCAGACAAGCGGCCGATCCAGCGCGCCCGCCACAACAGCGGGCAAGCGCCCTGCCCCGGCGATCACTGCGGTTAGACCGATTTCCGGCAAATGGCTCATTTCGGGGTCAGGAAACTGCGGTCGCTGGCCGACAGGATGAAATCGGTCATCTCCTGCACATGCGCGCTCTCGGTTTCATCGGCCAGCCTGCGGGCGCGGTCAAGGAAAGACCCCTCGCCCTGCGCCAGCATCTGATAGGCGGCGCGCAGAGCGGTGATCTCTGACCGTTCCACCCCGCGCCGCTTCAGGCCGACAAGGTTAAGCCCATCCAGAATCCCGCGCGGGCCCTGCACCAGACCGTGCGGCAGCACGTCATTGGTGACCATGGTCACGGCCCCGATGATCGCGCCGCGCCCCACGCGGACCCATTGATGCACCCCTGACAACCCGCCCACGATCACATCGTCACCGATCTGGCAATGCCCGGCAATTGCCGCCTGATTGGCAAGGATCACCCGGTTGCCCATCGTCGCGTCATGCCCGACATGCGCGCCGGTCATCAGCAGGCAGTCGTCCCCGATCCGGGTGACACCGCCGCCGCCTTCGGTGCCGGTGTTCAGCGTGGCCCCTTCGCGGATCTTGCAGCGCGCCCCGATCACCAAGCGTGTGCGCTCGCCCTTGAACTTCAGATCCTGCGGCACCTCGCCCACGCAGGCAAAAGGGAAGATCACCGTATCTTCGCCCACCTCGGTCCAGCCGGTGACCACGGCATGCGATTTCACCACCACGCCCGCAGCAAGCCGCACTTCGGCCCCGATCACCGCAAACGGGCCAATCTGCGCGCCGGCGCCGATGACGGCACCGGGTTCGACCACGGCCATCGGGTGGATCTGCGCTGGCGGGTTAATGGTCATGGATCACGCCTTTTTCGGCACGTCGAACATTGCGGTGAACTCTGCCTCGCAAGCCAGTTCGTCACCGACCATGCCGCGCCCCTCGAACTTCCAGACCCGGCCACCGCCGCGCAGGGCCTTTACATGCAGTTCCAGCACATCGCCCGGCACCACCTTGCGGCGGAACTTGACGCCATCGACGCCCATGAAAAACACCGACGGGTTCTTGTCGACCAGATCCATGGACAGGCCCACCAGAATCCCGCTGGTCTGCGCCATGGCTTCGATGATCATCACGCCCGGAAAAATCGGCACGCCGGGGAAATGGCCGGTGAACTGCGGCTCATTCATTGTCACGCATTTGATGCCGACGCAGCTTTTGTTGACGTGGATATCCACCACCTTGTCGACCAGCAGGAACGGATAGCGATGCGGCAAGATGCGCTGGATCAAGGCGATGTCGGCGGTCTGGCCGATGGTCGCGGGTTCGTCGGTCATTCACTATCCCCGTCTGGTCCTGAGAGGCCGACAGTCCGGCCTTTTTCACGTTGCTAACAATTGAACAGCGGCTGGGCAAGGCGTTGCACGGCCAAAGACCTGCGCTGCGGGCACCGCACCGTTACGGCGCGGGTTGCGCCAGGCCTTCGCCCGGTGTCGGCGGGTCTGCTTCGGCCTGTCCGTTGCCAAGATCCGCATCCAGCCGCGCAATCGCCTGCGCGGTGATATCGATGCGGTCAAAGCTCAGGATCACTGCGGACCTGTCGATGATGGCCACAGCGCCCAGATCCTGCATCAACTCGGCCAGCACCGGGATGGCCAGTTCGAAAAACCGCTGTTGTTCCGCATCGCGGGTGCGGGAAAGCGACCGGCTCTTGGCCTCTTGCGCGACGCGCAACTCCTCCACCCGCGTATCGAATTCGCGCGCCAGCTCGCGGAATTCTGCCACCGGCAGATTGGCCCGACGTTCAGTCAAGCCGCGCTCTTCCGCTTCAAGTGCGGCTTCAAGGCGCCGGTTCTCGGCAATCAGATCGGCGGAAGCCAGCTCCACCTGTGCCAGAATGGCCCGCCCCATTTGCGAGTCTTCAAACAAGCGGGTGCGGTCAAGTATCACCACCGAAGCAGCCTGCTCGACCTGTGGACGTGGCTGCGTCACCTGTGGCGCAATGGCCTGCGGCCCCACGTCCTGTGCCGCAACAGGCACCGCAAACGCTGCCCCGGCAAGACAAGCGGCAAGGCGCAGGGACGCGCGGATCATCAGAACTGGGTCGAGATCGTCAGATCGAACTTTTGTTCCTTGTCAGTGGCTTCTTTCTTCAGCGCGCGCGAGAAGTTGAACCGCAGCGGCCCGATGGGCGCATCCCAAAGCACCGAAACACCCACAGCCGCGCGCGGCTTGAAGCCCGTGTCGATCGGCGCGCCAAGCGCGTCAACCACATCGCCCTTCAAACCCCAGACCGAGCCGACATCAAGGAACACCCCCCCGCTCAGCCCGTATTCTTCGGGCAGGCCAACCGGGAAATCGGCCTCGAACCGGGCCACGGCATAGAAGTTGCCGCCAAGTGCATCCCCCGTCACGGTGTCGCGCGGGCCGATGCCATTGCCTTCAAAGCCGCGGATCTTGCCGTTGCCGAAGAAACGCTCGGTCACGCGCGTGGTATAGCCGCCAATCGGGGAAATCGCCCCAGCCTCGAAGATGGCGCGCAAGGTGACTTCTTCGTTCAGGATCTTGCGCTCGCCCAGGGCCTGCACCTCACTCGAGAGATATTTCGCGTCACCACCCAGCCCGGCAAAATCCTGACTGAACCGGAACACCACACCCCGATCAGGGCTAAGGCCCCCGACGCGGGTGTCGTAGCTGTAGGTATAGCCGATGGCCGAGGTGAATTCACCAGCGCGCGCGGATTCGGCCCTCAGGGTTGGGTTGAATTCCGTTGCGGGATCAATGGTTCCGTTCCCATCAACATCCTTGCCGCGGTAATTCTTGATGGTGTCTTTCGACAGCCGATACCGCAATTCCAGCCGACTGACATCGCCCACCGGAAAGGACAAGCCAGTGCGCAGGCCGACGTTCGCTGTATCGTAGATCGCATTCTTCTGGCTGGTGATGTTGTAGAACGCCCCCAAAGACAGTGCCAGATCGCGCCCAAGAAACGCCGGTTCGGTGATCGAAAGCGACGAGCTGGTGCTGTCCGACCCGGTTGAAATCTGAACCGAAACCGCCTGACCCCGCCCCAGAAAGTTGGCTTCCGAAAATCCGACGTTGACGCCGACACCCGCGTCCACGCCATAGCTTGCGCCAAACGACAGCGATCCGGTCGGTTGCTCTTCGACGTTGACGTCCACAATCACCTGATCGGCCGCCGAACCGGGGCGGGCATCCACCTGCGCATCGGAAAAGAAGCCAAGTGCGCGGATGCGTTCCGCCGACTGGCGCACTTCACGCGGGTTGAAGGGGTCGCCTTCGGCGCTGCGGAACTGACGGCGGATCACCTGATCCAGCGTCGTGGTATTGCCTTCGATGTCGATGCGTTCGACAAACACCCGTTCGCCCCGCACCAGCGCAAATTCCAGATCCAGCGTGCCGTCCCGGTCGTTGCGGGTGACACGCGGATCGACGCGCACAAAGTTCAACCCCTTGCGCAGCGCCAGATTTTCCATGCGTGCGATGGTATTTTCCACCACCAACGGAGAATAAGGCACGCCGGAGCGCACGCGCGACAAGGCGGCAAATTCCGCCGATTCCACACCGCTGACTTCGGAAACGGTCGTGATGTTGCCGAACCGATACTGCCGCCCCTCGCGGATCGAGAAGCTGACGAACACCGCATCGCGTTCGCGCGCCACTTCGGCCGAGGCATCGGTGACCTGAATATCGATATAGCCGCGCGCAAGGTAGAAATCGCGCAGCATCTGCTTGTCCACCTCCAGCCGTTCCGACACGAAGGTATCGCGCTGGATCAGGTTGCGCAAAAGCCCGGCTTGCTTGGTTTCCAGCACCTGACGCAGGCGGCGGTCGCTGAAGGCGCGGTTGCCAACAAACGACAGACGCTCGATCTCGGTCACGCGGCCTTCGGTGATCTCGAACGCCAGATCAACCCGGCCACCGCTGCGGCGGATCAGCTTTGGCGTGACGGTGGCCGCGATCCGGCCACGGGACCGATACAGTTCGCCAATCGCCGAAGCATCCGCCTCAGCCACGCTGGGCGAATAGACACGGCGGGATTTCGACTGGATGATCTTGGCCAGATCCTCATCTTTCAGGCGCTTGTTGCCTTCAAAGTTGATGACATTGACAATCGGATATTCCTTGACCCGGATCACCAGTTGGCCGCCCTGCGGCACGATTTCCACCGTCTCGAACAGGCCGGACCGGACCAGTCCCTGATAGGCATCGTTCAACTGACCCTGAGACAGCGCCTGCCCCCGCCTGATTCCGGCGAACCCCAGAATGGTGGCATTGTCCACCAGTTGATTGCCTTCGATCACGACCTGACTGAACGCATAC
>JBKBQB010000030.1:0-2873 GCA_046292785.1 Paracoccaceae bacterium
TCCCTAACCGTCGCCGTTCCGCTTCGGTGAGGCGGTGTTTAGGTCCACAAATCAAAACCCGCAAGCAGAAAAAACGTGAATCCCGAAAAAATCTGATCAAGGCGTTGGGCAGCCTGGAAATGGTGACGGTGCGCGCGCCGATGACACGACAGAAAATCGCAAAAAGACGAAGGCATATGGTGCGTCGACATTGATCATCGGCGCCGATGGAAACGTCCATTTAGTGTTTAAAATCCTAATGTTAATGATATCGAACCGTGTTGCGGGCGCCCGGTTGGGGGTTAGTCAAAACAAACATTTACAAATAGTATGATTATATGCAAACGTTTGACCCAGTTTTGCATGAACAAATCGAGGGGGTAGTTCAGGTATGGGTGCAGTCGCCATAAGCGATGTCCGAAAGTCCTATGGAAACCTTGAAGTGCTGCATGGCGTTTCGGTTGATATCGAAGAGGGCGAGTTTGTCATTCTGGTCGGGCCATCAGGGTGCGGGAAGTCAACACTGCTGCGCATGATTGCGGGGCTTGAAGATATTTCGTCCGGCACGATCAGCGTTGGCAACAAGGTCGTCAATGATCTGGCACCAAAGGAGCGGGACATCGCCATGGTGTTCCAGTCTTACGCCTTGTATCCGCACATGACCGTTGGCCGGAACATGGGCTTTTCGCTTCTGATCGGCGGCGCGCCGAAAGACGAGGTCGCACAGCGGGTCACAGATGCAGCCCGGATTCTGGGTCTTGAGGATCTGCTGGACCGCTATCCGCGCCAGTTGTCTGGCGGACAACGGCAGCGCGTTGCCATGGGCCGGGCGATCGTCCGCGATCCGGAGGTGTTTTTGTTCGACGAGCCGTTGTCGAACCTTGATGCCAAGCTGCGCGTGGCCATGCGCACCGAGATCAAATCGCTTCACCAACGTCTGAAAACGACCATCGTTTACGTCACCCATGATCAGATCGAGGCCATGACCATGGCCGATCGGATCGTGGTGATGCATGGCGGGGTGATCGAGCAGATCGGAACCCCCCTAGAACTTTATGACCGTCCGGAAAACCTGTTTGTTGCCGGGTTCATCGGATCACCTTCAATGAACATGTTTGCCGGGCGAATCGACGGCGGCGATTTCGTAACCCAGGACGGCGCGGTGCGGTTGCCCTTGGGTGAGCACAAGGCGGTGGCCGGGCAGGAAGTGCGTCTGGGCATCAGACCCGAGCATTTCCGGCTGGACCCGGCAGGTGTTTCCGCCATCATTGTCACAGTCGAACCGACCGGATCCGAAACGCAGGTCACGCTGAAGATTGCGGGGCAGGATTGCGTGGGTGTCTTTCGCGAGCGGATCGGGTTGCGTCCGGGTGAAGCACTCAAACTGTCACCCGATCTGGAAAAGATGCATCTGTTTGACGCGGTGACCGGCAAACGGATCGCCTTGGCCACAGACACTTTGACCCTTGAAAATGCCACCCTTCGCGAAGCGGAAATGCGCGCGGCGATGGGCGGCTGACCGGCAGCAATGCCACGACCGATACACATTCAGCAAAAGGAGCAAACAAGCAGCCCGGAAAAACATTTCAAGGGCACAGGGTTTGGCAACGGTGCACCCCGATCAGGCTTGCATCACGCCGCCGTGCCCTGGAACTCCGAAATACAGCAAACAAGCAGACTTCAGGGAGGAAAAATGCTTAATAAACCCAGTAAATTCGGGCCATTGGGCCGGACTGCGGGCGCCATCGGAATCGCGTTGGCCGTTGCAACAGGCGGGGCGGGTCTTGCGCAGGCGCAGGAAATCACCCTGCGCTATGCGATCCACCCCGGTTCGCATGTTACGCCGCTTCTGGAATATTTCATTCCGAAATACTTTGAGGAAACCGGCGTGCGTGTCATCGGAGAGGTCCTGCCGCCCGATCAGCTCCGAGACCGGATGACGATCGAAGCAGTCGGTGGCACCAATTATTTCGACATGGGCTATCACAGCCCCGGCTGGTTCGGCAGTTTCGTCGATCATGTGGCCGACCTGTCGCCGTATATCGAGAAATATGGCATGGACATGAGCAAGTTTCCCGATCTGGTGATCGAGGCCCACATGTCCAGCACGGAACGGCCGGGCGAAATCATCTCGATCGCGCACACGCCATCAGCACCGATCTTTGCGTTCCGCAAAGACTGGTTCGAACACCCTGACGAGAAGGCGGCGTTTCAGGAGAAATACGGCCGCGCCCTTGATTACCCTTCAACATGGCAAACGCTGTATGACGTGTCGGTGTTCTTCACCCGCGAGGCAGGTGAGACATTGGCCGGAAAGGTGCTGGATCGCCCGGTCTATGGTTGGTCTGACTCGCTGCGGCACCCGTCTGGTGCAGCGCGCGCTTGGCTGCTGATGATGTATTCGGCGGGTCTGGCGGGATTTGACAAGGAATTCCAGCCTGATATCGACCATCCGATCTTTCTCGAAGCTACCGCGCTGTTCGAGAAATTGGTTCATGAAACCTCACCTCCCACGGCCTATAACTGGGACTTTCTGGAGCATCTTGAATACTTCCGAGAGGGCCGGTTGGCGATGGCGACTCTTTGGGCCTTTGGAATTGACACTGTCGAAGACCCAGCAGGCGACGCTGCTGGAAACATCCACTACACGACCTTCCCCATGTATGAAGGAAACCTCGGTGGCTACACGCAAGGCGTTCCCTACATCGGCGGAGGCGGCATCATGGTGTTCGACACTCCGAATGCCGAAGAATCGTTCAAGTTCCTGCAGTGGTTGATCGAGGGCAATTCGCGTGAATGGGCGATCCGGACATCGAACTTCTTCCGTCCGGACCACTTTGACGCCGACATCGTGGCGCTTCTCACGCGCATCGACGCGGCCGGGTGCGACTTCA
>JBKBQB010000030.1:2883-39715 GCA_046292785.1 Paracoccaceae bacterium
CGCTCAAGCCGTTCTATGCCGAATATCTTCCGGTTCTTCAGAAAGCACTGGATGCGGTGTTCGTGCGTCAGGGAATCCCTGAATATGGCTCGGTCATCTGGAATGCAGCCGGGGATTACTCCACTGATGTTCTGAGCGGTGACATGTCGCCCGAAGCGGCGCGGGATCGCTGGATCGACCGGATGAACCGTGAGCTTCAACGCGCAGGATACCGCGAATGATCGCTGCGGAAAACAATGGGAGCGGTAGCATTGCTACCCCTCCTCCCCCCCAAAAACCCGTTGTTGCCGCACCGGACCGGAGAATGCAGTCGTTCACGCGGCCATGGTTTTTCATCATTCCCGGTCTTGTCGTGCTTGTCGCGATTGTGGGCATGCCTTTGTTCATGGCGGCCCGCTACAGCATGCAAGAGCTGTTCCTGTATCGGTTTCGCGACCCGTTTTTTGTCGGGCTGGAGAATTTCAAGTTCTTGTTCGCCGATGAGCTTTTCCGGCGGTCCCTGACCACAACGATTCTGTTTTCGGTTGGCAACGTAATCCTTGTTCTGGGCTTTGGGATGCTGGTTGCCTTTATGCTCAGCGGCAAGACGGTGCGGTTCAAGACGACCTTCATGGCGCTGTTCCTGATTCCGTTTGTGACGACACAGGTGGTTGTGGGTCTGACGTTCCGCCTGTTTATCTGGGAACCGGAATTCGGGCTGATCAACTATGTGCTGGAGCAGTTCGGTGTTGAAGGCCCTGGGTGGCTGATCGACCGCAGCTATGCGCTTTGGGCAGCAATCATCACCAATTCCTGGCACCTGACGCCACTTGCAATTCTGGTGTTCTATGCCGCCTTTGCCACCATTCCCGAAGAGTTGGTGGAAGCAGCCGCGATTGATGGGGCCAGCGGGTTACAGGTGCTTTGGCATGTGATTGTACCGATGATCAAAAGCCACACGCTGTTTGTGTCGCTGATCGTGATGACAAGCGCTTTCCGAGAGTTCGAGACCATCTTCACGCTGACCGGCGGGGGGCCGGGGCGGACAACGACCGTGCTGAGCATTCTTGCCTACAGCCGAGGGGTGGCCAGTCAGGATATGGGCATGGCAAACGCAATCGCGTTCACGATGTTTATCATCATGGCAACTCTCGCTTGGGTCTACATCACGCTGATGCGCAGTGGACAGCGCAAGAATACGGAATGAAGCCCATGAAAAAACGGACACTTTCGCGGTTTGCGCTCTATGCTGGGCTGGTGGTCTGGCTGATCATCGCGCTTATACCGCCGATCATGCTGATGGCGGCGGCACTGAACCGGACCGCGATTTTCCAATCGCCGTTCGATTTGCTGATGATGCGCGATTTCACACTGGAAAACTTTTCCATCGCCATCCAGCAGGGAGAATTCATGTTCTTTCTGCAAAACAGCATTTTCATTTCGGTCTCTGCGGTGATCGCCACTCTGGTTGTCTGTGTGCCGCTGGCGTACGGTCTGACCAAACTGGGCGGGCGGATGGCGGAAACCATAGCGTTTCTGGTGCTGGCTCTGCGCTTCATGCCCTATGTGGTGCTGGCCTTGCCGATGTTTCTGGTGTTTTTGACCATGGGATTGTCGGGCAGCCGGACCGGCCTTCTGATGGCGCATCTGGCAATCCACATTCCCTTTGCCACTTGGCTGATGATGGGCTTTTTCGAGACTGTGCCGAAAGAGGTCGAAGAAGCAGCTGTGGTCGATGGCTGTGGCCCGTGGCGGTTGTTCTGGACCATCAACGTGCCGATGGTGCTGCCTGGCATCAATGCGCTTGCGATTCTTGTCTTCATCATCTCTTGGAACGAATATCTGTTCGCGCTGTTCTTGGGCGGAACAAATTCACAGCCGCTGACCGTGGGGATCACCCGGTTTGCGGGCGGTGTGGAACAGGGCGCGCAGTATGGAGTCATCGCGGCCTATGGCGCGCTCATCGTGTTGCCGGTGTTCCTCTTCGCGCTGGTGGCCAACCGCTACATCGTGTCGGGCATGACCGCAGGCGCCGTAAAAGGCTGAACGAACTGGGGCAAACAATAACATGACGGGCAGGGTAATCGTAAGAGTGCCCTGCCCGCCCTCCACCTGCCGTGCCGGGGTTTGCGGCGGGCCGGGCGCAAACTTACAAACCCGCGGTCGAAGTGCCAAAATCCCGGCTATCCACGTTGTATGTCGGCCAAGCTGCAGGCCTTCAGCGGGCAGGCCATTCTCTGCGCGCCAGATCCGTTTGGTGGCCGGGATTTTAAGCCGCGACAATCCCCACCTCAACATTTTCGGTATTCTGACTCAGATGCACGTTGATGCCAGGCTGCTTTGCGTCCAGCCATCAACGATCCTGCCCGGCTCACCTCCTCGAAGAAGGTCATGCCTTGGGTTGAATTGACGTCATCGCGGAACCAATCAGATGAACGCGACATCTCGGGCGGCAGCACTAAGGCGGGTGATGTCAACCTTCGACGCGCGCTGTGCCAGGCCGCAACTGTCATGATGCACCTCGGGCGGGCGACATGGCTGCGAACATGGGCGGCACAGGTTGCCCGCCGCCGTGGTGCGGACTTTTGCCGATCCAGATCGAGCACGCCAATAAGCTGGCTACATCGGAATTGCATTGAAACAGCGCCATGTTGGCAGCCATAGGGCGGACCACGGACCGAAGCATGTAGCCGGGGTGGTCTCCAACGAAGGCTCCAGTGAGGGCAATGCGACTCAAAGAGCAGACACAGCATCGCTCCCCGGCGAT
Organism: Paracoccaceae bacterium; assembly: GCA_046292785.1. Taxonomy (GTDB): domain Bacteria; phylum Pseudomonadota; class Alphaproteobacteria; order Rhodobacterales; family Rhodobacteraceae; genus Pseudotabrizicola. The sequence continues at coordinate 5,630 of JBKBQB010000030.1, forward strand.
CGACCTCGCGTGCCAAAAAGGCTTGAGCAAGACGTCCCCGTTACCGAAGTCTGGCGCCTAGACCATTTGGCCGAAATCAGGCAGGAGGTGGCAACCGGGCGGTTGCGGCCAGCTCAGATACGGCCAAAAAGAAACGGAAAGGAGATAGCAGCATTGACGCCAACATGTCGCGCCGAACATATCAACTGGGTGGGTCAGATCTCGGTGAAAATGCTGGGTCCGCTCTCAGTGACAATCAATAATCCTGCCCCTCAAATGCAAAAAGGCCGGGATTGGATCCCGGCCTGTCGCGATTGTTCGGACTTTGACTGAATTACTGGCTGATACCGATGATGTTGCCGCTGCCGGTCTGCGTGAAGTTGGACGTGTTGCCGTTCCCAGTCTGCATCAGTGCAACCTGGTTGCTCGAGCCCAACACGGTGCCCGTGTAGCGGTTGTTCGCGCCATCCTGAACGGTGTTGAACAGGTTGTTATCGCCGGTGATGGTCAGGTTCGCGACGTTTCCAGCACCACCCAATTGGCTGATCGACCCAGCATCGGCACCGAGACCAGCAACGGTCAAGGCCGCCCCCGAGAACAACCCAACCCCGTTTTCGTTGCCCGTGATGGTCAGACTCGCGAAGTTGGACGGTGAGGCCTGGCTGACTGTCGCGGCATTGCGCGATCCGGCAACGGTCATGAAGCCGCTGTTCGAACTGCCGTCTTGGCCGATGGACAGAATATTGTCCGACCCGGTGGCAACCATCGAGGCGGTATTGTCGTTCCCGACAGACACAATCTTCAGATCATTGTCCGAGCCGTTGATCACGATATCGCCTTCGTTGTCGAAGCCATTTTGGGTGACTGCAGCCGCGTTGCCGGACCCGAAGGACGACAGCAGGTTGATGGCGATGTCTGCGTCGTTGGAACCACCGTTCTGGGAGATGCGCGATGCACTGTTGCCGGCACCACGGTTCTGGCTGCGCGCGCTGTTGTCATCGCCCAACTGAAGGATCTCAATTAGGTTGTCGTTGCGACTGGCGCGCGCGGTTGCCGAGTTACGACCGCCATCCTGAAGAATCGCAAGCAGGTTTTCGTTCCCGTTGCCATCGATCGTGGCCGACAGTCTGTTGTCACTGCCGAGTTGGCGCAGCCCGACATCGTTGTCCGATCCGCCGGTCGTGCTGGACGCAGCGTTGGCGTCGCCGACTTGCGCCAAGGCCAGTTCGTTGCGGTTCCCTAAACTTTGGATTGCTCCGGTGCTGTTGTTGTTACCGATTTGCTTGACGCTCAACAGATTCTCTCCGCCGATGGCACGATAGCTCATCGCGTTGCCTTCGCCGCGCTGCTCGATATATCCTTGGCGAATTTCGACGGCAGAACTGGCGGTCCCGGTGAATACACCCGGTTGTCCAGCAGACCCATTTGTGCCGTTCAGGTTTCCGATGACCGAGTAGGTAACCGAGTTGCCCGAACCGCTCTGGAACACGCCCGTTCCGTTGGGAACATTGGCCCCCAGCATGTTGCCGGTTCCGCTTTGGAAGATGTCGATGAAATTGCGTGCAGCACCGGTGACGTTGTTGTACTGACGCAGATCCGAGACATAGTTGCCGTTGCCGCCCTGCTGGCGAACCCGCAGATAGTTCTGATCAGCCGTTTCGACCGCAGCCGTGCCCGGGCTGGACTGGATGATGCCGCCCACTTCGTTGTTGTTGGTGCTCTGGGTGATTTCTGCGCGGTTGTTGTCGCCGCGGCCTGAAAAGGTGGTGGCCCCCTGGCTGACGCGCGTCGGGCCGAACCCGATGAGGTTGGCGTTGCCGGACTGGGTGATGGTCAGTTCGTTCTGTGCACCGCGCTGTGCGATGATACGCTGGCTGTTGGTTGTCACACGGCCGGTAAAATTGCCATTGCCGGACTGCGTGATCGTAGCCCTGTTGGTTCCCAGCTGCTGAAGATTGGCCTCATTCGACGACCCGACACCCTGATTGATGAGTGCTTCGTTGAAATCACCGTTTTGCAGGATGCGGGTATTGTTGTCTTGAGCCACCGCCACAGAGGTGAGCGCGAGGACAGCCGTTGTCCCGGCGAGAAGAGTCTTGAGGATGTTCATGCGTAACTCCCAGCACGAAAGATCATTTTAAGGTGAGCAAGGCACTATCAAGCGCCTTAAACTGCCACCTGCGACACAATCGAATGACGACCATGAAGAAAATTGCCGGCGAATTTGACTTGCGCCGCACTTGTTCCTTCTTGCCGCCACATTGTTGCCTCAATTGGTATCACGGTTTTCCGTGAAGCTTCCGTGTTGATTTTATTAAACTAAAGTGTTAATTCTATTTCGAATTGATCCACACGCTCGGTTATGCCAAGCTTGCGGTCTGAATGCGGGCTTCCAATTAGGGGCAGGACTGGTCCTCGTTTCATAGCCATAACATGACCCTGAAGCGTATCCTTCCCCTGCGTTCCGTTTTTTCCGCGGTCTTTCCGTTTCATGCCACGCAAGACTTGCGTGTCATCGCTGGTCCCAGCCAATTCAGATCGGTCGCGTGCCCGCGTGACACGAGACGACCTGATCAGATTGTTCGAAACAGAGCTGCGCGGCACGCGCGGCTGAACAATCGCACAAACCCCAACCTCAGATCCATTTTGCCTGACCGGAGTCCCGCCACGACCCTTTTGACAAAAGCCCGCCAAAACCGTCTGACCGCAGCCGCCGCGGTTCAGACAACCTGAACTGGGCGCCGCAACCATTGCAACGCTCAGCCTGACGGAGCCCACTTGCGGCAGGTATGGCCTTGGGCGGCATAGGTCGGTGCGGGAAGGGGTCGCCCTGCCTCAGAACCGCTCGGCGCGCAATATGTCGCAATCCGTCACCGACACCACCCCGATGTGCCGCTCCACGACCGCAAAGGCAGCGTCCAGCAACAGGTCCAACCGTTCCGGCTTGATCAGGCACACCACTGCCACCATGCCACCACGCCCGACCTGGCCTTCGCGTGTCCAATCGCCCGACCGCCCCGATCCGCCCAGCACCGGCAGCACGGTATAGCCCGTGACTCCGGCGCGGCGCAGCGCATCGGTCAGGCGGCTTTGCATCGGGGCCTCGATAATGATCTCGACGCGCTTGGCGGCATGGGTCAGCATCTGTCAGCCTCCGGTCACGGCTTGAGCCACCGCCACATAGGCCGGGATCCCAAGCGTCAGGTTGAAGGGAAAGGTCACGCCCAGCGACAGCGTGAGATAGACCGACGGGTTCGCCTCGGGCAGCGCCACGCGCATTGCCGCAGGCACCGCGATATAGCTGGCCGAAGCCGCCAGCACCATCATCAACGCGACACCTCCGGTTGACAGGCCAAGGATAAGCCCCGCCGCCAGCCCGGCAACCGCGCCGACCAGCGGCATCACAAAGCCAAAAACCACCGCGCCCAAAGACAGAACCCCCTTTGATGCGCGCAGACCGCGCCCTGCGACCAACCCCATATCCAGCAGGAACAGGCACAGCACCCCCTGAAAGGGCGACACGATGAAACTCTCGATCCGAACCATGCCGTCCTGCCCGGTGATCATGCCAATTACAAAGGCCCCGATCAGCAGCACGATCGACCCGTTCAACAAAATCTCGCGCCAAAGGTCCGCATCCATGCGCTGTCTGCCACTGCCCGCACGACTGACAAGCCACAGCGCCGAAATGATTGCAGGGGCCTCCATCGCGGCAGCAACGGCGACCATATAGCCTTCGGACGCGATGCCGCGCCCGCCCAGCACCGAAGTGGCGGTTACATAGGTCACGATCGAGATCGAGCCGTAATGCGCCGCCACCGCTGCCGCGTCGGTTGTGGAAAGCCGTGTCATACCGCGCAACAGGCCAAAGGCCACCAGCGGCAAGGCGAAGGATAGCACGATCCCGGCCCCAAGCGCCGCGATCAGCCGCAAATCGGCGCCGTGATCCGACACCGCGACGCCACCCTTGAAGCCGATGGCGAACAAAAGATAGATCGACAGCGCCTTGGCCGCCGCCTCCGGCACTGTCAGCTCTGACCGCGCCAGCGCCGCAAACAGCCCAAGCGCAAAGCACAAAATCATCGGGGACAGCAGATTGTCTGCCGCCAAAGCAAGGATTTCCGTCATCTCAGACCCCCGTTTCGCAGCTTTATCGCAAAGCGACGGCGCGGCGGCAAGATCAGACGGCCACAAACCCCTGTGCTGGATCGTAGTGTTCCAGCATACCCTCTCCCGTGTCGTTCCACAGCCCGTGCAGCGTCATCCGTTCGGCCGTCACCGCCTCGCGGACAAAAGGAAAGGTCATCAGGTTTTCCAGACTGACCAACACCGCCTCTTTTTCCAGCGCGCGCTGGCGGTCAACGTCGGGCAGGTCCCGCACCCGTTCGAATCCTGGGCGCAGAATGTCCATCCAGCGTCCGACAAAAGATGTCTTTTCCTCCAGCGCCGGGGCATGGCCCATGCACATGTCATGGCACCCCTTTACCCCGCCGCAATTGGAATGACCCAGAACCACAATATGCGCGACCCCCAGCGACGTCACTGCGTATTCCACCGCTGCCGAAGTCCCGTGATACGTGCCGTCGGGGGAGTAAGGGGGCACCAGATTGGCGACATTCCGGTGAATGAAAAACTCGCCCTCATCTGCACCAAAGATCGACGTGACATGAACCCGGCTGTCACAGCAGGAAATCACCATGGCGCGCGGATGCTGGCCACTTTCGGCCAAACGGCGAAACCATGCCTTGTTGTCTTTGTATGTGGTCGCGCGCCATCCGTGAAAGCGCTGGATCAGGTAGGTGGGAAGGGGGCGAGCAATATCCATGACCGGCGGGCCTTTGTAAGAGCGACCTGTCTTATTAGGCAGCAATCACAGAAAATTCGAGAGGGATTGTTCTGCTCATGCAACCTTTTCTTCAGCATCCCGCGCGCACCCTACCCACGGGTGTGAAACAAGAGGTGTGGGCCATGCAGGCAGACAATGTGGTAACGTTGCGTCCGTTGGAACGGGTGCAACAGGACGGCGAACAAATCGCAACGATCTATCGCAATCTGGGGACAGTTTCCGCAGAACAGGTGGTCTCGCGCGCTTTGGGCGAATTGGCGCTGACAATGGCCGGCTTGGCAAATCAGGTCAGGGCGCGTGATTTTGCCGACTTGTCCCGCCAGTTGCGGCGTTTGCAGCGGATGTCCGAAAATCTTGGCATGGTCTCACTGAGCCTGGTCGCCGCAGACGTGCGTGCCTGTCTGGACGGCGGCGATCCGACAGCCTTTTCTGCAGTCTGGGCGCGTCTGTTGCGCATAGCCGAACGGTCTTTGTCGCCAGACAAGGAATTGCTTGATCGCTCGCTGATCTAGCGGGGGTTGCAGGCGGCACGGGAACGGCTAGGCTCTGCGTATCCCCAGAAGGAAATCGCACGATGCACCCTTTCCCCTGCTTTGCTCCCGCTGATGTCGACTCCCATCCGCTGCATGTGCTCTCGCCTGATGATCTGGCCGGTTGGCTGGACGGACCGGGTGCGCAATGGGCGTCATGGATCTCTGCCTGTGGGTTCAAGGCGGATTTGGGGGACGTGAAGTTGCTGCCGGGACCGACCGGCGTGGTCGGTGCCGTAATTGGCATGGGCAGCGCAAAGGCGCGAGCGAAGGGTCGCTTTGGCCTGGCCAAGGCGGTTTCCGCTTTGCCTTCGGGCGATTGGCACCTGTCGGGTGCGTTGACCGAGACGACCGCGAAAGAGGCTGTGCTTGGTTGGCTGCTGGCCAGTTACCGTTTTGACGCCTATCGCCCCGGCAAGACCGCACTTCAGTTGCCCCGCCTGAAGCTGCCGGAAGGTTTGGATGGTGAAACCCTGCTGGCGATGGCTGCGGGCGAATACCTGACCCGAGACCTGATCAACACCCCAGCCAACGATATGGGGCCGGATCAGCTTCAGACCGCGTTTTTTGCTTTGGCGGACGAATTTGGCGCGACGGCAACGGCCATAGTCGGCGATGATCTGCTGAAACAGAATTTCCCGATGATCCATGCGGTCGGCAATGCTTCGCCGCGCGCGCCCCGACTGCTGGAGATGCGCTGGGGCACCGACGGCCCACAGCTGACCCTTGTCGGCAAGGGCGTGTGCTTTGACACCGGGGGCCTTGATCTGAAGCCTTCGGCCGGAATGCTCTTGATGAAAAAGGACATGGGCGGCGCCGCCACGGTCATGGGCCTTGCGCTGATGATCATGCGGCTGGGCCTGCCTTTGCGGCTTCGCGTTCTGGTTCCTGCGGTCGAAAACTCTGTGTCGGGGGCGGCCTTCCGTCCGCGCGATATCCTGACCAGCCGCAAGGGTCTGACAGTCGAGGTGAACAACACCGACGCAGAGGGTCGTCTGATCCTTGCCGATACTCTCACCTATGCTTGCGAGGAACAGGGGGCGACCGTGATCTCGATGGCCACGCTGACCGGCGCGGCGCGCGTGGCGGTGGGTCCGGATCTGGCACCCTATTTCACCGACGACCAGACCATGGCCACCGCAATTGCCGCAGGTGCTGCGGCTGGCTTTGATCCGGTCTGGCGCCTGCCGTTCTGGGACGCGTATGAGCCGATGATCGAGCCGGGAATCGCCGATCTGGACAATGCGCCTTCGGGCGGATTCGCCGGCGCGATCACCGCCGCCTTGTTCCTGCGCCGCTTTGTCGACACCCCCCGCTATGCGCATTTCGACATCTATGGTCATGTGCCATCTGCCTTGCCCGCGCGCCCCAAAGGTGGCGCGGGACAGGGTGCGCGGGCGCTGCTCTATGCCCTTCCAGAGATGCTTGGGCTGTAATGGACCGCCGCACCACCCCCTGTTCCGGGCGCTTTGCCTTGCCCATACTGCGCGGGAAAGTTGAAGCCACCTTTGTCGATGGCGAAGTGGCCAGCATCATTCTGCCACTCGCCGATCTTTTGGCCCATCCAAACGGCGCGCGCGACCGCCAGCTTTTGTTGGGGGACAAAGTAACAGTCATTGATCTGGAAGATGGTCATGCCTTTGTTCAGTCAGCCAAAGACGGCTATTGCGGCTGGGTGAACGCAAGCGCCATCGGCCCCGCTGCCGCCCCGACGCATTGGGTGGCCGCCCGGTCCAGCCATCTTTACACCCGGCCGAAAGTTCAGGCGCCCGAACGCGCAGCCCTGCCGTTCGGCGCCACCCTGACCGTCATCACCTTTCAGGGCAATTTTGCCGAGACACCTCAGGGCTATGTGCCATTGACCCATTTGCGCGGGCTGAACGACCGGGCCAAGGATCCGGTGGGAATCGCGGAAAGCCTGATCGGTGCGCCCTATCTTTGGGGCGGGAATTCAGCGGCAGGCGTGGATTGTTCCGGACTTGTGCAAATGGCGATGCTGGCCTGCGGCCTTGCCTGCCCCGGCGACAGTGACCAGCAGCAAGAGCTTGGAGACCCGGTTGCTGACACGGCGGCCTTGCAGCGGGGCGATCTTTTGTTCTGGAAAGGCCATGTCGCATGGGTGTCGGACGCGCGACGTATTCTGCACGCCAACGGTCACACGATGAGCGTGGCATTTGAACCCATAGCAGCAGCCATAGCGCGCATTCTTGCACAAGACGGCGGCCCGGTGATCGCGCGACGGCGCATCATCACGCCCTGAGGCTGTTTTTTTCCGGGCCTGTCGGCGGTGTCCCTGCCCCGCAGGGCGACGAAACCTGCCTAATCGACAGGCCGGATCAGCTTGCGTTCCAGCACGCGCAACACCTGCGCCAGATCGCCGCCACGCCGCAATATCTGGCCATCCATGCCGACAACGGCATAGATGCCCTGTTTCCCACGTAGCTTTGGCCGCTTTTCAATCCGGTAAAGCGGGGTTTCTGCGGTGCGCCGATACACCTCGAACACAGCAAAGTCGCGCAGGGTGGATATGCCGTAATCCCGCCACTCTCCCATGGCCACCATACGCCCGTAAAGCGCAAGTATGGCCGACAGTTCATGCCTGTCGAAGCAAACCTGCTCGGGCAGGGATGTGGTAAAGGGATAGTGGCTCGGGGGTTGCATCGTCATCATTGCAGCTTACTGTCCGGCTGCCGCAAATCAACCCTGCTTTCACCGCCACAATTCCACCGCGATATCACCCCGCAATCGCCGCGCCACAACCCGATTGCTGCCACACCGCACAGCCATACAGAGGATACGTAGTGTGAGTAAGGTCCGGGGGCCGGATGTTGACTGCCCCCGCCCAGATGTTCGGCCTCCGGATCGTCGCGCTGCGACAGAGGGCCCCCGCCATCGCGGCGGGGGCTTTTCCATTACGCGAAACTGGCGGCAAGCCGCAACTCGCCCGTCTCCAACCCGCGCCAGTTACGTTGCACAGCTGGAAGCCGCTTTTGGGCCATTGGATGGTCTGGCTCCAGCACGCCAAGACGCACCAATATAGAAACCACCGCCGCTTCGGCCGCACGTGTGCCGCCATCGACAATCTTCAGCGCAATTCCCAACTTCTGGTCGGGCAGCATGGCGACAAACACGGCCTCGGCGCCTGTCTTGATCGCCACCTTCCCACCCATGGCGCGCATCAGTTCGGTGCAAGCACGACCTTCGCCTGCCACCATTTCCGGATAGGCCGCCATCGCCATGCGAAGACGCACCATGGCGCGTTGCCGCGAGTCGCCAGTATCGCGTGCGGCGGCAAAGCGTTGCATCGCGCGCGCCAAGCCGGCGAGAGACATCGCAAAATTGGGCGCCGAACAGCCGTCGATCCCGTAGCCGGCCACCGTCTCGCCCGTGACCTCTTCCGTCGCCTGCCGGATCGCGCGTTGCAGCGGGTGATCCACCTCCACATACTCCGGACCAGCCTTCATATGCCGGCTCGCAGTCAGGAATCCGCAATGCTTGCCCGAGCAGTTGTTGTGCAGCTGGCAAGGGCTGTCGCCCGCGCAGATCAATCGGTTCCGCTCGTCCCGGTCATAGGGTTCATGCGACCCGCAGCGCAAATCCGACTCGGACAAACCCAGGCCGGACAACCAGCGTCCTGTCGCCTCGACATGCAAGGCTGCCCCCTGATGACTGGCGCAAGACAACGCCAGTTGCCGATCGGTCAGGCCGGCCGCATCCGCCGCCCCGCTTTCAACCAGGGGCAAAGCCTGTATCATCTTGCACGACGAGCGAGGGAAAATCACCGTTGCGGGATCACCCCAGCTTTCAAATTCGTCCCCGTCGCCCCAGATCACGGCATGCCCCGCGTGACTGCTTTCCAGCCGCCCGCCGCGCCACAGTTCCACCATCGCTTGCGCGTTTTTCATCGTCTCTCCCCGTCACAGATGCGCGATTTGTTGCCCATGGGGCTTTCGCGGATTGGTCTTTTTGCGTTATGGATGGGATATCGGGTTGAATGTCCCCATGCCACAAAAAAGCCGTGTGACAAAAACGGCGGCAAACGGGCAGAGGCAAAGGACAGCTTGGAGGCTGTAATATTATGACATCCATCTTCGTGCGCACCGCACTTGGCGTTGCCATGGCCTTGGCCGCATCGTCCACCTACGCGCAAGAATCGACGAACCGCGTTGCCACCAAAACGGACTGGAGCGTTTTCACCGAGAACGATCCCAAGGAATGTTGGGGGGTGTCCAGCCCGAAAGAAACCGTGAATTCGCGCGGCGGCCAGCCGGTTTCTGTGCGCCGGGGCGACATCCTGCTGTTCGTGACCTTCCGTCCGGGCGCGGGCGCGCGCGGCGAAGTGTCGTTCACCGGCGGCTACCCATTTGCGACCGGCTCGACCGTAAAGGTCGAAATCGACGGCCAAAGCTATGATCTGTTTGCCGATGGCGAATGGGCTTGGCCGGCAAGTGCGGACGCCGACGAAGCTCTACTGACGGCGATGAAGCGCGGGGCAACGGCTGTGTTGACCGGGGCTTCCGGTCGCGGCACCCAGACAAAAGATACCTTCAGCCTGCGTGGCTTTACCGCCGCGATGCAAGAAGCCGAAACCCGCTGCAAGTGACAGTCTGACACAAACCTGCGACCGCGCCCCGGAAATTCCGGGGCGTTTTCGCGTTTGAAGATCAGGTTTGGCCGTCGTCGGACTGCACGGAATCATCTGGACCGTTTACACTTTGGCCGGTTTTATTTTGACCAGTGCTTTCCTATATCATACCCTTGCCACCTGATGGATACGCCGATGCCCGCACCTGCCCCGATCACCCAAGATGTGCTGACCCTGCCGCGCAAGCTGCCCGAGGGGGGTCTGACAAACATCGTCGGCCTGACCCGCGACCAGTTGCGCGATGCGCTGACTGCGGCTGGCACGCCTGAAAAACAGGTAAAAATGCGTTTGGGGCAAGTCTGGCAATGGGTTTACCATTGGGGCGTGCGTGACTTTGCCCTGATGACCAATCTGGCAAAGGAATACCGGGCATTGCTGGCCGATCACTTCACGATCGAACTGCCCGAAGTGGTCAGCAAACAAGTCTCCACGGATGGCACCCGCAAATATCTGGTTCGGATCGCAGGCGGCCACGAGGTGGAAGTCGTCTACATCCCCGAGACTGATCGCGGCACGCTGTGCATTTCTTCGCAGGTCGGCTGCACTTTGACATGCAGCTTTTGCCACACCGGCACGCAGAAACTGGTGCGAAATCTGACGGCGGGTGAAATCGTGGGGCAGGTCATGCTGGCGCGCGACGATCTGGGCGAATGGCCGGTGCAGGGCGCGCCAAAGGTCGAGACCCGGTTGATCTCGAACGTAGTGCTGATGGGCATGGGCGAGCCGCTGTATAATTTCGAAAATGTCCGCGACGCGATGAAAGTCGTGATGGACAACGAGGGCATCGCCCTTGGCCGCCGCCGCATCACGCTGTCAACTTCTGGCGTTGTGCCGGAAATTGGCCGAACCGCGACCGAAATCGGCTGCCTGTTGGCGGTGTCGTTCCACGCCACCACCGACGCGGTGCGCGATCAACTGGTGCCGATCAACAAACGCTGGAACATCGCCACGCTGCTGGATGCCCTGCGCGACTATCCCGGCCTGTCAAATTCTGAACGGATCACCTTTGAATATGTGATGCTGGACGGCGTGAACGACACCAAGGAAGATGCCTACCGGCTCGTGGAACTGCTGCGCGGCATTCCGGCCAAGGTAAACCTGATCCCGTTCAACGAATGGCCCGGCGCGCCCTACAAGCGCTCCAGCGGCAACCGCATCCACGCCTTTGCCGACATCATCCACAACGCGGGCTATGCCAGCCCGATCCGCACCCCGCGCGGCGAGGATATCATGGCCGCCTGTGGCCAGCTCAAATCGGCGACTGAACGCGCGCGCAAATCAGCCCGCACCATCGCAGCCGAGGCGGGCCTTGCGCATGACTGACCCATTCCGGGCATTTTGCCACGTCCGTTGTGTTGTTCAATTTTCTGTAGCGAACTCATGGTATGGGGCACTCCGGTGATGGGCCGAGAAATCAGGCCCGCGCCAGCCCGGTCAGCCGAACGAAAAGCCGCAAAGGCCCCTGAATGACGATGATGCAGAACGATCTGGACAACGCCCAAGTGGCAAGCGCCAGAAAATGGGTGCCTCTGCTCGCAAAATACCGCGAGCCTTCGGTCCCGCGGTCGCTGTTCGAATTGACCGTCACCCTGGCTGGTTTCGTGGCTTTCTGGGCAGCAGCGTGGGCAGCACTGTCGGTGAATGTGTGGCTGTCACTTGGCATTGCGCTTCTCAATGGGTTCTGGCTGGTGCGGCTGTTCCTGATCCAGCATGATTGCGGCCATCAATCGTTCTTTGCCAGTCGCGAGGGCAACGACTGGGTTGGGCGCGCCATCGGGGTGCTGACGCTGACCCCCTATACCGTTTGGAAACGCAGCCATTCGATCCATCATGCCCATGCCGGCAATCTTGATCGGCGCGGCATCGGTGATGTGATGACCCTAACGGTGGATGAATACAATCGGCGCAACTGGTTCGGGCGGCTGATGTATCGTGCCTATCGTCATCCCTTGGTGATGTTCGGTCTTGGCCCGGCGTATCTGTTCATTCTGGAATACCGTCTGCCGATGGGCATGATGACATCGGGCTGGCGATATTGGCTGTCTGCCATGGGCACAAATCTGGTGCTGGCGGCACTGCTGGCAGGGTTGTTCCTGCTGGGTGGCTGGCAGGTGCCGGTGCTGATTTTTCTGCCCACGGTGGTGTCTGCCGCAACCATCGGTGTCTGGCTGTTCTTTGTGCAACATCAATTCGAAGGCACATATTGGGATCACGAAACGGATTGGCAGATGCATGATGCCGCCCTGTTGGGCAGCTCACATTACAAGCTGCCCCAACCCTTGCGCTGGATGACTGCGAACATCGGCATTCACCATGTGCACCATCTTTACAGCCGCATCCCGTTTTACCGTCTGTCCGAGATTTTGCGCGATTACCCCACGCTTGCCGAAGCACAGGTGCTGACCCTGCGTCAAAGCCTGTCCTGCGCTCGCCTGCATCTGTGGGATGAGGCTGGGCGGCGTTTGGTCAGCTTCCCCGAGGCCCGACGGGTCATGGCGGCACAAGCGGCCTGAGTCTTTCCAAAGCCATTGACCTTTCCCGCTTGGCGCAGTCCGAATGGCAACATGGATCTGCCCAACACCACCGCCCGACACTTGTTCCTGCGCCATCATGCCCTGACCGACCCGCGCCAGGGATCGGCAAAAGGCGCTGATCTGGCGGCGCTGATTGACCGCATCGGCTTTGTTCAGGTCGACAGCATCACCACCGTTGAACGCGCGCATCACATGATCCTGTGGGCACGACGTCACCAATACCGCCCCATCGCGCTGAAACCCCTGCTGGAGCGCGATCGCGCCCTGTTCGAACACTGGACGCACGACGCCTCTATCCTGCCGATAGCCCTGTTCCCGCAGTGGAAACACCGCTTTGCCCGCGATGCCACCCGTCTGCGTGCCAATTGGCAGCGCTGGTTCCGCGACGGGTATGAGGCACAGTTCGATACCATCCTGAACCGCATCGCTGCCCATGGCCCCGTCAGCAGCGCCGATGTGGGTGAAGGCGAACAGCGCGGCAAAGGCGGCTGGTGGGACTGGCACCCGTCGAAAACTGCACTGGAATGGCTTTGGCGCACCGGGCACATCGCCGTGACTCGCCGCGACGCCTTCCGAAAGGTCTATGACCTGACCGAAAACGTCATTCCTGCCCAATATCTGCACAAAGAAACCGACCCCAAAGACTATCGTGATTGGGCCTGCACCTCGGCGCTTGCAAACCTTGGCTTTGCCGACGAACTGGAAATCGCGCGCTACTGGCACGCCGTTGACAAAGTGGCGGTGCAGGAATGGGCGAACGCGAAAATCGACCAAGGCCATCTGATCCGCATTTCCGTGCAACAGGCTGATGGCAGCTCACGCCCGGCCCTTGCAAGCCCGGACCTTGCCGACCGCGTCCAAGCCCTGCCCGACGCCCCCACTGGCCTGCGCATCCTGTCACCCTTTGACCCGGCACTGCGCGACCGCGCGCGGGTGGAGCGGCTGTTCGGCTTTCACTACCGGATCGAGGTTTTCGTGCCCGAAGCAAAACGCCAATATGGCTACTATGTTTTCCCGGTGCTTGAAGGCACCCGGCTGATCGGCCGGGTCGACGCGAAGGCCGACCGGACCAATGCCACCTTGCACATCCGCGCCTTCTGGCCCGAACCGGGCGTCCGTCTGACCAAAGCCCGCGTGGCGAAACTTACCCGCGAGCTTGACCGGCTTGCCGCCTTTGCCAGATGCACAGCCTGCACCTATGACGCGGGATGGCAGCGCGAAACATTTACCCCCGCACGTTGAACGTGTCGTAGATCACCTGCGCCATCGCCTCGGAGATCCCGTCAACCGCCGTCAGGTCCGACAGACCCGCCCGCGACACAGCCTTGGCACTGCCGAAATGCGCCAACAGCGCCCGTTTGCGGGTGGCGCCCACGCCGGGAATATCATCCAGCGGCGTCACCCCCACCTGCTTGGCGCGCTTGGCCACATGCGCGCCATTGGCCCAGCGATGCGCCTCGTCGCGCAGACGTTGCACGAAATACAGCACCGGGTCATTGCGTTGCAACGCAAAGGGGCGCACGCCGGGGCGGTGGAACTCCTCTTTGCCCGCGTCACGGTCAATCCCCTTGGCCACCCCGATGAAGGGCACATCATCCACCCCCAATTCGGCCATGATTTCGCCCACCGCCGAAACCTGCCCGGCACCGCCGTCGATCAACAAAAGATCGGGCCACATATCCGACTTGCGGTCAGGATCTTCCTTCAGCAGCCGCTCGAACCGTCGGGTCAGCACCTCTTTCATCATGCCGAAGTCGTCAGAATTCGCGCCCGCCGCAGACTTGATATTGAACTTGCGGTATTGTGATTTCACGAAACCCTCTGGCCCTGCCACCACCATGCCGCCAACCGGGTCAGACCCCTGAATATGGGCATTGTCGTAAATCTCGATCCGGCTTGGTGGGGCATCCAGATCAAACGCCTCGGCCAGCCCGACCAACAGCTTGTTCTGCGTGCTGGTCTCGGCCATCTTGCGCGCAAGGGACTCGCGCGCGTTGCGGGTGGCGTTTTCCACCAACTCGGCCTTTTCGCCCCGAAGCGGCACCGCCAATTCCACACGGCGACCTGCCCGATCCGACAACGCCTGCACCACCAGATCCTCGTCTTCCACGGCATGTGACAGCAGGATGAGGCGCGGCGGTTCCTTGTCATCATAGAACTGGGTCAGGAAGGCGGTCAGGATTTCCGCCTCCTCCGCCCCCGCCCCGGTGCGCGGGTAAAAATCGCGGTTGCCCCAGGACTGGTTGGCGCGGATGAAGAACACCTGCACACAGGCTTGCCCGCCCTCCAGATGCAGCGCCACGATATCGGCCTCGGCGACACCGCGCGGGTTGATGCCTTGGGTCTGCTGCACCTGCGTCAACGCGCGGATGCGGTCGCGCAGCGCCGCCGCGCGTTCAAACTCCATCTCATCCGACGCCTTCGCCATCTCGGCGGCCAGATTGGCCTGCACCGTGGTGGTCTTGCCCTGCAAGAACCGTTCGGCATCCGCCACCAGTTGCCCGTAGCCATCGGCACTGACCTTGCCCACACAAGGCGCCGCACACCGCTTTATCTGGTATTGCAGACAGGGTCGGGTGCGCGCCTCGAACATCGCATCGGTGCAGTTGCGCAGCAAAAACACCTTTTGCAACTGGTTCAGCGTCCGGTTCACCGCACCCGCACTGGCAAAGGGGCCGAAATACGCGCCCTTTTCGGTCTTTTTCCCCCGGTGCTTTTTCAGCTGCGGATAGGCATGGGTCTTGGAAATCAGGATATTGGGAAAGCTCTTGTCATCCCGCATCAGCACATTGTAGCGCGGCTTCAGCTGCTTGATCAGGTTCTGCTCCAAAAGCAGCGCCTCCACCTCGGTCCGGGTGGTCAGGAACATCATGCTGGCGGTCTCAAAAATCATCCGCGCGATCCGTGCCGAATGCCCGGAGCCACGCGCATAATTCGACACCCGCGCCTTCAGATTGCGCGCCTTGCCGACGTACAGAACCTCGCCCTTCGGGTTCAGCATCCGGTAGACGCCGGGGGATGCATCCAGCGTTTTCAGGTAGCCCTGAATCACGGCCTGCCCGGTGGCCACGACTTCGGTTTGCTGGTTTTCCTCTGTCACGACGCACCCCCTGAAATGACCCCGACTACAGTCATCGATTCTGCCCTATCGCTGCAATGATATCGCGCGGGGGGCAAGGGCGAAGAAGTCCACCGTTTCTGTGGATAAACCTGCGGAGAAAGTTTCACGATCGCCAGATTTCCCTTGTTTTTCGACCATTTCGTTAAGATGCTCATTTTTTGGGCAAAAACTTAACTATATGATAAACAAGCAAATATTCTTATGCACCAAGTAAAGATATGCAAAAACAGAGGCTTGTGTAACGCACGTGTGAACGTCTTGCGAAAAGTGGACAACTTGTCGATGGGTTTGCGTCAACCTCACTCAACACCCAACACGTCAGGCGTTTTCCAGCTTAGGTGCTGGCCGCCATCCACCGCAATCATCTGCCCGGTGACAGCGGGGGAATCGAGAAAAAATCCAAGCGCCGCTGTCACATCCGAAGGATTCGCGCCGCGCCCCAGCACCGTTGACGCGCGCTGTAGGGAAAAATGCTGATCTGACTGACGGGCGCCCTGCAACGTTGGCCCCGGCCCGATGCCATTCACCCGCACGTGTGGCGCCAAACCTTGCGCCGCCGTCTGCGTCAACGCCCAAAGCCCCATCTTGGCAAGGGTATAGCTGGCAAATTCCGGCGTCAGCTTGCGCACTCGCTGATCGATCATATTCACAACCAATCCCTGCGCCAACGGCTCACCTTGTTCATCTGCCGCCGCTTGCGGGCATTGCGCCGCGAACCTCTGCGTCAACACAAATGGTGCGCGAAGATTGCTTTCCATCGCCCGGTCCCAACTGACCCGCGTGCCGGTCTGAACCGTATCATATTCAAAGATCGACGCATTGTTGACCAGCACCGTCAAAGGGCCCAGCGAAGCCGACGCCCGGTCGATCAAGGTTTCCACCTGTGCCTCGATCAGCAGATCGGCCTTCACCGCCACCGCCCGACGCCCCAATGCAGTGATCTCGGCCACAACCTCTGCTGCCGCGTCACCCGAGGCGGAGTAATGCACCGCCACATCATGCCCCCGACCAGCCAGATACAGCGCCATTGCACGGCCAAGCCGCTTGCCCGCCCCGGTCACCAATGCCGTCATGTCTCAGCCCTTTTTTCCGCAGTCACAGCTTTTGCCGATGACATAGCGCCCACATGCCCGGCAGACAGGTCCTCTGCCCAAGGCCCTGCTCTTCATCCGGTCAATCGCCGAAGGGAACACCAGCTTGCCGATCATTCCCACCAGCACCATGGCCAGCAGAAAGATCATGATGATCTTGAACAGCATCTACAGACCGTAGCGCGCCCACAGGGCCCGCTCCTCTACCGATGCCATCAGCGTGTCACTCATGGCCAGTCCAAACCTTTGCAACAGCCCGCGTCGCTGCCCGTACGGCACCAGCCGCACCTTGTCGCCAAACAGCTCTTTCATCTTGGGCACCAGATGGCCAACGCCATCCGTCAATCCGTTTTCCACGCTGGCCCGGCCCACCCAGATATCGGCGTTGAACAGATCTGCATCGGGCTTCAACCGCGACCCACGCCGTGCCTTGACCTGAGCGATGAAATTCTCGTGCAACGGTGCCAGCATCTTGTGGATACGCTCCACATCTTCGGGACGTTCGGGTTTGAACGGATCGGCAAACGACTTTGACTTGCCGGCCGTATGCACCCGCCGCTCCACCCCGTTTTTCTGCATCAGCTCATGGAACCCGAAACTGGCATATATCACGCCAATAGAGCCGACCAAGGACGACTCATCGACCCAGATCTGATCCGCCGCCACCGCCAGCCAATACCCGCCCGACGCGGCGATATCCTCGACAAAGCAGTGCACCGGCACCTTTTTCTCTACCGACAACCGCCGGATACGCGCCGCGATCAGCGACGATTGCACCGGGGATCCACCGGGGGAATTGATGACCAGCGCCACTGCCGCCGGCTTGCCGCGCGAAAACGCCCGCTCGAACAATGGGGCCAGTGACTGATCAGACAGGCTACGCCCGCCAGTCCCGATCGCGCCCTGCAAACGGATGACGGGCACGATGGGAGGTTTGGGAAGGAACGGAATGAGATGTTTCATCCCTGTGAGGTAGGCCGGACAATGCCGCCGAACAAGGGCAAAGCAGCGTTCAGCTTTGCACAGCCCGCTTGTAATCCACAGGCTTGTCGCGGGCCAGCCGGATATACGCGAACACCCCGGTCAGAAATCCAAACCCGGCCAGCAGAGCGGCCACCAGAATCTGTGCCTGTTCATGACTCTCGGCCGACAATGCCAGATAGCCAAAGGCCCAGAAGCCAGACCAGCTGACCACACAGGCCAATGCGACGAATTTGTTCATAGCTTCCTCCCGAACACCGCATATCCTCCTCAAGATCTGCAGTTTCCGGAGTTTTAGCGCATTCCACGCCACTGTCGCGACAATTCGTCGCTGCATTGCAGCATCACAGGCAGGCAAGGGTCAGCACATGGCCCCCGGCCCGCACCAGCCACCCATTGATCCGCTTGCCAACATCAAACGGCGGCACAGCCTGCATGAACACCGCCGCAAAGCGGTCGCCCTCCATCTCCACCCGCATCGCGTCAAAACCAAAAAGCGTGCGGCTGACCGCGTATTGCGCCTTGTAGGCCGCCTCCTTGGCAGAAAACACGGCCTTGGCTTTGGCGCCAGTCATACCCGACTGCTCATCGGACCGCAGGATGGTGTCCCAAATCGCCGGCTCCAGCGGAATGTCCTGCTCCAGATCAATCCCGATCCCCCGGCAGGTCGCCGCAGGCATCACCACCGCCAGACAGGCCACCCCGGTATGGGTGATCGACCCCACCACCCCCACCGGCCAGACCGGCGCACGATCCGACCCTTGCGGCATCGCCTGCGCCTGAATGCCAATCCCGGCCAAAGCGTTACGCGCCGCCGCCCGTCCGGCAGCAAACTCACGCAGCCGCGCAGGCACGGCCCCCGGCAGCGTCTCGCCCGGCATCAGGGGATACAGTGCGCGGGGATCGGCCCAGCCCATCCCCGCCCCATCGGGTGCAACGCCCCGCAGCGCCGCAAGCAACCAAGGGTCAGGCATCCACACCCGTCCTACCCGCCCGCATCGCCCGCCTGCGCGCCATGGCATCGGCGCGCACAACGGCCTGCGCAGCCAACCCAGTGGGTTCGGCTGCGGCCATCGGCTTTGGCCCGTCATCCAGATGCGCCGACAAGGCCTGCAGCGTCGGAAAGCGGAAGATATCGGTGATCGACAGCTTCGCCGCCCCCAGCGCCTCCCGGATCTCGCGATGCGCCTGCACCGCCAGCAACGAATGTCCGCCCAGCGCAAAGAAGTTGTCCTTCGCCCCCACCTTCGCCACCCCCAGCACCCGCGCCCACACCGCTGCGATCTTCGCTTCCACGTCCGAGGCAGGCGCCACAAATGCTGTGGCCTCTTTCACTTGCTCGCCGGGCAACGGCAGTGCCTTGCGGTCCACCTTGCGGTTGGGCGTCAGCGGAAACGCCGCCAGCGTCACGATGTGGGCTGGCACCATATGCTCCGGCAAAGCCACTGCCAACGCCGCGCGCAAGTCCGCCTTCTGCGCCGCGCCGGTGACATAACCAACGAGTCGCACATCGCCGGGACTGTCCTCGCGCGCCATCACCACCGCTTGCGTGATCCCCGGCTGTGCCTCCAGCGCCGCCTCGATCTCACCCAGTTCAATCCGGTAGCCCCGCATCTTGACCTGATGATCGGTGCGGCCAAGGAAGTCGATCTTGCCATCTGCGCGCCTGCGCACCAGATCGCCGGTCCGATACATCCGCGCGCCCCACGGGCAGGCACGATCCGGCGTCACGAACGGATCGGGTCTGAACCGCTCGGCCGTCAGATCCGCGCGCTGCCAATAGCCGCGCGCAACACCGTCACCCCCGATCCACAACTCCCCGATCGTGCCAACCGGCACCGGATCTTGTGTATCATCCAGAACATACATCTGTTGGTTGATAAGCGGAGTGCCGATGTTCGCCACCGGCTCGCCGCCTGCCACCTCCTCGACCGAAGACCAGATCGTGGTTTCCGTCGGGCCATACATGTTGAGGATACGCGCATTGGTCGCCGCCCGCAGATCCTGCACCAGCGCGCCCGGCAGCGCTTCGCCCCCGACCATCAAGGTTTTCACCCCGGCCAGTGCCGCGCGCGACTCGTCGTTCAGCGCGATCATCCGCGCCATGCTGGGCGTGCATTGCAGATGGGTGACTTTGTGCCGGATCAGTTGCGCTGCGATCGAATGATCATCCTCCGCCACGCCTCCGCCCGCGTTGGCGCGCCGCACCACTTCGGCCAGCGGATACAGCCCCTCCAGCACCTGTGCGGGGGCGATGCCATAGTCGATCAGGCAAGCCACCTCGCCCACGCCGATGCGTTTGAGCCGTTCGACGCGCGCAAGCGCATCTTCCACCGTGCCGAACAGGCCGGAGTCGTCGAAATACCGCTGAAACGCGAAATCAAGGATCGCCGCGTTCTCCTCGTCGCTCAGCGTTTGCAGGTCGATCTGCATCGGGTTGGTCACGCCCTGCGGCTTCTTGAAGGCCGGGAATGCCCAGGCATATTGCTTCACCAAGCCCACCGCCGCCGCAAGATAGGCCTTCATCGGGCCCTCGGCCGCGCGACGCACCTGATCGCGGTCACGCCCTACAAAGGTGTGCAACATCAATGTGATAACGCCCGCTTCCGGGTCATGCCCCGCCTTGGCGCGGGCCTCTCGATACAGTTTGATCTTGCCCGCCACCTCGTCCACCGACTGGCCCAGAAGATGGGTCAGCACATTGGCGCCCATGGCCCCCGCCTCGCGCCAAGTCTCGGGGTTGCCCGCTGTTGTGACCCAAAGCGGCAGGTCCGCCGACACCGGGCGCGGCTGGGTCACCACCGGGAACATCGACCCGTCAGCGGTGGGAAAATCCACCGCCTCGCCACGCCACAGGCGTTTGATCTGGTCGGCGGCGGCGAACATCGCGGCCTTGTTGTAGGGGGGGGTGTTTTCGGGGCGGAGCACGAAATCATCGGGTTGCCAGCCGCTGGCAATCGCGATGCCGGCACGCCCGCCTGTCAGGTTGTCGATCACCGCCCACTCTTCGGCAATGCGGGCCGGGTGGTGGAGGGGGACCACGCAAGACCCTGCTCTTACAGCAATATTTTGCGTTACCGCTGCAACGGCAGCGCCTGTCACCGCGGGGTTGGGATAGGGGCCGCCGAAGGCGTGGAAGTGGCGTTCGGGGGTCCACACCGCCGCAAAGCCGTGGGTGTCGGCGAATTTGGCGCCTTCCAGCAGAAGTTCATACTTCTTGGGGCCTGCGCCATCGTCGTTGCCCCAATAATAGAGCGAAAAATCAATGGTTTGAGCCGATGCGATCGGGCCAGACGACACCAGCGCGCGGTTTTCGTCCGAGCTGATCACCACCTTGAACCCGCGCGCCAGCGTCCAGAACAGTTCCAGCACCGAAATGTCGAACGACAGCGAGGTGACGGCCAGCCAGACGCCCGGTTCCTGGCCGATGCGGGTGTCCATCCCATTGAAAAAGTTCACAACATTTCGATGTTCCACCATCACGCCCTTTGGCCTGCCGGTGGAGCCGGAGGTGTAGATCAGATACGCCAGATCGCCCGGACCGACACCAGATGTGGGGTTGGTGTCCGGTGCATCCGCGATGCGCCCATCCGTGTCAAGACACAGGGCCATCGCCTGCCCCGGCAAGTCAGCGGCCAGATCGCTGGTGGTCACGATCACCGGGCAGGCGGAGTCCTCGATATAAAGGCGCGTGCGATCAATGGGATAGGCTGGGTCCATCGGCACATAGGCCCCGCCCGCCTTTTGGATCGCCAAGGCCCCCACCACCATCTCCAGACTGCGGCGGATGTGCAGGCCGACCAGAACCCCCGGCCCTACACCTTGTGTTCGCAGCACATGCGCCACCTTGTTGGCCCGCGCGTTGAGCTGGGCATAGGTCAGCGTCACCGACCCGAAGCTGAGCGCGGGGGCGTCGGGGGTGCGCGCAACCTGCGCCTCGAACGCCTGATGCACACAGTATGCATCGCGTATGCCCAACGTATGGTTCACGTCATGCACCACAGCATGACGTTCGTGCGGTGACATGCGTGGCAGCGCCGACACCATTGCCGCATCCGTCATGACCCCGGCAACATGTTCGAGACGCGCCGCAAGCGCCTGCGCCTGCGGTTCCGAGAGGCGCGACAGGTCGGCCAGCACCGCGCCATCGACCAGCGTGATCACCGCCCCCGGCACCGGCGCGCCGTGCAGCGAGACGGCCACCGGCGGGATCGTCAGACTGGCCAGCGCCGGGTCGCGCGTCATCAGATCAAGCGGAAAGCCGGGTGCGTGGTCGGCCAGCACCACAGCACGCGCGGCCCCCACGGTGCCATCGGTCGGGAGGCGCAGCGGCACCCAGCCGCTGCTGTAGCCTTCCAGTCCCGGCGCGACAGACAGCGCGACATCGGGGCTGTCCTGCCCCGAGATGCGCGCCATGGCCACCGCCAGCGTGGCGGCATCGCCGGTGACCGGCAGGCGCAGCCAGCCCGTGCCATCGCCGGTCCCTGCCACCTCGGCGGGCGACAGGGCTGACAGCCGTTTGCGGATCGCAGGCTCATGCGGGACCAGTGCCGCCAAAGCGGCGGTCAGCGCGTCTGTGTCGGTCAGGGGGGCAAGGTCGGTCACCGTGGAGGGGCAGACCGGCAACCCGCGCGCTTGACAGGTCAGCCGGTGCAGGCGCACGGCACCTGTGGCGCAGGCCACCACCACACCTTCGGGTGTGGACGACAGCACCGCCCCCGGCGCGCCCTGCCCCGGCACCACATCGGCGGCACCGACGTTCAGCACGCCGAACGCCCCGGCGATCTTGGCCGTGGTCAGCGGGTTCCATGTGCGGCCATGGTCCAGCGCGCGGACCATGCGCGCCACCGCGTCGGCGGGTTGCGAGACATCCAGCCGGCCAAAGGCGGCGGGGCGGTCGGCGCGGGCGAACACCCGGCGATGGGTGAAGTCTTGCGGGAGGGGACGCAGGCCCGTCTCCAGTTGCGCCATGACGGCGGGGAAGCTTTCCACCCCGGCCTCGAAACAGCGGGTGTTGAGCGAGAGCGCGGTTTCATCGGGGGACACGTCGAACAGGCGCTGTTCCAGACTGTCGCCTTCGTCCACGCCATCGGTCATCAGGTGCCATGTGATGCCGTGCCGGGTTTCCCCGGCCAGCAGCGCCCAGACTGGCGCGTTCAGGCCCGCGTAGTGCGGCAGCGGGCCGTCGTGAAAATTCACCGCGCCGCGCGTCGCCATCGCGCGCACATCGGCAGGCACCAGCGACAGGTTGGCGACAGACAGCAGCCAATCGCAGGACAGGCCCGCGAGCCGGTCGGCCAGCCCCTGCCCGGGAGCCTCGGTCCGCAGGCCCTGCGCCGTGCCCCATGCCCGCACGGCAGGGTCGCGCGTGACCACGGCCGCCAGACGATGCCCGCGCGCCAGCCACGCCGCGCCGCAGGCTTGTGTCAGGCTTTCATTGCCGATCAGAATTGCGCTGAGGGTCATCACTCGCTCCTTGCCGCCCATGGCGGCCTTACTGTCGTGCCGCAGGCCGGAAGCCGGACGTTGCCCAAGCCACAGCATGGGCCGACATATCCCAAAGGTAATGCGCGGGGTCGATCACATCCTTGCGCTGAATCAACGCCCGCGCGCGCCAGACCAGCCCGCCCGCCACATGCGCTGCGGTCGCCAGCAGGGCATAGGCGCGGCCATGCGATTTCGTATAATAGTGCATCCGGGAATCCAGCCAGAAGCGCGGCACCCGCTGCCAGCCCTTCATGCCGGTAGAGACCGAACCGATATGCGCCACCCGGCTTTGCACCACATAATCGGTGGGAAAGCCCGCGCGGGCGGCGCGCAGGCACAGATCGGTTTCCTCGAAATAGAGGAAAAAGGTTTCGTCAAACAGGCCGATCCGGTCCAGCACGGCGCTGCGCATCATCAGGCTGGCGCCCGCCAGCCAATCGACCCGCGTGGTGGTGGTGGGCAAGGGCGGGGCCACGATGGCATGGCGCAGCAGGCGCGAGATCGGGCCAAAGCGGGCGGCCTGTTCGAATTCGCCCGCGATGGAGGGAAAGCGAAAGGCGGTGTGGTGCGGCGCGCCATCGGGGCCGTGGATATGGCTGCCGGCAAAGCCGGTAGCGGGGTGCGCCTCCAGATGGGTCAGCAGGGCGCGGATGGCATCGGGGGCCGGAAAGGCATCGGAGTTGAGCAGGTAGATGTAATCGGGCCGCGCGCCGCCGGGCAGACCCGCGCGGATGCCGAAATTGTTGCCCGCGCCAAAGCCGCCGTTATGCCCCGATTGCAGCACGCGCACTTGGTGCGGGCCGTGATCCCAGCCGCGCGAGGTGGCTGCGGCGCTGATCCGGTCAAAGCTGCCATCGCCGGAATCGTTGTCCACGATCACCACCGCGCCGTCGATGCCCCGCATCGCCACCAGCGCGTGTTCGGCGGCGCGCAGGGTCATATCCGCCGTGCGCCAGTTGAGGATGACGGTCAGCACGCTGGCCATGCTATTCCGCCGCCTGTGCAAGATGGGTGACGGGCGATGGCCCCTCGGCCCGTTCGATCACCGCGCGCATGCGGGCCGACAGCACCCGGACGTTGGGTTCCAGCACCATGGAATCGTGGGTTCCCGGCACCTCGATCACCGACAGCGCGGGGGCGAATTGGGTCAGGTCGTTGTCGTCAAACACGAATTCGCGCGCGGCACTGACCCAGCGCCCGCCCGTAACCTGCCAGCGTTTGTCAAGCGCGGGGCGGAACAGCACGGTGGCCCCGGTGCGAGGCGGCATGGTGTAGAGCGGCAGGGCGGCGCGGAAGGCGGCCTCGATCGCGGCGTTGTGGAAGGCGGTGTCGTCGGCGGGCGGTGTGGCCTGCGCGCGCTTCCACGCCTGCTTTTCGCGCCACCAGCGGGCGAGGAAAGCGGGGCCTTCGGCGCGCAGCTCGGCCAGACGGATCATCAGCTTGTCCAGCTTGGAAAGCTGTGGGCGCAAGGGGATGGGGGTATCCAAGAGCACGACCAGCGGCACCGACTCCCCCGCCGCTTCGAGTTGGCGGGCGATTTCCCAGGCGATCAGGCCACCGCCCGAAAAGCCGCCCAGAATATAGGGGCCGGTCGGCTGCACCTGCCGCATTTCAGTGATGTAGTCGCGCGCGGCGGTCACGAAATCGGTGTGCGGGGCGGCGTCGCCGTAAAGGCCGCGCGCCTGCAAGCCATAGAACGGACGGTCGCCGCCCAGCAGTTGGGCCAGATGGCGCAGGTTCAGCACATTGCCGAACATGCCCGCCACAAGAAAGAACGGGGTTTTCGCCCCACCCTCGCCCCGGTGCATCGGCACGATATGGGTGAAGCGGCGGGCGGGGGCCTTGGCCACCTGCGCGGGGGCCGTGGCCGCATCCTGCGGGCCGATCTGATCTTCGATCAGGCGGGCACAGGCGGCGATTGTCGGGGCCTCGAACAGGACCGAGATCGGGAAATCGACGCGGTAGGCTTTCTTGACCATGGCAAACAGGCGCACGGCGATCAGGCTGTGACCGCCAAGGTCAAAGAAGCTGTCATCGACGCCGACGCGGGCCACACCCAGCAGATCCTGCCAGAAGCCCACAAGGGTGCGTTCGATGTCGTTGCGCGGCTCGGCATAGGCGCTGTCCAGATCGGGGCGGTCAAAGCTGGTGGTGTCGGTGCGGGCGGTTTCCTTTACCGTTGCCGCGCGGATCAGGGCGGGCAGGTCGAGCGACGAGACGATGATCTGGCTGCGGCCCAGCGCCAGCGCGCGGCCAAAGGCTTCGGCCCCCTCGGTCGGGCGGATGCCCTGCGAGAAGGCGTGCAGCAGGCGATCTTCGGCGGGCGAGGTGGCGCCTTGCGGCACCGCGTCGAACTCCAGCGCGCGCGGATCGGGTGGGGTCAGCCGCAAGCCGCCATCAAGACGGTGGAGGGTGAAGCCCGAAATCTCGATACAGACCGCGCCTTCGGGGGTGGCGAGCGTGATGTCAAACACCGCCGTGCCGCGCGCGGCGGTGTTGGGGCCTGCGTTGCGCATATGGCTGACGATGCGGGCGGGCAACGGGCGGTGGACCCGGACCGAGGCATAGGACACCGGCACCCAGAGGTGATCGGGCTGGTAGCCCGCGATCAGCCCCATGGCCCAGCCGGTGGCAAGATCCATCAGCGCGGGGTGGATGTGCCAGCCCTGATCCGGTTCGGCGGCGTAAGCCTGCGGCAGGGCCAGATGGGCCAGCCCCTCGCCCGCGCCGATGGCGCGCGAGGACAGCACCCGCCAGCGCGGGCCGAAGGCCAGATGCGCCTCTTGCGGGCTGGCAAGGCCGGTGCCGGTTTCCGGTGCGGGCAGGCGGGCGGCGATGGCCCCGGGGTCGATCCGTGGCGCGGTGCCGGTGAGCGGCAGCAGGCGGGCGGAGGCGTGCAAAAGCCAGCCGGTGCGGCCCTTGAGCGTGACGGCAGAGTGCATGTCGAACCCGTAGCCTTCGTCGCTGCGGGTCAGGCGGGCGCGTATCTGCGCGGGTTCGGCCACATCGAGCGCGCGGAAGAAGGTCAGATCGCGGATGTCGAACCCGCCCTCCTCGCCCTGCGCCGCCCATGCCTCGGCCATCAGTTCCAAATAGCCGGTGCCGGGGATCAGGGCGGTGCCATCCTTGGTGCGGTGGCCATCGAGCACCCAGCGGTCAAGGCCGTAAGTGGCGTGGAACACCCGGTTGCCGTCGCGGTCAAAGCCCGCCTCGTCCAGCATCTGTGCGGGGATCGGCACGCGCGGGGGGGCCACCCGCCCGGTGCGGTCGGCCAGCGCCTCGGCCGCCATGCCAACCCCCTGCCAGATGCCCCAGTTGAGTGCGATCACGCGGGTTTTGCTACCGGCGCGATGCTTGGCATAGGCGTTGAGGTATTCATTGGCCGCCACATAGTCGATCTGGCCCGCAGGGCCGGTGACGGTAGAGGTGGAGGAAAACAGCACCAAAAGCGCGAGGCTGCCATCGGGGAACAGCCGGTCGAGCACCTGGGTGCCGTGGAGTTTGGGGGCGAACACCTCTTCGACCTCGACCGGGGTTTTCAGCATCAGCGGGCCGTCATCGACCACGCCCGCGGCATGGATCACGGTGTGGACCGGGCCAAAGCGCGACTCTCCCGCCGTTTTGGCGGCCTGCATCTCATCAAGATTGGCGACATCGGCGCGGGCGACATGCACGGTGCCACCCAGCGCCTCCAGCCGGTGCAGGGCAAGGATGCGGCGGGCCAGCGGATCATCCGGGCTGGATTTTGCCAGGATGGCGGACCAGAGCCCGCGTTCGGGCAGGGGGCGGCGGGCGATCAGGGTGATGTTGACGCCATGGCGACGGATCAGGTCTTCGGCCACGGTCAGGCCGATGCCGCCAAAACCGCCGGTGATCAGCACATGCGCGCCTTGGGGCAGGGTGACGGGGGTATCGGCAAGCGGCGCGGGCCGCAGGCCCGATTCATACCGCCGACCGTTGCGCAGGGCGGCGATGGTGGGGGTTGGCGACAACACCTCCTCCAGCACCGCGTCGGGGGTGTCGGCTTTGGCTGGGTCGCCGATATCAAGAAGCCCGATCATCACCCCCGGCACCTCGCGCGGGATCACGCGGGCGGGGCCAAGGATCATCGCCTTTTCCGGGTAGGGCAAGGGTTCGGCCCGGATCTGCGCGGCCCCGGTGGTCAGCACGGTGATGCGGATCGGGCGGGGCAGGTTTTCATCGGCCAGGGCTTGGCCGAGGAACATCAGGGCGTAGAAGCCCTGTTCGATGTTGCGGTGCAAGAAGCTGGAGCCGGGGCGGAAGGTTTCGCGGTCCGTCACCAGCCAGCCGTGGACGATGCGCGACGGGGCCAGCCCGCGCGCCACCAGATCGCGGATCAGACTGTCATAGCCTTCGCGGCCGCGTTCGGGCGACAGGCGGTAATCGCCTTGGGTGTCGCGCGCAAAGGCATCGCCCGCGCGCACCCGCACGACACGGTGGCCTGCCTGCACCAGACGGTCGCAAAGCGCGGCGCACAGCCCGGTGTCATCCACGAAAACAAGCCATGTTTCGGGGGGCTGATCGGACAGATCATCGCGGTCGAACCCTGCGGCGGCGGGGTGCCAATGGGGCTGCCAGCCCCAGTTTGACAGATCGTCGATGCGGGCGGGAAGCGGACCTGGGTCCGCCGCCTGACCCTCGGCCGGGGCAATGAAATAGGGTTTGCGCTGGAAGGCATAGCCGGGAAGCGGCACCCGCTGGCGCGGGGCGTCGCCCCAGATGGGCGCCCAGTCCACCGCGACACCGCAGGCCCAGAGACGGGCAAGGGTAAGGATGTGCCAGGCGTCATCGGCCATGCGCTGATCGGGGTGGCGCAGGGCGGGGATCACCTGACCCGAGGGCGCGCCATTGGCCTGTGCCAGCGACGACAGCGCGCGGCCGGGGCCCATTTCCATGTAAACCCGGCCCGGCTGCGCCATCAGCGTTTCCATGCAGGCCCGGAAATCCACCGTGCCGCGCAGGTGCTGCACCCAGTAATCGGGGTCGGTGGCCTGTTCCGGCGTCAATTCGAGGCCGGTCCGGTTCGAGATGATCGGAAGGGTTGGCGCGTGCAGGGGAATGGCGCGCAGGTAATCGCCAAAGCGGTGCAGGATCGGTTCCAGCATCGCGGAATGGGCCGCGATGTTGATGGCGATGCGCTGGGTCTCGATGCCGATGGCGGTGAGTTTTTCCGCCAGATCGGCCAGATGGGCATCGGGGCCGGAGACCACGCAGAGATCGGGCGCGTTTATCGACGCGATGTCCAGCGGGTCGGTCGGACCGGGGGCCAGCCCCCGGACCCCCGGGATATTTGTGAACAGATGAAAGCCAAGGCGCGCGAGTGTGCCGCGCAGGTCTGGTTCGGACAGAGGGACCGACAGCATGCCGCCGGGGGGGATCGTGTCGAACAGGGTGCCGCGCAGGTGGACAAGGCCGATGCAGTCTTCGAAGCTGATGACCCCGGCCAAGGCAGCGGCGGTGTTTTCGCCCATGGAGTGACCGACAAGCGCGGTGGGGGTCGCACCCCAAGATTCGAACAGTTTGGCCAGCGCGTATTCGGTGATCATGATCAGCGGCAGTTGGACCGAGGGGCGCTTGAGCGCCTCGGCCGCGGTGGCCTCGGCTTCGGGGGCGGGCAGCCAGAGGGCGCGCAGGTCGTAATCGAGTTTGGGTTCCAGCACCGCGAGGCCGCGATCCATCCAGTCGGCAAAAACCGGCTCTGTCTCATACAGATCGCGGGCCATGCCGGCGTATTGCGCGCCGCCGCCGGGGAACATGAACACCACCTGCGGGTCATCGCCCAGAAAGTCGTGGGTGAAGACGCGGCGCGGGTCGTTGCTTTGCAGGATGTCGGCCGCTTCGGCGTGGGTGGTGGCCACCAGCACGCGGCGTTTGTCAAAGGCGCGGCGGCCGTTTTTCAAGGTATGGGCGACATCGGCCAGCGGCTGTTCGGGATGGGCGCGCAGGTGGTGGGTGAGGCGGGATGATGCACCGTCCAGCGCCGTCTTGCTGCGGGCCGAGAGCACGAGGGGCTGGAAGGGCCAGTCGCTTTGCCCTGAGGCTGCGCGTGGGGGGGCCTGCTCGAGCACGGCGTGCGCATTGGTGCCGCCGACGCCAAGGCTGTTGACGCCCGCGCGCAGGGTTGCGCCTTGCCATGGGGTCAGGCGGTCGTTGACGCGGAAGGGGGAGGAGTCGAAGTCGATGGCGGGGTTTGGGGACGCGTAGCCGAGGCTGGGGGGCAGTTCGCGGTGATGCAGCGACAGCGCCACCTTGATCAGGCTGGCGACTCCGGCGGCGGTATCGAGATGGCCGATGTTGGTTTTCACGCTGCCGATGCGGCAGGTGCCCACGGCTTTGGTGGTTTCGCGAAAGGCGGCGGTGAGGGCCGCCACCTCGATCGGGTCGCCCAGATAGGTGCCGGTGCCGTGACATTCGACATAAGACACGGTGTCGGCAGGCACACCCGCCACCGCCTGCGCCTCGGCGATGCAGCGGGCCTGACCATCGACGGATGGGGCGAGATAGCCCGCCTTGGCCGCGCCGTCGTTGTTGACCGCCGATCCCTTGAGGATGGCCCAGATGTGATCGCCGTCGCGCAGCGCATCCGCCGCGCGGCGCAAGACCACGCAGCCCGCGCCGGAGCCGAACACGGTGCCCTGGGCCCGATGATCGAAGGCGTGGCAATGGCCGTCGGGCGACAGGATTTCGCCTTCGGTGTAAAGGTAGCCGCGCGCGTGGGGCAGCTCGATGGTGACGCCCCCCGCCAAGGCCATGTCACATTCGCCGTTCAGGAGCGCCTGCGCCGCGTAGTGCACCGCCACCAGAGAGGTGGAGCAAGCGGTTTGCACGTTGATGCTGGGGCCCTTGAGATCGAGGATATGGCTGACGCGGGTGGCCAGAAAATCCTTGTCATTGCCGGTGTGGCGCAAGAGGAACATGCCGGTCTGATCGACCAGATCGCGGTGCGAGCACAGGTTGAAATAGAAATACGACCCCATGCCGCAGCCCGCCCAAACGCCGATGGGGCCGGGAAAATGCTCGGGCGGGTGGCCCGCATTTTCCAGCGCTTCCCACGCGACTTCAAGGAACTGGCGGTGTTGGGGATCGAGGATCGCGGCCTCTTTGGGGGAGAAGCCGAAGAATTCGGCGTCGAAGTCTGCGAATCCGTCCAGCACGGCGGCGGCGGGCACGTAATTTGGTTTTGCCATGCGGGCGGCGGATTCGCCTGCCGCCAGCAGGGCCGCATCGTCCAGCACCCGGATCGATTCCACCCCATCGCGCAGATTGCGCCAATAGGCGTTGATATCTTCTGCCCCCGGCAAATGCGCCGCCATGCCGACAATCGCGATGTCGGTGTCGGAAAGGTCGTGGGGCGGCACTGGATCTGGCATGTGATGGACACTCGGCGGGCGCAACTGCCCTGTGACTTATGTAACAAACCGGGCCAAAATAAGGAATGTGGCAGGATCTAAACGTGACCGAAAGGCGCAGGTTTGGCGGTTTGGGGGGTCAAAATCCAGTGATAGACCGACAGGATCTGATCGGCCTTGCGCTGCCACGTGAACAGGGCATCCACCCGAGCGCGGGCGGCGGCACCTTTTTGCGCCACCTGATCGGGATGGGCGACGCAATGGGCCAAAGCCGCGTGCAGGCCCGTGATCACGCCGTCGCGGCCGGTGATCGGGACTTTCCAGCCGGTATCGTCCGTGACCAGTTCGGCGGGCCCTGCGTAATCGATCACGATGGGGGCAAGGCCCAGCGCCATCGCCTCCAGCACCACGCCGCCGCCGAATTCGCGGATGGACGGAAAGGCCAGAAGCTGGCAGCGCGCGGCGATGTGCTGCACCTGTGCGTGGTCTTGCCAGCCGTGGAAGACGATTGAAGCGCCGAACGGGGCGGCTTGCGCGCGCAGAGCCGCCATCTGGTCGCCGTCGCCCACAATGTCGAGCACAAGCCGCCCGTCGCGCAACAGCGGTGCCGCTGCCGCGATCAGCATGTCCACGCCCTTGAGCGGGACCAGACGCCCGATGAAACAGGCGCGCATCGGCCCCGGCCCGCCGTGCAGCGCCCGCGCGTTGAACCGGGCCGGATCGATCGCGTTTTCGGGCAGATAGATCACCCGGCCCTGATGCGCGGGGGGAATGTCGCGCAGGGTCTGGCGCGCGCCGCACAGGATGGCATCTGCCCGCAGCGTTGCCTGCCGCCCCGGCAGCGCGCGATACAGGCCGCGCACCTTGGACAGCCATTCGCGTTCGCGCTTCATCTCGGCCTCGAACCCCTTGGGCCATGGCACGCCGCCATTGATCGGCCCAAGCACAAAGGGCACACCGGCGGCACGGCATTTTGCGGCAATCGGGCTTTGCTGCACCGGCGATAGCGGCGTGATCCGGTGGACCAGATCATAATGCCCGGCGCGGATGTCGGCGCCGAACCGTTGCCACACCAGCCGCTCGAAATAGGGATAGCTGATCGTTGCCACCGCCTGCTGGATCGTCCAGCCACCGCGACCACCGGCCAGAAAGCTGCCCAGCTTCCACAAGGGGCGCGCCAAGGCCTCGGAATCGATTGCGGTGAAATCCTTGCCCTCGACCAGACCCGCGCGCAGGAACGCGTCGCGGTTGCGGATCTGGGTGACCACATGCACATCAGCCACTTGCGCCAGCGCGCGCGACAAGGACCAGCCGACAAGCGGCACCGACACCCATTCCGGGTTGGCGGCTTCGGCAAGCAGCAGGACGCGCGGACGGAAGGGGGCGGTCATAGAATTGTTCTTTCTGACCTGACAGCTGCGGCCAACCGGCTTTCTGCATGCTTGCGGTTGGCCTGCAATGTTTCGGCCATGCCCAGAACAGCGCCCGCGATCAGCCATGTGAAGGCGACAAGCGTATCGTTCGGCAACAGATCGAACAGGTTTGCCGCAAGGATCAGAACCACACCTGCGGCATAGGGCGAAATGGCGTCGGAGGTGTGCAACCACGCCTCTTTGGCCATCAGGGCAACGGGCAGCGCCAGAAGGCCGAACATGCCGATGTAGCCAAACCAGCCGAACATGCCCAGAACGATGATCCAGCCGCCATCTGCGATCACGTTGATCTGCCCGGTCATCGGATCATGCAACATGCCGCGCCCATAGTTGCCCCAGCCGAACAGGGGCCGCTCTTCGGCGCGCACCAAAAGCAATTCCTCGCTGTTCAGACGGAAGGCGAGCGAGCGGCCCCGTTCTTCGTTCAGGCTGGAGGCAAAAGCCAGGATGTCATCGACCGGCACAAGGTGCAGGCCGCGCAGCAGCGGATAGGCGATCACCACCGCCACCATGGCGGCGGCGAACATCACCTGCCAGCGCCGGGATACCAGCAGGATCAGCGGCACAAGAAGAATGGCATAGATCAGCGGGCCAGTGCTGCGGCAAAACAGCAAGACCACAAGCAGATAGAGCGCCACCGCGAGTTGCTTTGGCCGGGCCATTGCGGGGCCGACCTTGAGGACAACCGCCGCCGCGACAAATGTGGTCATGGCAAAGAACGCCACCCAAAGCCCATGCGGCATGAAAACGAAGGGGCGGAACGATCCGTAGCGGATGGCCTGGCTGAAATCATGCTGAAAAAAGCCGTAAACCTTCAGGTTGAGCTGGGGCGAAAACCGCGATTCCCACAGCATGGGCACCGAATAGATCAGCCCTGCGGCGACCAGCGCCATGATGATGGCCCGCATGCCGTCATCGGTTGCCAGAAACCTGCGCGCCAGCACAAAGGGCAGCAGGGTGATCACCTGCCCGGCCACCACGGCGATGGAATCGTAAGTTCGCATGGCGGGCAGCATCGCCATGCCGAACCAGATCGGGTCGCCGTTCGTCAGGACGGTTGCAAAAGGGCTGAGGATGAACACGACCATCAGCACGCGCCCGAGCGTTGACCGGGGCAAGAACGCAACCCGTTGCTTGAGCAGGAACACAACGGCGGCCGTCGCGGACAGGTTGGCCACGACATATTTGTTGAACCCCGGAATCATCGGGATATCGATGGCGATGACCGGCGGCAACAGCATATAGGCGCCAAGGATGGTCCAGATCAGCGCGCGTGCCGGATCAAGTTTCGTGAACAGGATCCACGCAACACATGGCCACAAGACCAGCATGAAATAGGCGAACGCGTTGGCTGTCGGCATGGGCGTCTGGGTGTCTGCTCTCCAAGGGGTGGCGATAGCACGGATCGTGATGCGAGTCTTGGCCTGTCAAAGCGGCACAAGCGCGCCCCGAATGCGGCAGGCCGGGGGCACGGCCGGCGTTGGCGCGTCACCGCCTTGCGAAAGCGTCTGTCTGCGCGCGCTTTGCCCTGCTAACAAGGCCGGGTAACACAGCCCACAGGCCAGCCGTGCAATTCCGTTTCCATGACCAGACGATCACCGTCAATATGCCTGATCAGACCGCCTTGTTGGCCGACATACGGGCAAGGTTCCGCGCCGGAAAGGGATTCAGTCTGGCCACGATCAATCTGGATCATCTGGTGAAACTGCGCGGATCGGCCAGCTATCGCGCGATCTATGCCGCGCAGGATCTGATCGTGGCGGATGGCAACCCCATTGTCTGGCTGTCGCGGCTGGCCGGTCGGCCCGTGGCACTGGTGCCCGGATCCGATCTGCTGCGCCCGCTTCTGGATCTGGCGGCACAGGAGAGGATGCCGGTGGCGTTCTTTGGGTCACGCGCGGAGGTTCTGGAGGCGGCGGCGCGGGCCTTGCAGACGGAAATTCCGGCGCTGAACGTGGTCTGGACCGGCGCGCCCGCGATGGGGTTTGATCCTGCGGGCGATGAGGCGCGCGCGGCTTTGGCCGCGATGCAGGCGGCGGGGGCGCGGGTGTGCATCGTGTCGCTGTCCT
>JBKBQB010000031.1:0-16446 GCA_046292785.1 Paracoccaceae bacterium
GCCCCCCGCGCGGGGGCCCCGCCTACTGACCCCCCCCCCGCGCCCCCCGGGGGGGGTTTTTTCTCGGTTTGGGGGGGGGGGGGGGGGGTGCGGTCCACCCACCCTTCCCTCTTGCATGCGTTGGGCGTGCGCGGCATCATGAATCTTGGCCGTGGCGATGGCGTCGCCACAAGGGATAGACTCCCACTGCTTGCAATGTTGTCGCTTTCGTCCTGAACGCCGGGACCTTTCGGGGTTCCGGACAAGATGTCCGGCCCCAGACCTGAGGTCTGACATGGAACTGATCCGTCCCGAACACTACCGCCTGCACAATGGCGGCGCGAAAGATGCGCTGCCGTTTGACGATGCGGAATACGACGACCGCCTTGCCGGCCTGCGCGATATCATGGAGCTTCACAGCCTTGATGCCGTTGTGCTGACGAGCATGCACAATGTGGCCTATTACTCCGGTTTTCTGTATTGCAGCTTTGGTCGGCCCTATGGCTGTGTGGTCACAAAGGCCGATTGCGTCACCGTCAGCGCTGGCATTGATGCGGGCCGGCCTTGGCGGCGGTCTGTGGGCGACAACATCACTTACACCGACTGGACCCGCGACAATTTCTGGCGTGTGGTTGCTGGGCTCACCGGCACCGGCAAGGCCATCGGCTGCGAGGCGGATCACCTGACGATGGAACGGGCGGAGAAACTCAACACATTCCTGAAGCCCAAGCGCGGCATGGATATCGCCCCCGCAACCATGCAGCAGCGCATGGTTAAATCTCCGGCCGAGATTGCGCTGATCAAACACGGGGCGAATGTGGCCGATGTGGGTGGCTATGCCATCCGCGAGGCGATCCGGGATGGCGCGACCGAACTGGACGTCGCAATCGCCGGGCGTGACGCAATGGAGCGCGAAATCGCCAGGCGTTTTGCCGACGCAGAATATCGCGACACATGGGTATGGTTCCAGTCGGGCTTGAACACCGATGGCGCGCACAACCCTGTAACCAACCGAAAGCTGCGGACCGGCGATATCCTCAGCCTGAACTGCTTTCCGATGATCTCGGGTTATTACACCGCGCTGGGGCGCACGTTATTCGTGGGCGAAGTGGATGAGGCCAGCCTGAAAATCTGGCAGCACAACATCGCGGCACATGAATTCGGCCTGTCTCTGCTGCGCGCTGGCAGCAGTTGCGCCGACATTGCAGGCAAGATCAACACCTTCTTGGCCGAGCGTGACATGTCGCAATACCGGACTTTTGGCTACGGCCACAGCTTTGGCATCCTGTCGCATTATTACGGGCGGGAGGCGGCGCTGGAATTGCGTGAAGATATCGACACTGTGCTGGAGCCCGGCATGGTGATCGGCATGGCGCCGATGCTGACCGTTCCGCACGGCCAACCCGGCGCGGGAGGCTACCGCGAGCACGATATCGTGGTCATCACCGACGACGGGGCCGAGAATATCACAGGCTATCCTTACGGCCCAGGCTTCAACGTTCTGGGGTGACTGAAAAGGGCCGGGGAAATCCCCGGCCCGCGTCGTTCTGGTTGTAAGTGCCGGTCTGTCCGATCAGGCGCGTTTCACCAGACGGATCAGGAACAGCAGGATCACAGCACCGATGGTGGCTGCGATGATTGAACCAATGATGCCTTCGCCAAGCGAAAGGCCGACGCGCGGGAACAGAAAACCGGCGATCAATGCGCCGACGATGCCCACGACGATATTGCCCAAAAGGCCGTAACCATATCCCTTGACGATCAGTCCAGCCAGCCAACCGGCAATGGCGCCGACGATCAGAATAACGATAAGTGCTTCAATTCCCATTTCAGTTCCCTTTTTTATTGCCTCGTTCGCGAGGTCGCATCTTGAAACTCCGAGACAGGCAAAATGGTTCCCGGCAAAATTCTGCCGATACAGAAATTCACGGAACTGTAGTTGTGCTGTCATTGCATCGTCATGCGCGCGCCTCATGCCACAGCATCATTGCGCAGCCGAATGGGAAACAATCCGATGCCGATCAAAACACTTGGCCTGACCTCTGCCTTGGCCATATTTGCCGCCTTTCCGGCGCTGGCCGAGATGAACTTCAACCGCATTGCCAGCTTTGCCACGCCCGACAACATGGCGGCAGGCGATGATATGGCACGCGAGACCAGCGCCGAGATCATCTCGGCGTCCGAGGATGGCATGACGTTGGTGTATACCGACAGCCCGCTCGGTGTGATCGGCCTGATCGACATCACCGATCCGAAGGCGCCGAAGGCGTTGGGCAACATCGACATGGGCGGTGAACCGACCACCGCGGTGTTCATCGGCGACAAGATCTTCAGCGGCGTGAACACCAGTGAAAGTTATGCAATGCCTTCGGGCAAGCTGGTGACCATAGATCCAACCAGCCGTGCAATCACTGCCGAATGTGACATCGGCGGTCAGCCCGATGCGGTGGCGAAGGCACCCGATGGATCGTTCCTTGCCATAGCCATCGAGAACGAGCGCGACGAAGACGCCGGCGATGGCGGACTGCCACAGATGCCGGCGGGCTACGTTGTGAAACTGCCCGTGGTTGACGGCGTGGCAGATTGCGCAGCACAGCAGCGCATTGAGCTCACTGGACTTGCCAGTGTTGGCGGCGAAGACCCCGAGCCGGAATACGTCGATGTGAATGCGGCTGGCGAGATCATCGTTTCCTTGCAGGAAAATAACCATCTGGTGGTGATCGGTGCCGATGGCACCGTGACCAACCATTTCAACGCAGGTGAGGTTGAGGTCGCAGGCATCGACACAAAGCGCGATGGCGTGCTTGACTTCACCGCGACCAAAGCGGCGGTTGCGCGCGAACCCGATGCCATCGCCTGGATTGATGGTGACCACTTCGCCACCGCGAACGAGGGGGATTGGAAGGGCGGCAGCCGCACCTGGTCGATTTTCCACAAGGATGGCACCGTTGTTTGGGATTCCGGCGCGTCGCTGGAGCGCGCAATTGCCGAGATCGGCCACTATCCCGACCATCGCAGCCACACCAAGGGCAGTGAGGTGGAATCGGTCAAGTTCGACACGTTTGGCGGCGTGCCGATGGCTTTTGTTGCTTCGGAACGCGGTTCGGTCATCGCGGCCTATGACCTGACAGATCCGACCAGCCCCGTGCTGAAACAGCTGCTGCCTTCGGGCATCTCGCCCGAAGGTATTGCCACCATTCCGGCACGCAACCTGCTGATCACCGCCAACGAGGTGGACCTGCGGGAAGATGGTGGCGCACCGGCGCATGTGATGGTCTATGAACTGACGGAAAGCCCGGCCGCATATCCAATGCTGACAAGCGCCGGCTCTGATCCGCTGATTGGCTGGGGTGCGCTTTCGGGGCTGACCGCAGGCGCCGAACCAGGCCAGTTCTACGCCGTGTCGGACAGCGTTTATGGTGCGATGCCGCGCATCTACACCATCGACGCGACGCAAACCCCGGCAAAAATCACGGCCGCCCTCGACATCACACGCGGCGGTGACCGGGCACAGAAGCTGGACATCGAAGGCATCGCGCCAGATGGAAAAGGTGGCTTCTGGCTGGCCTCCGAAGGGCGCAGCGACCGTCTGATCCCGCATGCAATCTACAACGTGAATGACAAGGGCGAGATCAAACAGGAAATCGCCCTGCCCGAAGGCTTGCTGCAGCTCGAAATCCGCTTTGGGTTCGAAGGCATCACCGTTGCGGGTGACTGGCTGTGGATGGCCGTGCAGCGGGAATGGAAAGACGACCCGAAAGGCATGGTCAAGCTGTTGGGCTACAACACCGCCGACAAGAAATGGGGGGCGGTCCATTATCCGCTGGACGCCCCGGCCGAAGGCGCCTGGATGGGCCTGTCGGAAATCACGTTGCACGGTGACTGGGTATATATTGTCGAACGCGACAACCAGATCGCGGCCAAAGCCAAGACCAAAAAGCTATACCGCGTTCCCGCCACAGAAATGCAGCCCGCCGAATTGGGGGGTGCCCTGCCCGTCGTGACCAAGGAACTGGTCCGTGACTTCCTTCCCGATCTGGCAGTGTTGAATGGTTATGCGAT
This sequence comes from Paracoccaceae bacterium, assembly GCA_046292785.1. Taxonomy (GTDB): domain Bacteria; phylum Pseudomonadota; class Alphaproteobacteria; order Rhodobacterales; family Rhodobacteraceae; genus Pseudotabrizicola. The sequence goes on from JBKBQB010000031.1 coordinate 4,042, forward strand.
GGACAAGGTCGAAGGTTTTGCGATTGACGCCGAAGGCACTGGCTGGGTTGTGACGGACAATGACGGCGTTGCCGATGCCTCTGGCGAAACACTGTTCTGGTCGATCGGCAAGATCGACTAACCTTGCAAGTCCCGACTGCGGCGCAACCCGCATCGAAGCCGAAATGATGATCGACCCGGGAAGGAACTTCTTCCCGGGTCTTTTCGTTAAGCAAGTTCGCATGATAGGTAATGAACGACTCGTATCACAAGGCTTCCCATGTCCTTTGCCCCCATCAACCGCCGCAGCTTTCTCACTCTGTCAGGTTTTGCCGCGCTTTCTGCCTGTGCGCCCGCCGCCGTGCCGGGATCGGATCAATCCGGCTTTGCAACGAACTTCTTGCCGGGCTATGGCCCGATCTTCGACAGCGGGTTTTCGCTACCCGCCATTCCTGCAAAATACACCCAAGGCCCGAACCGCCGCATCACCGGCCAGTATCTGGGCGAACAGCCAATCGGCACAATCGATGTCGATCCCTATTCCAAGTTCCTGTATTTCGTCCGCGAAGGGTCAAACTCCGTCCGTTATCCTGTGGGCGTTGGCCGCGCGGGGTTGGCTTTCGCGGGCAATGGCACAATCCAGCTCAAGCGCAAATGGCCAGGCTGGACGCCCACACAAAACATGATCCGGCGCGAGCCAGAGGTTTACGGCCCCTTTGCCAGGGGCATCCCAGGCGGGTTGCGCAGCCCCTTGGGCGCACGGGCGCTCTACCTCTACAAAGGTGGGCGCGACACCTATTTCCGCATCCACGGCACCAACGACATGGAGTCGATCGGCAATTCCGGCTCTGCGGGCTGCATCCGCCTGTTCAATCAGGACATCATTGACCTGTTCGAACTGGTCCCGAACGGCGCTCCGGTCCATGTCCGTTCCGAAGCCGAGGCGCTGCGGGTTGATCCCGAAAACTTTGGTCGTGGTGTGGACCTGCCATCACGCACGGTAGATCCCGATGTAATTTACGGGCCCGAAGCCAACACGCAGGCCCCGGTGTTTGACGACCCGCGTGACGGCGTTCAGATGACCGGCGGTGATTACGTCACGCTGTAATTTCACGCTTTGATATCTCGTGCTGTCTTTTGCCGGGGCGAAAGACAGCGCGCCCTTCCTTTCCCCGGCGGCACGGCAAGTCTGTCGCATGGCAGCTTCCCGCCCGCTTTGGATGATCGCCGCGCCTGCCTTGTTTTTGATGCGGTGGTCGGCGGATGTTGCCATTGTGGTCTGCTTGCAACCCATCGTCGTCGCGCTGGTCGCGCCGCGTTTCGGTAGCGAAATTGTCAGTCGCAGCGCATGGATAGGTCAGATGCTTGGGCTGGCGGGCGCGCTGGTGGTCATCCTCACAGCACCCAGCCACCCCAAACCTGATCCGGGTGGCCGAGGTCAGCGGGGAGTCAGCCCTGTTTGCCTGGCCATTGATGGGCGAGGCAATGCCGTTTTTTGGCATGGACTGGTCTGGCGCTTGCCGGTGGAGGCGTTGCAATGGTCAGCCGCCGGGGGGGGGTTGGCTAAACCCTTATGACGTAATCTTTCAGCGTGGTTTCCACCACATCCCACACACCCGCAAAACCGGGACGAATGATAAGGCTGTCACCTGCGCGCAGATGGGTTTCCGACCCGTCGTCGCCACGCAAGATCGAATGACCCGTCAGGATGCGCACATATTCCCACTCCGCATAATTCACCCGCCAAGCTCCGGGGGTGGATTGCCACAAGCCACAGTAAAGCCCGTTGCGATCCTCGATGTTCCATGTGGTGTGAACCGGGTCGCCCGATACCACCTTCGCTGGCTCTGGCCGCGCCACTTCGGGTGGCGTGGCTTCACGGGTCACACGTTCAATCAGGGCCATTTTGTTCTCCGGTCTTGGTTTGGCCCATGGGGCACAGCCGGCGCCGTCACGTCAACCCCGACCGATACGCCGCCGCGCGGCGCAATAATCTTGCGCATCCCGTCGCGGTCATGCACTTATGCGGGCAGTTTATGGACGCCCCGCACAAGTGGGTTGTCACAAGACAGGAGACGATCATGAGCGCCACTTCCGCGATCCGCCCGGTTCTTCCGCCCGATATCAAGGCCCGCAAAGGTGGCACGCCTTTGGTGGTTCTTACCGCCTATACCACGCCCATGGCGCGACTGGTCGATCCGCACTGCGATATGGCGCTGGTGGGCGACTCTTTGGGCATGGTGCTGCATGGCATGCCGTCGACGGTCGGCGTCACGATGGAAATGATGATCCTGCATGGCCGGTCCGTGGTGCGCGGGCTGACCAAGGCGATGGCAATCATCGACATGCCCTTTGGCAGCTACGAGGAAAGCCCGCAGCAAGCATACCGGAACGCCGCCCGGCTGATGGCGGAAACCGGCGCGCCTTCGGTCAAGCTGGAGGGCGGGGTGCATATGTCAGACACCATCGCTTTCCTGACCGCCCGCGGGGTGCCGGTGATGGCGCATATCGGTCTGACGCCGCAATCGGTGAACACCCTTGGCGGCTACAAGGTGGTGGGCCGCGACGGCGAGGCTGACAAGGTGATGGCCGACGCCCGCGCCTGTGAGGCGGCAGGTGCCTTCGCCATTGTGCTGGAAAAGGTGCCGCAGGGCCTGACATCGCGCATCACGCAGGCGCTGACGATCCCCACCATCGGCATCGGCGCGGGAGGGAATTGCGACGGGCAGGTGCTGGTGATCGATGATATGTTGGGCCTGTTCACCGATTTCCGTCCAAAGTTCGTCAAGCGCTATGCCGAGTTGGGCAAACTGGCCGATGCCGCCGTCGCCACATATGCCGCCGAGGTGCGGGCGCGGGAATTTCCGGGCCCCGAACACGCCTTTCCCGATGTTTTGCCCGTGAAGGCCAAGCCGTGACCCTGCCCGCAATCGTCCGCACCGTCGCAGATCTGCGGCAGCACACCCGTGCGTGGCGGGCCGCCGGGTCCACCATCGGCGTTGTCCCCACAATGGGGGCCCTGCACGACGGCCATCTCAGCCTTGCGCGCGCGGCACGGCGCGACTGCGACCGGGTGATCACCACGATTTTCGTCAATCCGATGCAGTTCAACAATCCCGATGATCTGTTGAAATATCCCCGCACCGAAGCGGCGGATGCCGCCCTTTTGTCCACCGTGCCGGTTGACCTGATTTTCGCCCCCGCGCGCGAAGAGGTCTATCCCGAAGGATTCAAGACCGTCGTGTCCGTCAGCGGTGTCTCGGAACCGCTGGAAGGGCGGATGCGCCCCGGCCATTTCGATGGCGTCGCCACCGTCGTCACCAAGCTGTTCGGCATGACTATGGCTGATCGGGGCTACTTTGGCCAAAAGGACTGGCAGCAATTGCAGGTGGTGCTGCGGCTGGTGCGCGACCTCAATCTGGCGGTGCATATCGTCGGCTGCGAAACGATACGCGAGTCGGATGGGCTGGCAATGTCGTCGCGCAATGTGCGGCTCACCGCCGCGGGGCGGGCGAAAGCCGGTGTGCTTTACACTGCGATCACGGCGGCAGCGGCGGATATACGGGCCGGGCAATCCGACCGCATGGCGATCCGCGAGGCGGCCGAAGCGATCCGCGCAGCAGGATTCGACCGGGTCGAATACATTGAATTACGCGACGCAACGACCCTGATGCCATCAGACGATCCCGCCAGTCCGCGCCGGATGTTGGCCGCTTGCTGGCTTGATGGCGTGCGGCTGATCGACAACATCCCGGTTTAGGGCGACCAGACGCGGCACTTTTTCTGAATGTGGGCGAAGATACCTGGGGCTCGTTCATTTCGCAATTGGTTGATGACCAATGAGCTGGGCCGCCGGATCTTGGGCCCGCACCCACAATCCACGCCCATGTGATCACAACCCGCTGGAAAAGCGCCCGTAGCCGCCCTGCGAAAACACCAGCGGCGCGCCGTCACGGTAGGCCGCGCGCAAGACGCGCCCAACCACGATTAGATGATCGCCACCGTCATGGCTGGCATGTTGTGCGCAATCAAACCGGGCCAACGCGCCATGGATCACCGGCACGCCCTCGGCGCTCAGTTCATGGCTCAACCCGTGAAAGCCTGCGCCATCTCGCCCGAAACGGGCCACCCATCCGGCATGGTCCGCATCCAGCACGTGAATCGCATAGTGCTGCGCTTGCGCATAATGCACAAACCGGCTGGAGGACTTTGCCGGCGACCAAAGAACCAGCGGCGGGTCGAGCGAGACGGCGGCAAAGCTGTTTGCGGTAAACCCCATGGGGCCGTCGGGGCCCGCGCATGTCACCACTGTCACCCCGGTTGCAAACCGCCCCAGCGCATCGCGGAACGCACGCAGGTTGTCTTCTGGCGCAAACTGTATTTCGGTCATCAATGCTCCATTCGCCGTCACGGCACCTCGTGCCCCATGGCATGGGTGTAGAGCTCGAACCAGGTCTGGCGATCCAATTCGACACGGCAGGCGTCTGAAAGTTTTGCGATCCGGTGAAGACTGTTGGTTCCCATCACGGGGATGATTCTGGCTGGATGCCGCAAAAGCCATGCCACAGCCACCGCCGTCCAGTCGGTGCCCTGCTCGGCGGCGATCCGGTGCAGCGCGTCGCGCAGACGCAGATCGGCCCCGGACAGCAGGCTGCCACCAGCAAGCGGGCTCCATGCCATCAGCGGTTGGCCCTGACGCTGGTGGAACGCAATGTCGCCATTGGTGAATGCGGCATGGGCCGACAGGCTGACCTCGATCTGGTTGGTGACCAGCCGGGTTGTCATTGCAGATTGCAACAGTTCGAAATCCCACGGGCGGAAGTTTGACACCCCAACGGCAAGCACTTTGCCAGAGGCTACCAGCGCATCAAGCGCGGCGGCCGTCTGGTGATGATCCATCAGTGGGTCGGGACGATGGATCAGCAAAACCTCGATCCGGTCGGTTGCCATGTCACGCAGACTTGCCTCGACACTGGCGGTGATATGGGCCGCAGAGGTGTCATAATACTTGACGCGCGCACCGGCATGACGACCGGCGGGGGCGACGATATCGCATTTGGTCACGATCTCGATCCGGTCACGCAAAGCCGGCGCCGCCTTCAGCGCGGCACCAAAGATCGCCTCGGCTGTATAGCCGCCGTAAATATCTGCCTGATCCATGGTGGTGATGCCCTGTTCAAGGCATGCCTCGACCTTGGCCTGCACATGCGCGGGCGAGGTGTCAGAGTCATCGCCCAGTCGCCACATGCAATAAACACGGCGCGACTGGGTAACATCGGGCGAATGGGTTATTTTTTCCATCAGCGGCGGGGTCCGTTTCCTAGGGGGGTGGCGGGGATGCTGGCGGGCACGCGGCCATATTCATGTGGCAAGGAGCAGGTTTGCAACTGAGGCAACACCTTGGTGCCGAAATGGTCACATTCCTCCAGATGGGGGTAGCCCGAAAAGATGAAAGCCCGGATGCCCATTTTGCGATACTCTTCGATCTGGCTCAACACCTGATCGGTGGACCCGACCAGCGCCGCGCCACAACCCGACCGCGCCCGGCCGATGCCGGTCCACAGATGCGGCTCGGTATAGCCGAACTGATCAGCCAGCGCGCGGGCCCGCGCCTGATGTGCCACACCCAGCGAGATGGAGTCGTGTGCCCGGTCTCGGATCAGCTTGCCGTATTCGTCATCCAGTTTGCTGGCGATATGCTCGGCATAGTCCCGCGCCTCGGCCTCGGTGTCGCGTACGATCATGTGCACGCGCAAGCCGTAATCCAGCGTCCGGCCATGGGCGGCGGCACGGGCATGCACATCGCGCATGCGCTGCGCCAGCATATCCTTTGTTTCAGGCCACATCAGATACACATCGCATTGCGCGCCGCACAGCTCCAGCGCATCGGGGGAATAGCCGCCGAAATACAAAAGCGGGCCGCCGTTCTGCTGATAGGGCCTTGCCGGATCGGCGCTGATCTTGCTGATCTGATAGACCTCGCCCGAATATTCGATGTGGTCTTGTGTCCAGGCCTGCCGCAGGATTTCCACGACCTCATGACTGCGTTTGTAGCGAAAGGCGCTTGGCGCGACCTCGCCGGGGAAGTCCGACGAAATGACATTCAACGTCAGCCGCCCTTGCAGCATGTGGTCCAGCGTGGCGACGGTGCGGGCCAGCATCACCGGCTGCATTTCGCCGCAGCGGATCGCGGCAAGGAAATTGATACGCTCGGTGATCGGCGCACAACCGGCAACGAAAGACAAAGTATCCTGCCCCACCTGATAGGAAGACGGGCACAGGATATTACGAAAGCCATGGCTTTCGGCTCGCTTCACAATACCCGAACAATGCGCCCAGCTGGATCGCAGTGCGGGGTCGGGCACGCCCAGATATTCATAATCATCCGAACACAACGCCGCGAACCAGCTGACTTCGCTCGCCTCCAGATCGGCCGAGGTGATGGGCACCACAGTCATGACTTCCCCCCTTGCAATCCCGCGCTCGGGATTCATCTTTGCTCTTGCGTAGCATCGGATTTTCTATAGATCAATCCTATATCAATTCACGGCTTTCCCCATGTCCACTCCCGGCGCGTTGCCTCTTTACTTGCAGATCAGCGAGCTTTTGATCCGCGACATTGCAGCGGGCCGGTTGATCGATGGCGAACGGCTGCCGCCCGAACGCGACATGGCAGCCGGCCTTGGAATTGCCGTGGGAACGCTCCGGCAGGCATTGCAGGCACTGGCCACCAAGGGGCTGGTGGAGAGGATCCAGGGATCGGGGAACTATATCCGCGCCAAGGCCGACCCATCTTCGGTCTATGCCCTTCTGCGGATCGAGTTGCTGGAGGGTGGCGGCCTTCCCACCGCCCGCGTGCTGTCGGTTGACCGGCTGGCGAAAGTTCCCGGCCTGCCCCCGTTCGGAAAGGGTTCGGACGGCCATCGCATCCGCCGCCTGCGTTATCTTTCGGGGATCGTGGCAGCGGTCGAGGAGATCTGGCTTGATGGCGCGCAGGCCGCGCGGATCGCGCCGGAAGATCTGTCGGACTCGCTCTACCTCTATTACCGCCAGCGGCTGAATCTTTGGATTGCGCGCGCCGAGGATCGGATCGGTCTTGGCCCCCTGCCCGACTGGACTCCGGCCGAGTTCCCGCATCCCGCCGGCACACCGCTGCCGATGATCACCCGCATCAGCAGGGGACAGGACGGCCAGTCGGTCGAGGCGTCCTTCACCTGGTATGACCCTGACCGCGTGGCCTATGTGGCCCGCCTGAAATGAGGCCTTCATGGACCAGACACACGGCGAACTGAGATACGGCATCATCGGCTGCGGCATGATGGGTCAAGAACACCTGCGCAACATCGCGCTGATCGAAGGCGCGCGTGTCGCAGCGATTTTCGAACCTGATCCAGCCATGCGGGCCCTGGCGGCAGAGCTGGCACCCGGCGCGGTCATGATGGACAGTCTTGGCGAGGTGGTGTCGCATCCGGCGGTGAACTGCTTGTTGATCGTATCGCCCAATTATATGCATCTGGCGCAATTGGAAGAGATCGCCACGATCCGCCCGTTGCCCATCCTGTGCGAAAAACCGCTTTTCACCGATCCGGCCGACGCCCCGCGGCTTGCCGCCTTGCGGGCCACCTACCCCGCGCCGATCTGGGTGGCGATGGAATACCGCTATATGCCCCCGGTGGCGCATCTGATTGCCGAAGCCGAAAGTGCCACCGGCGGCATAAAGATGCTGACAATCCGCGAACACCGCTTTCCGTTTCTGGAAAAGATCGGGGACTGGAACCGGTTCAACCGAAATACCGGCGGCACATTGGTGGAAAAATGCTGCCATTTCTTTGATCTGATGCGGCTGATTGCAGGATGCGACCCGGTGCGCGTGATGGCAAGCGCGGGGCAGGCGGTAAACCATCTGGAGGAACGCTACGATGGCCGGGCGCCCGATATCTGGGACAACGGCTATGTGATCGTGGATTTCGCCAACGGCCTGCGCGCAATGCTGGAGCTGTGCATGTTTGCCGAAGGTGCGCGGTATCAGGAAGAAATATCGGCGCTGGGGCCTTTGGGCAAGATCGAGTGCCTTGTGCCCGGACCGGGGCGATTCTGGCCGATCCATCTGGGTGCGCCGCCAGTGCCGCAGGTCATCGTCAGCCCCCGCGCGCCCAAAGGCCCGCTGGTGCTGGACCTGCCGGTGGACCCTGCGCTGCTGGCTGCGGGCGACCACAACGGCAGCACGTTCTATCAGCATCAAGGTTTTGCCCGCGTGGTGCGCGGCAGCCAGTTGCCCGAGGTCGGGCTGCTGGACGGCTGGTGGGCTGTCGCCATCGGAATGGCCGCGCAGGAAAGTGCCGCCACGGGTCAAGCGGTGGACCTGAGCCGCGCGCCCTATGCGCCAAAAATGCTGCCCTGACCAAGGCTGGTCCGTCGTCCGTCAACAAACAATCGCACCCCTGCAAAACGCAGGGGCAACCTGCTCGGATTAACCGACGCTGCGCCTGGCTGAGTTTTTCGAAAGCCGCAAAGCACAAAAGCGGGCAGTTCTTGCTTGCATCCCCCCCCCGAAATCTGTTCCCTGCGGCCCTGACCCGCGGGAGACGTTGATGACTGTTCTGAAGCTGAATGATGGCAACCGGATTCCGGCGCTGGGGCTGGGCATCTGGCAGATTCCTGCAGATCAGACCGGGCAGATCGTCGATTCTGCGCTGCGCATGGGCTATGCGCTTGTCGATGGCGCGGCGATCTACGGCAATGAGCCGGGGCTGGGTGAGGGGTTGCGGACTTCTGGCGTGGCACGGGAACGTGTCTTTGTCACCACCAAGATCTGGAATGACCGTCAGGGCCATGACGAAACGCTGCGCGCCTTTGATGAGTCGGCTGCGCGGCTGGGTCTGGATCCCGATCTGTTGCTGATCCACTGGCCTTGCCCGGAAAAGAACCTTTATCTTGACACATGGCGTGCCATGATCCGGCTGCGCGATGAGGGCCGGGTCAAGTCGATCGGTGTGTCGAACTTCATGGGCGATCATCTGGAACGGCTGATCGGCGAAACCGGGGTCACGCCGGTTCTGAACCAGATCGAACTGCACCCATCGCTTCAGCAAGCCGAGCTGCGCGCCTTGCACGACCGGCTTGGGATTGTGACACAGTGCTGGACGCCGCTGGGCAAGGGAGAGGCATTTGACGCCGCGCCGGTTCAGACGGTGGCGGCGCGCAGCGGCAAGACCCCGGCGCAAGTCATTTTGCGCTGGCATATCCAACTGGGGTGCTCGGTTATCCCGCGCAGCACCAACGCGGGCCGGCTGGCGCAGAATCTGGATGTCTGCGATTTCAGCCTGACCGATGACGAAATGGCGGCAATGGCAACTCTGGAAGCCGCGCGGCGGCTGGGCCCGGACCCAAGGCGGTTCGGCTGAAATCCATCGCCGACGCTACCCGATTGTGCGGATCACAAAACAGCATTTGACGCCATGAACGCACAGGCACATCTTTCGCCCCCGGACAGGAGCGCGTGCCATGACCCCGACAAAAGCCCCGATCATCACCCCTGTTCTGATCGCCGGATGCGTGATCGTGATGCTGGGCTTTGCGATCCGCGCCAGTTTCGGCGTGTTCCAGATCCCGATTGCCGAAGAATTCAGCTGGGCGCGGTCCGAATTTTCGCTGGCCATCGCGATCCAGAACCTTGCTTGGGGGATCGGCCAGCCGCTGTTTGGTGCCATGGCCGAGCGGTTTGGTGACCGCAAGGCGATCGTTGCGGGCGCGCTGGTGTACGCCGCAGGGCTGGTGCTGTCATCCTTTGCCGTAACGCCCGGCCAGCATCAGTTTCTGGAAATTCTGGTTGGTTTTGGCATCGCCGGCACCGGATTTGGCGTGGTGCTGGCGGTGGTCGGTCGGGCCGCCGCGCCCGAGCATCGCTCGATGACACTGGGAATCGCCACCGCCGCAGGCTCCATGGGGCAGGTGTTCGGTGCGCCACTGGCCGAATTCCTGCTGCAATCCTACAGTTGGCAAGAGGTGTTCGTAATCTTTGCGGCGCTGATCCTGAGCAGCCTGTTCGCCCTGCCTTTCATTCGCTCGCCGCACGTCGCCACAAGGGCCGAGTTGGAAGAGAGCATGGGCACCGTTCTGATCCGGGCGTTCAAGGATCCATCCTTCAGCCTGATTTTCCTTGGCTTTTTCAGTTGTGGCTATCAGCTTGCGTTTATCACCGCGCATTTCCCGGCCTTTGTGACTGAACTTTGCGGCCCGATTGATCCCGGCGGCATACTGGCGGGGATGGGTATCAACACCACCTCTGCGCTCGGAGCCGTGGCAATTTCTGTGATCGGGCTGGCCAACATCGTCGGCACGCTGACCGCGGGCTGGCTGGGCAAGCGCTATACCAAGAAATACTTGCTGACCGGCATCTACATTGCGCGCACCATTGCCGCCGCCGCGTTCATCCTGCTGCCGATAACCCCGGAATCGGTGCTGATCTTTTCCGCCGTGATGGGATCGCTCTGGCTGGCCACGGTGCCGCTGACCTCGGGTCTGGTGGCGCATATCTATGGCTTGCGCTACATGGGGACGCTTTACGGAATGGTGTTCCTGTCGCATCAGATCGGCGGGTTTCTGGGCGTCTGGCTGGGCGGCAAGATGTATGACGTCACCGGCGACTACACGCTGGTCTGGTGGATCGGCGTGGGTGTGGGCGCGTTTTCCGCCGTTGTTCATCTGCCAATCCGGGAAAAACCACTGAGGGCGTTGCCCGCCTGAGCCTCAAGCAGGCAACGATCAGCATCTCCCAATCGCCGCGGCATGAAATCAGGGCCTTCGACGTCAACGGTCGCCGGGCAGGTCTTTTTCACGGCATCAGCACGACACGACCAGTGCAGCCAGCGCCAACCCTGTTCACGATCACCCAAACCGTCCCTCTCCGTCGGTTTCCATCGGCCTGCCCGACAGGTCTTGCCGGTGACGCTGCAGGGTGACCGGCAAAAGGGGCCTCGCACCGGCTTCGGCATCGCCGCCTTCTCACAAACCGTTCCAGCAAGCTATCGTCCAGCCTGGCGCGCAGGAATGGATAAATCCATCGTCCGCGCGCTCTGACTGCCAGAGCCAATCGCGCCGCCAGCTTCAGCAGAAGACGCATCAAACCATATCGCCCGCCGCGCACCTCCTTGGCAAATCGCGTCGCCCGCCCTCGGCGGTTGATCTGCACCGGTTGACCCACCATCACGCGCCTGCAATGGTCACGCTCCATCAAGAAGGGTGACCAGATATGCGCGCCGGAATTGCTGCCCTCTTGGCGGCCTATGTGCTCAGCCAGTTTTACCGTGCGTTTCTGGCGGTGTTGACCCCGGTGCTCGGCACCGATCTGGGCGCCACCGCCAGCGATCTGGCTGCCGCCTCGGGCCTTTGGTTTCTGGCTTTTGCGGTCATGCAGATCCCGGTGGGCGAAGCGCTGGACCGGATCGGGCCGCGCCAGACCACCGCTGCTCTGGTAGCGATAGGAGCCATCGGCGCAGTCATTTTTGCGATGGCTACCGGGCCGGGTGCGATCAAGCTGGCCATGGTGCTGATCGGGGTCGGCTGTTCGTCGGTTCTGATGGCGTCCTACTATATCTTCGCCCGCAGCTATGCGCCCGCGATGTTCGGCACGCTTGCCGGCGCAACCGTCGGCATCGGAAATCTTGGCAACATCGGGTCGTCCTTGCCGCTGTCACTGGCGGTCGAGGCCATTGGCTGGCGTGGCGCACTCTGGGCGCTGGCGGCAATCACCGCCGTGGTGGCGCTTGCCATCCTCACTTTGCTGCGCGATCCACCCCGCGCGGCGGGCGGGCAAAAAGGCAGCCTGCTGGATCTGCTCCGCATGCCGCAGCTCTGGCCCATGCTGATCATGATGGCGGTCTGCTATGCGCCCGCCGCATCGGTCCGCGGGCTCTGGGTCGGGCCTTTGTTCCGAGATGTGTTCGGCGCGGGTGCAGCCTGGATTGGTCAGGTCAGTCTGATCATGGGGCTGGCCATGGTGGCCGGCAGCTTCGCATACGGCCCCTTGGAGCGCGCGCTCGGCACCCGCAAATGGCTGATCTTCGGCGGCAATGCCATCGCCCTCGCCTGCCTCACCGGCCTTTGGCTGGCACCCGAAAGCGCCACCCTTACCATTGCCCTCTTGGCGGGCCTCGGCTTTGCCGGCGCCTCGTTCCCCATGGTGATCGCGCATGGTCGCGCCTTCATCCCGTCGCATCTCACCGGACGCGGCGTCACGCTGCTGAACCTGTTCGGAATCGCACCCGTGGGCCTTTTGCAACTCGCCACCGGCCGTATCCACGCCACCACATCCGCTACCGACGCGGCCGCCCCCTACACCGCCATCTTTGGCTTTATCGCGCTGTTCCTCGCCGCAGGCCTCTTGGTCTACGCATTCTCCAAAGACCGGACTGACTGATTTCATAT
>JBKBQB010000031.1:16456-39241 GCA_046292785.1 Paracoccaceae bacterium
TTCAAAACTTCCGGGGGGGGGGGGCCCCCCCCCCCCTCTTTCCCTTTCCACTTCGCCCCCTTTGCGGTAAGGAACCCCGTCGTTTGACGCATGGAGGGCCAGATGGGCTATAAAGTCGTTGTCGTGGGCGCGACGGGGAATGTGGGCAAGGAAATGCTCAACATCCTCGCCGAGCGTGAATTTCCCGTGGACGAGATCACCGCACTTGCCAGCCGCAAGTCGCTGGGGACCGAAGTGTCGTTTGGCGACAAGACCCTCAAGACCAAGGACCTCGACACGTTCGACTTCACCGGCTGGGATATCGCGCTGTTCGCCATCGGCTCGGACGTGACCAAGCTCTACGCCGAACGTGCCGCCAGCCAGGGCTGTGTGGTGATCGACAACTCGTCGCTCTACCGCTACGATCCTCAGGTCCCGCTGATCGTGCCCGAAGTGAACGCCGATCAGGTGGTGCACTATAAAAACAAGAATATCATCGCCAACCCGAACTGCTCCACCGCGCAGATGGTGGTGGCGTTGAAGCCCTTGCACGATCGCGCGCGGATCAAGCGGGTGGTGGTGTCGACCTACCAATCGGTCAGCGGCACCGGCAAAGAGGCGATTGACGAGCTGTGGAACCAGACCAAGGGCGTCTATGTGCCGGGTCAGGAAGTGGCGCCATCGGTCTATCCCAAGCAGATCGCCTTCAACGTGATCCCGCATATCGATGTGTTCCTCGATTCCGGCGACACCAAGGAAGAGTGGAAGATGGTGGTCGAGACCAAAAAGATCCTCGACCCGAAGATCAAGGTCACCGCCACCTGTGTCCGCGTGCCGGTGTTCGTCGGCCATTCCGAGGCGATCAATATCGAGTTCGAAGATTACCTCGACTGGGAAGAGGCCACCGACATCCTGCGCGAAGCGCCTGGCGTTCTGGTGGTCGACAAGCGCGAGGCCGGCGGCTACATCACGCCGATTGATTGCGTGGGCGAATATGCCACCTACATCAGCCGCATCCGGCAGGACGAGACTATTGAAAACGGCCTGAACATCTGGGTGGTGTCTGACAACCTTCGCAAGGGCGCGGCGCTGAACGCGGTGCAGATTGCTGAAGTGCTTGGCCAACGGTGCCTGAAAAAAGGCTGACGAAAGCCCGGAAATCAAACAAGAGCCTGTTGTTGCTGTGGCGTGCAATCAATTAAATCATATCGTTACCAAGGAGAGACTGAAAAACCTGCCACTTTTGGCATGATCTGGTAGAGTTGGGCATTGCTGCAAAGAGCCCCGTCGATGCCAAAACAGCCCGCCTTTCCCCGCCTGCGCGATGCGATGAGGAAGAAGCAGACGCGGCGGGAATTGTTCCTGGCCGAGATGGATGCGGCGGTGCCATGGTCGCGGCTGTTGGCACTGATCGCGCAGAACTATCCCAAGACCGGGCCGAAGGGCGGGCGTCCGCCGATGCCGCTGGAAACGATGCTGCGGGTCTATTTCCTCCAGAACTGGTATGCCCTGAGCGATCCGATGGCCGAGGGTTCAAGCGTTTAGCAATCAATCCGGGAGATCGATTGTAGCGCAGAACGCTGTATGGCAGAAAAGCGATGCGGCGTTTTGCCGGGATCGAGTTGGGCGACGGCCGCAACCCCGACGAGACCACGATCCTGAACTTTCGGCATCTGCTGAAGCGGCACGGGCTGACCGAAGCGATCTTTGCGGATGTGAACGCGCATCTGGCCGACAAGGGCATAACCCTGCACTCGGGCACACTGGTCGACGCCACGATCATCGACGCGCCATCGTCCACCAAGAACAAGGCCAAGGCGCACATCGGCGTAGATGCTGACAGCGGCGTGACCCACAGGCTCGAGACCTCGACCGCCAAGTTGCCCGACAGTCAGGTCTGGGACCAGCTGCTGCATGGCGATGAGACGTCGGTCTGGGCCGACAAGGGCTATGTCAGCGCCGAGCGGGAGGCCACGTTCAAGGCTCCGGGCAAGGTCTGGGGTGTCATGCGCAAGGCGCCGAAGGGCAGCCCGCTGCACACACTCAACGAACGGTTCAATCCGACTCGCCGAACAGCCCCGGAACCGCAATACCATCTACGCCCGGCCGATGCGCTTTGACATAATCTGAGAAACCAGCGGGATAGAGCACAGTCTGACCAAGCCCATACACCCGTAGACAAATGGCCAGGTCGAACGAGTGAACCGGACGATCAAGGGTGCAACTGTAAAACGGTTCCATTTCGACAGCCACGACCAGCTGCGAACACTCCTCGCAGACTTCCTCGCAGCCAACAACTTCGCCCGAAGGCTCAAGACGCTCGGCGGCCTCACGCCATACGAATACATCTGCAAAATCTGGACAACAGAGTCAGAACGATTCATCCCAAAGCCGATCCACCAGATGCCGGGACTGAACACCCAAGCGGCGCCGGTTTGGTCTTGGGCTTTATCTTGCTTCCGCGCGGCCTAACTTTCGGCAAAGCGGACAGACGACCCTGCGCACAACAGGGGCATTCAATGGGGCATGCGGTGGAACAGGAAAACGAAGACCAAGGCACAGCCGTGCCGACCAGCCGGATGGGGCGGCTCTTGCGGTTTGGCGGCATGGCTTCGGGCATCGCGGGGGGCGTGGCGGCGGGGGGTGTGCGGGCGCTTGCCAGCGGGCGGCGGCCCGATCTGGCGCAGCTTCTCCTGACGCCCGCCAACACGCTGCGGCTGACCGACGGCTTGTCGCATCTGCGCGGGGCGGCGCTGAAGCTGGGGCAGATGCTGTCGATGGATACCGGGGTGGTGCTGCCCGAAGAATTAACGGTGATCCTGGCCCGGATGCGCGACGATGCGCGCCACATGCCGCCCAAGCAGTTGCAGGCGGTGCTGAATACCGAATGGGGCGCGGGGTGGTATGGCCGGTTTGCGCGGTTCGATGTGCGGCCCTTTGCGGCGGCTTCGATCGGGCAGGTGCACCGGGCGGTGCTGCCGGATGGCACCGATCTGGCGATCAAGGTGCAATACCCCGGCGTGCGCGACAGCATCGACAGCGATGTGGACAATGTGGCCACCCTTCTGCGCCTGCCGGGTCTGATGCCGCGCGGCATGGACCTGTCGCCGCTGCTGACGGAAGCCAAGCGCCAGTTGCATGCCGAGGCCGATTATCTGGCCGAGGCCGGGCATCTGACCCGGTTCGGCGCGCTGCTGGCGGGGTCTGATACCTTTGTGCTGCCGGATCTGCATGCGGAGCTTTCCACGCCGCAGGTGCTGGCGATGCGCTATATCGACAGCGTGCCGCTGGACACGCTGACGGACGCCCCGCAGGCGGAGCGGGACCGGGTGGCGGCGGCGCTGATCGATCTGGTGCTGCGCGAGTTGTTCGTGTTCGGCGCGATGCAGACCGACCCCAACCTTGCCAATTACCGCTATGATCCCGCGACCGGGCGCATTGTGCTGCTGGATTTCGGCGCAGTGCAGCCGGTTGCGCCCGCCCTTGCCGCCGATTTCCGCGCACTGGCCCGTGTGGCGCTGGACGGCGGGGCCGAGGACACGCGGGCGGCGATGCTGCGCATCGGCTATTTCGGGTCTGACACCGCGCCGCAGCATCAGGATCTGATCCGGGCGATGTTCGACGTGGCGATGGGGCCGGTGCGGCAGGCGGGGCCGTTTGATTTCGGCACCAGCGATCTGCTTGCCCGGTTGCGCGATATGGGGATGGCGATTGGGTCCGAGCGCGAGCTGGCCCATGTACCGCCCGCCGCCACGCTGTTTTTGCACCGCAAGATCGGCGGCATGTATCTGATGGCGGCCAAACTGCGCGCCCGCGTGGCGCTGCGCCCGATGGTGGAGCGCTATTGCCTTGAGACAGGGGACCAGCCATGACCGACTTGCCGCGCGAAAACGTGCAAGGCTACCCCCGCCCGCCCGCGCTGGAACCCGTGGCGCAGCGCATCGCCATCCGGCATGGCGGGGTGTTGGTGGCCGATACCAGCCGTGCGCTGCGGGTGCTGGAAACCCATCACGCGCCCAGTTATTACCTGCCGCCCGAAGATATCCTTGTGCCCCTGCGCCCGGTTGCGGGCAGCAGTTTTTGCGAGTGGAAGGGGGTGGCCCGCTATGTCGATCTGCTGGCGGGCGATGTGGTCGCCGCGCGCGCCGGGTGGATCTATGACCGCCCCACGCCGGGGTTTGCAGCACTTGCGGGCTATGTCGCGTTTTATGCTGGCAAGGTGGATGAGGCGATGGTGGGCGGCACCCGTGTGATCCCGCAGCCGGGGGATTTCTATGGCGGCTGGGTCACGCCCAACCTTGACGGCCAGATCAAGGGCGCGCCGGGCACCCGGCATTGGTAGCCGCGCGCCTCAGCCCGCCGCGAACAGCGGAAAGCTGACGCCAAGCGCCCAGGCCAGACACAGGCCAAGCCCCAGCCCCGCCGCCACCGGGCCGGATCGCCGCGCGATCCACCGCCCCATCAGCCCGTGCACCACAAAGAACAGCACGAACACCGGCATCACGATCAGAACAAAGGTCAGCGTTTCGGGGTCCAGTGCGGCGGCGATGCCGAGAGAGACGAACAACAGAACCCGCGCCGTGATCCGCCGCCACAGCGCGCCCTGACCGGCGCCGGTCACATAACTGTCGGCCAGCATGAAGGGAATGGTGCCCAGACACAGCGCCGCAATGATCGGCAGGCGCTGCGCGGTGGGCCAGAAGCTGGCGGCGTAACGGTCCAGCGCCAGACCGAACACCCCCACGCCCCACAGCACCAGCAACGCCACCGCCAGCAGCGAAAGCGGCGGGCGCGGGCCCCGCCACACCTGCAACAGCACCAGTTGCAGGATGCCGAACAAGGCCAGATGCAGCATCAGATAATCGGCCACCAGCACGGGCAGGAAATTCTGATACACCGGCGTGATCACAAGCGGCACCAGCACCGTGGGCAGGATCGTGGCGATCAGGAACCGGCGCAGCGGCACCTGCGGGGCGGTGGGCGCGCGCGGCAGGGCCGACACCAGCGGAGAAAGCGCCACAACAATGCCCCCCAGCAGCGCAAGGATCCACCAGCCGCGCGGGCTGGCACGAACCGCGCCCTGCCGGTCAAAGATCCCGTCCAGCCAATCCACCGCCGCGTTCACCGCCGTGGGGCTGAACAGCACGCCCACATGTTCGACCCATGGCGCCACCACCGCGCGGCGGCTGACATCGCCTGCGGTGGCCAGATCGCCCTCGGCCGCCGTGGGATCGACCAGACGCACGGCATCCAACGCGGCGGCGCGCAAGAACCCTTCGCCCTGACCCGAGATGATCAGCATGGTCGGCGGCACCTGCGCCGTCACCGCCTGCGAAAACATGGAAATCGCCACGACGGCATCCACCGGCGTGCCTGCGTCCGCCTCGGCAATGCTGGCGCGCACAAGCACATCGGTGGCCATCGAATGACCCAGCAGCGCCACCGGCCCCGCATCGGGCAGGGCGCGGGCGGCGGCGATGACGCGGCGGGTTTCGGCCACCAACAGCGCGGTTGTGCCCTCGATCGCCGTCACGTCGCCCGACATCGGCTGCGGGTTGCGGCCATGGCCTTCGAAATCAAAGGCCAGCACCCGGTATCCGGCGCGCGCCAGCGTCAGCGAATAGGCCTGCATGATCTGGATCGACCCGGCAAAGCCATGCGCCACCACGACCACCGGGCCGCTTTGGTCTGGCATCTGATACAGCACAACCGGCGTCGTCCCAACCCGAAGGCGCGACACTTCCAACCCGGACCCGTCACTTTCCAGCCGCAAAACCGACAGGACGATCAGGCACAGCGCGAGGCATCCGACGATCAAACGGATTCGAAAAAGGGTCATCTTTGTTCCTTTGGTCCGGATCGGCGTGATCTGATTTCACAAGATAAGATGAACACCGGCCTTGGGCAAACCGCCACCCCCTGTTTGTGTCCGCTTTGCACCACGATGAAGCGGGCCACGCGGTGGCCGGACCCCGCCGCCTGTTCCCATCTGCGGCGCGGAACGACAATGGCGATGAGACGGTTTGTCATCCAGTGGTGGCACGAAAGCCAACCCCGATCAGACAGGGTACCGTCAGGCACTCAGACGGGCCGTCCCTTGCCGCAGAAAGGCACTCCGATGAACAACACAGACAGACCCGACGGGGCACAATCGCAGCCCGGCAATCAATCGTCGCTGGGCAGCGTTGCCGCCGACATCAAGCAGGCCGCCGTTGGCAAATTTGACGACGCCATGACCGAGGTGCGCGCACGTGCCGACGATGCCAAGGACGGTGTGGCGAACGAAGTCAAGGACGTGGCCGCTGCCCTGCGCCGCGCGTCCGAGGAATTGCGCGGCGGATCGGCGCAGGAACGCACCCTTGGCACCGTTGCAAGTTCGCTGGCCGATGTCTCCGACCAGATCCGCGACAAGGATCTGGGCCAGATCGTGCACATGGTCAGCAAGGTGGCCCGCGACAATCCGATGCTGTTTCTGGGTGGGGCCGCCCTTTTGGGTTTTGCCGCCAGCCGCTATGCCAAGGCGTCGGGGCAGGCGGGCAATTCCCACGCCACGCAGGCAGAGACCCGCGACCGGGTGGACAGCTTTGTCAGCGAGGGCAACCCCAACACCCAATCCCTGCGCTCTGCCCAATGACGGGGCCGAACACAACTGGACCGAAATCCACCGGCGAGATGATGGCCGACATTCTGGGCAATGTCAGCAATCTGGTCCGCAACGAAACGGATCTTGCGCGCGCTGAAATCGGGGAAAGCCTTGGCAAGGCCGGGGCCTCGCTCGGCACGATGGGGCTGGCGCTGGTGCTGGCCATCACCGGGCTCAATCTGGCGGCAGCGGCGCTGGTCGCTGTGGTTGTCAACGCGGGCCTGTCCCCGGCCTGGGCCAGCGCAGTGGTGGGTGCCGTGCTTCTGATCATCGCCTTCGCGCTGTTTGCCACCGCCAAATCCGCCCTCAACACTATCGGCTTTGTGCCGACCCGCACCGCGCAGAATGTTTCGCGCGATGTTGCGGCCATCAAGGAGTCTTTCAATGACAAATGACACCCGCACTTCGGACGAGATCGAGCGCGACATCCGCGAGCAGCGCGCGCAGATGAGCTCGTCCATCAACAGCCTGCAGGAAAAGTTTTCGGTGAACGCCATCGTGACCGACATCGGGTCGATGTTTCGCGGTCAGGGCGGCGACATCGGACGCGCCATCAGCCAAACCGTGGGCCGCAACCCAGCGGCGGTGGCTGTCATCGGCGTCGGTCTGGCCTGGCTGTTTCTGGGCCAGAACCGCGACAGCTTTGACGACGCAGACCACGATGATCGCGGTAATCGTCGTGGTCGTGGTCGTGGTCATGGTCGCGACCATAGCTGGGACCGGCCCCGGTCGCGCGATACCGGCACCACCATCGGGTCGGGCAACCAATCGCTGCGCGATCACGACTCGCGTTGGTTTGACACTGCGGCGCGGCCCGGCCGGCAAGCGGATCGGCAAGGCTATCGGGGGCCGGACTTTGGCGATGAGGGCGGCTCGGGCCTTACAGGCCGGCTGCACGATGCCGCCGAAAGCGTGGGCGATGCGGTGTCGCGGGCCGCAACCAACGTCAGCAATACGGCATCGGATCTGACGGAACGTCTGTCACACGGTCTGGATGACCTGTCCGAAGACGCCCGCGCCCGCGTGGTGGCGGCCCGTCATGCTGCACACGACGCCCGGCTTGCCTCGGGGGCCGCGATGAACCGGGGCGTTCGCTCGACCGCCGGATTTTTCGCCGATCAACCCTTGGTCGTTGGCGCGCTTGCCGTGGCCTTCGGCGCCGCGTTGGGGGGCATCCTGCCGCACAGCAAGCTGGAGGATGACACGCTGGGCGACAGCAGCGACCGTCTGTTTGCGCAGGCGCAGACCCTGCTTGTCACCGAACGCAACAAGGCAATGGCCATGGCCAGAACCGCCGCATCAGACATCAAAGACGAGGTGAACAGCGCACGGTCAGACCTTGGCG
Source organism: Paracoccaceae bacterium (assembly GCA_046292785.1). Classification (GTDB taxonomy): domain Bacteria; phylum Pseudomonadota; class Alphaproteobacteria; order Rhodobacterales; family Rhodobacteraceae; genus Pseudotabrizicola. Next base: position 24,424 of record JBKBQB010000031.1, read on the forward strand.
ATCTGCTGCCCGAGGGCAAATCGGTGGGCGAGGCGATTGTGGATCGGGCGGCCGGTGCGGTCGGCCGGGTCTATGACCACGCAGCCGGGGATCTCGAACACAAGTCGACGGGCAAAACTGGACGCTGAGCCGGAAAACCGGGCGGGCCGATGGCCCGCCCGGCATCAGATCTGCCCGATCCTCCGGGGTGCTGCCTGCCGCGCCATGCCTTTGGCGCTGGCAGGGACAGACCAGACCGGGGCGCTGTCGGACCGCACGGCCGGGCGCGGCGTTGATGTCGCTCGGAACAGGTCGGCGCCGGCGGCGGGTCTGTCCTTTGGGATGTCCACAGCATCATGGGCCAGCAACCGGCTGAGCGTCGCACGACCGCGACTGACCCGGCTTTTGACTGTGCCAAGGGTGCAGCCGCAGGCGTCTGCGGTTTCCAGCTGGGAAAACCCGTAATACCCCATCATCAGCAGCGGCTCGCGCTGTGCGACCGGCAGTTCGGCCACCGCAGCGATCAGCTCTTTCAGCGCCAAGGCGTGATCCTGCCGGGCCTCTTCTGCCACGGTAAGGGCCATCGAGTCGTCGCTGTCTTCCACCTCCAGCCGATATTTGCGCAATTCGGACAGAAAAGTGTTGCGCATGATGGTGAACAACCATGCGCGCAGGTTGGTATCAAGCTCGAAACGGTCGCGGTGGATCCAGGCTTTCAACAGGGTCGCCTGCACCAGATCTTCGGCGCGGTGGGGGTTGACCGTCAGCCGCAGGGCACGACGGTAAAGCACAAGGCTCTGTTGGGGAAGCAACTTTGTAAACGGATGGCAGTCTGTCATCGGGTGCGCCTCGCTGTGTCGGTCATCTGGCTGTGCGGCGGCCGCGCCGCCGGACGAACCGGAAGTTTGAAGGAAGAAAAAGCTGAAGAATGGTCAGGGCGCGCCGGACCGGCGCGCCCCAACGGTCGTGTCAGGCGCCGGCGGCGGCGTTCAGGCGATGTTCAGCCAGCTTGGACAGGGCTTTGTCGGCGCCGTATTCCTCGTCCAGCGTGGCTTTCAGAAGCACCGCAACTTCTGGATGGCCAAGCTGTTTGGCCCACGCAACCAGCGTGCCATAGCGGGCAATCTCGTAATGCTCTACCGCTTGGGCCAGCGAAATGATTGCCGCATCCATGGTTTCCGCATCGTCGATTTCGGCCATCAGCCCTTCGGCTTCCTCAATCAGTCCGACCATGGCATCGCATTTCGCGCCGCGCGCGGGTTTGCCAAGTGTGTCGAACACTTCTTCCAGCCGGACCAGCTGGCCCTCGGTTTCGTCGCGGTGATGCAAAAGCGCGGCCTTCAGTTTGGCATCAGTCGCCTTGCGCTCCATTTTCGGCAGCGCTTTCAGGATCTTGCGTTCGGCATACAGCACATCCTTGAGGGTGTGCACGAACAGGTCATCCAGGGTCTGAACAGTCATGGAGTCGCTCCTTTGAGTGTGTTTGAGAAGAATGAAACACAATCCGGTGCTTCAGCCGTTCGGGTCGGGTCGGCACGGCGCAGTCGCGTCGAGTGGCTTTCGGGCCGCTGGCTCAGAAAGCGCATCGCCTGATCCTTGCTGTGTCGTGCCAGATCAGATGCGCGCAGATCGCGGTCTTGATTCAGCATTTGGGTCAGGGTCGTGATGAACACGTCTGTCGGAATGGGGTTTGTCATCAGTCGTCTCCTTTGCGGTTGCTTGAGGACGCAAGATGTTGAGGCGCAAGGTCAGAGCAGCAGGGCAATGATGATCAAAACAACGATCGGGGCGCCAAGCAGCCAGCCGATGATGATGGGCATGGGGTATCCTTTCAGGTTTGGGCCAATGGTGGGGCCGGGTCTGGTCAGCGGCGGGTCGCGGTGACATCGAAGCCAAGACCGGCATCGCGGTGACGCCCGCCGGCGGCAGCCGCAAAGAACGCGGCAATCGCACCCAGAAGCAGGGTTGCCGCGGCGATGAAGCCGAACACGATCCCGGCAATCCGCGCCTGTTCAACGGCGGCCAAGGTGTCGGCACGCGCTTGGGCGATTTCGGCGTTCACCTCATCCACGCGGGCGCGGGCCTGGGTCGCGTCCATGTCGCTGTTGGCGGCAATGATCTGCGCCAGATAGTCCAGATCCCGCTCGGCCATGTCGCCGCTGGTCAGGGTGCGGCCAATGATGGCCGCGATCTGCCCTTGGGTGGACGGGTCTACAGCCGACATTGCCGGAGAGGCGGCGGATTGTGACGCGGCCGGAGTTTGCGTCGGAACAGTGCTTGGCGCAGAGCTTGCGGTGCCGGCATCGCCAGCCGTTGCGTCCGGTGCGGTTTCAGATGCCAAAACCGGAGCCGGGCTGCCATCAGACGCGCCGTTGCGCAGCATCAGATTTGCGAAGTAATCAGAAGAAGCCGCATCCGTCGCGGCCTGGGTGGCCACGTCGGCAACCTTGCCCGCAACGCTGCTACCTGCGGTCAGCAGGGATCCGACGCCCATAGCCGCCAACAGCGCGCCGACCAGAAGTCCGGTGCCCCAGACGACCAGACCGTGCATTCCATCGCGCGCTTCGACCTCATCCGCGGTGGCATCGCCAGCCTTGCGGCGCATGCGGCCCACAACATAGCCCCCAGCGCCAAAGCCGGTCACCATGACCCAAGCCAGCCAGATCCCGGCGGCAATGCTGACCCAGGCTGCCGAAACCCCCTCGCCCTGATAAGGAGAGGTCAGCGACAAGCCAAGCCCGGCACCAAAGCCGATCAGCAAAACCGAAATGGCCGTGGCAATCACCGCCCCTGCCACAATGGCCGCCCAATCGACATACGAACTGTCGTTCGCATCAGATCCGGTCCGAACAACCGCAGGGCGGCTGGGTGTGTATGTGTCTGTGTTCATTGATCAACTCCTTTGATCTGGGGGCGCATCAGCGCAGACCGACAAAGCTGAGCAAGGCCAGCACGATGACAACGGCACCGACGATATAGATGATCTGGGTCATGGGTTTTCCTTTTGGATGAACAGAACCGGGCATGCAGACGCGCAGGATGGTTGCATCCAGTTGTCGTGGGGCCGGGGTCATGTCTTGGCGGTGATGGACCAGCAAGGTATCTGGCGGTCGCAGGAAGGGCCGGACGGCAGGTCGTGTCACGGAACAGGGCAATCCAGGGTGGGAAAGGGGAAATTTGGCCCTTGAACATTTGCCCCGTGGACCCAGCCGTCCGGTAGACTCACTCATAAAGAACGCAACAGGTAACACCCTGTTTTTACCGCGGCGGACGCCCGCAACAAAGCCTCGGAAACTACCTAGTCACAGTTGGTAGGCCGGAACATGTTCCGTGTATCGCGCACCTCTTTTTTCTGTTACTTGCACATGTCTATCGGGGTTCGTCGCCCTGCCCCGTTGACCACCGCATCTGACCACCGACAGTCCGCCCATCGGGAGACGACCATGTCGGATATGAACACTTCCTCCACCATCCCGGTCATCGCCATCGGCGCATCTGCCGGTGGGCTGGAAGCATGCCGCGCGCTGCTTGCCCAAGTCGCGGTGGACAGTCCCGCCGCATTCATCCTGATCCTGCACCTTGATCCGACGCATGACAGTCTGATGGTGGACCTGCTGGCCAAAAGCACAAAGCTGACCGTGGTTCAGGCAAGAAACGAGATGCCGCTGGAACCCGGTGTATTGCATGTGATCCCGCCGGGGATGTTCCTGACAGTTGAATCTGGCAAAATCCATCTGACCGCACCCGAAAGTGGCAAAAGCGTGCGCCAGCCGATTGATACACTGTTGCAATCTCTGGCGCGCGTATCCGAAACCCGGACGGCCTGCGTTATCCTGTCCGGCACCGGATCTGACGGCAGCCTTGGTATTGTTGACCTGCACGCCGCCGGGGGTCTGGTGATCGTGCAGGATCCCAAGGACGCGGGCTTTCCCGGCATGCCCGACAGTGCGATCGCGACGGGATGCGTGACACAGGTTTTGCCCGCAGATCAGATTGGCGCGGCGCTTCAGGCATTTTGCGACCGTGTGCTTCAACACGCCGACAGGCCGGCGCGTGGCCTTCCGGGCATGGCTTACGAGCCCCCTTCCTTGACAGAGGCAGAGCAGCACAACCCTTATGACAGCGTGTTCGCGTTCTTGGCCGAACATGCCTCGCAAGACTTGACCCTTTACAAGCGCGGCACGCTGGAACGGCGGATCGCCCGGCGGATGTCGTTGGGCGGACTGGGACCGAATGATGTGCCGCAATACCTTGGCCGCCTGCGCGCCGACAGTGAAGAGCGGGATCTGTTGACCAATGATCTTCTGATCCATGTCACCGGGTTTTTCCGCGATCCCGCTGTGTTCGACCATCTGGCGGGGCACGCAGCGCCTGAACTTGTCGCGGCGGCCCCGGCCGACAAACCCTTGCGGATCTGGGTCGCCGGATGCAGCACCGGCGAAGAGGCCTACAGCCTTGCCATCATCTTCATCGAGGCGATGGAAGCGGCACGACCGGGAGGACGGATCCAGATCCTTGCCTCGGACATCGACCCGGATTCCATTGCGGCGGCGCGGACAGGCTTTTTTCCGACAGACATCGCAAAATCCATCAGCCCCGGCCGACTGGAACGCTTCTTCATCGCCGAAGACGGGGGATATCGGGTCACATCCACCCTGCGCGATCTGATCGTGTTCACGGTGGCAGACCTGTTGTCCGATCCGCCGTTTTCGCGCATGGATCTGGTGTCTTGCCGCAACGTGCTGATCTATCTGGGGCCCGAGGCGCAAAAGCGTGTTATCTCGCGGTGCTGCTTTGCGCTGCGCCCCGGCGGGTTGCTGGTGTTGGGCTCGGCCGAAATGCCGGGGGCGGGTGATGCCTGCTTTGCCCCCGAAGACAAGTCCGCGCGGATCTGGCGGCGCGTTGGCAAAAGCCTTGTGGGGGATATGCACTTCACACCGGGCAAGCGTGACGCCACCGGACCTGCACCCGCCACAGACGCAAGCCGCCGGACGGAACTGGCCGATCTGTGCCGCAAGATCGTGCTGGAGCACCACGCCCCCGCCGCCGTGCTGCTGAACACGCGGCTGGATTGTCTGTATCTGTTGGGGCCGACAGAAAAGTATCTGACCCTGCCCAAGGGACATCCCGACCCCGGTATTCTGGGCATGATGCCAAGGGCCTTGCAAGTGCGGTTCCGGGCGGCCGCTGCGGCCTGCACCCCCACCACCCCGCGCGTGGCGTTTTCGGCCGGAGCTGGCCATCACACTGCACCATTCGACATCGTGATACACAGTGTGTCCAGCGGGGCCGAGCAGATGCTGGTTGCGTGCTTTGTCGACGCGCCCGCACCTGTGAAACCGCGTGATTCCTCGGCCACTGCCACCGAACCACAGCCCGCGTCGCGCGCGTTGGAGGATGAACTCGCTGTGGCGCGGGGCAACCTGTCAGACGCGTTGCGCGATCTGGAGATCGAGGTCGAAGCCCACAGCGCCGATGCCGCCGAAGCCCTGTCGGTGAACGAGGAATTCCAGTCCACCAACGAGGAATTGCTGGCCTCGAAAGAGGAACTGCAATCGCTGAACGAGGAGTTGACCGCGCTCAACAGCCAGTTGCAGGAAACGCTGGAACGGCACCGCACAACGGCCAACGATCTGCAGAACGTGCTTTACAGCACCGATGTGGCCACCCTGTTCCTGAACCTTGACCTGAATATCCGGTTCTTCACGCCCGCGGCGCGGGCAATCTTCCGGGTGATTGCCAGCGATATCGGACGCCCCCTTGCTGATCTGGCCGCCGTGGCCAGCGATGATGCGCTGACGACAGATGCCAAAGCGGTTCTGGCAACGATGGAGCCGATCGAACGCGAGATTGCCGCTGCCAGCGGGCACTGGTTTTTGCGGCGGATCCAGCCCTACCGCACCGAAGGCGGGCGGGTCGAAGGCGTTGTGATCACCTATGTGGACATCACAGAACGTCTTGCGGTCAATGCGGCACTTGTGGCCGCCAAGTCTGAAGCCGAGCGTGCAACACGGGCGAAATCGCGCTTTCTGGCGTCGGCCAGCCACGATCTGCGCCAGCCGTTGCAATCCATGGCGCTGCTGCAATCCCTGCTGGCGCGGCCCAAACGCTCGGCCGAGGGGTTGCGGTTGGCAACCCTGATGGACCAGACCCTGAATTCCATGACCGCGATGCTGGATTCGATGCTGGATGTGACCCGGATCGAAGCCGGTATCGTCCAGCCGGATATCGGGCCGGTGGCGCTGGCCCCGCTGATGCAGCGCCTTGCCGATGAATTCCGCCCGCAGTGCGAGGCCAAGGGCCTGAAGCTGCGGCTTGTGGTCTGCCACGCAAATGTGCAAACCGATCCACAGCTTCTGGAACAGATGCTGCGCAACCTGTTTTCCAACGCGATGAAATATACGCTGACCGGGGGTATTCTGCTGGGATGCAGGCGGCACGGCGGTCAGTTGAACATCCTGCTGTGCGATACCGGCATCGGTGTGCCCGAAAGCGAGCAAAGCCTGATCTTTGACCCCTATCGTCAGGGCGAACGTGCGGCGGCGATGGCCGGGCACGGGCTGGGCCTTGGCCTTTCGATCGTGCAGCGCCTTGCGCAGCTGATGGATCACACCGTTTCTCTTCGATCTGTGCCGGGAAAGGGGTCGTCATTCATCATCGGTTTGCCCATTGCAGACCCGGACCAAGAGGACCGGCACCTCACGACCGCTTCGCTTTCGCTGAACCTGACCCACCAGACAGGAACCATCCTGCTTGTCGAAGATGACGAAACGCTTGGCGGCCTGCTGTCTGAGGTGTTGGAAAACGAAGGCCACACCGTCATTTCGCGCACGGCGGCAGCACCCGCCCTTGACTGGGCAAGCGACGATGTGGCCCGGCCCGATCTGTTGCTGACCGATTTCGACCTGCCCGGCACACCCACCGGCTTGATGCTCGCGCTGGATTTGCCGAATGTTCTGGGCGTGACGATTCCCACCCTCATCCTGACCGGCGATATCACGTCGGAAACCGCTTTGACGATCCACGAAGCCGGGTTCGAGCAGATCCGAAAACCTGTCCTTCCCGAGATCCTGTTGGCCCGCATTTCTGACATGCTGCGGATCACGCGGGCAGCGCAGGCCGACGACCAGCATCGACAGGATGCGACCCGCACCACATTGCACGTCATTGACGACGATCCGGTCATCCGTGAAACCCTGCGGCGGCTGTTTCAGGCTGAAGGCTGGGGCGTTGCGGCCTATTCTTCGGCCGAGGATTTTCTTGCAGGCCCGCGACCGCGCGGCACATCCTGCGTGTTGGTGGATCAGGTCTTGCCCGGCATGACCGGAACCGAGATGCTGCAAAAGCTGCGGGCCGAAAAGTCGCGCTGCCCGTCGATCGTCATAACGGGCCACGGCGATGCGGCCACCGCTGTGGCGGCCATCAAGGCCGGGGCATCCGATCTGATCGAAAAGCCTGCAAGCGCCGCTGATCTGCTCACCACCATCCGGCGTGTGTTGCGTTCCTGCGATCCGATCAAACCCCACACCGCCACCGATGTTCAACGGGTCGCCAAAAATCGGCTGAGCGGGCTGACCGATCGTGAAAACGAAGTGCTGGCCATGGTTCTGGCCGGCGCGCCCAGCAAGAACATTGCCGCCGATCTGGGCATCAATCAGCGCACTGTGGAACACCACCGCGCGTCCGTGATGCGCAAGACCGGGGCCAAATCGCTGCCAGCGCTGGTGCGGCTGGCGATGGACGCATCCGAAACGCCACTGTAACTGCACGCGCCTTGGCGAAAGGTGGTTTCGTGACGCTGCGATTTTCGTGCAACCGAATCGTCAGTCGTTCGTTGAGACTGTAACCCATCGTCTTGTGGCAGGACGGATCCTTGGATCGGTCGCTCTGGCGCAATGCCAATTCAAGGAACTTGCCATGACACGCCACTTTGCCGCCGCGATGCGTCGCGCAACCAAGCTGATGCGACCCGCCCGGATGAAAAAGGCAGGATCGGTCCAAAAGGCGATGACCGGCCTGATGGTCAAGGCGATGCTCTCTGCTCTGCCCGATCCTACTCCCAAAAAGGCAACTCCGGCAAAGGTCGCCACACGCAAACCACGTGTCGTGAAGACCGCAGGATCACTTGGCACCGTCGTGGCGAAATTGCGGACCGCCAGCATGAACCGGACGGGGACAGGCAAGGCGGGTGCGGGCAGGTCGCAGGCCCGTTCCGAAACACCACCCATTCACAGATCGGGCGGTGCGTCGCGCAGCTACCGGATTCACATGCCGAAAGACCATGCGAAAGAGCCAAAAGGACTTTTGCTGATGCTGCACGGATGCAGCCAGACCATCGACGATTTCGCCCTCGGCACCGGCATGAACCGACATGCCGACAAGCATGGGCTGATCGTTGTCTATGTCGAACAAACCTCGGTCGACAACGCGGCGGCCTGCTGGAACTGGTTCCGACCCGACAATCAGGTGCGCGGCGGGGGCGAGCCGGCCCTGCTGGCATCGCTGACGCGCAAGATCATGAAAGAGCATGGCCTGACCCGAGACTCTGTCTTTGTTGCCGGGCTGTCTGCGGGTGGTGCGATGGCTGCAATTCTGGCTGATGTTTACCCAGATGTCTTTGCCGCCGCCGGTATCCACTCCGGTCTGCCACGCGGCGCGGCACGGGATGTGATGTCGGCGATGTCGGCCATGCGTAGCGGCGGTGCTGTGATGCCCGCCGCGACACGGCCACCGCATCCGGGCCTTGCGACACGGCGCATCATTTTTCATGGTGACAAGGACAGCACGGTTCACCCATCCAACGCGGCAGCCATTGTTGCCGGTGCCATCGGTGACACCGCCTTGCCGCATCGCGTGACCCGGCGCAGCGTGCGCGGGCGCAGCTATGCCCGCAGCGACTTTGCGGATGCCGACGGACAGATTCAGCTGGAACTGTGGACAATTGAAGGCAGTGGGCACGCGTGGTCCGGCGGCAAGGCAGCGGGATCCTACACCGACGCCAAAGGCCCGGATGCATCGGCGCAGATGATCCGCTTCTTTGTCGGATCATCTGCCTGAAGTCCCCGTTTGCGGCCTACAACAACCCCCGCGCGGCCAGATTGCCCATCAGCGCCCGTGTGCCAAAGGTCCATTCCGGGGCTTCGGTGGACAGCCGCACGGTATTGGTCAACCGGCCCAGCTCGGGGGTGGCAATCGTCACCACATCGCCCAGATGATGCGTGAACCCCTGACCGGGGCCGTCGCGGTCCTGAACCGGGGAAAACATCGTGCCACAATACAGAAGGAAGCCATCGGGATACTGGTGATGCCGCCCCCGCGTCTGCGCAACAAGATCGGCCGGATCACGGCTGATCTGGCGCATCGAAGAACTGCCGTTCAGCACAAAGCCATCACTGCCGGTCACGGTCAGCGACAGATCCATCCCGCGCACGGTACCCAGCGTAAACGTGCCGTCAAACACCCGGATGAACGGGCCAAGGCTGGCCGCCGCGTTGTTGTCCTTTGCCTTGCCCAGCAGCAGCGCAGACCGCCCCTCCACATCGCGCAGGTTCACATCGTTGCCCAGCGTGGCCCCGACGATCCGCCCGGTGCTGTCCACCACCATCACCACCTCTGGCTCGGGGTTGTTCCATTTGCTGATCGGGTGCAGGCCCACGCTGGCGCCCCAGCCGACCGCGCTCATCGGTTGCGCCTTGGTGAACACCTCGGCATCGGGGCCGATCCCCACCTCCAGATATTGCGACCACAGACCCTCGGCCTGTAGCACCGCCTTGACCTCGGCGGCCTTGTCCGATCCCGGCACCAGATCGCGCAGACTGTCGCCGATCACGCGGCCCACGCGGTCGCGGATCTCGGCGGCACGGGCCGGATCGCCGCCCGCCCGCTCCTCGATCACCCGCTCGATCATCGACCGGGCAAAGGTCACGCCGCAGGCCTTGACCGCCTGCAGATCGCAGGGGGCAAGATACCGCGTCGCCTCGGCCTGCGGCTCCTGACTGGCGGCGGCGATCTCCTCCACGCTGCCGATGTCGGTGCCGTCGATCCCGGCCACAAAGCCCGCGATGTCGGGCTGTTCCAGCACATCGCGCATCGTGGGCGCGGGCCGTGTGGTGATGTCAAACACACGACCGCCCCGCACGGTCACCACGCTTGGCCCGATGCCAGCACGCCAGACGCGACCAAGGAACAGGCCAGAGGAAGGCAGATCAATCATTGTAAGGGTCCATTCAAGGGCAATCCGGCGCAGAATAGCCGGATCGGGCCGAAGGGAAAGCGCGATCTGGCCCGGTGATTGGGCGTATTTTTTCGGTCGGGTGGCTTGGCTGTGCCGGGTGATCAGGTATCAGGGGCTGCAATACGAAAGGTTTGCCCATGCCCCAGATCACCGCCAAAGCCCCCGCTGCCGCGCAAAACATCCGCGTGGGTCTGATCGGCACCGGCATCGGGCAATCGAAAACCCCCGCCATGCACATGGCCGAGGGCGCGGCGCAGGGGCTGGACTACCGCTATGATCTGATCGACCTGACCGTGCTGGGGCTTGGCCCCGACGCGCTGCCCGATCTGCTGGACAAGGCTGAGGCGCAGGGCTTTGCCGGGCTGAACATCACCCACCCATGCAAACAGCGCGTGATGCCGCTGCTGGATGATCTGTCGGATGATGCCCGCGCGGTGGGGGCGGTCAATACGGTGGTGTTTGCGGGTGGCAGGCGCACCGGGCACAACACCGACTGGTCGGGGTTTTACGAAAGCTTCCGGCGCGGCCTGCCCGATGCCCCGCGCGGCCATGTGCTGCAACTGGGCGCGGGCGGCGGCGGGGTTGCGGTGGCCCATGCGGCGATCAAGCTGGGGGTGGGGCATCTGTCGGTCTGCGATATCGACAGGGCGCAGGCCGAACGGCTGGTGAACGCGCTCAACACCCGCGCGGGGCGCGTGGTGGCAAGCGTTGCCACCGATCTGGGGCGCGCGATGGCGCAAGCCGATGGCTTGATCAACACCACGCCCATGGGCATGGATGCCCACCCCGGCCTGCCGCTGGAGGCCGGGCTGATCCAACCCCGGCACTGGGTGGCCGACATCGTGTATTTCCCGCTGGAAACCGCCCTGCTGGCCACCGCCCGCGCCAAGGGCTGCGCGGTGCTGCCCGGTGGCGGCATGGCGGTGTTTCAGGCAGTCGCGGCCTTTGCGCTGTTCACCGGGCGCGCGGCCGACAGCGCGCGGATGCAGGCGCATTTCGCGGCCTTGGTGCGGGCCAGCTAAGGGCGGTCAGCCGCCTTGCAGCTTCGCGCAAAACCGCGCCATCTCGCTTTCCGTTGGCGGCGTGCCGGTGAAAATCTCGACATAATTCGGCACGCGGTCCAGCCGCGCCGCCAGCGTTTCCGCCGTCTGGGTCGAGATATAGCCGATCTGCACCAGATAGATCGTGCGCGCCCGCACATCGGCATCCTGCGGGCCGTGCCCCCAGCGTTCCAGCATCCGGCGCAGCGCGTCCAGCCGCGCGGCATCCACCCGCCGCAAGCGATCAAGGATCGCCGTATCCTGCAAGGCCCAGCCCCGCACCGCAAATTCCAGCCGCGCGTCAAAGGTCGCTTCGGCCAGAAAGCAGCCGATCAGGTTCAGCATCGCCTCGGTTTCCGTTTCCGCATAGCTTTGGCTGGCCGCGATCAGCGGTTCGGTGGTGCGCCCCGCCCACATGTCGATCAGCGCAGCCAAAAGATCGGCGCGGTTCTTGAAAAACCAATAGAAACTGGTGCGTGACAGGTTCAGCCGCGCGCCAAGCGTCTGGATCTTCACCGCATCGATGCCCTGATCAATCAGCGCCTCATAGGCCGCGCCAACCCAAAGCGCGCGCGATCCGCGCCAGCCGCTGTCCTGTTCGGGTGCACCATCCATACCCGCAGGCTAGGCGGCGCGGTCGCGGCAGGCAAGGGAATGTTCAGGGATGACTGAAAACTTGACAGGTCTGCACAGTCTTGGCAGGCTCGCCGCAACCCTGACCGGAGCACGCCGATGTCCCATGATCCCCTGCTGCAACCTTACCAACTCAAGCATCTGACCCTGCGCAACCGGATCATGATCACCAGCCACGAACCCGCCTATCCCGAAGACGGCATGCCGAAAGACCGCTACCGCGCCTATCACGTCGAACGCGCCAAGGCGGGCGTGGCGCTGACCATGACAGCGGGCTCTGCCAGCGTGGCACGTGACAGCCCGCCGGTGTTCAACAACATTCTGGCGTGGAAGGATGAGGTGGTCGGCTGGATGAAAGCCATGGTGGATGAGTGTCACGACCATGGCGCGGCGGTGATGATCCAGCTCACCCACCTTGGCCGCCGCACCCGCTGGGACAAGGCCGACTGGCTGCCGGTGGTGGCCCCCGGCCACGAACGCGAAGCCGCACACCGCGCCTTTCCCAAGCGGATCGAAGATTGGGACATCGCCCGCATCATCAGCGATTTCGCGGATGCCGCCGAACGGATGCAGGCCGCGGGCGTCGATGGCATCGAGCTGGAGGCGTATGGCCACCTGCTGGAACAGTTCTGGTCACCGCTGACCAATGATCTGGACGCGCCCTATGGCGGCAGTCTGGACAACCGCCTGCGCTTTACCTTTGACGTGCTGCGCGCGATCCGGGCGCGCTGTGGCGAGGCGTTCATCGTCGGCCTGCGCTACACCGGCGACCAGACCCTGCCCGGCGGCATGACCGCAGCCGAGGGGATGGACGTGTCGCACAAACTCAAAGACAGCGGGCTGGTCGATTTCCTGAACGTGGTGCGGGGCTATATCGATACCGATGCGGGGCTCACCGCCCTGATCCCGATTCAGGGCATGAAGAACGCGCCACATCTGGATTTCGCGGGCCAGATCCGCGCGGCCACCGGCTTTCCCACCTTTCACGCCGCCAAGATCCCCGATGTGGCCACCGCGCGCCACGCCATTGCCAGCGGCAAGCTGGATATGGTGGGCATGACCCGCGCCCACATGGCCGACCCGCATCTGGTGCGCAAGATCATCGAGCGGCGCGAGGACGATATCCGGCCCTGTGTCGGCGCGAATTACTGCCTTGACCGGATTTATCAGGGGGCCATGGCGCTGTGCCTGCACAACCCCGCCACCGGGCGCGAGCTGGAACAGCCCCACACCATCCCCCCCGCCGCCACGCCCAAACGCATCACCATCGTCGGTGCCGGCCCTGCGGGGATGGAGGCCGCCCGCGTCGCCGCCGAACGCGGGCATCAGGTGACGGTGATCGAGGCCGCCGATCAACCCGGCGGCCAGATCCGGCTGACCGCGTTGCAGGACCGGCGGCGCGAGATGATCGCAATCATCCGCTGGCGGGTGGAGCAATGCGAAAAGCGCGGCGTCCGCTTTCGGTTCAACACCTATGCCGATGCGCAGACCGTGCTGGACACCCGGCCGGATGAGGTGATCATCGCCACCGGCGGCCTGCCCCATACGGCGGTGCTGGGCGCGGGCAATGATCTGGTGTGCTCGGCCTGGGATATCCTGTCGGGCGATGTGAAACCGGGCAGCACCGTGCTGGTGTTTGACGATGCGGGCGACCATGCCGGGTTGCAGGCCGCCGATCTGATCGCGGCCACGGGCGCGCGCGTGGAAATCGTCACCCCCGACCGCGCCTTTGCGCCCGAGGTGATGGCGATGAATTTTGTGCCCTACATGTGGTCGTTGCAGCGGCGCGACACCACCTTTACCGTCACCTGGCGGCTGATGGAGGTGGCGCGCGATGCCAACCGGTTGCGCGCCACGCTGGGCAGCGATTACGGCGACATGACACGCGACCGGCTGGTGGATCAGGTGGTGGTCAACCACGGCACCCGCCCGCTGGATGAGCTGTATTTCGCGCTCAAACCCTTGTCGCGCAACCTTGGTGCGGTGGATTATACGGGCCTTGCCACCGGCCAGCCGCAAACGCTTGCGCCCAACCCCGATGCCGCCTTCCGGCTGTTCCGCATTGGCGACGCGGTGGCCGCGCGCAACACCCACGCGGCGATCTACGATGCGCTGCGACTGGTCAGGGATCTTTGATCCCTCAACCGCGCGGCACCAACCCCGCAACAAAGGCGGGCAGCCGCGCGAAATCGTCAAAGGCAAAGGCGTGCGGCAGCTCTGCCACCGGGGTCTGGCGATAGCCAAGGGTGAACAGCGCGAATGTCACCTGCGCATTTACCGCCGTCTGCGCGTCCACCTCGCTGTCGCCCACATAGAGCAGCGGCGCGGCAGGCAACGCGGCAAAAGCGGCGTGCAATGGCGCGGGATCGGGCTTTTTCACCGCCAATGTGTCGCCCCCGATCACCACATCGAAAAACCGCGCCAGATCCAGCGCATCCAATATCTGCTGCGTGAGCCCCAGATACTTGTTGGTGCACACGCCCATGGGGTGCCCCGCCGCACGCAACGCCTCCAGCGCCGCCACCACGCCGGGATAGGGCCGGGTCAGGGTCGCGGGCTGCGCGGTGTAATCGGCCAGCAACTGCGCGTTCAGCATCGCATGATCGGCCGGGTCCAACCCGCGCGCGCCGATCACCCGGTGCACCAGATTGGGGATGCCATGGCCGATGAACGAGGTCAGCTGATCCAGCGGCATCGGCGCTTGCCCGATCCCTGCCAGCATCCGGTTGGCCGCCGCCGCAATATCGGGCGCGCTGTCCACCAGCGTGCCATCCAGATCAAATACGATTGCCCCTGTCATCGCCGGTCCCCCATCACCTGCCGCACCCCGTCCAATCCGCCCAGATGGTCCAACCCCGGCAGCACCGCAAGCGCGCCGTCAAACACCTCGTCCCCGGTATAGGCCGAGGGGGTGACGATCACCCCGATCCCC
>JBKBQB010000032.1:0-38613 GCA_046292785.1 Paracoccaceae bacterium
TTCAATCGGTTATGAAAAGCACCATGGTGGTATCGTCGGCAACTTGGGACCGACCGACGGACAGAAAAGCATTCAGATCGGTGGCACTTATACCCATCAGAACATGAAAATCAGTGCCGGTGTGCGTTATGTCGACATTGGCAATGCAACGGCGTTGGGCGGCAACAGCAGCTTTACAAACAACAAGGCCGTTGCGTTTGGCATGAAAGTTGGTTTCAGCTTCTGATCCGGCCTCTGGCAAACCCAAACAAACCCGCCCCTAACCGGGGCGGGTTATGCATTGAAGCGGGCGCGCGGGGGCGGTAACTGTCAGGCGCAAACGCAAAGGGTGACGCGATGATCTACGCAAGCGGGGCGGACTATCTGGAAGCTGCGCACAAGCGTGTGCTGCTGTTCGGCATGTCGGGTCTGGGCAAGACCCACCTCTCCACGCTGCTACGCGATACCCAGGCGCCGGGCGATGGCTGGTTCCACTACTCGGTCGATTACCGGATCGGCACCCGCTACATGGGGGAATACATCGCCGACAACTTCAAGCGCGAAGCGATGAAAGTGCCGCTCTTGCGCGAATTGCTGATGACCGACAGCGTGTATATCGCGTCGAACATCACCTTTGACAATCTGGCGCCGCTGTCCACCTATCTGGGCAAGCCCGGCGACCCGGCCAAGGGTGGTCTGCCCTTTGCCGAATATATGGTCCGGCAAGACCAGCACCGCAAGGCCGAAGTGGCCGCCATGCTTGACACCGCGCATTTCATGGCGCGGGCCGAGGATATCTATGGATATCAGAACTTTGTCTGCGATACCTCAGGCTCGATCTGCGAAGTGGTCGATGCGACCGATCCCGACGATCCGGTGATGCGGCAATTGTCGCAAACCCTGCTGCTGGTCTGGATCAAGGGGTCCGACGATCACACCACCGAACTGATCCGCCGTTTCGACCGTGCACCGAAGCCGATGTATTACCAGCCAAATTTTCTTCACGCCGCGTGGAAAGAATACCGCGTAACCCACTGTAAAACAGAGGAAACCTGCGACCCGGACCACTTCGTGCGCTGGACATATTCCCGCGCGCTGGCCCACCGCCAACCCCGCTATGCCGCCATGGCAGGCTGGGGTGTGACCTTGGCAGCCCAAGAAGTGTCCACCGTCACAACACCCGAGGATTTCAACGCCCTGATTGCCCGCGCCATTGATCGGCGTTGATCCGTCTCCACCGTCCCCGGCTCCAAAGGAAGCGCCCGATGCCCATTACCCTGCCCGAGACCCTGCCCGCCTATGACGTCCTCAAGGGCGAAGGCGTGATGGTCATGTCGCCCGAACGCGCGGCGCGGCAGGATATCCGCCCGCTGAAAATCGGGCTGCTGAACCTGATGCCGAAAAAGATCCAGACCGAAAACCAGTTCGCGCGCCTGATCGGGGCCACGCCGCTACAGATCCGGTTCGAGCTGATCCGCATGTCGGAACACCAGACCAAAAACACCGCCGCCGAGCACATGGAGGCGTTCTATCGCCCGTTTCAGGAGGTTCGGGACGAAAAATTCGACGGTCTGATCATCACCGGCGCGCCGATTGAACACCTGCCGTTCGATCAGGTAACCTACTGGAATGAATTGACAGAAGTCTTTGAATGGACACAGACAAACGTGCAATCCACCCTTGGCGTGTGCTGGGGCGGGATGGCGATGATCAACCATTTCCATGGCGTGCACAAACACATGTTGGACGCCAAGGCGTTCGGCTGCTTCCGGCACCGCAACCTTGACCCGACCTCACCCTTTTTGCGCGGCTTTTCTGATGATTGCGTGGTGCCGGTCAGCCGTTGGACAGGAATGCGGCAGGTCGAGATCGACGCCAGCCCCGGTTTGCGCACCCTTCTGGGCAGCGACGAGGTAGGCCCTTGTCTGGTCCAGGACCCAGACCACCGCGCGCTCTATATTTTCAACCATTTTGAATACGACAGCGACACTTTGAAACAGGAATATGATCGCGACGTGGCCAACGGCACCGCGATCAATGTGCCGCTGAACTATTACCCCGATGACAACCCGTTGATGCGGCCCCTGAACCGCTGGAGAAGTCACGCGCACCTGCTATATGGCAACTGGATCAACGAGATTTACCAGTCAACGCCCTATGACCCTCAAGACATTGGCCGCTAGTGCGGCGCTCATCGGCCTTGGCCTGATTGCCGCAACCCAGTGGCGGCTGTCCGCACGTGTGGCGCAGGCGCAGCAGTCGCATCCGCCCACAGGGCAGTTTGTCACCGTCGAGGGGCTGCGGGTGCATTTGCAGGTTGCGGGCTCCGGCCCTGATCTGGTGATGATCCACGGCGCGAACGGCAGCTTGCGGGAATTCACCTTTGCGCTGATGGACCAGTTGTCGGACCGCTACCGGGTGATCGCGGTGGATCGGCCCGGTCTGGGCTATTCTGATCCACTGCCGGACAATGATGCCACCGTTGCGGGTCAGGCCCGTATCCTGCGGCTGGCGGTGGCACAGATCGGCGTGGAAAATCCGGTGGTTCTGGGCCAAAGCTACGGTGGCACCGTGGCGCTTGCCTGGGCTTTGCAGGCACCACCGGCGGCGCTGGTGCTGGTGTCGTCCCCTTCCTTGCCCTGGCCGGGGGAATTGGACCCGTGGTATCGCATTACCGCGTCTGCACTTGGGCGCGCGACGCTGGTGCCGCTGGCATCGGCTTTTGTGGCCCAAAGCTATGTGCGCCGCGCGATCGACGGGGTGTTCGCGCCGCAAACGCCGCCGCCGGGATATGCCGACCACCTTGGCATCGACCTGATTCTGCGCCGCGATTCCATGGCAGCTAATGCCATGCAGATCAACAGCTTGCGTCCGCAAGTTGAAGTTATGCAACACGATTACCCCACACTGACCCTGCCGATCGAGCTGGTGCATGGTGATGCAGATACCATCGTGCCGCTGCACATTCATTCGGCGCCGCTTGTTGATCTGCTTGCGAACGGCGCCTTGGCAGTGTTGCCAGGTGTCGGCCACATGCCGCATCACACCCACAGCGCCGAGGTGATCGCCGCAATCGACCGCGCCGCGACACGCGCCGGATTGCGCTGACCGGGGCAATCGCCATACTTGCGCACAGAACGGGCATGGAGGGGGAAACCGGGCATGAAACTGCCATTCGACGGCGCAATCAGCGCGTTTTTCAACGACAAGGCGCCCAAAGCCGTGCGCCACGCGATCCGGGACGCGGGCAAGGATACCATCCTTGACCCAACCTATCCTTACCGCGAGGAAATGAAGTCAAAGGTCTATGCCGAACAAATGGACGCGTTGCAGATCGAACTGGTCAAGATGCACGCCGACATCAAGGCGACCGGCAAGCGGCTTGTGGTGCTGTTTGAAGGGCGCGACGCGGCTGGCAAGGGGGGCACCATCGGGGCGGTGCGCGAAAACCTGAACCCACGCACCACGGCGGTGGTGGCGCTTGCCAAACCGTCGGATCGTGAGGCGGCGCAATGGTATTTCCAGCGCTATGTCGATTGGTTGCCCGCCAAGGGCGAAATCGCCCTGTTCGACCGCAGTTGGTACAACCGCGCGATGATCGAACATGTCTTTGGCTTCTGCACCCCGCAGCAACGCCATCATTTCTTTGCGCAATTGCCGGATTTTGAACGGCTTTTGGTGGATGAGGGCATCATCTTCCTCAAGATCTGGCTGGAAGTGGGACAGGCCGAACAGCTCAAGCGGTTTCTGGCGCGCGAGAATGATCCGCTCAAGCAGTGGAAGCTGTCGTCCATCGACATCGACGGTCTGGGCAAATGGGATGAGTATTGCACCGCCATTGATGAGACCATGGCGCGCACGCATTTCGACTTTGCGCCGTGGACGATCATCCTGTCGGATGACAAGAAACGCGCCCGCATCGCGGCGGTGCAGACCATTCTGGGGTCGGTGGACTATGACGGGCGCGATCTGTCGCTGATCGGCGCGCCCGACCCGGCCATTTGCGGCGGGCCGGATCTGCGACATCCCGCATCAAAGGCGGGCCAGTGAAACGCGGCTACCATCACGGCAATCTGCGTCAGGCGCTGGTCGAGGCCGCCCTTGGCCTGATCGCGGACCAGGGGCCCACTGGGTTCACCCTGTCAGAGGCGGCAAAAGCCGCGGATGTGACCCCGGCCGCCGTTTACCGGCATTTTGCGGGGCGCGAGGATCTGCTGGCCGAGGTGGCCCGCCAAGGCTATGAAATCTTCGCCGCGCTGATGGAATTCGCCTTTGACAATGGCCGCCCCACGGCGCTGGCCGCGTTCGAGGCGACCGGGCGGGCTTACCTTGCCTTTGCCCGCAAATACCCCGGCCATTACATGGCGATGTTCGAGGCGGGGCTGAGCCTGAACGACCACCCTGACCTTGCGCTGGTGGCAAGCAAGGCGCGCGCCGTGCTGGAGCGCGCGGCCGAAAGCCTGTCGCAGCACCTGCCCCCCGGCATGCGTCCGCCGTCGTCGATGTTTTCGGCCCATATCTGGGCGATGAGCCATGGCGTGGTGGAACTATACATGCGCGGCAGTGCCAATGGCGGCGCGCGCAGCCCGTTCCCGCCCGAAGACCTGCTGGAAGCCGGGATCGGCATCTACCTACGCGGCCTTGGTCTGTTGCCGCCCGATGGGGCCAAGCTGGCCTGACACCGCTTTGTGCGGGTGATCGGGCAACAGTGGCTTTCTTCGCGCAAGGCGTGCATTGAAGCGGGGCTAGGGGGGCGATAAGGGTCAGGGCGCTGCCTTATCCGGCGGCTTGGAACGGGTCTGCGTCATGTATCGTGTGTCTCCCTTTGTGCGCCATTTCGGATTGGCCTTGCTGGCCGGAATTGCGATTGCGACGCTTTGGCTGACGCTGTCACCCTCCGGCTATTATGATGCAATGGAGTGGCGGCTGGTGGAAGTGCCGCTGCCAGGCTGGATCGCGCCCTATCCGTTGGCCCTGACCCCGCTGGTCGTGGTGTCCGACGCATTGATGGCACTGTTTTTTTTCTTTATTGCCAAAGAATTTTGGGAAGCATTGCGTCTGAAACGCGGCGCCCTGTCCGGGCAGCGTGGAGCCTTGCCCCTGTCTGCGATGATCGGCGGCTGGGTGGGTGCAGTGCTGATGTGGCTGGCTGCTGGCGCGCTGTTTGAAACCGCCATCGAGGCAAGCACCGGGGCCGGATGGCCGCTGCCCTTCGGGTCGGATGTGGTTTTGTGTTATCTGGTGGGGCGGCTGATCTTTGGCAACGGGCATCCGGCGCTGCACCTGTTGCTGCTGATCACGATTGCCAATGACATCTTTGGCCTGATCGTGGTGGGCATCGCCTATCCCGCCGCCGGGCTGCGGCTGGCGTGGCTGGCGATGTCGGTGCTGGCGCTTGCGGTGGTCTGGTTGGGCTTTGGCCGTCTGGCGCGACCCGGTGCCAGCGAGCGCGACCACGCCCGCGCGCTTGGCCTTTGGCCCTATGTGGTGGCGGGGGTGGTCTGCTGGCTGGGTGTGGTGCTGGCGGGGTTGCCCGGTGCGCTGGGGCTGGTGCCGCTGGTCGTGGTGATGCCCCATGCCGATCGCGCCTTTGGCCTGTTCGCAGAGGCCGAGGAATTCCTGCAAGACCCGCTGAACCGGCTGGCGCATCTGCTGGTCAAGCCGTTGGCGGTGGTTTTGTTCCTGTTCGGGCTGACGCAGGGTGGCGTGGATTTTCTGGCGCTGGCGCCGACCACAGGCACGGTGCTGGCGGCCATGTGGCTGGGCAAACCCCTGGGGGTGATGCTGGGCGCATGGGGGGCCGCGCGTGTGCTGGGGCTGGCCTTGCCGCAGGGCGTGGCGGCGCGTGACATGGTGGTGATCGCACTGATCACCGGCATGGGGTTTACCGTGCCGGTGCTGGCGCTGCACTCTGCGCTGCCCGGTGGCGGCATGGCAGAGGCCGCGCGTCTGGGGCTGGTGCTGTCGTTGCTGGCGGGATTTGGCGCGGTTGTGACGGCGCGCGTGCTGCGCAGGGCCTAGGTGCACCTGTCCTTCGGGGCCGGTCTGAGCCATAATGATGCCTGAATACCCGGCTAATGTCGTAAAAGGAAATTGGGGCGAAGCAGCGTCAACACTGGATTAGCCATTGGCGCACAAGCTGGTGGCCGTCATGATGTGTAGGCTAGTTTGGGGCAGGCAGGGGCGGCAGGTGATCGAGTTCGAGGGTGTGTCAAAGTCATTCTGGACCGGAAAGCAGCGCAAGATCATTCTGGATCGGGCGTCGTTCCGCATTGATCTTGGCCAGTCGCTTGGCATCCTGGCCCCGAATGGCGCGGGCAAGACCACGATCATCAACATGATGGCGGGCCTTGAAAAGCCTGATGAGGGGCGGGTGACCCGGACCAGCCGGATCTCGTTTCCGCTGGGGTTTATGGGGGGCGTGGTCAACAAGCACACCGCCACCGAAAACAGCCGCTATGTGGCGCGGCTTTACGGTCTGGACCCCGATTATGTGGAAAGTTTCTGCCGCTGGCTGTGCGGGATCGAGGAATATTTCGACATGCCGGTGGGCACCTACAGCCAGGGCATGCGGGCGCGGTTTTCCTTTGCACTGATGCTGGCGCTGGAGTTTGACATCTACCTGATCGACGAAGGCATGCCCGCCACCACCGATGTGGCGTTCAACCGCAAGGCGGGCCGCATACTGCGCGAACGCTTGCAGGGATCAACCGTGGTGATCGTCAGCCATCAGGCGCAGACGCTGGAAAAATTCTGCAAACAGGCCGCCGTTCTGCGCAACGGGCAGCTTTACGTGTTCGACACTCTGGAAGAGGCAAAGCAGCTTTATGACTATCAAGCTCAAGGTTAAGCGTTACAACCTGCGTCGCCCCGATCCGGCAAGTGTGGCCCCTGCCCCACCTGTGCGTCCACGCGCGGCCAACACGCCCGCCGTGCCCGCCCGTCCCCGTGTCGCCCCTGTCCCGGCAGAGACGGCAGACGGGTTCGGGTCCGATCCGTTTCCCACTGCGACCGATCAGACGGTCGCGATGATGGATGCCAGTTCGCCTCAGCCCACCTCGCCACAACCCGCGCCTGCGCAAGCCGCGCCTGCCAGTCCCGGCGATCTGGACCAGATCCGCAAAGAGGGGCTGACGGGCCGGCAGTTGCGGATGGCGCGGCGGATGGCGCAGAAATACGGGCTGCCTGCCACGTCGGATTTCGATGCCGTGCGCCTGTTGCGTGCGGCGGGTCTTGATCCGTTCCAGAAATCCACCATTCTGGAAATGGTGACCGCCGAAGGTGAAGATCCCGCGGCCGGGGCCGATGGCGATGCGCGCTCGCGCGCGCTGACGGTCGGGCCGCGTGGCGACGGCGTGCAACTTCCCCAGACCATCAAGCCGATCAAGGTGCCCTCTACCGAGGTGCGCGCCGAGGAATCGCATCTGTCAGACATCCAGCGGATCCAGCGCGATCTGGCCCGCCGCCGCCGCCGCCGATCAGCGCTGCTGATGGCGCGGCTGTTTTTCTTTGTCGGGCTGCCCACGCTGCTGGCGGGTTGGTATTACTACATGGTCGCCACGCCGCTTTATGCCACCAAGGCCGAATTCGTGATCCAGCAGGCCGATCCTGCGGGTGCGCAGGGCATGGGGGGCCTGCTGTCGGGCACGCAGTTCGCCACATCGCAGGATTCAATCGCCGTGCAGGGCTATCTGCAATCGCGCGATGCGATGATGCGGCTGGATGACGACAAGAAGTTCGTGGCCCATTTCGCGCAAGACCAGATTGATCCACTGCAACGGCTGGACACTGACGCCACGCGCGAGGCAGCCTATAAGGTGTTCAAGCGCAACGTGAAAATCGCCTATGACCCGACCGAGGGCATCATCAAGATGGAGGTGATCGCCGCCGATCCGCAGGTATCGGCCGATTTCTCGCGCGCGCTGATCGGCTATGCCGAGGAACAGGTCGATCACCTGACCCAACGCCTGCGCGCCGATCAGATGCAGGGCGCGCGCGAAAGCTATGAGATGGCCGAAGCCGCAATGCTGACCGCGCAGCGCAAGGTGGTGGATCTGCAAGAGCAGTTCAAGATCCTGTCGTCGGAGGTGGAGGTCAGCCTGATCACCGCCCAGATCGGCCAGTTGGAAACGCAGTTGAGCCAGGACCGGCTGAGCCTTGCGCAGATGCAGTCGAATTCCACCCCCAACGCCGCCCGGATGGAGCCGCTGATCCGCCGGATCGCCACGCTGGAGGCCGAGATTGCCACCCTGCGTTCGCGCCTGACCCAAGGGGTCGAGGGCGGCAAATCGCTTGCGCAGGTGCAGTCGGAACTGCTGGTGGCGCAAGCCGATGTGCAGACCCGGCAGTTGCTGTTGTCGCAATCCTTGCAGTCGATGGAAACCGCGCGCACCGATGCCAACCGGCAGGTGCGCTATCTGTCGGTGTCGGTCAACCCGGTGCCGCCGGACGAGGCGACCTATCCGCGCGCATTTGAAAACACCATGGTTGCCATGCTGATCTTTGCGGGCATCTATCTGATGGTGTCGATGACGGCAGCGATCCTGCGCGAACAGGTTTCGGCCTGATCCTGCCGGTTCGGGCGCAGGCATGATAAAGCCCCCGGTCTGGCGACCGGGGGCTTTTTGCCGTGGCTTTCGTCAGCGGGCGGCGGTGACCGCGCGCCCGGTCAGCACCTTGACCAGATTGGCGCGGTAGGCCGCCGATCCGTGCAGGTCGCTGATCATGTCGTCGGATGAGGCAGTCAGCCCGGCGATGGCAGAGGCCGAGAAATCCGCCGACAGCGCCGCCTCTGCCTCGGCCCAGCGGAACACACCGTTGTTGGATGCCCCCGTTGCGGCCACCCTGACCCCATCGGCAAACTGCGCGACGAACACGGCGGTCAGGGCAAAGCGGCTGGCGGGCTGATTGAACTTTACATAAGCCGCCTTTTGCGGGATCGGGAAGATCACTTGCGTGATGAACTCCCCTTCCTCCAGCGCGGTGGTGAACATGCCTTGGAAGTAATCCTCTGCCGCGATCTTGCGCGTGTTGGTCACGACCGTCGCACCGGAGGCCAGCACCGCCGCCGGATAGCAGGCTGCGGGATCGTTGTTGGCGACCGACCCACCGATGGTGCCCCGGTTGCGCACCGCAGGGTCGCCAATGCCACCCGCGAGGGAGGCAAGGGCGGGATAGTGCGCAAGCGCCTCGCGCGCGACCACCGCATGCGGGGTTGCAGCGCCGATGTGCAAGCCACCATCGCCCATGCAGACGCCCTGCATCTCGGCAATGCCGGTCAGGCTGACCAGCACCTCGGGCGCGGCCAGCCGCTGTTTCATCGTGGGCAGCAGGGTTTGCCCGCCCGACAGCGGCTGTGCGCCCTCCGCCGCCAAGGCCGCGACGGCATCCGCGATGGTGGAGGGTTTGACGAATTCAAAGTTGTGCATGGTATTCCCCCCTTACGCGTTCATCGCCTGCCACACCCGGTTGGGCGAGACGGGCATATCGATATGTGTCACCGACGTGTGGCCACCGCGCTGCAGCGCGTCGATCACCGCGTTGATCACGGCAGGGGGCGAGCCGATGGCCCCCGCCTCGCCACAGCCCTTGACCCCCAGCGGGTTGTGGGTGCAGGGCGTGTTGCACGAATGGTCCACCGTGTAGAACGGCACATCATCGGCGCGCGGCATCGCGTAATCCATGTAAGAGCCGGTCAGAAGCTGGCCATTGGCGTCATAGGTCGTGCTTTCCAGCACCGCCTGACCAATGCCCTGCCCCACGCCGCCATGCACTTGCCCGTCAACGATCATCGGGTTCATCACATTGCCGAAATCGTCCGCGCAGGTGAAGGCCACCACATCGACCTTGCCGGTGCCCTCATCCACCTCGACCTCGCAGATATAGGCGCCTGCGGGATAGGTGAAGTTGGCCGGATCATAGAAGGCGGTTTCCTCCAGCCCCGGTTCCAGTGTTTCCAGCGGGTAGTTGTGCGGGACGTAAGCCGAAAACGCGATCTCGCCAAAGGTCTTGGCCTTGTCGGTGCCAGCGACGCTGAACTTGCCGTCAGCGAAGGTGATGTCGCCCTCGGCAGCTTCGAGCATATGGGCGGCAATCTTCTTGCCCTTTGCGATGATCTTGTCGATGGCGCGGTCCATCGCGGACCCCGCAACGGCCAGAGAGCGCGAGCCGTAAGACCCCATCCCGAACGGGATCTTTGCGGTGTCGCCATGGACGATCTCGACCGAGGACGCATCAATCCCCAGCTTTTCGGCCACGATCTGCGGGAACACGGTTTCATGCCCCTGCCCGTGGCTGTGCGCGCCGGTCATCACGCTGATGGTGCCGGTGGCGTTCACCCGCACGGTGGCCGCGTCATACAGACCGACGCGCGCGCCCAAGACGCCCACCAGATGCGAGGGCGCGATGCCGCAGGCCTCGATCCATGTCGAAAGCCCCATGCCGCGCAGTTTGCCCCGGCTGGCGCTTTCGGCCCGCCGCGCCTCGAACCCCGCCACATCGGCCAGTTCCACCGCCTTGTCCAGCGTGGCCTGATAGTTGCCGGTGTCATAGACCAGCCCGACGGGCGTGGTATAGGGGAACTGGTCCGGCGTCAGCAGGTTGCGGCGGCGCACCTCGAACGGGTCAAGGTTCAGTTCGCGGCACATTTTATCGACCACGCGCTCGATGCTGTAGGTCGCTTCGGGCCGGCCCGCGCCACGGTAGGCATCGACGGGCGCAGTGTTGGTGAACACGGTTTTCACGTTCACATAGACATGCGGCACCTTGTAGGGCCCCGCCATCAGCGTGCCGTGCAGGAAGGTCGGCGTGGCGGTGGAGAAGTTCGACAGGTAAGCGCCGACGTTGGCAAGGGTTTCCGTGCGGATGGCCAGAATGTCGCCTTCCTTGGTGCAGCCAAGCTCGATCTTGGTCACATGGTCGCGGCCATGCGCGTCCGACAGAAAGCTTTCGGTGCGCTCGGCGGTCCAGCGCACCGGGCGGCCAAGACGTTTGGCGGCGGCCAGCACCAAGGCTTCCTCGCCGTAGTGATAGATTTTCGAGCCAAAGCCACCACCCACATCGGGGGCCACGACCTGCAACTTGTTCTCGGGAATACCCATCACAAAGGCGCAGACCAACAGCCGCGTCAGGTGCGGGTTCTGGCTGGTGGTGGTCAGCTTGTAGTCACCCGTGCCGGGGAAATACTCGCCAATGCTGGCGCGCGGTTCCATTGCGTTGGGCACCAGCCGGTTGTTGACCAGTTCCAGCGTCACCACATGGGGTGCGGCCTTCATCGCGGCATCCACCGCTGCGCGGTTGTCCTCGATCCAGCCCCAATCGAAACAGATGTTGTCGGGGATCTCGTCATGCACGCGGTTGGCGGTATCTGCCGCCGCCGCCTTCATGTCGACCAGCGCGGGCAACTCCTCGATCTCGGTCGCGTCCGACAGCACCTGCGCCGCATCCTTGGCCTGCGCATAGGTTTCCGCAATCACGGCGGCATAGGCATCGCCCACGTGGCGCACCTTGCCATGCGCCAGCACCGGGCGTTTGGGTTCGCGCATCGGCGTGCCGTCGCGGCTGTTGATCAGCCAGCCTGCCGGGTTGCCGCCGACATCCTTGAAATCCTCGCCGGTGAACACGGCCAGCACGCCGGGCATGTTTTCCACCGCCGAAGTATCAATCGACACGATCCGGCCATGGGCGACGGTGGAGCGGACCATGACGGCATGGACCTGCCCGAAGATCGACATGTCATCGGTGTAAACGCCGCGGCCCGTAAGGAACCGCACATCTTCGCGCCGCTTGGTGGCAGCGCCTATTCCGGTATCTTTTGGCATCTTGTCCCCCTATTCCGCAGCCATCGCGCCTGCGTCCTGACCGGACGCGGCAAGGACCGCCTTGACGATGTTGTGATAGCCCGTGCAGCGGCAGATGTTGCCCTCCAGCCCGTGGCGCACCTCGGCCTCGGATGGCTGCGGGTTTTCGGCCAACAAGGCGGCGGTGGTCATCACCATGCCCGGCGTGCAAAAGCCGCATTGCAGCCCGTGATGGTCCTGAAACGCCTGCTGGATCACGCCAAGGCTGCCATCGGCATTGGCCATGCCCTCGATGGTGCGCACCTGCGCCCCTTCGACATCCATCGCGAACACGGTGCAGGCTTTCACCGCCACGCCATCCACATGCACCACGCACGCGCCGCATTGGCTGGTATCGCACCCCACGTGGGTGCCGGTCAGGCCGAGGCCTTCGCGCAGGTAGTTGACCAGAAGGGTGCGCCCCTCTGCCGTCGCCGAGACGGATTTTCCGTTCACGGTCATCGTGACTTTTGTCATGGTTTCCTCCCTTGGATCGGTCCTGGGTAAGTGTATCGGTTCAGCTGATCAGCCGCTTGAACCAGCCCTTTTTCTGCTGTTCGCCGCCTTCGGCTCCTTCTGTGCCCTCGTCGTGGTCTTCGGCCACAACATCGGGTTCCATCGGCCCTTCGACAGCGGTCTGGAAGCGGTTGAAAAACTCATCCGCCATCTTCTTGGCAAAACCGTCGATGATGCGGCTGCCCAGTTGCGCCAGCTTGCCGCCGACATTGGCCTCCACCTCATAACTCAGCCGCGTGCCCTCGGGGATCGGCTCCAGCGTCACCACGGCTCCGCCCTTGGCGAAACCCGCAGGGCCGCCCTTGCCCTCGCCCGAAATGGTCACGGCCTGCCCTTCAACGATGTCGGACAGGGTGACAGCACCTTTGAAGGTGGCCTTTACCGGGCCCACCTTTTGCGTGACGACCGCCTCGAACCCCTCATCGCGGTTGCCGGTGACTTCGGTGCAGCCGGGGATACAGGCGCGCAGCACATCGGGGTTCAGGATCGCGGCCCAGACATCGGCGGGCGCGGCCTTGATCTCGCGGGTATCGGTCATTTGCATGGTGGTCAGTCTCCCTTTGGGCAGTCTAGGGTCAGGGCCGTTCAAACGCTATGGAACATAAGTCGTAGGAGGACGCGCGGCTAAAGAGACTCGCGCAAGAACGCCTCCAGCGCGCGGGCGTCGATCGGTTTCATCATCACCTCCACCCCCGTCATTTGCGCCAAGGCCTGCACCTCAGGGCTGCGGTTGGCGGTGATCAGACGGGCGGGCACATCGCCATGATCGCGGCGCAGGGCCTGGATGAACTCCACCCCGGTCATGCCATCCCCAAGCTGGTGATCGACCAGAAAGAAATCGGGCAGGATGCCAAGCTCGTCGATCAGCGCCAACGCCGCCTCGCCACTGTCGGCATCCAGCACCGACAGGCCCCATTTTTCCAGCAACAGCCCCATGGCACGGCACAGATCGGGGTCATTTTCCACCAGAAAGCCGATCTTGCCTTGCAGGCGCATCCGGGGGCGGATCGGCGCAGGGGTGGGCGGTGGACGTGTGTCGGCGGCGGTGACACGCGGCAGTTGCAGCATGAAACAGGTGCCCCGCCCCACACGCGACGACAGGCCCAGCGGATGGCCCAGCAGCGCGCAGGCCCGTTCCACAATCGCCAGACCCAGCCCCATCCCCTCGCTGGCCGAGGCGCGTGCGTTCAGGCGGTGGAACTCCTTGAAGATGTTGTCCTGTTCTTCTTCGGGGATGCCGGGGCCGGTGTCCCAGACCTCCAGTCGTATCATCGGGCCACGGGGGCGCGCGGCCACCACCACGCGGCCCTGATCGGTGTAGCGGATGGCGTTGCCGATCAGGTTTTGCAGGATCCGGCGCAGATAGGCGGGGTCGGTCATCACCACCGTATCCATCCCGCGCACCGTCAGGCGCAGACCCTTGGCGGCGGCGATGGCGGTGAACTCGGCCTCCAGTTGCGCCAGAATGGGGCGCAGCGCCACCTGCCCCACCGAGACCGCCGCGCGCCCCGATTCCAGTTTCGAGATGTCCAGCAGCGCATCCAGAATCCCCTCGACCGACAGCAGCGCGTTTTGCGCCTTGTCCAGCGCCTCGACCGCCTGCGCCGGCAGGCCGTCGCCGCCGATGCTGGCGATGAACAGCTTGGCGGCGGACAGGGGTTGCAGCAGATCATGGCTGGCGGCAGCCACAAAGCGCGAGCGGCTGGCATTGGCGCGTTCGGCATGGGCGAGCGCATCCTCCAGCTCCAGCGTGCGGTCCATCACGCGGGCTTCCAGCGTTTCATTGGCGCGGCTGAGCGCCTCTATCGCGGCGCGTTCGGCGGTGATGTCGGTGAAGCTCATCACGAAGCCGCCGTCGGGCATTTCCTGCGCAAAGGCGGCAAGGATCAGATCGTCGCCGCGCCGCAACTCAAACGACAGGGGCGCACGCCCCGGCCCGCCCGTCACCCAAGCCTGTAGCTGCGCATCGGTCATCTGATCCGACAGGGTGATCTGGGCGCGGAAGCGGTCGAGCAGATGATCGAACGACGCCCCCACCCGGAACCGCGCCGCCGGGATCGCCAGAAGCTGGCCCAGCCGGGCATTCCACCCCACCAGACGGGCCGTTGTGTCAAAGATCGCAACGCCCTGATTGATATGGTCCAGCGTGGCGCGGATCATGCGCGCCTGATCGTCCAGCAGTTTGCCGCGTTCCTGCCGTTCACTGCGGATGATGTCGGTCACATCGGTCTGCAAGATCACGGTGCCACCATCGGCGGTGCGGTGTTCACTGACCTGCACCCAGCGATCCCAGATCATGCGCACGTTGAAGATCACGTGCCGGTCCTGATGCCGCCGCTTGCGCCGCACCGCCCAATCGGCGGGGCTTTCACGCTCGGGCAGTTCCAGAAAGCGCGAGCGGCTGACCCGATCGACATAGGCGCCAAACGCAAGACCGGGGCGCAGATCGTCGCGGATATCCTCCATATGCATGCCAAAGCGGCTGTTGCACAGCACCAGCACATCGCCCGCGTCAAACAGCGCAAAGCCTTCCTGAATCGTCTCGATGGCATTGGCAAGGTTTTGCCGCGCGGCAATCGCGCTGCGGTTGGCTTCACCCAGACGGGCGTTGGACTCGTTGAGCAGATCCAGCGCGCGTTCCAGATCGCGGGTGCGGTCGCGCACCTGATCTTCCAGCATCGCGGCGCGCTGGAACTGGGCATAGGCCGCGCCGCTGTCATCGGTATCGGCCTCCACCCGGCGCATCAGCACCTGTGCGATCACCAGCAGCTTTTCCATCTGCCGCGCGGGCGGATCGGCGGGGTTGATCAGGCTGTCTATCATGATCGGGCACTCATGGTCGGGCGATCATGGCGCATCCGGCGGATAGATCGCCACCCCGGTCATGGTCTGGTTGACATGCATGGAATTCCACTGCTCGCCATAGGTGGAAAACCCCACCACGCGGTGCGCGCGCAGCACGGCGGAAATCGCGCCCGACATCTGCTTTTCCTGCGCCTCCATCCGCCGCAGGATGCAATCACAGGCCAGGATCGCGGCAGGCGCGCCATGGTCGGACAGGTGCGCAAGTTCCCGGTCCAGATGCGCCACCATGTCCTGCGGTTCGGCAAGGGTCAGCACCAGCCCTTCGTCGATGGCGGAAAAGAACACCAGATCGCCATTGGGCTCCATCCGCTGGATCGCGCGCACATGGTGCCGCCCGCCCACCCGCACCACCAAGGGATGCGCGGCAAAGGTGAATGTGGTCAGTTGCGCCGGATCCTTGCCCAAAAGCCGCGCATATTCCTGTGCCGCCGGTTCGGCGTTGATCTGGCGCACGATCCGCCGCGCGGGGTCGGCTTGCGTGACCACCATGCGCCGGTCGGTGGGATGCAGATGGTCAAGGTTAAACACCCGCACCCGGCAATCGCTGCGCACCAGCATGACGATTGCGGCGTTGCTGATCGCCCCGCCCTGCCAGATCACATGGGTCTGGCCAAAACGCACCCCATCCGCCGCCGAGCCGCCAAACAGCGGCACAGGGCCAAGGCCGGGGGCAATGGCGGCGGCCAGATCATCCTCGCGCATCGACAGCCCGTCGACCATCATGAACGCGAATTCATGATCCCATCCCGCCCGGTGCTGTTGCAGCCCGGTGCGCGCGCGGATCAATTGCCCGATCAGCGCTTGCGGGTCGATCCGGGTCAGATCCGGCACCAACAGACACTCGGTGCTGAAATGCGTGGCGGGAAAGCCAAGCGCCACGATCTCGCCCTCGGTATAGCCAAGCTGCGAGATTTCGCCCGCCGTGGTGCAGCCGATCACCAGACCGGGCTGGAAACAGGTGGCAAGCCCGGCGCACAGGCGGGGCAGATCGGCAAGGGGCGAGACAAACAGCACGATGCGCGAAAACGGCCCCGGCCCCAGACCGGCCCGCAGCCGCTGCGCCGCATCGGGGGCCTGTGCGGGCACCGAAAAGGACGCCAGCAGCGGGGCGGATGTGGCCCCGCCCGCTTGCGCGTCCATCCCGTTCAAACTGACCACCATCCTCCTGCCCCCCGGATCGGCAGGCTAGGGCGCGCGCGCCGCTTCGGCAAGCGGCTCAATTCCCCTCGGGCATCAGGCTGTCAAAACTCGCACCGCGCGCGATCAGCACGGCTTGGGTGCGGCTTTGCACCCCCAGTTTGCGCATGATGGCGGTGACATGGGCCTTGACCGTGGTTTCGGCAATCGTCAGGTCATAGGCGATCTGCTTGTTCAGCTTGCCCTCGCAGATCAGTTGCAGGATCCGCGCCTGCTGGCGGGTCAGCAGCGACAGGCGGGCCACCGCATCCTCGCGTTGGCTGGCGGGGGCGCGCGGATCACTTTGCGCGATATAGCCTTCGGGGTGATAGATCCGGCCGTGCCGGATGGTCTCGAACGCGGTGCGGAACACCTCGCGGTGGCTGTGCTTGGGCACAAAGCCCGCCGCGCCCGCCCGCAACACCGCACTGATCACCCGGTGATCGGCCAGCGACGAGACGACCACCACCGGCACCGCGCCCACCACCGATTTCAGCCGGATCAGCCCGTCCAGCCCGTCCACATCCGGCAGGTTCAGATCCAGCACCACCACATCCGGCATCGCCGCGCGGTCCAGCCGCGCAATCGCCACGTCCAGCCGGTCGGCGGTTTCGATCCGGGCAAACCCCGCAACCGCCTTGAGTGTCATCGACAGCGCGTCGCAAAACAGCGGGTGGTCATCCACCACAAGCGCCGTGTGCAAGACACGCGGCAGATCGGGTGGCGGCATCGGGATCGCGTGCACGGTCATGGCTCACCTGTGACATTTTGCCAAAGCGTAACAGGCGGGGCGGCGGCATCATAGCCCGCCTTAAGTCCTATCACGCCGATGCGATGGCCGGGGACTGGAGCCCGAACCCCAGATCGGCTAAAGCCAACATCGACACAGCCAAGGAGCCCGCCCATGCCCCCGATGCCCCGCCGCGCAATGCTGACGCTTGGTCTGGCGCTGATGGTGTCTGCCTGTGGCGGGCGGGATCAGACGCGCACATTCGTGGGCGCGGGCGGCCCGCTCTATCCGGGCGAGACGCCGGAGTTGCGGGCGCTGATCGTGCAATACGCAGCGCAATATCAGGTGCCGGTCAGTCTGGTGCACCGCGTTGTGCAACGCGAATCCGGCTACAACCCGCGCGCGCGCAATGGCCCCTATATGGGGCTGATGCAGATTCTGCCGCAAACCGCGCGCACCATGGGGTTTCGCGGCGCGCCGTCTGACTTATTGGATGCCGAAACCAACCTGCGCTATGCGGTGAAATATCTGCGCGGGGCGTGGATGGTGGCCGATGGATCCGAAGAGCGCGCGGTGATGTGGTATGCGCGCGGCTATTATTACGAGGCGAAGCGGCGCGGCCTGCTTGTCGCAACCGGGCTGCGGGGCTGACGGGTGGACGGCGCCCCCCCCCTGCGCCCGGCGCAAAGCGTGGCCGATCTGGTCAGCGATGGGCTGGTGCCTGCGGATCAGGCCCCGGTGCTGGAAACGGTGGTGCAGGATTTCCGCCTGCGCCTGACGCCGCAGATGCGGGCGGCCTCGGCCACCTCGGACGGCGTGGCGCGCCAATTCGTGCCCTCGGTGGCCGAGCTGATCCAGCGGCCCGACGACCTGCCGGACCCGATTGGCGATGACGCCCACGCGCCCGTGCCGGGGCTGACGCA
This sequence comes from Paracoccaceae bacterium, assembly GCA_046292785.1. Lineage (GTDB taxonomy): Bacteria > Pseudomonadota > Alphaproteobacteria > Rhodobacterales > Rhodobacteraceae > Pseudotabrizicola. Next base: position 18,027 of record JBKBQB010000032.1, read on the forward strand.
TCGCTACCCCGACCGCGTCATCCTGCATGTCACCAAAACCTGCGAGGTCTATTGCCGCTTTTGTTTCCGCCGCGAAACCGTGGGCGACACCGGACATCTGCCGCCCGACCAGTTGGACGCAGCGCTGGATTATATCGCCTGCACCCCGGCGATTTGGGAGGTGATCCTGACCGGCGGCGACCCGCTTGTGCTGTCACCGCGCCGGATCGCGGATCTGATGGCGCGGCTGTCGGCCATCGCGCATGTCGGCGTGATCCGCATCCATACGCGCGTGCCGGTGGTGGCCCCCGACCGGATTACCGATGCGCTGATCGCCGCGCTGAAGCTGCACCCTGCGGTCTGGGTGGTGGTGCATACCAACCATGCCGACGAGTTGACGGGGGAGGCCCGCACGGCCCTGTCGCGGCTGGCCGATGCCGGTGTGCCGCTTTTGTCGCAAACCGTGCTGCTGCGCGGGGTGAATGATGATGCCGACACGCTGGAGCAACTGTTGCGCGCGCTGATCCGGCTGCGGGTGAAACCCTATTACCTGCATCACTGCGACCTTGCGCGCGGGGCCGGGCATTTCCGCACCACCATCGCGGCGGGTCAGGCGATTATGGCCGCCCTGCGTGGGCGCTTGTCGGGCACCTGCCTGCCCACTTATGTGCTGGATATTCCGGGCGGCTTTGGCAAGGTACCGCTGGGGCCGGAGTATCTGGCGGCGGATACGGATGGCTGGCATGTGACCGATCCGAATGGCGGCGTTCATCGCTATTCCGATCCCGTGCAACGTTAAGGCATTACATCATAAAAGCCTTGCAACACATTGCTTTTAAACAACTTGACCCGCCGCCCATCCCGATGACCACGCCCATTGGAAGTTGTAGCCGCCCAACCAGCCGGTCACATCCACGACCTCGCCCACGAAATACAACCCCGGCACATCCTTGGCCTGCATGGTGCGGGCATCCAACGCATCCGTATCCACCCCGCCCAAGGTAACCTCGGCCGTGCGATAGCCCTCGGACCCCACCGGCATCAGCCGCCAGTTGCGCAGCACCTCGGCCACCTGATCCAGTGCGCTGTTGGAAAGCGTGCCAAGCGGCCCTGCAGGGGCCACCACCGTTTCCAGATGCCGGGCCAGCCGGTCGGGCACCAGCCCCGCCAGCGCCGTGCGCAAGGCCAGTTTCGGCCCCTGCGCCCGCGCCGCGCGCAAATGCGCCGCCACATCGCGCCCCATTGCCAGATCAAGGCCAATTTCCTCGCCCTCGCGCCAGTAGCTGGAGATTTGCAGGATCGCTGGCCCTGACAGCCCGCGATGGGTGAACAGCATGCCTTCGGCAAATTCGGTGCGGCCATGGCGCACCCGCCCCGCGACCGACAGACCGGCCAGCGGTGTCATCCACACCAGTTCCTGCTCGGCAAAGGTCAAGGGCACCAGACCGGGCCGGGGTTCCACCAAGGGCAGGCCGAACTGCTCGGCCAGACGATAGCCAAAGCCGGTCGCCCCCATCTTGGGAATGGACTTGCCCCCCGTCGCCACCACCAGCGACGCACACTGCAAGGGCCCGCGCGCCGTTGCGACCGAAAAGCCGCCCCCCGGAAGCGAACCTACCGCGCCCACCTCGCAGCCCAGCCATAGCTCGCCCCCGGCGCGCGCCAGATCCTGCGTGAGCGCCGCCACCACTTGTGTCGCCGGACCATCACAGAACAACTGGCCAAGGGTCTTTTCGTGCCAGGAAATGCCCCAGCCATCCATGCGCGCAATGAAATCCCACTGGGTGTAGCGCTTGAGCGCCGACAGCGCAAAGCGCGGATTGCGCGACAGGAATCGGTCGGGCGCAATCTCCAGATTGGTGAAATTGCACCGCCCGCCGCCCGAGATGCGGATCTTTTCCCCCGCCGCCCTTGCATGGTCGATCACCCGCACCCGGCGCCCACGCCGCGCGGCCTCGATGGCGGCAAAAAGCCCCGCCGCCCCCGCCCCCAGAACAATGACATCCAGCTTTTCCATGCCCGCCCCCATAGCCTGCGTCCTGCCTGGCGTCCATCCTCGCAGACGGCAAGACATGTGCGGCGGCCATCTTTGCGGCGCGGCGCAACATGTGCCGCGGGCATCTTTGCATTTTTGTGAGGAACCCCCTTGCACCCGCCAGAACCCTTGGCTAAACACCGCCGCACGGTTGGGGCGTCGCCAAGCGGTAAGGCATCGGTTTTTGGTACCGACATACCCAGGTTCGAATCCTGGCGCCCCAGCCAAGTTTTTCTTCGGAAAGACAAAGTTGAAAAAGCCCGCTGAAGAGCGGGCTTTTTGTTTTGTTGCGATATTGAAGGGCCTTCAGCGCCGGTCGGCAAGCGCCTGTGTCAGAAGGGTTTTCACGGCGTCGCCGGGCACGTCACTGGCCACGAAGGCATCGCCAATCCCGCGCGCCAGGATGAAGCGCAAGGCGCCATCGACCACCTTTTTATCCTGCGCCATGAGCGCCAAAAGGGCGTCAGCATCCGGCAGATCGCCGGGGATGTCCTTCATGTCTACCTTGGTGCCCATGGCGCGCAGGTGGGCGCGCACGCGGCTGGGGGCTTCTTGCGCGCACAGGCCAAGGCGTTGGGACAGTTCGAACGCCAAAGCGCAGCCGATCGCCACGCCTTCGCCGTGAAGCAGCCGGTCGGAATAGCCAGTGGCCTTTTCCAGCGCGTGACAGAAAGTGTGGCCCAGGTTCAAAAGCGCGCGCTCGCCCTCCTCCGTCTCGTCGCGGCTCACGATCCCGGCCTTCATCTCGACAGATCGGCGAACGGCGTATTGGCGCAAGGTGCGGTCGGTCGTCATCGCGGGCGCGTGCGCCTCCAGCCAGTCGAAGAACGCGGCATCGCCCAAAAGGCCGTATTTCACCACCTCGCCGTAACCCGCCAGAAAATCGCGCGGGGCCAGGCTGTTCAGCACGTCGATATCGGCCAGAACCAGCGTGGGCTGGTGAAACGCGCCGACAAGGTTCTTGCCCTGCGCGGTGTTGATGCCAGTCTTGCCGCCCACCGAGCTGTCCACCTGCGACAAAAGCGTGGTGGGGATCTGCACAAAGCGCACGCCCCGGCGCAGCACCGCCGCGGCAAAGCCGGCCAGATCGCCGATCACCCCGCCGCCAAAGGCCACGACCAGATCGCGCCGCTCGATCTTTTGCTCCAGCAGCCACTCCGTTGCGCGGGCAAAGTCGGGCCAGCCCTTGGTGCCCTCGCCCGGTGGCAGGGCCAGTGCGGTCGCCTCGATCCCCTCGGCGGCGAGGGCGGCCAGCAGCCGGTCAAGATGCAGCGCGGCCACGGTTTCATCGGTGACGATGGCCACCTTGCGCCGTCGCAAAAACGGCAGCAGGTGGCTGCCCGCCGTATCGATCAGACCCGGACCGATCCGCACCTCGTAGCTGCGCGTGCCCAGATCGACCGGAACCACATCAAGCGTCATCTCAGTTTCCTTCCAGAACGTCGGGCCGCGCCCGAAGTGCCGCGACCACACGTTCGGCCATCGCGTCGATGGACAGATCAGCGCTGGCATCGACCGTCACATCGGCCCGTGCGTAAAACGGCACGCGGGAGTCATACAGGGCGCGCAGGGTTTCGCGCGGGTTCGAGGTGCGCAAAAGCGGGCGGGTTGCCTTGTGCCGCACCCTTGTCCAAAGCAGATCCAGATCCGCGCGCAACCAGACTGCCACACCCACATCCGAGATCAGGGCGCGGTTGCTGTCGGCCAGATAGGCACCGCCGCCGGTTGACAGCACGCACGGCGGGCCGCGCAACAGACGAGCCAGCACTTCGGATTCGCGGGCGCGGAAGAACGGCTCGCCGTCACGTTCGAAAATCTCGGCGATCGAGCAATTTGCGGCGCGCACGATTTCTTCGTCCGAATCAAGGAACGGCACCCCCAGCATACGCGCCAGCGACGTGCCAACGGCGGTCTTGCCCGCCCCCATCATCCCCACCATGGCGACCGTCTTTTTCAGGCGTGCCACGCTGCCTCCCTAGGTTCATGGGCCACACGGGCCTGACGGCGCGGAGAATGGCGGCGTTTCGCCCGCATCACGCGCATTTTTTTGTTCATGGCGTGAACTCGCCGCGAATGCCATATATAATCGCACAGGCATCGGCAGTGTCCACGCCACGCGGCGCAGATCTTTGCGGATGGGACGGGTTGACGAAAAGACGGCTGCGACAAGACGACGGGGAAAACCCGTGGCACGCAGGAAAATCGGGCTGAAAGGGCAAGTGGGCAATGGTGGGGCGTCTCCTCAAGACGGTGTTTGTATTGGGTATCGTGGGCTTTGCCGTATTGGCCGGGTATGCTTATGTGGCAGATCTGTCGCCCGTTCAGACCGAAGTCACGGTTCCGGTGACGCTGAATGCCGATTAGGGCAGATTTGTCCGCCTTGTGCTGTTTGTCTGCTTTGACGGGTTCACCCGTCTGGGCACAAGACCCTTTGTCGGCGATCGACTGGTTGTCCAGTTCGGTCTCAAGCCCGGCGGGGTCTGCCATTGGCACCCCTGCCAAGCCCAAAGAGGCGCCGGTGGCAAGCGGCGGCGCGCTGCCGCAGTCGGTGGCGGTATCCGTTCTGGATGCGCAATCCCCCGACGGGATCGGGCTGCTTTCCCCAGCCACCACCGGATTGCCGCGTGATTTGTGGGGTATGGGGCTGGAGGATGAGGTGCGCACGGCGTTGGTGCACGATCGCAGCGATCTGCTGCCGGCGCTGCAATCGCTGACCATCACGCTGATGTTGGCCGAAGCGGCACCACCGCCTGACAGCCGCGGCAAAGGCGCGCTGCTTTTGGCGCGGATCGACCGTTTGCTGGCGATGGGGGCGCTGGATCAGGCGGCAGCTTTGCTGGACGCGGCGCCGTCCGGTGATCCGGAGCTGTTCCGGCGGGCATTCGATGTGGCGCTGCTGACAGGTCACGAGGAAAAGGGCTGCGAGATGATGCGCGCCACTCCCAATCTGGCCCCGACCTTTCCCGCCCGAATCTTTTGTGTGGCGCGCTCGGGCGACTGGAATGCGGCGGCGCTGACATTACGCACCGCGCAGGCGCTTGGCTATGTGACCGAGGAGGAAGACTCGCTTTTGTCGCGTTTCCTCGACCCCGATCTCTACGAAGGCGATGCCCTGCCCCCGATCCCGGCCCGGATGACCCCGTTGTCATGGCGCATGTTCGAGGCGATTGGCGAGCCGCAATCCACCGCGACGCTGCCATTGGCCTTTGCCCATGCCGAATTGCGCGACACGGCGGGCTGGCGCAGTCAGATCGAATCGGCGGAACGGCTGGCGCGCGCCGGAGTGATCGTGCCCAATGTGCTGCTGGGGCTTTATACCGAACGCCTGCCTGCGGCCTCTGGCGGACTTTGGGACCGGGTGGAGGCGTTCCAGCGGTTTGAAACCGCGCTGCGGGCGGGGGATCCGGGGGCCGTGGCGCAACGCCTGCCCGCGGCCTGGGTCAAGATGGCCGAGGCCGAGCTTGAAGTGCCGTTTGCAATCCTGTTTGCCGAAGATCTGTCGCGCCTGCCGCTGACCGGCCCCGCCGGACGCATCGCGTTCGAGATGGCGCTGTTGTCGCCCGACTATGAGGCGCTGGCCCGCGTCCGCAAGCCGGAAACGATGCGCGAGACGTTCCTGATCGGGCTGGCAACCGGATCACTGGCGGGGGCGGTCGCGCCAGATACACTGGGCCGCGCGATTGCGCCTGCATTCCTGCGGGTGGGGGCATCGCCGGAATTTGCCGCTCTGATGGGGCAGCGCCGGATGGGCGAGGCGATCTTGCTGGCGATCGAGAAAATCGGGCGCGGCGTTCAGGGCGATCTGTCGGGCGTGACGGATGGTCTGGCGTTCTTGCGCCATGTCGGATTGGAAGACAGCGCCCGGCGCACCGCCCTGCAACTGATGCTGCTGGAGCGGCGCGGATGACCACTTGTCCTGCACATGCCGAGGGCTGGATATCAACCTTTCTGGATGCCCACGCGGCCGAATTGGACGCCGCGCGCAACACGCAGCTGGCCTATGGCCGCGACCTGAAGGATTTTGCCGCCTTTGTCGCACATCGGGGCCTGAGTTTCGCCAGCGTCGCGCGCGAGGATGTGGAGGCGTATCTGGTGTCGTGCGATGCAAGCGGGCTGGCAAAGGCCACACGCGCGCGGCGGCTGTCGTCGATCCGGCAGATGTTCCGCTTTGCGCATGACGAGGGCTGGCGCGACGACAATCCCGCCATCCGCATCAAGGGGCCGGGCGCGGTGCAGCGCCTGCCCGATGCGCTGAGCGAGGCGGATGTAACGCGCCTGATGGATGCCGCCCGCAACCATGGCCGCACCCCGGCCGAGCGTGTCCGCGCGGTGGCGCTGCTGGAACTGGTCTATGCCACGGGCATGCGCGTGACCGAACTGGTCAGCCTGCCGGTTTCCGCCGCGCGCGGCGATCCGCGGATGGTTCTGGTGCGCGGCAAGGGGGGCAAGGAACGCATGGTGCCGCTGTCGGGTCCGGCCCGCAGAGCGCTGGTGGATTGGCTCTCGCACCGTGACGCGGCCGAGGACACCGCGCGGCTGGCGGGCAAACCCGCCTCGCGCCATCTGTTTCCCGGCCCCGGCGCCGACGGGCATCTGACGCGCCAGCATTTCCACCTGATGCTCAAGGAGATTGCGGTTGCCGCCGGTGTGTCGCCCGCACGGGTCACGCCACACGCGCTGCGCCACGCCTTTGCCACCCATCTGCTGGCGGGCGGCGCCGATCTGCGGGTGATCCAGACTCTGCTGGGCCATGCCGATCTGTCCACCACCGAGATCTACACCCATGTGCTGGACGAACACCTGAAATCACTGGTGCTTGACCATCACCCGCTGGCAAAATCCGCCAAGGGTTCTTGAAGCGTGATGCGCAAGCGCCGATAACACCTCTGTTCCTTTTGCGAGACATGCACCGATATGGAAAACGCGGCCCTTGATACTGCCTTCTGGCTGACCATCGCGGGAATCCTTTGTCTGCTGGTTTTGTCGGCGTTCTTTTCAGGTTCTGAAACGGCCCTGACCGCCGCTTCGCGCGCCAAGTTGAAAACCAGTGCCGACAAAGGATCGCTGGGCGCGCAATCGGCAATGAAGATCACCGAAGACAATGAACGCATGATCGGCGCGATCCTGCTTGGCAACAACGTGGTGAACATCTTGTCGGCTTCACTTGCGACGGCGTTGCTGACGCGTGTGCTGGGGGATTCGGGGGTTGCCTTTGCCACGCTTGGCATGACCATTCTGGTGCTGATTTTCGGTGAAGTGCTGCCCAAGACACTGGCCATCACCTTTCCCGAAGGCGTGGCAACACGCGTCGCGCCTGTCATTCAGGTGCTGATTCTGGTGTTCTCTCCCATCGTGACGGTCGTGCGCATTCTGGTGCGCGGCGTTCTGCGGGTGTTCGGCGTGAAGGCGGACCCGGAAGGCAAGATCCTTGCCCTGCGCGAAGAAATCGTGGGGGCCATAGCACTTGGCCATTCCGAAGGCGCGGTGGAAAAGGAGGACCGCGACCGCCTGCTGGGCGCGCTGGATCTGGGCAGCCGCACTGTGGACGAGATCATGCGCCACCGCCGCCATATCGAGATGCTGAACGCCGACCTTTCCCCCGATGACATCCTGACCAAGGTTCTGGCCAGCCCCCACACCCGCCTGCCGCTGTTTCGCGGCGATGAAGAGAACATCCTTGGCGTTGTGCATGCCAAGGATCTGCTGCGCGAAGTGGACCGGCTTTTGCGCACTTCGGATGGCACGCTTGGATCGCTCAAGGATCTGGATATCGTCAAGGTGGCGATGAAGCCCTATTTCATCCCCGACACCACGGCGCTGGATGAACAGATGCGCCAGTTCCTGAAACGCCGCACGCATTTCGCGCTGGTGGTGGATGAATATGGTGGCTTGCAGGGCCTGATCACGTTGGAGGATATTCTGGAGGAGATCGTGGGCGAGATCACCGATGAATTCGACGTGGTGCAAAAGGAATCCGCGCTGAAACGCGCCGAAAACGGTGATTATCTGATCGAAGGGCAAATGACGATCCGTGACCTGAACCGCGCCACCGACTGGAACCTGCCCGACGACGAAGCCAATACCATCGCCGGTCTGGTGATCCATGAAGCGCAGATGATCCCCAATGAGGGGCAGGCATTCAGCTTTCACGGCTTCCGGTTCGAGGTGGTGCAAAAGCGCGAAAACCGGATCGTGAAGCTGAAACTGCGTCCTTTGTAAAGCGCGTCGGGCAAGGCAGCCCAGCCCGGCTGTGCCCTGCGCTTAGCGCTTTCTGAACAGCGATCCCAACACACCGCGCACAATGGCCTGACCAGACCGGGTGCCAAGCTGGCGGGCAAAGCTTTTGGCAAAGGCCTCGCCCACGGAATCGCCGCGGCGGCGGCGGGTGGTTGTGGTTTTTGGTGCGGGCGCTTTGGCGGTGCCGCCATCATAGCGCCGCCCCCGGTGAAACTCATCCGCCTGGGTCCGCAGGTCGCCGGTGGTCTGGGGCGCTGGGGTCTGATCTGCCGCCGCCTCTGCCGCCGCTTTCTGCTCGCGCGCGCGCAGACGTTCATAGGCGCTGTCGCGGTCGATCACGGTGTCGTATTTGCCTTTCAGGGGCGACAGCGCCATCAATTGCGCCCGCACATCCGCCTCGATCGGTCCCAGCTTGCTTGACGGCGGGCGGATCAGCGTGCGCTGCACGATGCCGGGGATGCCCTTTTTCTCCAGAAACGACGTGACCGCCTCGCCGGTGCCAACGTCGCGGATGGCGTCTTCGGTCTTGAAATCGGGGTTGTCGCGATAGGTTTGGGCGGCCATGCGCAAATCCTTCTGGTCCTTGGCGGTAAAGGCGCGCAGGGCGTGCTGCACCCGGTTGCCCAACTGGCCCAGAATGGTTTCGGGCACATCGGCGGGGTTTTGCGTCACGAAATACACCCCCACCCCCTTTGACCGGATCAGCCGCGCCACCTGTTCCACCTTTTGCACCAATGCCTTGGGGGCGTCGGTGAACAAAAGATGCGCCTCGTCGAAAAAGAACACCAGTTTGGGTTTGTCGGGGTTTCCCACCTCGGGCAGGGTCTCGAACAACTCTGACAGCAGCCACAACAGAAAGGTCGCATACATGCGCGGACTGTTCATCAGCCGGTCGGCGGCCAGAATGTTGATGTGGCCCATGCCTTCGGCGTCGGTCAGCATCAGATCGGCCAGATCAAGCGCCGGTTCGCCAAAGAACCCCGCCCCGCCCTCGTTTTCCAGCACCAAAAGGCGGCGCTGGATCGCGCCGATGGACGCGGTGGTGACCAAGCCGTAGCGGGTGGAAATCGCGCTGGCGTTTTCCCCGATGAACACCAGCAGCGCCTGCAGATCCTTCAGGTCCAGCAGGGGCAATTCTTCCTCATCCGCCAGTCGGAAAGCCACGTTCAGCACGCCTTCCTGCGCGTCGGTCAACTCCAGCAGACGGGCCAGCAACAGCGGACCCATCTCGGCCACGGTGGCGCGGATCGGATGGCCCTGCTGGCCGAAGAGATCCCAAAACGTGACCGGAAAGGCGCGATACTGCAGATCAAGGCCGATCGTGGCAGAGCGTTTTGCAAACGGCGCATGCAGCTTGCCATCCGGATCGCCCGCGACGGCGATCCCCGACAGGTCGCCCTTTACATCCGACAGAAAAACCGGAACCCCGGCGGCCGAAAATCCTTCGGCCAGAATTTGCAACGTCACCGTCTTTCCGGTGCCTGTCGCCCCTGCGATCAGACCATGGCGATTGCCGTATCCCAACAGCAGTGACTGCGGAACGCCATACCCTTTCCCGCCACCACCGACAAATATTGCAGGCTCTTGCGACACCGGCCGTCTCCTTGTTTCCCACCCGGACCAGCACGGATCTGGCCCGCGCAGGCCGACAATACCCGGTTCGATCCTTGATGCCAGCCCTGAACGCACACCCGTCTTGCGGGCAGATGACCGGATCATCGCGCTTGCGGATTGCGCAGCTTTCGCAGCAAAAAGCCTTGCGGGTTTGCCATGTTTTACAGGCGTAATTGTGATCAGATTCCCGGTTGACGACTGCAGGATTAGACCGTAGCGTCGCTATCATAAAGTCGGCCGGTCCGACGGGGAGCAAACAATAAAATTGAAAAAGGGCCGGTCTGCTGGCCCTTTTTCATTGTTTGAAACGCAAATCGATATGGTGCTGTGCTCTTGCACATCCGGTGCGGCCGGGTCACGTTTTTGCCACCTGACAGCCCTGCCACAACATGTTAGAGCAGCGCAAAAGGTGCCAATCACAGCGACAGATGGACGTAACATGATCTTTTCAGCGATTTCTCCTCTTTCAAAATCCTTTGCCCTGGCGGTGCTGCTGTCTTGCCCGGTTTCGACCGGCTGGGCTCAGGAAGCGACAACACCACCGGCACAAGACGCAGCCCCCCCGGCTGATGCTGCGGCGGCACCTGCGGCGGACGGGTCTGGAACTGCTGGCCTGTCGATGGGCACCGAAGTGACCAATGACGGCCCCGGAACATCCTATGTGGAGGCGCGGTTCGAGGCGTGGGAGCAGCGGTGCATCCGCACCGAGGACGGCTCTGATCCGTGCCAGCTGTATCAGTTGCTGAAAGACAGCGACGGCAACGCCGTGGCCGAATTCAGCCTGTTCAACCTGCCCACGGGTGGACAGGCGGTTGCAGGGGCCACGGTGGTTGTGCCGTTGGAAACCCTGCTGACCGAAAACCTGTTGATGACAGTCGATACATCATCCCCGCGGGTCTATCCGTTCACCTTTTGCTCGACCATTGGCTGCGTCGCGCGGATCGGCTTTACCGCGGCAGAGGTTGAACAGTTCAAGCGCGGCGCCAAAGCGGTTCTGACCATTGTGCCCGTGGTCGCCCCGGATCAGAAGGTCACGGTGGATCTTTCGCTGAAAGGGTTTACCGCAGGATATACGGCGGTTTCCGCAACCAACCCATAACGGCGCAGACTGACGGCAACAGGGCCACGCCTGATGGGCGCGGCCTTTTGCATGAGCTGTCAGACCCGGCGCAGCACCAGCACCGCATTCAGCCCGCCAAAAGCAAAGGCATTGCTGATCGCCACCTCAACCCGTGCCGCACGCGCGGTGTTGGGGACCACATCCAACGCGCAGTCCGGGTCGGGCTTCTGATAGCCAAGTGTGGGCGCGATAATTCCGTCACGCAGGGCCATCAGGCAGGCCAAAGCCTCCACCGCGCCGGTGCCACCGATGATATGACCATGCGCACCCTTGGTGGACGAGACCAGCGGCGGCGTCGCCCCAAAAACGGTTTGGATTGCTGCGGACTCGTTGATATCATTGGCCTTTGTTCCAGTGCCATGGGCGTTGATATAGCCCACCTGCCCGGCGGAGATCCCGGCATCGGCAAGCGCGCCCCGCATCGCACGCACCGCCCCATCGACCGAAGGCATCACGATATCATGCGCGTCGGAACACATGGCAAAGCCCGCCACCTCGGCCAGGATCTCGGCGCCACGGGCGCGGGCGTGGTCATACTCCTCGAACACGAACACGGCAGCCCCTTCGCCTTGCACCATGCCGGTGCGATCGGCGGAAAACGGGCGGCAGGCGTCGGCGGCCATCACGCGCAACCCTTCCCACGCCTTCAGCCCGCCAAAGGTCAGCATCGCCTCGGCCCCGCCGGTCAGCATCACTGGCGTGGCCCCAGACCGGATCATCTGGAACGCCAGCCCCATCGCGTGATTGGAACTGGCGCAGGCGGTGGACACGGTGAAGGCCGGGCCGCGCAACCCATAGGTCATGCTGATGTGGCTGACGCCCGCGCTGGCCATCAGGCGCGGCACGGTCAGCGGGTGAACCCGGTTCTTGCCCTCGGCATAAACGGCACGGTAGCTGTCGTCGATGGTGCCCAAGCCCCCACCTGCGGTGCCCAGCACCACGCCCGCACGCAAGGACAACGCCTCGTCAAACACCAGACCGGATTGCGCAACCGCCTGACGCGCAGACCACAGGCAAAACTGGGTCATCCGGTCATACAGGCTTAGTCCACGCAGATCGAAATGGTCAGTCCCGGTCCAGTCGCGCACCTGCCCGGCCACGCGGATCGACAGACGGTCCACATCTGGAATATCAAGCGCCCCGATACCGTCCTTGCTGTCCGCAAACGCGGCACAGGTTGACGGCACATCATGGCCCAAGGCGTTGATGGTGCCTGTCCCGGTAATGACGACTCTGCGCATGAAAGGTCAGGCGGCCCTTTGCGATACAAGACCCTCGACCGCCTGGATGATCGCGCCAACCGATGACAGATCGAAATCATCCTTGCCGGGATCATTGGCGTTAAAAGGCACCGAAATGTCGAAGGTTTCTTCCAGCGCGAAGATCAGTTCCACCATCGCCAGGCTGTCCAGCGCCAGTGCGTCGAGCCTGGTATCGATGGTCAGATCGGCGGGTTCCAGGAACGCCTTTTCGGCGATGATCCCGATGATGGTCTGTGCGGTCTGAGACATGCGATCATTCCTTCCTGTTTGCGCGACTTATAGGAAGCGTTCATGACTTCTGGATGACTTTTTCCAGTTCGGCAAGCCGGACCGCCAGACGTGGCAGGCGGCGCAGGGCCTTTTGCATCTCGATATGGGTTTCCATCCTGACAGCCGGATACCCCAACAGCACGCGTCCGGCGGGTGCGTTCGTGAAAACCTTGGTGCCCCCGCCGCAAATCACGTCATCACCGACAAAAATATTGTCATTGACCCCACATTGACCCGCCAGCACGACGCGGTTGCCGATGCGCGCGGATCCCGCGACCCCGACCTGCCCACAAAGCAGGCAATCGTCGCCCACCTGCACGTTGTGGCCGATGTGAACAAGATTATCCAGCTTGGTGCCATTGCCGATGCGGGTGTCGCGGATCGTGCCACGGTCAATGCAGGCGTTGGCGCCGATTTCCACGTCATCGCCAAGGGTCACCGCGCCAAGCGAGTGGATGCGGGTCCAGCTTTGCGCGCGCAACTCCTCGCGTTGGCCCAGCGTTTCGCGGATCTCCTCGACGCCCGATTTTTCCGGCGTGACAAAGGAAAACCCGTCCGCGCCGATCACCGCGCCCGGCTGGATGATGACCCGCGCGCCGATGGTCACGCGCGCGCCGATCCGCGCGCCTTGCAGGATCAGCGCACCCGGCCCGATCCTGGCCCCTTCCGCTATGCTGACATGGCTGGCGATGCGGGCGTCTGCGCCCAGCACCACACCCGCCCCGATCGTGACAAAGGGGCCGATGGCCGCGCCTTCGCCAATCTGGGCAGACGGGTCGATCACCGTCATCGGATGGACACCGGGTGCAAGGGCCGGACCAGGATCAAGCAGCGTGGTCAGCCCCGCCATCGCCAACCGTCCGCGCGGCGCAAAGATGGCGGCGATCAGGCCCATCGATTGCCAGTCAGCCCCCGGCCAAAGCATCGCCGCCCGCGCCTGACCCAAAGCCAGGCCGTTCGCGTATTTCGGATTGACGGCCAACGCCAGATCATCGACGCCCGCCTGCTGCGGCTCTGCCGCGCCGTGCACGACCAAAGCCCCGTCACCTGCAAATTGTGCACCGATCGCTGTGGCGATGTCTGCAATCGTGTGGGCCATGCCAAACCTTTCCATGGCCTGTTCCCTGAGGCCAAGCGTGCTTTTAGCCCCGAACCGATGGCAAGGCCACCCCGGCCGCTTCAAGCGCCTGAAACAGTTTGGCATCGCGGCCATAGATATCAGTGCGATAGGTCATCTGCCCCTTGGCCCCCGGCCAGGCGGTGAAATAGACCAGATGCACCGGCACCTTCTGGTCAAGCCGCACGGTGGTTTCCTTGCCGGTTTTCAGATGGCGCGCAAATTCCGCCTGCGGTTCATCCGATTGCAGCGCCAGCAGCGCATAGGCAAAGTCAAACGGATCGGCCAGCCGGATACAACCGTGGCTGTAGGCGCGCACATCGTGGCTGAACAGGTTTTTCGCAGGCGTATCGTGCAGATAGATATTGTGCACATTGGGGAACATGAATTTCACCAACCCCAGCGCATTTCCATCCGAGGGCGGCTGGCGCAGGCCGAACGGAAAGGTCCGCGCCGAATAGCCGGCAAAGTTCACCGATCCACGCGGCACCACGCGGCCGCGGTTGTCGATCACCTGCAAATGGCTGACCGCGTTCGGGTTGCGTTGCAATAGCGGCAGATATTCGTTCACGATGATCGATCGCGGCACGCCCCAGCTTGGGTTGATGACCATATGTGCCATCATGTCGGAAAATTCCGGCGTGTGCTGCGTCATCACATTCTTGCCGATCACCGACCGCGTTTCGAATGTCACTTTGCCATGGTCGATGATCTTGGCGGTGAAATCGGGCAGGTTCACCCAGATATGACGGTCGCCAAGCGGTGTGTCGTGCATCCAGCGCACCCGCTCCATCGCCACGATCACTGATTTCAGCCGCGCCTCGGGGCCGATGTTCAGTTCTTTCAGCGTGGCTTCGCCAGCAGTGCCGTCGGCGGGGATGCCGTGATCCAGTTGGAACCGCTGCACTGCATTCTGAACAGTAACATCATAGCTGCGTGTGGCGGACCGGGCCAGGTAGCCCATGCCGACCAGACGGTCGCGCAAGGCAACCACCGCATCACCCGCATCACCGGGGGCAAGCGATCTGACCCGCACCGCAGGCCCCCAGCCGCCTTGCGCCATCATGCTTTCCAGCGACAGCTTCGCCCGCATCAGTTGCGTGTAGCGCGGCGAGGTGGGCAGAACAGACTGCAACACCTCAACCGGGTTGCGGGTCTGCATCTGCGCCAGCAAAAGCGCCGGGTCGGGTCGGGCAATGTCGCGCACGATGCCCGGATCCACCGATTTTGGCTCGGTCGCACCAGAGGACACGTCGCGCGCGAAGGCCAGAAAAGCCCGCGTCAACGCCACTTCGGCCCGCGCGCGGTCGCCTTCGGTTTGCGCGCGGGTCAGCATCGCCGTCAGCTTGGCAACATCATAGCGTGCCGTCGGCAGACCGTGATCGCCCGCGCGAGACAGGGCCGCCAGCAGCGCCGAACGCCGCGCGGCGTCCAGGTCTGCCGGGCCGGTCCACAAGGTGCGATAGCCGGTGTCGCGGTAGAACGCGGCAACCGCTTCATCCTCGGCAGCCTCGACGGCGACGGTCTGGATGAATGGGCTGGGGAATTCTTCCGCGCGCAACGGGGCCTGCGCGACACAAACCAGAAAAGACGCAGACAAAAGCAACCCACGCGCCGCAGAACATACCGTCAATCGAGCCATGGTGAGATCGTCCCCGTCATTTTACACCCTGTTTTCCCGACTTTCCGCGAAGTTGGCGGCACTGTCCATTCACGTTCCGGCCAGAACATCACAATGACCCCCGATTTCGTCACCATTCAGCAACAGTCCGATAAGAAAAATGCAGCGCATTGTTTCGGCGGCTTTCAGCAAAAATTTGCCGACGCGCGCTAAACCGGGAACCGGCGGAGAATCTGCGCTTGGGTTGCAAATTTTGCTGTGGCATAAGATGCGCACACTTGGGGAAGAAGTGCAGACGAACCGCCGTCTAGGTGGTCAACAATGCGACGGGACAGGCGCTAGAATGGCAGATACTTCGAAGTTGGGTTTTTCGCGGCGTGGCTTGCTGGGCGCGTTTGCGGCGTCCTTGGTGGTGGCAGCTCCGACCTATTCGAACGCTTTTGGATTGCTGCGCGGCGCGGGCGACATTCGCCGGATCCGGATGTATTCGGGACGCACCGGGGAAAGCATTGACACGATCTATTGGATCGAAGGGAAATATATTCCTGAAGTCATGACTGAAATCAATCACTTCATGCGCGACTGGCGGTCCAACGATGTCATCGGCATCGACGGGCGCACGGTTGATATCATGGCGGCGGCCCACCGTCTTATGGACGTGAAAGAGCCTTACATGATGCTTTCGGGCTATCGCAGCCCGCGCACCAACGCGATGCTGCGGTCGCAATCGGGCGGCGTCGCCAAAAACTCGCTTCACCTTCGTGGGCAAGCCGCTGATCTGCGGCTCAAGTCACGGTCGGTCGGGCAGATGGCGAAGGCAGCGGCGGCCTGTGCTTCTGGCGGGGTGGGTAAATATTCGCGCTCGAACTTTGTGCATATGGACTGCGGCCCGGTGCGCAGCTGGGGCGGCTGATCCGAAAATATTTCGACTTTTCGTGAAAAGGCACCCCGCGGGGTGCCTTTCGCTTAGGCGGATTGTTTTGGTTGCAGGATCAATCCTCGGTGTCCTCATCGCGCCGTGCCTCGATCAGCGTGCGACCCCGATATCCCATGGCGACCACAAATTTTTCCGAACTGTCAGACCGACTGGCGGCAGGTTTGACGTTGGCCACTTTGGTGAAGTTTTTCTTGAGCATGGCCTGCATGGTGTTTTCCGCCCCGCCTGCCAGCACTTTAGCCACGAAAGTGCCACCATCGTCCAGCACATCAAAAGCAAAATCCAGCGCCGCCTCGATCAGGGCCACGATGCGCAGGTGATCGGTCGCCTTGTGCCCCGACGCCGCCGCCGCCATGTCCGACATCACCACATCTGCCCGCCCGCCCAGCCAGCCCTTGACCAGCGCATCGGCATCATCGGACAGGAAATCCAGCTGGTGCAATTCGGCGCCCGGAATCGGCTCCACCTCTTGCAGGTCGATCCCCAGCACGGTGCCCACCGGCTTTTTCGGGTTCTGCGACAGCGCATTGACGCGCACCACCGCCACCTGACACCACCCCCCCGGCGCGCAGCCCAGATCCACCACCCGTGCGCCCGGTTTCAGAAAACCATAGCGGTCATCGAGTTCCGAGATCTTGTAGGCCGCTCGCCCGCGGAACCCCTCTTTGCGGGCACGGATCACGTAAGGATCATTCAACTGCCGTTCCAGCCAGAGCGTCGATGACAGCTTGCGCCCCTTGGCGGTTTTCACGCGCACCCGCAATTCGCGCTGGCCGCGCCCCGAGACGTTTTTGCCAGAGGTGGTCTTGTCGGTCATAGGAATGGTCCTTCGGTCAACACGCCATCGGCGGTCATCTGGGCATACAAAAGCCCCTCGCGCAGGCCACGGTCGGCCACGGACAGGCGGTCGGTGGGCCATATCCGCATCAGCGCCTGAAGGATAGCCGCGCCGGACATGATCAGCGCATGACGATCCCGCCCGATGCGCGGATCGGTGCGCCGCCCCTCTGGCCCAAGGGAAAGATAATCACGGATCACGAAATCAATCTGGTCACTGGTCATTTGCAAGCCGTCCACCTTGGTTCGGTCATAGCGGCGCAGGCCCAGATAGCTGGCCGCCACCGTGGTTACGGTGCCAGAGGTCCCGATGATCTGAAAGCCTTCGCGCGCCTGCTGGGCATTGTAGGGCGAGAAACTGGAAAGCTGTTCCTCGAAATACCAGCTCATCAGCGCAAAGCGGGCCGCGTCATCCTCTACATCGATGAACTGGTCGCGCAAGGTCGCCACGCCAAGTGGCACAGAAATCCAGTCCACCACCCGCGCGCCGCCCTCGGGCTGGCCACTAAATCCGGTGTGCAGGCCCATGATGGCACGCGGCCGGTTTTCGGGCACCACACCGGAAAGATCGATCCACACCAGTTCGGTGGAGCCGCCGCCGATATCCACCACCAAAAGCTGTTCGGTGCTGACATTGACCAAGGGCGCGCAAGAAATCACCGCCAGCCGGGCCTCTTCTTCGGGCGGGATGATTTCCAGCGACAGCCCGGCCTCGCGCTTCACCTGGCGGATGAAATCGCGGGCGTTTCGGGCGCGACGGCAGGCTTCGGTGGCGACCAGCCGCATCCGTTTGACACCGTGGCGTTCAATCTTTTTCTGGCAGATCCGCAGCGCCTGCACCGTGCGCCCCATGGACGCACGCGAAAGCCGGCCCGAGGCTTCAAGCCCGATGCCAAGCTGGACAGTCTTTGAAAAACTGTCCACGACCGTAAACTGGCTGCCCTTTGGTTGGGCAATCAGCATACGGCAACTGTTGGTGCCAAGGTCGAGCGCCGCATATAACGTGCCCTGCCCCGGCAGTTGAGGGGGTGACGATTCGGCGACACGAGAGCTTTTGTCAGGCTCTATCGGTGTATGCGACGCGTCCCCCCCTCGGGGACGCTGGGGCGTCATGGCCGCCCTCCATATCTTGTTGCCCCAAGCGTAACGCTGATACCCCCCTGCCGCAAGCGCTCATGCGCAAGCCCGTGACGATGGCTGCGAACGACGGCTGGACGGCTGATCCATAGGCCGATGGGGGCTGCAAGAACTGGTGCAGTTTTGCGTCATGCCTTGCGGCCGCAAAACGTTGGTCGCAGATGCGACGCGCCATGTCGAAAACGCACCCTCTGGACGCAAACGGGCGACTAGAACGGTGATTGAGAAGACAAAGGGAATCAGGCGATGGCAGAGGTGAAGGTGGTCTTTTGGCGCGACATTCCGGCCCAAGTGATCGTGGGCAAGGGGCGGCGCGGGGCCAAGGTGCAACTGACCGAGCGCTTTGAGCAGGCGATTGACCGTTGCGCCATGAAGATCGGCGCCAAGGATGCAGATGCCTATCTGGCCGAATGGCGCAAAGCCCCCCCCTATGAGGTGGAGGGCGAACAGGAAGACGTGGCCCGGACCGAGGCCGCGCGGATTGAGGCCGAATACGACACTGACCGTTTGAAAGCACTGATCGCGGCGGATGGCTGGGCAAAAGCCTGAGGCCCCGCAAATGACCATAAGGGAGAGGTTGATGGCCCTGTTCAATTTCCGCAAGCAGACCGCACAGGCGCCCGCCGAGCAACGGGGCAAGTTGGAAGGCTTTTTGCAGGGCTATTCCATCGAGGTGATGCCGCGCACCGCCGAGAAGGTCGAAGATTTCCGTGCCCTGCTGCCTGCCGGCACGCGGGTCTATATCGCCCATATCGACGGCACCCCGATCGAGGAGATGGTCGCCACCGCGCGCCGTCTGGCAGAGGAAGGCTTCACCGCCATGCCGCATTTTCCGGCCCGCATCATCAGGGACCGCACCACGCTGACCGATTGGGTCAGCCGCTACCGCGATGCGGGCGTGCGTCAGGGTCTGCTGCTGGCGGGGGGTGTTGCGCAGCCGGTGGGGGAATTCCAAACCTCGATGCAGCTGCTGGAATCGGGCGCGTTTGACGGGTTTGACCGTCTGCACGTCGCAGGCCATCCCGAGGGCAACCGCGACATCGACCCCGACGGATCGGACCGCATGGTGATGGAGGCCGCGCGCTGGAAATCGGCCTTTGCCGAGCGGTGCGATGCGCAAATGGCGATGACGACGCAATTCTGCTTTGAGGCGGCCCCGGTGATCGCCTGGGTGGACCGGCTGGCGGCCGAGGGCGTGAAGTTGCCGGTGCATATCGGTGTGGCTGGTCCGGCAAAGTTGCAAACGCTGATCAAGTTTGCCATTGCTTGCGGCGTTGGTCCGTCGCTCAAGGTGTTGCAAAAGCGGGCGATGGATGTGACCAAGCTGCTCATGCCCTATGAGCCGACCGATGTGCTGACAGCCCTTGCCGCGCACAAGACGGCGAACCCCGGTTTCGGGATCGGGCAGGTTCATTTCTTCCCGCTCGGGGGGATAAAGACCAACGCCCAATGGGTGACAGACCATGGCGGCGCTGCTGGCAAACCTGCCAAAGCCGCCTAAGAAAAAAGGCGACCAAATGACCCGAACCGTGATTGAGTCCAAAACGAAAACCGTTGTCATCGGCTTCGATGAACCCTTTTGCGTCATCGGCGAGCGGATCAACCCCACGGGTCGCAAGAAGCTGGCGGCCGAGTTGGAAGCGGGGAACTTTGAGACCGTGATCCGCGATGCGCTGGAACAGGTGGCCTGCGGGGCGTCGGTGCTGGACGTGAATTCGGGGGCGGTGTTCACCAACAAGATGGCGGATGATCCGCGCTATGCCGACAACAACTTTGTTGAACCGCCCCTGATGAAGGCGCTGATCGAGATCATCCAACAGACCGTGGATGTGCCGTTGTGCATCGATTCCTCGGTTCCGGGGGCGTTGGAGTCGGGCCTGATGGCCTGCGAGGGTCGGCCGCTGTTGAACTCGGTCACCGGCGAGGAGCATCGGCTGGAACTGGTTCTGCCGCTGGTCAAGAAATACAACGTGCCCGTCGTGGCGATTTCCAACGATGATACCGGCATTTCCGAAGACCCCGATGTGCGCTTTGCCGTTGCAAAGAAGATCGTCGAACGTGCCGCCGATTTCGGCATTCCGGCGCATGACATCGTGGTTGATCCGCTGGTGATGCCGGTCGGCGCGATGGGATCGGCCGGGCAACAGGTTTTCACGCTTGTCCGCCGCCTGCGGGATGAGTTGGGCGTAAACACCACCTGTGGGGCGTCCAACATCAGCTTTGGCTTGCCGCACCGGCACGGCATCAACGCGGCCTTTCTGCCGATGGCGATTGGCGCAGGCATGACCAGTGCCATCATGAACCCCGTGCGCCAGCAGGAAATGGAAGCGATCCGCGCCGCGAATTTCCTGATGAACCACGATTCCAACGGCGGCGAATGGATCCGGTTTGCCAAGGTGCTCGAAGCGGTCGATGGCGGCA
>JBKBQB010000033.1:0-36067 GCA_046292785.1 Paracoccaceae bacterium
GAAGCGATGGTGCCGGTCTATGAAAAGCATGCCAACACCGACAAGCTGAAGGATCTGGTGACCCGCATCCAAGCGACCGAGTGAGGCAAGCGGCGGGACCGGGGGTTTCACACCCCCGGATCCCCGTGGGATATTTAAGAACAGATGAATGACCGTCGCAGGCGGCAGGGAGGGGGCTTGATGCAACCGGGTTTGTTACGTCTGGCCGTCTGGCTGGGTTATGTCGCCAAGGGGGCGCTGTGGGTGGCCGGGGCCGGGTTGGTGGCGATGACCGCCATCATCGGCGCGCAGGTGTTTTTTCGCTATCTGCTGAACGATTCGATCATCTGGAGCGAACCGGCGGCGGTGATCCTGATGGGGTGGTTCATCTTTCTGGGCGCCGCAGTCGGCATCCGCGAAGGCTATCATCTGTCGTTCGACATCCTTTTGTATCTGGTGTCACACCGGGTGAAGATGGTGCTGTTTTCGCTGTCTGACATCGTGGTCACCGCCTTTGGTTGCGGCATGGTCTGGTTCGGCTGGCAGCTGATGTCTTCGGCCTATGGCATCACCCTGCCCTCGCTGGGCATCACCGGCGCGGTGGATTTCATGCCACTGGTGGCGGGCGGCGTGTTGATGGTGATTTTCTCGCTGGAACGGCTGGTGCGGCGGGCGGCGGGGCTGCCCACGGCGCGCTTTGGCGAAACCGAACTGGAAGAGGTGGCGTGATGGAGCTTTGGGTTCTTTTCGGCACCTTCGTGGTGCTTCTGGCAATCGGGACTCCGGTGGCGTTTTGTCTGGGCGTATCCAGCTTTGCCACCGTGATCTACATGGGCCTGCCGCCGGTGGTGGTGTTTCAGCGGCTCAATTCCGGTGTGTCGGTATTCGCGCTGATGGCGATTCCGTTCTTCATCTTTGCCGGTGAGGTGATGGTGCGCGGCGATATTGCCCGGCGGCTGATCGCGGTGGCGGGGGCTGCCGTGGGGCACTTCCGGGGCGGGTTGGGGCAGGTCAACATCGCGTCATCCGTGCTGTTCGGGGGCATTTCCGGATCGGCTGCGGCGGATGCCTCGGCCATCGGCGGATTGATGGTGCCGCAGATGAAGGAACGCGGCTATGATGTTGATTATGCGGTGAATATTACCGTGGTATCGTCGATCATCGCGCTGATGCTGCCGCCGTCTCACAACATGATCATCTATTCGATCTCGGCGGGCGGGCGGCTTTCGATTGCCGATCTGTTCACCGCCGGGATCATTCCGGGCCTGCTTCTGGCGCTCAGCCTGGCGGGGGCCGCCTGGTGGGTGGCCCGCAAAAAGGGCTACCCGACCGAGGCGTTTCCGGGCTGGTCGATGCTGGGGCTTTTGCTGATCAACGCCATTCCGGGGCTGCTTTTGATCGTGATCATCTTTGGCGGCGTGCGGTCTGGTGTGTTCACCGCATCGGAATCGTCGTGTATTGCGGCGATCTATGCCTTGGGGGTGACTACGCTGGCCTATCGCACGATGGGGTGGAATGACTTTGTGGGCGCGGTCAAGGCGGCGGTGCGCACCACGGCCATGGTCTTGCTGGTGATCGGATGTGCCGCGTCGTTCGGCTGGCTGCTGGCTTATCTCAAGGTGCCGAGCGCGATGATCGCGCTGATGCAGAGCGTCACCGAAAACCCGATCCTGATCCTTTTGCTGATCAACGTCATCCTGCTGGTGCTGGGCACCTTCATGGACATGAGCCCGCTGATCGTGATCACCACGCCGATCTTCCTGCCCGTCGCCGTTGCCTTCGGCATCGACCCGGTGCATTTCGGGGTGATCCTGGTGTTGAACCTTGGCATCGGGCTATGCACGCCGCCCGTGGGCGCGGTGCTGTTTGTCGGCTGCGCGGTTGGCAAGATTTCCGTCTGGCAGGCGGTGCGCACGATCTGGCCGTTCTATGGCGCGGCCTTTGGCACCTTGATGCTTGTCACCTACATTCCGGCGCTGTCGCTGTGGCTGCCCGCCCTGTTCCGTTGAGGTATATGATGACCCATCCCGTTGTTTCCAGCGGCGAAAACGTCACCCGGCAGGTGCTGGCAGACAGCGCAGAGCTGATGACCGTGGCCTTTCGCTTTGCCGCCACGGGGGCGACGGGTGCGCCGCACAAGCACCCCCATGTGCAATCGACCTTTGTGCAATCGGGGCGCTTTCGTTTCACCATCGCCGACCGCGAATTCGAGGTCGGGCCGGGGGATGCCTTCATTGTTCCCTCGGATACCGTTCATGGGTGTGTCTGTCTTGAACCCGGCACGCTGATCGACGGGTTCACCCCCCGTCGGAACGATTTTCTCTGAAAGGACATCCCAATGCTGACCGTTGAAACCCGTCAGGCGATCTCTGCCAATGAGGCCAAGGGCATGGACACCCGCGCCTTGCGCGCGAATTTCCATGGCGAGGGGTTGTTTCAGGACGGTGCGATCCGCCTGCTGTATACCCATTACGACCGGATGATCGTGGGGGGCGCGGTCCCTGCGGGCGGCGATCTGGTGCTGGATCAGGTCAAGGAATGTGGCACGGCCAGCATCCTTGACCGGCGCGAGATGGGGATTGTGAACATCGGCGGCGATGGTTCCGTCACGGCGGGCGGGGAGACCTATGCCCTGTCCAAGGGCGATGTGCTGTATCTGCCGATGGGCGCGGGGCCGATCACCTTCTCCGGGCAGGGCCGGTTCTACATCAACTCCTGCCCGGCGCACCACGCCTATCCGGCCCGGCTGATCAAGCTCGACGATGCCAAGAAGGTCACGATGGGCGCGGCGGAAACCGTGAACCACCGCACCATCAACCAGTTCATCCACCCCGAGGTGATGACCAGTTGCCAACTGGTGCTGGGCTATACCCAGTTCCACGGCGGGTCGGTCTGGAACACCATGCCCGCCCACCTGCATGACCGCCGGATGGAGGCGTATCTGTATTTCGACATTCCCGAAGGCCAGCGCGTGATGCATTTCATGGGCGAGCCGCACGAGACCCGGCATCTGGTGATCGCCAATGAAGAGGCCGCACTTTCGCCGCCCTGGTCGATCCACTGTGGCGCTGGCACGGCCAGCTATACCTTCATCTGGGCAATGGCGGGCGACAACGTGGATTACCGCGATGTGGAAATGGTGAAGATGGAGGATTTGCGGTGACCCCGTTCTCCCTTTCCGGCCAGACAGCGCTTGTCACCGGGGCCAACACCGGCATCGGGCAGGCGATTGCCGCCGCGATGGCGCGCGCGGGCGCGCATGTGATTGCCGCTGGCCGGTCGTCTTGCGCGGAAACCGTGGCGATGACGGGGGGCGAGGAGCTGACGCTTGATTTCGCCGACCCGATGGCCGCGCGCGATGTGTTCGCCAGCCGTCCCATCGACATTCTGGTGAACAACGCCGGCATCATCCGCCGGGCGGATTCGGTGGATTTCACCGAAGAAGACTGGGATGCGGTGATGGATGTGAACCTCAAGGCGGTGTTCTTCACCTGTCAGGCGTTCGGCAAGGCGGCACTGGCGCGCGGGGCAAGCGGGAAAATCGTCAACATCGCGTCGCTGTTGTCGTTTCAGGGCGGCATCCGGGTGCCGTCCTATACCGCGTCGAAACACGGCGTGGCGGGCATCACCAAGCTGTTGGCCAATGAATGGGCAGCCAAGGGCATCAACGTGAACGCGATTGCGCCCGGCTATATCGAGACCAACAACACCGAGGCGCTTCGTGCCGACCCGGACCGCAACCGCGCGATCCTTGAGCGTATCCCCGCCGGACGCTGGGGCCGCGCCGATGATATCGGCGAGGCCGCCGTGTTTCTGTCTTCCCCCGCCGCCGCCTATATTCACGGCGCGGTGCTGAACGTGGATGGAGGCTGGCTTGCCCGTTGATCGTTTGACCCGCAGCGCGCCGCCCGTGCCGGTGGGGATCATCCACCTTGGCCTTGGCGCATTTTTCCGGGCCCATGGCGCGGTGTATATCGAAGAGGCGATGTCCACCTCGGGCGGGGATTGGGGCATCCTTGGCGTGTCGCTGCAATCATCCACCATGCGCGACCAGCTTGCCCCGCAGGGCGGCACCTATATGGCGCTGGAGCTTGGGCCGCAGGGGGAAACGCTGCGCCATGTGCAATCGGTGCAGGGCGTGCTGGTGGCGCGCGAAGACCCCCAAGCGGTGCTCGACGCGATGGCCGATCCGGGGGTAAGGATCGTCAGCCTGACGGTGACCGAAAAAGGCTATTGCCACGCGCCGTCAACCGGGCGGCTGGACATGGACCACCCCGATATCATCCATGACCTGAGCAACCCCCTGCCCGTTTCAGCCCCCGGCTATCTGGTGCGCGCGCTGGCGCTGCGCCATGCGCGGGGCCTTGCGCCCTTTACCGTGCTGACCTGCGACAACCTGCCGAACAACGGCCATGTGGTGCGCGGCGTGGTGCTGGATCTGGCCCGCGCGCTTGATCCGGCCCTGGCCGACTGGATCGAGGCGGAGGGACGTTTCCCCGCAACGATGGTGGACCGGATCGTGCCCGCCACCAAGCCCGAGGATGTGGCCCGTGTGGAGGCGCTGATCGGCGCGCAGGATGCCGCACCCGTCATGCACGAGCCGTTCCGGCAATGGGTGGTGGAGGATGATTTCGTGGGCGGCGCCCGCCCCGATCTGGGCGCGGTCGGCGTGCAGATGGTGCGCGACGTAACCGAATACGAGCATATGAAGCTGCGTATGCTCAACGGCACCCATTCCTCGCTGGCCTATCTGGGCTATCTGTCGGGGCATGAAACCATCGCCGATTGCATGGCCGATCCGGTGCTGGACCGTTTCGTGCAAAGCCTGTGGTCGCGGGAGATCATCCCGGCGCTGACCCCGCCCGAGGGCGTCAGCCTGCCCGACTATGCGCAAGCCCTGCACGACCGCTATGCAAACCCCGGCATCCGCCACCGCACCTGGCAGATCGCGATGGACGGCAGCCAGAAACTGCCGCAGCGCATCCTTGGCACGATCAGCGCAAACATGGATGCGGGCCGCCCCTGCCCCGGCCTGATGCTGGCCGTGGCGGCGTGGATGGTCTATGTGCGCGGCACCGATCTGACGGGCGCCGCCATCGAGGTCAAGGATCCGCTCGCGCCCGTTTTGCGCACCGCCGCAACCTCTGCCGATCCGGTCGGCGCGCTTTTGGGCTTGCGTCAGGTGTTTCCCGAAACACTGGCCGCGCAACTGGACCCGCCCCTGCGCGCCGCCCATGCCGCCTTGCTGAACCACGGCGCCAAAGCCGCAATGGAGAGCCTGACATGATCGAAAGCTGGCGCTGGTATGGCCCGTTCGACCGCATCACCCTGCCCGAGATTGCCCAGACGGGGGCCACGGGCATCGTCACCTCCCTGCACGAGATCCCTTACGGCGAGGTCTGGCCGCGCGCGGTGATCGCCGACCGCCACGCCGAAATAAAGGCGGCGGGTTTCACTTGGGTGGTGGTGGAAAGCCTGCCGATCCACGAACGCATCAAGCGGGGCGAGGGCGATCTGACCACGCTCTTTGCCAATTACCGCCAGTCGATGGCGAACCTCGCCGCGGAAGGTGTGACCAACATCTGCTACAACTTCATGCCGCTTCTGGACTGGACCCGCACCGACCTTGCCGCCCCGGTCGCGCGGGGCGGATCATGCCTGCGGTTCGAGGCCGGCAAGATGGCGGCGTTCGAGCTTTACATGCTGGGCCGCGCCGAGGCAGAGGCGGATTACACACCCGAGGCGCTGCAAAAGGCCGCAATCTGGCATCAGCAGGCGACGCAAGCCGACAAGGACGGCTTGCTGCATGCCATCATGTCCGGCCTGCCCGGCGCCTATGACCGCTACGACATCGCCGGGCTCAAAGCCGCGCTGCGTGGCTATGACGGGTTGGACCGTGCTGCGTTGCGCAGCAATTACAAACGGTTCTTGCAGGAAGTGATCCCGGCCGCCGAAGATCTGGGCATGACCTTTGCGGTGCATCCCGATGATCCGCCGCGCGATATCCTTGGCCTGCCGCGCATCGTGTCGAACGGCGATGACATCGATTTCATCCTGAACGCGGTCGATAGCCCCGCCAATGGCTTGACCTTTTGTGCCGGGTCGCTGGGGGCCAATCCTGCCAATGATCTGCCCGCCCTTGCCCGCCGCTTTGCCCACCGCACCCATTTCGCCCATCTGCGCAACGTGCGCAAAGACCCCGACGGCAGCTTTGAAGAGGCCGCGCATCTGGAGGGCGACACCGATATGGTGGCGGTGATCAAGGCGCTGCTGGATGAGGGTGCGGCGTCGAACCGCGCAATCCCGTTCCGTCCAGACCACGGCCATGAGTTGCTGGATGACGCCGCGCGCGGCACCCATCCCGGCTATCCGCTGGTGGGCCGCCTACGCGGCTTGGCCGAGTTGCGCGGCGTGATCGCAGGGTTGCGGCACAAAGCGGCCTGAGCCGTCACGGGGCGGGACGGATGCATTGGATTGACGGTTTTTCGTCAGAACTATCTGTCATTTTTCGTCAGAAATGACGGATAGCACCGCCTGCCCCGTTGACCAAAACATCGCGCTGCCGCAGGGTCCGCTCAACCCGCAGCAGGGAGGCCGCGCGTTTCATGCTCACCCATACCAACACAACCGCCCTGATCTTTGGCGGCACCCAGGGGCTTGGCCTTGCCATTGCAGAACGGCTGCTGGCCGAAGGCTGCACCCGGCTGGTTCTGGCCGCGCGCGACCCGGAAAAGGGTGCGGCGGCGGCGGCTAGGCTGAATGCGCATTTTCTGCCCGTTGATCTGGCGGATGCCGGATCGGTCATCGCCTGCGTCGATCAGGCGGCGGCCATGATGGGCAGTGTCACCGCCCTGTGCCTGTCTGCCGCCTCGACCGACCGGGGGTCCATTCTTGACACGACGCCCGACGCCTTTGACCGCATGTTCGCAATCAATACCAAGGGGCCGTTCTTTGCGATCCAGCGGGTTGCGCAACTGGCCAAGGCAGCACAGCATCCGGCCAGCATTGTCACGATCCTGTCGATGTCGGCGCATGTCGGGCAATCGTTCCTGACGCCCTATTCCGCGTCAAAGGCGGCTTTGTCGAACATCACCAAAAACACCGCCAACGCCCTGCGCCATGACCGGATCCGCGTCAATGGCATCAACTGCGGCTGGATGGACACGCCGGGCGAGGATGCGATGCAGCGCAATTATCACGGCGCCAGCGACGACTGGCTGAAAAAGGCAGAGGCCGCGCAACCCTTTGGCATGCTGGTCAAACCTGACCATGTTGCCGGGCTTGCCGCCTATATGCTTGGCCCGCAATCCGGTGTGATGACCGGGGCCGTTGTCGATTTCGATCAAAACGTCTCGGGCGCGTCGCCCGAGTAGAAAGGACCATCATGACCGTTTCCTTCGCAATCCTCGGCGCCGGCCGCATCGGTAAGGTTCATGCCAGTGCCGTTGCTTCGGTGCCCGGTGCCACGCTTGTGGCCATCGCAGATCCGGTCGCCGCCGCAGCACAGGCAGTTGCCAATGCCTATGGCTGCGACATCCGCACGATCGATGCGATCGAGGCCAGCGCCGATGTGGATGCCGTGGTGATCTGCACCCCCACCGACACCCATGCAGACCTGATCGAGCGTTTTGTGCGGGCGGGCAAGGCGGTGTTTTGCGAAAAGCCGGTCGATCTGTCGCTGTCCCGCGTCAAGGATTGCATCGCCACGGTTGCGGCGGCCAAAGGCACGCTGATGGTGGGGTTCAACCGCCGGTTTGACCCTGATTTCATGGCCGTAAAGGCCGCGATTGATGCGGGCCGCGTGGGCCGGGTGGAGATGGTCACCATCACCAGCCGCGACCCCGGCGCACCGCCCCCGGACTACATCACCCGGTCAGGCGGCATGTTCCGCGACATGACGATCCATGATTTCGATATCGCCCGCTGGCTCTTGGGCGAGGAAGTGACCGAAGTGTTCGCCTCGGCATCCGTGCTGGTGGACAAACGCATCGGCGAGTTGGGCGATTTCGACTCTGCCAACGTGATCCTGCGCACCGCCAGCGGCACGCAAGCCATCATCACCAACACCCGCCGCGCGGCTTACGGCTATGACCAGCGGATCGAGGTGCTGGGGTCGGATGGCATGGTGGCGGCGGAAAACCACGGCGAGAACCGGATCACCCTTGCCGATAAAAATGGTTTCCATTCAGCGCCTTTGCTGAACTTCTTCATGTCGCGCTACACCGCCGCCTATGCCAACGAGATCGCGGCATTTGTGGCCTCGGTGGCGGAAGGTGCGCCAACGCCCACCACCGGGCAGGACGGGCTTATGGCGCTTGCCCTGGCCGAGGCCGCGCTGAAATCGGTGGCGGAGGGGCGGATGATCAAGGTCTCCGAGGTGCTGTGATGCGCGATCTGGATCTGATCACCATCGGGCGCAGTTCGGTTGACCTTTACGGCGCGCAGGTTGGCGGGCGGCTGGAAGATATGGGCAGCTTCCAGAAATACGTGGGCGGCAGCCCCACCAACATGTCGGTGGGCACCGCACGTCTGGGCCTGAAATCGGCGCTGCTGACCCGTGTGGGCGACGAACACATGGGCCGCTTCATCCGCGAGCAACTGGCGCGCGAAGGCGTGTGCGTGGATGGGGTCAAGACCGACCCGGACCGTCTGACCGCGCTGGTTCTGCTGGGCATCCGCGATGAACACCGCTTTCCGCTGATCTTCTACCGCGAGAATTGCGCCGACATGGCGCTGTGCGAGGATGACGTGGATCCGGCGTTCATCGCCCGTGCGCGCGCTGTGGTGGCGACCGGCACGCATCTGTCGCACCCGCGCACCGAAGCGGCGGTGATGAAGGCGCTGTATCTGGCGCGGGAAAATGGCGCGCAAACCGCACTCGATATCGACTACCGCCCGAACCTGTGGGGGCTGGCGGGGCATGGCGACGGCGAAAGCCGGTTCGTTGAATCGGCCGCCGTGACGGCCAAGCTGCAATCCACGCTGCCCCTGTTCGATCTGATCGTCGGCACCGAAGAAGAGTTCCACATCGCGGGCGGCACCACCGATACCATCGCGGCCCTGCGCGCGGTGCGGGCGGTCAGCGACGCCACGCTGGTGTGCAAACGCGGGCCGATGGGGGCGGTGGCCTTTACCGGCGCGATCCCCGACACGCTGGACGAGGGCGAGGCGGGCCCCGGCTTTCCGATCGAGGTGTTCAACGTGCTGGGCGCGGGCGATGGCTTCATGTCGGGGCTGCTGAAAGGCTGGCTCGATGGCGAAGCCTGGCCGGTGGCGCTGAAATACGCCAACGCCTGCGGGGCCTTTGCCGTGTCACGCCACGGCTGCGCGCCTGCCTATCCAAGCTGGGCAGAGTTGCAGTTCTTTTTCAAGCGCGGCGTGGTCAACCCGGCCCTGCGACATGATCAGCCGCTGGAGCAGATCCACTGGTCCACCAACCGCACGGGTGATTGGCCCGATATGCGGGTGTTTGCGTTCGATCACCGGATGCAATTGGAAAACCTGCCGGGGGCGGATACCAAAAAGATCGGCGCTTTCAAGTCATTGTGCCTGAAAGCTGCGACATTGGTTCAACAGGGCCGCCCTGGTTACGGCATCCTGTGCGACAACCGTTTGGGCCGCGACGCGCTGCATGCAGCCGCCGAGACCGGGCTGTGGATCGGCCGCCCGGTCGAATGGCCCGGATCGCGCCCGCTGGCGGTGGAGCCAGAGCTTGGCCCCGATTTCGGCGGCTTGTCGGAATGGCCGCTGGCGCATGTGGTCAAGGTCTTGTGCTTTTATCACCCCGATGACAGCGCGGAGATGAAGGCCGAGCAAGAGGCCACCGTCAGCCGCCTGTTCCACGCCGCACGCCGCAACCGGCTGGAGGTTTTGCTGGAAGTGATCCCGTCCAAGGCCGGGCCGGTGAGTGATGACGCCACGGCGCAGGTGATGCAGCGGTTCTATGACATCGGCATCTTCCCCGACTGGTGGAAGCTGGAACCGATGCAGACGACCGCCGCATGGCAGGCGACGGTAGACGCCATCATCCGCAACGACCCGCACACGCGCGGCATCGTCGTGCTGGGTCTGGGGGAGTCGGAAGAGGCGCTCGCCGCCAGCTTTGCCGCCGCTGCGAAATTCGATCTGGTCAAGGGCTTTGCCGTTGGCCGCACCATTTTTGCCGAGGCCGCTGCCGGCTTCATGGCGGGGACCATCGACGCCGAAAGGGCGGTCGAGATGATGGCTGCCACCTATACCCGGCTGTGCACCCTGTGGGATGCACAGCGCGCTGTGAAAGGATAGCCGATGGCCACGATCCGGTTGACCGCCGCACAGGCAATGATGCGCTACCTTGCCGCGCAGATGAACGATGAGGGCCAGACCTATCTGGCCGGAATTTGGGCCATCTTCGGCCACGGCAACGTGGCGGGGATCGGCGAAGCGCTGGAGGGGGTCAAGGACCACTTCCCCACTTGGCGCGGCCAGAACGAGCAATCCATGGCCCATACCGCCATCGCCTATGCCAAGCAGATGCGGCGCAAGCGGGCGATGGCGGTCACGTCGTCGATCGGTCCGGGGGCGCTGAACATGGTGACGGCGGCGGCCTTGGCGCATGTCAACCGCCTGCCGGTGCTGCTGATCCCCGGCGATGTGTTTGCGGGCCGTGGTCCCGACCCGGTGTTGCAGCAGATCGAGGACGCGACCGATGGCACAGCCTCGGTAAACGATTGCTTCCGCCCGGTCAGCCGCTATTTTGACCGGATTACCCGGCCGGAACAGTTGCTGACCGCCCTGCCCCGCGCCATGCGCACGATGACCGACCCGGCAGAATGCGGGCCGGTCACGCTGGCCTTTTGTCAGGACGTTCAGGCCGAAGCCTATGACTGGCCCGAGGCGTTCTTCGCCCCCCGCGTCTGGCGCTTTCGTCAGCCGCACCCCGACCCGGTGGAACTGGACCGCATCACCAGCCTGATCCGAAGCGCAAAGCGCCCGGTGATCATCGCAGGCGGCGGCGTGCATTTTGCGGGGGCCGAGGCGGCATTGGCGGGTTTCGCGGGAAGCCTTGGCATCCCGGTGGTGGAAACACAGGCGGGCAAATCCGCGCTGCCATGGGATCACGCGCTGAACTTCGGCCCCGTTGGCGTGACCGGGGCCAGCAGCGCCAATGCGGTGTGCGAGGATGCCGATCTGATCCTTGGCGTCGGCACAAGGTTTCAGGACTTCACCACCGGGTCATGGGCACTGTTCAAGGCCAAGGATCGCAAACTGGTGTCGATCAACGTCGCCGCCTATGATGCGATGAAACACGGGGCCGAGCCGCTGTGTGCCGATGCCCGCGTGGCGCTTGCGGCGTTGCAGGCGGCCTTGGCGGATCACCGCTGCCCGGCCCCGCCTTTGGGCCTGCGCGCGGCGTGGTTTGCCGCCGTGGACCCGTTGACCGACGCGCCCGAAGATCGCAACGCCCTGCCCACCGACCAACAGGTGATTGGCGCGGTGCAGCGCGCAAGCCACGCGCAAACCGTGGTGATGAGTGCCGCAGGCACCATGCCGGGCGAATTGCACAAGCTGTGGAAAGCGCCAAAGCCGGGGGCCTATCACATGGAATACGGCTTTTCCTGCATGGGATATGAAATTGCGGGCGCCATCGGCATCAAGATGGCGCAGCCTGCGCGCGATGTGATCTGCATGGTGGGCGATGGCAGCTATATGATGATGAATTCCGAAATGGCGACCGCCGCGATGATGGGCATTTCCTTTACCACCGTGATCACCGACAACCGCGGCTATGGCTGCATCAACCGCTTGCAGATGGGGACCGGCGGGGCGGAGTTCAACAATCTGTATGCCCATGCCAACATCGCCCACCCGCCGCGCATCGACTTTGCCGCGCATGCGGGCGCGATGGGGGCCACGGCGGTGAAGGTGGACAGCATCGCAGCGCTGGAGGCGGCGCTGGCGCAGCGCGACACCATCCCAGGCCCCTATGTCATCGTGATCGACACCGACCCCTATCCCAGCACGCCGCATGGCGGCCATTGGTGGGAAGTGGCGGTGCCCGAAGTCAGTGCGCGCGCGCAGGTGAACGCCGCACGCCAACAGTATGAAACCCAACGGAAAGACCAAACATGATCCGCTTTGGAACCAATGCCATCGCTTGGGCGAATGATGATGACCAGACCATCGGTGCCGATATTCCCACCGCCCGGATTCTGGATGAGGCCGGGCGCCAGATCGGCTTTGACGGCATCGAAAACGGCCACCGCTGGCCCGATGACCCGGAAGCCTTGCGCGCGTTGCTGGCCGAATACGGGCTGACCTTCATCTCGGGTTGGTATTCCACCAATCTGCTGGTGCGGTCCGTCGAGGATGAGATCAAAGCTTGTCAGCCGCATCTGGCAAAGATCACGCACAATGGATGTCAGGTGATGATCGTGTGCGAGACATCCAACGCCATTCACGGCATCGCCCAGCCGGTCAATGACCGGCCCCGGCTCAGCCCTGCCGAAATGACAGCCTTTGGCGCGAAGCTGGAGGCGTTCGCCGCCTATCTGGCGGGAGAGGGCGTCACGCTGGTCTATCATCACCACATGGGCACCATTGTGGAGTCGTCTGACGACATCGACGCGCTGATGGCCGCCACCGGCCCGCACACCCACCTGTTGTTCGATGCGGGCCATTGCGCCTTTGGCGGGGCCGATCCGGTTGCGGTGCTGACCCGCCACGCCGCCCGCGTGCGCCACTTCCACGCCAAGAACATCCGCCCCGCCATCACCGCACGGGTGCGGGCAGAGGGGCTGTCGTTTCTGCAAGCCGTGATGGCCGGCGCCTTCACCGTGCCCGGCGATCAGGAAGGCGGCGTCGACTTTGCCCCGCTTTTGCAAATCCTGGCGCAGTCTGGGTATGATGGCTGGATCGTGATCGAAGCGGAACAAGACCCCGCCGTGCGCAATCCGCTGCTGTATCAGACGCTGGGTCTGGCCACGCTGAAACGGCTGTCAAGGCAGGCAGGGTTGATCTGAGGCAGGTGGGCACGGGGGGACCTTCCCCGGATCCCGACCGAAGGACTTATGGAAAGGTGCATTATGAGCAAACTCTTGATCAAGGCGCAGGGCGGCACGGGCAAGGTGCATGACATCACCCCGCAAAGTGCCGAATGGGGCTATGTCGGGTTTCAGCTTTATCGGCTGGACACGGGCGACACCGCCAGCGGCGCACTGGGGGACCGCGAGGCGATCTTTGTGTTTGTCGAGGGCAAGGGCCAGTTTTCGGGCGGTGGGCACGATTGGGGCCTGCGGGGCGACCGGATGGATGTGTTTGAAAAAACGCCCCCCCACTGCATCTACCTGCCCGATGGATCTGACTGGGCGGTAACCGCGACCAGCCCGCTGACACTGGCGGTCTGCACCGCACCGGGCGCTGGCGGCCACCCCGCCGCAGCGATCGGTCCGCAGGACATTCCACGGGTCACGCGCGGCAAGGGCACCAACACCCGCCATATCAACGCCATTGCGATGGAGGAACGTGACGTGGCCGACAGCCTGCTGGTGACCGAGGTGTTCACCCCCGCCGGCCACTGGTCCAGCTATCCGCCGCACCGGCATGACGAGGACAATTTCCCCCACATGACCTATCTGGAGGAAACCTATTACCACCGGCTGAACCCGGCACAGGGCTTTGGCGTGCAGCGCGTGTTCACCGAAGACGGCACGCTGGACGAGACGATGGCGGTCGCGGATGGCGATGTGGTGCTGGTGCCAAAGGGCCACCACCCCTGCGGATCGCCCTATGGGTATGAGATGTATTACCTCAACGTCATGGCCGGGCCACTGCGCAAATGGCGGTTCCAGAACCACCCCGACCACGACTGGATCGCACAACGCGACGCGTGACGGGGCGGCGGGTCAGTGTTGACCCGCCGCTTTTTCTACGCCTGCCGGCGTGTCATTTCGTGCAATAAAGGCAGAAGGCCGGACCATTGGCGTGATGCACATGGTCAAAGGCGATCTTCACATCCTTGAAACCAAGCTTGGCCAGCACGGCCAAAAGATCCTCTCGGTAAACCCAGTTCGAATAAATATCCGAACCGCCACAAAACCCGCTCCACCCCAACGCCTCGCCGTAATGTTGCTTGACTGTCCGCACCGTCAGACCCTTGAAATCCTCGGTCTGCGGTGTGTCATACTTCCATTTTTTCTGTGCGATCTGTTTGGCCAGCGCAGGGTTCCATTTTGACAGATCAGGCTCGAAGTAATGGGTCCAGATGAACAGCCGATCTGCGGAACCACTGATCGACTCCAGCAGCTGGACCGGCGACTTCATGTGATACAAAACACCCGAGGCGACAACCAAGTCAAACGACTGGCCGCGCAGGTCCATCTTTTCGAAATCCCCAAGCAGGAATTTCGCGCGCAGGTTCAGATAGTTTTTCACGATAAGCGAGCGCAGGAACGCCCCCTTGTTCGACTCGATCGCCAGGACCTTGGCTCCAGCCCGCTCCAGCATCACGGTGTGTCCGGCCTCCAGCGGCCCCAGTTCCAGCACAGACGCCCCGGTGGCGTCGAACTGATCCAACAACCACTTGATCCGCCCGTCATCCTCACCTTTGAAGGTGCCGTTTGTGGTCACACCGTCAAACGCCGAACTCCACGCAGTCGGAAACATGTCGAAAGCATTCTGCTCAGCCGGCGCAATGGTCAGAAACTCGGCAAGAGCCTCCTCGAAGGTTTTGGGGGTGATCCGCTTGTACGCGCGCCCCTCCTTTCTTCCGTGGTTCAGATAATGTTTGGCCGCATCCACCTTTGCCTTTTTCACATCCTCGTTCAGGTCCAGATACACCTGCGGGTCAAAATCATCGGGAAGGGTTTGTGCGTCACTAGTCAAGATCGATGTCACTTCATACTCCATCTGGTGTAATGTTCAGATCAGAAATTCAGATTTAGAACTAACCATATCAGTTTACATGATAGGGCATAGACAAAACCGTCAGCCAGCGTCCACAACCACGGGGGGGTAACAGCCACCTATTCTCTCGAAATAGTCATAAAGCGCAAAATCAGCGTTATGCTTTTCTTTTAGAAACTCTGTGACCTCTGGTGTACGAAAGACGGCGGGATCAAAGTGATATGGGCTTTTGTTCTTGACAGGCGGCACTTCAACCGTCTGACCCGTCATTCGCTCGATCAGCTCCGGTAAATAGCGTTCTGTTGCGACAAACTCATAAGGCTTCAACCGATCTAGTAT
This sequence comes from Paracoccaceae bacterium, assembly GCA_046292785.1. Lineage (GTDB taxonomy): Bacteria > Pseudomonadota > Alphaproteobacteria > Rhodobacterales > Rhodobacteraceae > Pseudotabrizicola. The sequence goes on from JBKBQB010000033.1 coordinate 15,202, forward strand.
GGCGTTATCCACCAATTTATCCCCCCCAAACGCAAGAAGGGCTTTTGTTTGTTGATTAAGCATCAGCCAACCCGCAGAGCTAATTCGCTCTATCACTTGCAAAGGATCAGTATTGTCAGAACCCCTGATGCCTTCAGAAATTTCCTTTATGTTTTCAGGGACAGCTCGGTAAAATGCATCACTTATATGAAAGATTTGAATAAGCCAGTTGTAGTGCGATGCAATCTGAGAAACCGGATGACGAATCGTTGCGAAAAGGCGTAGTTGCCTGTCCGTCAATCCTGTTAGGAATCTTTTCATCAGGTCTGGGTTAAGGTGGCCAGATACCCAATCAAGTGTTGCCAGCTGATCCTTCAACTCAGTTGGATCAGCGACACAGTTTTGGATGTGATCACGTCCCTTTAGTGTTGAAGTTGACAAAATAAAATTAACAGATGTGCCAGACGTTTTTGGAACATGTACGAATGCAATAAGTGGCCGATCTTGAAAATTTTCGTTGACACAACTCAAAGCCATTAAATCAACCCCTTCATGAACGCCGACCGCTTCCACCCAACCAACATTTGCCCACCATAGGGGCGGTCCATCAACAACGCACTCAATTCACGCGCTTCGGTTTCGGTCAACTTTTTCTGCAAACGCATGATATCGTAGTTGTTGAACATCCCCCGATACAAACCATCCAGTTTGATGATCGGCAAACCAATTTCCAAAAGGACCGCCGCATTCTGGTGGATCTGGCTGCCAAGCATGAAGGTTTCAGATGCGACAGCTGCAAGTGACTCGTTGAGGATTTCGTCAAACGTGTCGCTGGTGGCATCCGTATTCCGCAACAAATATCGCGCGAAATCATCACGCCCCGTAATCAGGATTTCCTCGTTCAACTCTTTGAGTGGCGCATCAATGGCTACTTCGACTTTTGATTCAAGACTGTAGCGCCGCGCAATAAACCGGCCTGAAAGCAATTTGACCACAGCCTCGGCCGAAAAACGGGGCGCTGGCGTGCTCGACCCGGTGCGGCTGTCTTTGATGACCAGATCCTGCAAAGCGTGGCTTGACTTGACCTCATTCAAGAAACGGTCTGAGCTGTAAAGGGCCTTGAACTGGCTCATCATCGAGACGCAGCGCTTCAAGGTCTTTGAAAGCCTCATCTCTCCACGAATGATCACGAGCGGCCGCACATCAGTCAGTTTGTAAGCGCGCCAGTATTTGCGGAACCGTTCGGCTTGCAGAACCGATTGCGCCATCGCTATGGTGAAAGAGCCAAGGTGATATTCAATCTCGTAATTCTCGGTCGCGCCCAGCACCTCGGTTTCCGACGTGATCATGTCGGTCAGGAACTTGTCCAGACCGCGGGTCGAATAATAGACGGAGTCGTTGAGCATCAAGAGGCGGGGGCAGGTCTTTTCCCAATTGCGGTCAAACACATGCAGGAACCCGGTCTTGTAGCTGCCGAAATCACGCCCGAAATTCGGGCGTTCGATGTAGCAGTCCATCAGCCCTTCAAGCTCTTGCGGGGCCTTGATCTTCAGCGTGTTGACGCCCAGCACATAGATGCCCTGCTGTCGCGCGGCCTGCAAAAGGCGGATCAGATCGGGCCGCAGACGCCCCTTTTGATACAGCGCAAGCAGCATGATCGGCTGGCCGGCATAAGGCGTCTCTATCAGGATTTTCTGCTTCTGGTTCATCGTCTTGAAGCGTTGCAGTTCGGACTGCGCCCCGACGATCACACGCGCAAACGGATACAGGAGAAAAGAATTCAATCGGGCAAGGACATTCATCTGGGAAGCGCTTTCGAGCAAAATCACATACCCCCGCTCTATGGCCCGAAACAGCGCGGCGTTCAACCTGTCAGCACCGTTCAGGGCCATGGTCGCATCCCTGTGCACGGAATTCGGGCGTTTCACCGCGCACCAATCCGCCGATGCCGCCCGCAACCGCCCTGCAAGGTGCCCTTGTGTCGGTGTGCGGCGCTGATACACAAGGCGGGCTTGCCCGGTCAGGCCGTGGCGGTTCCGGCATCATCACGACTGGGGGGACGAGGAGTATCGCAGATCACGCAAAATCCGCGCCGCCCGTCGTGCGCATCCTGATGGCGCTGTATCAGGGCGAACGCTTTGTGCAGGCGCAGCTGGACAGCATTGCCGCCCAGACCGGGGTGGCATGGGATCTGGTGGTCAGTGACGACGGGTCGGACGATGGTGGCCCACGGATCATCGGCGAATTTGCCCGTGCCTTCCCGGGCCGCGTCACGCTGCGCTCTGGCCCCGGACAGGGCGCTGTGGCGAATTTCCGGGCGCTGATCCTGGATGCCGGCTGCGCGGAATATGTGGCGCTTGCCGATCAGGATGACGTCTGGTGCGCCGAAAAGCTGTCGCGTGCGGTGGCCGCACTTGCCGCCGTGCCAGACAACACCGCCGCCCTGTATTGCAGCCGGGTGCAGATCTGTGATGCGCAGTTGCGCTGTGTGGGTCTGTCGCGGATGCCGCAACGGGCGGCTTCGTTCAATCACGCGCTGGTCCAGAACCTTGTGCAGGGCAACACGGTTGTTCTGAACCGGCCTGCGCTGGACCTGGTGCAAGGCGCACTTCGGTTGACCGACCGGATCGTAATGCATGACTGGTTCATCTATCAGATCGTGGCGGGTGCGGGGGGCACGGTGATTTATGACCCGCGCCCCACGCTGCGCTATCGCCAGCACGACAACAATGTTGTGGGCGCGAATGACGGATGGCGCGCGCGGTTCACAAGCCTTGGCCGCATGCTTCAAGGCCACCACAGCAGGTGGAGCCGCCAGACCATCATCGCGCTTACCGCATCCGCCGGTCTGCTTACGCCTGACAACCGCGCGCTGTTGGGCGTTTTTGAGCGGCTTGTCTCTGGGAGCATTGCACAGCGGATCAGGGCAATGTGGGTGGGGCGCTTTTATCGGCAGGGCGCTTTGTCGCAAATTGCCCTTTGGTTGGCGGCGATGATCGGACGAGTCTAACGGCGATGCGGCTGATCCGCCGTCTGTGTTCCACACCATCGGCGAGCTGCCTCCCACCTATGAAAAGTGGGGTTTCGACCTGCCATATTCACGGAACGTGTGTTCTGTCGGTTGCGGGCGCCTGAAAGTTCTTTAGGCTTCCGGCTCCAGTAGTGGAGACGTCTCGGTCAAGCCTTTTTCGGCACGCGAGGTCTATCGCCGGGGAGCGATGCTGCGTCTGCACTGTGCCTGCGGGCGCTTGGCAAGCGCGGCATCGGGGTGATCAGCATCGCCGCGCCTACCTCCGCGCCGTTGTCGACAACATCGAAATCGACCAGAACGAAAACAGAATTCGCGGAAGCAAAAAGCGAGTAGAGCGAGCAGTCTCGCACCCTGAAACACTGCCGGCGGCGGTGCCAGTTCTGTTCGCGAATGGCGGAGTGGAAGTCCGCCAACACCACCAAGGCCCCGATTAAATCAAGGGGTTACGCGGTGAGTGTGTATCATAATGTGGATCAGAATGTGGATCAACATTATGAACAAAACGACCCAAGCACGGCTCTTGGCCGAAGAGCGATACAACAGTGGCTGGCGGCCGGCAAGGCTCCTAACCGGTGGCAACACCAAACTCGAGAAATCCGAGCGCACCATCGGACTGTCCCTGGCCCCGGCCAACACCTCGGGTCATGAAGTTTGCGTGTCTAAACTTGCAACACACATTCGACCCCGCGCTAGTCGAGAGCAACGGTAGCGGTTGTCAGAAGAAAGGAAGGCGAGCGGTTCTGTAATCGTCCCGCCGCTATCCCAACACAGCGGCTTCCTTGGCACCTCGATTAGCGTCGAGCACACTCGAAAAATTTATCGATGGAGAATATCAATGAAAAACCCTAAATCTGACCAAGGACCAACGCAACAGCTTGAAATAAAACTTGTTTTCGGCATCGCTGCGACTAGAGCGTATGCCGACGGCGAGAGAAGCGCTGCAGTCCTGAACAAATTTGGCAGAACCCAGACCTTCACATTCAATAGCACCGAAGAACTGAACTCTTTCGTTCTTGGGGTCGATGAGGCGACGGGCTACCAAGACATGCTTGTAATTGATGATTAGCGCAAGACGTTGCCCCCTCCGCCTAATCCAGTTTGAGGTAGACTCTGGGTTTGAGTTTTGCCCATTCGGGCGGGTTGTGCAACGGGAGCTGGCGCGGAGCTTTGCGGGTTGCGCAGCGTCGGACCCCGTTGCGGGGTGAATGTCTGGGCGAACTCGGCGGGGGTCTTCCAGCCGAGGCGGGAGTGGGGGCGTTCGGTGTTATAGTCGGTGCGCCAGGCGGCCAGCGTGACGCGGGCATGATGCAGGGACGGGAACAGGGTCTCGTTCAACAGCTCATCGCGCAAGCGCCCGTTGAAGCTTTCGATGAAGGCATTCTGGGTGGGCTTGCCTGGGGCGATGTAATGCCAGTCAAACTTGCGGTCATCCACGAACTTCAGGATCGCGTTCGAGGTGAACTCGGTCCCATTGCCACTGACAATCGTCTGGGGCTTGCCGCGGGCGTCGAACAGGGTCGCCAGTTCCCGCGCCACTCGAGCTCCCGACAATGAGGTGTCGGCGATCAAGGCCAGGCATTCGCGGGTGCAGTCATCAACCACGGTCAGGATCCTGAACCTGCGACCGTCCGTCAGCTGGTCGGACACGAAGTCCAGCGACCAACGTTGGTTCGGCATCAATGGCAGCACCATCGGGGCCCGTGTGCCCATGGCCCGCTTGCGACCACCGCGACGGCGCACATGCAACTGTTCTTCGCGGTAGATGCGGAACAGGCGCTTATGATTCACCTGATGGCCCTCGCGCCGCAGGAACACATGCAACCGACGATAACCGAACCGGCGTCGAGCCTTGGCCAAGTCTTTCAGCCGCTCACGCAGCACAGGGTCATCCTGGCGGATCGCCTCGTAGCGCATGGTCATCCGGCAACAACCGATCACCCGGCACGCCCGCCGCTCGCTCATCTCGTGACTTGCCAGCAGATGCGCGACCGCTTGCCGCTTCGCGGCGGGCGTTACCATTAATGGGATGGTCCGCCCCGCACCCCGGCGTATGCTCTTGCGGCATCGCCAAGCAAAAGGAGAGAAAGGATGCGAACCAAACCAATCCCTGAGACTGTCGCCTTCGGCATTGATATCGGCAAGAAGGTCTTCCACGTTGTGGCCTTGAATGCCGCTGGGGCCATTATCCAGCGCGCCAAGTTCTCACGTGACACGCTGATTGGCTTCTTCGAGATAGCACCAAGCGCGCTGGTCGGAATGGAGGCCTGTCCGGGCTCACAATGGTTAGCGCGCAGGCTGGCGGCGATGGGCCATGACGCCCGGATCATCCCCGCACGCTTTGTGAAGCCCTATGTCAAATCCAACAAGACCGATACCGTCGATGCAGCAGCCATCGCCGAAGCCGTGACGCGGCCAACCATGCGATTTGTGGAGGTGCGGACGCCCGAACAGGTCGATCTGCAGGCGCTGCACCGTATTCGCGACCGGCTTGTCGGGCAAAGAACAGCGCTGATGAACCAGGCGCGCGCGTTCTGCCTTGAATACGGGTTGGCGATGCGGGTCGGGGCTGGTGGCTTCCACGCCGATATCCAGAAGCATCTGGCCAACAAGGAGAACGATCTGACATCCAGCATGCGGGTGCTGCTCGGTGAGTTGCTGGATGACATCGGCTACATTGAGGGCCGCATCAAGGCCGTGAATGGCAAGGTCGAAGCCTATGCCCGCGAGAACGATACCGTCAGCCGCCTCGTCACAATTCCGCGCATCGGGGCGCTTGGCGCTACCGCGCTTGTTGCCGCAGCGGGCGACGGACAACAGTTCCGCAAGGCTCGTGATCTGGCCGCTTGGCTGGGGCTGGTGCCTGAAGAGCATTCCACAGGGGGCAAGCAGACCCTTCTGGGCATCAGCAAACGCGGCAATCGTTATGTGCGGCGGCTCATCATTCACGGCGCGAGATCATGCCTTTTGCATCTAAACCGGGCTAACCATGCCCTCGGCAGCTGGCTCTCGGCGCTTGAGGCGCGAACGCACCGCAACAAGGCCGTGGTCGCCTTGGCCAACAAGCTGACCCGGATCGTCTGGGCCATCCTGACCAAGCCCGGCACTGTCTATTTGCAGTCGAAAGGCACAGCGACAAGCTGACCCCTTCACCGCAAAACCGATTGCAGGGGACGTGATGACCAAACGGTTGATCGACCACGGGTAAGCCACGCGCAAAAAAACGGGACACGATCCCGCGCCACTAATCTGGAACCCGAGGGGCGGATCTCATCAAGGCCTTGTCGCCAAAAGCGGCTGACTGATCAGAGGCCGGATACATTTACGCAAGCCGGTGCGTCATCCACGAAAACCTTGCAATAGCGGAGCGGACCATACATTTTTCCCAGGAGGTCTTTCAGCGCGGCATTATCGAGCATGGCATCGGCAAGAAGCCGTTTCAGACGCGCATTTTCGTCCTCAAGGCCCTTCAATCGCCTGGCCTCACTGACATCCATACCACCATACTTGGCTTTCCACTTGTAAACGGTCGCGTCGCTAACGCCGTGCTTGCGGCACAGATCGGCGACGGAAACACCGCCCTCATGCTCTTTCAAAATGCCGATGATCTGCTCTTCGGTGAACCTACTGCGCTTCATCTCTGGTCCTTTCGGTTGGGCCAGAGTCTACCTCAAACTGGATTAGGCGGAGGGGGCAACGTCACCGCGTAACCAACCGAAATCAGCCTCCGGCAAACCCGGCGCGTGTGTGGATGCCCCCAGTTTTGCAAGCTGATTTTTCGACATTTCTGCTGGGCTTCAATCGGTCGTGTGTCAGGCCTCTCAGTGTGGCCTTTGTGACGCCACGGGCCGGTATGCTGTTCGGAAGGCTGGGCCCACATCGGTTCAGAGAGCTATAACGCTCGAGCCCCGGGACTGGGTTTCCCGCCTTGAACTTTGAAGTCCGTGTCGCTTACTCCGTCGGTCGATCACCTTGCCCAGGCCTCGCGGCCTACAGCGTCATCCCGCGCCTTCCGACTTGGGATCACGCCATTCGATAGTCCTCCCTCTTGGTCGTCATGGCCCACACCATCCGCGCCATCTTGTTGGCCAAGGCGACGGCGGCAACCATGCGCGGCTTGCGCGAAACAAGGCTGGCCAGCCACCGATCGGGACTGCCACCACGGCGCACAACCCAGCGGATCACACTCATGGCCCCGACGATGAGCAACTTGCGGATGTCGCATTGACCCATCTTGCTGACCGCACCGAGGCGGGTCTTGCCGCCTGTCGAGTGTTGTCGTGGCACCAGTCCCAACCATGCGGCAAAGTTCCGACCACTGTCAAAAGTCTCGAGATCAGGGGCAAAAGCCGCGATTGCGCCCGCGGTCACAGGGCCGATGCCCGGCACCGTGCAGAGGCGGCGCAACTCTTGATCCGTCTTTGTCGCAGCCTCAAGCTCGTTGGCCAGGCGCGTGATGATTTCGGTCAACTGGTCGATCTGCTGCAAATAGAGCTGACCCATCTCCCGCACAGGCACAGGCAGATCCACTTCGGACCCCTTCAAGGCGGTTTGCAGAAGCTTGAGATGAATCGGGCCCTTCGGAGCTACGAGGCCGAACTCGGCCAGATGCCCCCTCAGCGCGTTGATCAACTGGGTTCGCTGTCGCACGAAACACTGATGCGTCCGGAAGGCCACGGCGCGCCCTTGCTTCTCGGCACTCTTCACAGCCACAAAACTCATGCTCGGACGGGATGCCGCCTCGGCAATGGCCGCCGCATCCGCAAAGTCGTTCTTTTGGCGCTTCACAAAGGGCTTCACATAGTTTGCCGGGATCAGGCGCACGTCATGACCATGAGCCATGGCAACCCGCCCCCAGTGATGCGAGGTGGCGCAAGCCTCCATCGCGACAACGCACGGCGACTGATCCGACAGCAACTGCACAAGCCGTCCGCGCGATACGGCCCGATTGAAGACAACGACGCCATCGGCCCTGACGCCGCAAACTTGAAAACTGATCTTGGCAAGGTCGATCGCCAATATGCTAATCTCAGACATGGATGCCTCCCTCATCTTGGTTCCAACAAAACCACTTTGGCACATTCGATGCCGTCGGGTGGGGGCATCCACCGCATCAGTTCAAAATCTTCAGACATCATGCGCCTTGCAACGGTCGATTGGACTCTGGCACCGCCGCAACACCCCGCGTCACCAGCCCGCGCCCCTTGATCAGCGCATAGACCGCAGGGATCACGACCAGTGTCAGGATGGTAGACGACACCATGCCGCCGATCATAGGCACGGCAATGCGGCTCATCACCTCGGACCCTGTGCCGTGCGCCCAGAGAATCGGCATCAGGCCCGCGATGATCGTGGCCACTGTCATCATCTTGGGCCGCAAACGTTCCACCGCGCCAACCGTGATTGCGGTGTCGAGGTCGGCCCGGGTGAAGGGGCGGCCTGCTTGTGCAACCTTGGCGCGGGCCTCGGTCAGCGCGTGGTCAAGATAGATCAGCATGATCACCCCGGTCTCTGCCGCCACGCCCGCAAGCGCAATGAACCCGACCGCGACCGCGACCGACAGGTTGAACCCCATGGCCCACATCAGCCAGACCCCGCCCACCAGTGCGAAGGGCAGGGACAGCATGACGATCAGGGTTTCGGTCATTCTGCGAAAGTTGAGGTACAAGAGCAGGAAGATCACCGCGAGCGTGATCGGCACGACAATGGCAAGCCGGGCCTTGGCCCGTTCGAGGTATTCGAACTGCCCGCTCCAACCGAGCGAATAGCCAAGCGGCAGGATGACTTCGCCCGCCACCGCCGCCTGCGCCTCGGCGACATAGCCGCCCAGATCGCGGCCAGCGATATCTACGAAGATATAGACCGCCAGTTGGCCGTTCTCGGTGCGTATCGATGTCGCCCCCCGCGTGCGTTCCACGGACGCGACCTCGCCCAAGGGCACCGTACCGCCACCGGGCAAGGCCACCTGCACCTCACGCGCGATGGCGTCGGGGTCTTGGCGCAGCGCCGCCGGATAGCGCAAAGCGACGTTGTAGCGTTCGCGCCCCTCGACGGTCTGGGTGATCGCCTGCGCGCCAAGGGCCATGGCGATGACCTCCTGCACGTCGCGGATCGACAGGCCGTAACGGGCAAGCCTCTGCCGGTCGGGCACGATGTCAAGGTAATAGCCGCCGATTACCCGCTCGGCATAGGCGCTGGTGGTGCCAGGAACATTGCGCAACACCGCCTCGACCTGCCGTGCGACGGCCTCCATCTCGGTCAGGTCCGTGCCATAGACCTTGACCCCCACCGGCGTGCGGATGCCGGTCGCCAGCATGTCGATCCGAGCACGGATCGGCTGGGTCCAGGCGTTTGAGACACCAGGGAATTGCAGCGCCGCGTCCATCTCCAGCCGCAGGCTTTCCATCGTAACACCGGGGCGCCATTCGTCGCGTGGCTTCAGCTGGATGATCGTCTCGAACATCTCGGTCGGGGCGGGGTCAGTCGCGGTCAGCGCGCGGCCCGCCTTCCCGAACACCGTCAGCACTTCGGGGAAGGTGCGGATGATGCGGTCCTGCATCTGCATCAATTCCGCAGCCTTGGTGACCGACAGGCCCGGCAGGGTGGTCGGCATGTACATCATCGTGCCCTCGTCCAGCGCGGGCATGAATTCCGATCCCAACTGCCGCGCGGGCCAGACGGTGACGACCAACGCCGCGACCGCCAGGACGATGGTCAGCACACGCGCTTTCAGCACCCAACCGATGATGGGGCGATAGGCGGCCATCAGCAGGCGGTTCACCGGGTTCTTGTGCTCCGGCACGATCCGCCCTCGCACAAAGATCACCATCAGCGCGGGCACCAAGGTGACCGACAGCAGCGCCGCGGCGGCCATGGCAAAGGTCTTGGTTGCGGCCAAGGGGCCGAACAGCCGCCCCTCCTGACCTTCCAATGCAAAGATCGGCAGGAAGGATACCGTGATGATCAGCAAGCTGAAGAACAGCGCCGGGCCGACCTCGGTCGCGGCCTCGATCAACACTTCTACCCTTGGCTTGGCGGGATCTGCGCGTTCCAGATGCTTGTGTGCGTTCTCGATCATGACAATGGCGGCGTCGATCATCGCCCCAATGGCAATGGCGATGCCGCCGAGGCTCATGATGTTTGCCCCGATGCCAAGCGCGCGCATGGCGGTGAAGGCCATCAAGAGGCCCACGGGAAGCATGATGACTGCTACGAGCGATGACCGGACGTGCAACAGAAAAATGAAGGTGACGGCCGCCACCACCAGCATTTCCTCGATCAGCGTTGTCCGCAGGGTCTTGATTGCCGATAGGATGAGGTCTGACCGATCATAGACGGAAACGATCTCTACCCCCTCGGGCAGGCTGGGGGCAATGGCGGCGATCTCGGCCTTGGCGTTGTCGATCACGTCGAGCGCATTCGCGCCGACCCGTTGCAAGACGATGCCACTGGCCACCTCGCCCTCACCATCAAGTTCGGCGATGCCGCGGCGTTCGTCGGGCACGATTTCCACCCGCGCCACGTCGCGCAGCAGGACAGGCACGCCCCCTTCGGCGCGGATCGGGACTATTTCCAGATCGGCGGTGCCGCTGAGATAGCCGCGCCCGCGCACCATGAATTCGAACTCCGACAGCTCGACCGTGCGCCCACCGGTGTCCATGTTGCTGGCGGCGACCGCCGCGCCAATCTCGGACAGGGTGATGCCAAGCGCCCGCATCCGCACCGGGTCGACGGTGACCGAGTATTGCTTGACGAAACCGCCGACGCTGGCGACTTCCGACACACCGTCGGCCCGGCTGATCGCAAAGCGCATCACCCAGTCCTGCAAGGACCGCAACTCGGCAAGGCTGAGGTTCTCGCCCTTCAGCGCGTATTGATAGACCCAGCCCACGCCAGTCGCATCCGGCCCGAGCGCGGGCGTCACCCCTTCGGGCAGGCGCGCGGCGGCGGCATTGAGGTATTCCAGCACGCGGGACCGCGCCCAGTAGGGGTCAACCCCGTCCTCGAAGATGATGTAGACAAAGGAGATGCCGAAGAACGAGAACCCGCGCACCACCCGCGACCGGGGTACGGTCAGCATGGCGGATGTCAGGGGATAGGTTACCTGATCCTCGACCACCTGCGGCGCCTGTCCGGGGTATTCGGTCAGCACGATCACCTGCACATCCGACAGGTCGGGGATGGCGTCGATCGGCAGCGTGCGCAAAGACCACAGGCCCGCCGCGACGGTGAACACGGTGGCAAAGAGGACCAGCAGGACGTTGCGGGCCGACCAGGCGATGATGCGGGCGATCATGGCTTGGCCTCCGGCGCGGCAAGGGCAGCCAGCGCCGCGTTCAGGTTGCTTTCGGCGTCGATCAGGAAGGTGGCAGTGCTGACCACGATGTCGCCTGCCGCAACGCCGCTGATGATCTCGATCATCCCGCTGCCCCTGCGGCCCACCGTCACCGGTTCGGGCCGGAATCGCCCCTCGCCCAGATCAAGGATCACCACCTGCCGGTCGCCCGTGTCGATCACAGCACCCTCGGGGACCTGAACGACCGGCGTCTGGCCCAGCATGATTTCGACATCGGCAAACATGTTTGCGCGCAGGCGGCCAACGGGGTTGGGAAGTTCGATGCGCAGCTTGGCCGTGCGGGTCATCATGTCGAGTTCGGGATAGATCGTGTCGATCCGGCCCGTCATCGGCTCCCCGGCCAAGCCTTGAAAGGTGACGCGGACATCGGCCCCCGGCGCGATGTCCATAAGCGCGCTTTCCGGCACCTCGGCGATCACCCAGACAGTCGAAGTGTCGGCGATGCGGAACAGCGTCTCGCCCGCTTCCGACATCATGCCCTCGACCGCCATCCGTTCCAGAACCACGCCGCTGCGTGGGGCCATGATCGGGATACTGCCGGATGCCAGACCCTCGGCCGCGATCCGGTCGATCACCTCGCCCGGCACACCGAGGTTTGTCAGCCGCTGCCGCGCGCCCTCTCTTTGTCTCCCTTCGGACCGCACATCACTGACGAACTGGGCAAGTGCGGCGGCAATCTCCGGCGAATAGAGCGTCACCAGCAGCGCGCCTCCGTCAATCGTGCTGCCAGTGGTTACATCGGCGACCGTTTCGATGAAGGCATCGGCGCGCAGCGAAATGACACTGATCTTGCGTTCATCCAGCATCACGATCCCCGGCGCGCGCAAGGATGCGGCCAGCGGTGCCAGAACCGCCTCACTGGTCCGAACCCCGGTACGTTGCAACTTGCCCGGCGAGACGGTGACCGACCCGTCGTCGCTGTCGCCACCCTCAAAAACCGGGATGTAGTCCATCCCCATCGAATCCTTCTTCGGCACCGGCGAGGTGTCGGGCAAGCCCATCGGATTGCGGTAGTAAAGGATGGCGCGGTCGGCAGCCCCGGCGGGACTGACTGGATTGGCGGCCGACGTCTTAATCGGGTTCTGGTCCAGCGACACATCCTCGCTGGCGCGCACCGGCAGGAACGCGCGCCCGTCAGCCGTTGCGGCTTCGGTGGCCGACCATTCGGGCAGCCCGTCCGGATGCCGCCAATAGATGATGGGACCAGTTGCCTCAGGCCTCTGCATCGCGGCGACCTCTTGGCCCAAAAGCATCGAGACATGCATCACTGCCGCCCCTTTCAGGCTTGCAGTGGTTACGCCTTGCTCCCCGGCTTTCAGCCCGACCCATCCGGCAAAGCCTGCGACAAGGGCTGCGGCTGTCAGTTTGCCAAGCGCGCTCATGGCGCAGCCCGCAGTTCGATTTCCGCAGACACCGTTTCCGGCTCGCCCTGCACCTTGGCAGCTAGCGAGAACCGCCAGCCGCCTGCCATCGTCAGGTCGGTTGCAAAGCGATAGACGCTTGGCTCCTCAGTCGGCATCGCCGTGACGGGTGATGTCATCATCGCCATCCCGTCTGGCGCCATGTCCATCCGGGTGGCATAGATCACGGCCCCCTCAACGGCGGCCCCCGTGCGCAGATCTGTCAGGCGCACCTCTAGGACCGTACCAGACCCAACCCTGTGATCGGTTGACACAAGGTCAAAGCGATAATCTTCCGCGCCCGCGAAAGCAGTGGTTGCAGACAGCGCAAGTGCCAGCATGGCGCAGCACTTGCGGAGAAAAGAAAGTGACATTGGAAAGACCCCATTGGCTTGACCGAAGCGCGCCCCGACTGCCCATCGGGCAGGGGCGCATCAAGAAACGGCCGCGCGTCAGGCACGCGGCGGGGTCAGATACGGGGAGGTCGTTTTAGCCCATGGGGCGACAGTCCCCTCAGTGGGCTTTGATCAACCGGGAACAGGGTCGTGACTGTGGGCGTGTCAATGGTCTTTGGTTCTGATGCCTGAGGCAACGCAAACAGCCCGGCCCCGCAACGCTGCATCATGGTACAGGATGCCTCGCAGGCCGGATCGTCCGGGCAACCGCCATCACAACACGGCTCTGCCACTGCCACAATCTCGGCGCTCAGATTGGCCGACACTTCGAAAGCCGTGGCCCCAAGCAGAGTCACAGCCAAGAAAAGCGCGAGAAATGGGCGAAGCAATGCAGCCATCATCGCGCTATGACACAAGCCGCTATTTCCGGCAACACACGTCCGGTTGAAGACATTAACCCGCACAGCATGACAGTTTGGCCACGTCCTTGTCGAAGGTCTGTGCGGCCAGCTTCAGCCCTTCGACTGTGGTGAGATAGGAGAATATCGTCTCGCCAAGCGCCTTCGTAGTCATGCCGAACTTCAGGGCCAGCGCGAGGGTCTGGATACTGTCGGATCCTTCCGTGGCCATGATCACACCGCCGAGCAGGCGGTCAGTCTTGGCATCCGCCACCAGCTTGATCAACCCGCGCGTATCGCGGGCAGCCAAGGCGCGTGGAACGTTGTCGAGGCTCAGAACGCTGGTTTTCACCTCATGCCCTGCCGCCCGCGCCTGATCCTCGGTCAGGCCCACGCCCGCCACCTGCGGATCGCTGAACACAACCCACGGCATCGCGGCATTGTCATAGCGCTCGGTCCCGCCCACGGCGTTCCTGGCTGCCAGCTTGGCGCCGTAAGCGGCCATATAGACGAACTGATCGCGGTTGGTCACGTCGCCAGCGGCATAGACACCGGGGCGCGAGGTTTGCATGTCGTCGCCAACCATGATCGCGCCGCGCTTGTCGGTTGCGATCCCCATCTCGGCCAAAGCCAACCCTTCGGTATTGGGGCTGCGCCCGGTGGTCAGCACGATATAGTCCGCCGTCAGGTCGTGTGCGGTACCTTCCTTGGTCACGGTCAGGACCGCGCGACCGCCCTCGGCCCGCGCGCGGTCATAGCGAACGCCAGCCTCAACCGTCACACCTTCGGCGCGCAGCACCTCGGCCAAGGCCGCGCCGATTTCCGCTTCGGTTTGCGGCAGCAGACGCGAGCGGCAGACAATCGTCACCGCAACGCCCATGCGGGCCATCATCTGCGCCAGTTCTACCCCGATATAGCCGCCGCCAAGGAAGATCAGGCTTTTCGGTAGGGTCTCCAAGGCCAGCAGGGCGGTGCTGTCCAGCGTCGGTGCCGCGTCGATCCCCGCGATATCCGGCACCGCAGGCCGCCCGCCCGTTGCGATGATGACCGATGGCGCGGTGATCTTGCGACCGCCTATTTCGATCCCGCTCGTCACCAGCCGCGCGGCACCTTCGTCGATGTAGGTGATCCCCTCGTAACCAGGCAGCAAATCGGCATACTTCTTCTGTCGCAGGCCCGAGACCAACGCATCCTTGCCCGCCATCAGCGCCGCCCAGTCATCGACCTGCGCCACGCCCGACAGCCCCGGAAACCGCCGTGCTGCTTTTGCGCCATGGATCGCCTCCGCCGCGCGGATCATCGTTTTGGAAGGCACACAGCCGACGTTGACACATGTGCCGCCGATCAGCCCGTGGCCGATCAGCGCCACGCGCTTGCCCGCCTCGGCCGCCGTGATTGCGGCGGAAAATCCCGCCGATCCGGCCCCGATCACCGCGATGTCAAAATCGCGGCGATCTGCGCTGCAAGGTGTGCAGCAGTCATGGGCGTTCACTTGCTGGTCCATTGTCGTTTTCCTTCTGAATGGCCGGGAGCATCCGCCGTTGCGACATCCCGAAAGTTGTGTGTCACACCATCGAGCCGATATCGGAGGCGTAGCTGGGATAGGCGAAGATCATCGCCTTGATCTGGTTGGCGGTCTGACCCGCCCCCATCGCCATGGCGAAAAGGTTGATCTGTTCCTCGGCCCCGGGTCCGATCAGATGCGCGCCGAGGATCATTCCGGTCCCCTGTTCAACCAGAACCTTATAGCCCGACCATTTCGCGCCAACGCGCAGCGAGGAATACCAGCCGTCGGTCTTCTCGAAATGCACGTCGAATGCCAACCCCTGGTCCCGCGCTGCGGCCTCTGACAAGCCCACGGTCGCGACCATCGGCAAGGTGAAGACGACGCTGGGGATCGGCGGATAGTTGACCGCGCGGTCGTCGCGCCCCGCGAGCAGGTTTTTGGCGGCGACCCGGCCCTCGTTGGCGGACACCGGCGTCAGGTTGGGGCCGCTGTCTGCGCAATCGCCAGCGGCAAAAATCGCCGGGTTGGTCGTGCGCATGGCGGGGCTGACCTTGATGCCGCGCGGCCCATGCTCCACTCCTGCGGCCGCAAGGTTCAGCCCATCGATATTGGGCACCCGGCCGGTGGCATGGACCACGGTGTCGCAGGTCACGGTCTCGGTCCCGCCCGACCGCTCGACCGTGACGACAAGCGCGCCGTCCTGTTGTTTCACCTTCAGCACCTTCGCGCCCAGTCGCAGGTCGATGCCGAGATCGGCGGTTGCGTCAACCAGCATCGCGACCAGATCAGGGTCGAAATTCCCCAGCGGCCGATCCATCATTTCCAGCACCGTCACCTGCGTGGCACCGGCGCGCCTGGCGATGTGGGAAAACTCCATGGCGATGAAGCCGCCGCCGACAAAGGCCACCCGGTCCGGCCGCGCGGGCAGGTCGAGGAACTCGGTGCTGGTGGTCAGCAGGTCTTCGCCGGGAATGTTCAGCGTCATGGGTCGCGCGCCGGTGGCGATGTGGAAATGCTTCGCGCGCAGGGTCTGCCCGTTCAACGCGATCGTGTCGGGTCCGGTGAAGCGCGCCTCACCGTGCAGTGTGGCAATGCCCGCCTTTTCCAGCCCGGCCTCGATCTTCAGCGGCATCGCGTCGGTGAACGTCCGCTTGAAGGCGATCATCCCGGCCCAGTCGACCGAAACCTGCGCCGTGAGGCCCTTGCCCTTCAGGTTCTGCGCCCGGTCCACGCCTTCGGTGACGGCGATCAGCATCTTCTTGGGATCACAGCCGCGCAGGGCGCAGGTGCCGCCGTAGGGAAGGCTGTCGATGCTGGCCACCTTCCAGCCGGCTGCCGCCGCCATGCGGGCGACGCCGTTACCACCGGTTCCGGCGCCGATCACGATCAGGTCGTAGTCATAAGTGTCTGTCATGCGGTGCGCCTTTGCTGCGCATCTGCGCGCTTGGTCACCAGGTATGTCAGCGCGACCGCAGCCAGGATCAGGGTGACGGTCAGGGTCCAGCCGGGGCCGAACCCGGCCATTGCGGAAAAGCAGTGTGTCATCATGGAATGTCCTTTCAGGTGTTGTTCTGGCGCCACTGTCTGCGCCAGACGGCGTAGACGGTCAGCGCGATGAAGAAGGCGAGTGCGGGAAACAGCACATAGTCGATCCAGCTCAGCACTGCTGACAGGCCGACAACCCCCAGCAGGATGACCAGCACCGGCGTGAAACAGCAGAGCGCGGCGATGACGGTGCCGACGATTCCGATGCCAATGAGCTTGCGGTCGTCAGGACTGGCCATGGACTGTCTCCCTTGCGTCAGCCGCATCGACGAAGCATTCGACCTGGCCTCTTCGCCGCCGCAAACTGCGCCAGGCCAGCGAGGCACCCGCCGCAACGATCAGCGCGGCAATGCCGCCAAGCCCGCTCAGCCAGCCGCCGACCGCGCCGGTCAGCCCGGCCAGCAGAACCCCGCCACCGCCACAGCAGACGATCACGACCGGGGCGGCGACTGCCGTTGCCAGCAGTCCGCCCATCAGATCATCGCGCATCTGGTTCAGCTCTTCACATTGGCCGGATAACCCGCCTGTGCAGACGCCTCGGCAATCGCTGCTGCATCGGTCAGGGCGGGATCAAAGATCACGGTCGCGCTACGGGCATCGAAGTCTACCTCGACCGACTGCACCCCATCGACCCCACTCATGGCGGCCTTGACCGTGACCGGACACAGTGCGCAGGTCATGTCCGGCACATCAAAGCTGACTTGCGTCAATGTCGCTGCGGCGGTCGCAGATTGCGCAAAAGCCATCGGCGTGGCGACAGGCAGGCCGAGCATGAGCGCGCCAAGCGCCAGAATTGCAAAACGTTTCATCGGGAGTCTCCTTTGGGTTTCAGTAAAGCAGCGGCGCCCACCAGTTGAGCGTCACGGACAAAAGGACCAGCGCCGTCGCCAACCAGAGCACCGTTTTGGTGATCCGCGACGATTGCGGGCGGGCACAGTAGGACCCCTCGACGCAGACGGGCTTGGTGCGGAAATAGACGTGCCAGAACCCCAGCGCGATAAAGACGATGGCGATGCCCGACGTCAGCGGCTTGTAGGGCTCCAGCGCTGTCAGGTTGCCGATCCAGGCCCCCGATATTCCCAGCGTGACCAGCACCAGCGGCACGATGCAGCACGCCGAGGCGAGGAACGCCCCCGCCAGCCCGAGCGTGGCGAACAGGCCCTTTTGATCGGCGCTATCCCGCGCAGTTTCGGTATCGGATCGGTCGCTCATTGCAGGCTCCTTGTCATCGTGTTGCAACCTGCCTAAGGTCTGTAGCAACTACAGGTGCAAGGAAAATCGCGATGACCAATCTTCACGAAGCCGCGATGCCCCATACGATAGACCGCGCCTTGCGCCGCGCCGATCTGGCCCGCGCCACCGGCTGCAATCTGGAAACCATCCGCTATTACGAGGGCGCAGGCATCCTGCCACCGCCCGCCCGGACCGATGCAGGTCACCGCACCTATGGTGCCGCAGATGTGCAGCGCCTGCGCTTTGTCCTGCGTGCCCGCGAGTTGGGGTTTTCGCTGGACGACATTCGCGGATTGCTCGGTCTGGGCGATGGCGCCTTGCGATCCTGCGCCGAAGTCAAGGAAAAGACCGAGGTGCACCTCGCCGAAGTGCGCGCCAAGATCGTGGATCTGCAACGCATCGAGGCGGTGCTGTCCCACACGGCCAGTCAGTGCACGGGTGCCAGCGTCCCCGAATGTGCGGTTCTGTCCAGCCTTCGCGCCTGACGCCGCCTCGTCGTGGGACATGCAGCCATGGCTTTGACCCGCGTAGCGTCGAGACTGTTCCCGCATGACAGCGAAATTTCTTGGCCAACCGACCATCTCGTTACGTCCTTGGTCTGACCCATGAGGACACGGTTTCGTGAGGGGTGTAACGCGCGGGCCTGCCAACGGACGAAGTGATGTGACCCTGCGTGGCTCACTTGATCTGACATGGAGAAACCAATGACCCTTATGAAATCGACCCTTGGCCTTGGCGCATCGCTTGCTTGCGCGCTGACGATGGCAGCCGCAACCGGCGCTCATGCGCAAGGCGGCACGGAAAAATGCTTCGGCGTTTCACTTGCCGGGCAAAATGATTGCGCCGCTGGCCCCGGCACTACCTGCGCGGGCACCTCGAAAGTCGACTATCAGGGCAACGCCTGGAAGATGGTTCCGGCTGGCACCTGCGTCACGATGGAACTGCCCGCCGCCGCCGATGGCGTGGCGCGCGCCGGTGCGTTGGAAGCGCTGACCCGCGACGTCCCTGCGTGATCTGACGTGGCGGGGCGGGCCATCCCTCCCCGCCAGTTTCAACAGGGGGGAAACATATGCGCTTTCTGCCAAACACCGCTGGGGTAGGCTTCAAGCCCGAACATTTTGCAGCCATCCAAGAAGATGCCCAGCCGATGGGTTTCTTTGAGGTTCACGCCGAAAACTACATGGGGGCCGGTGGCTTGCCACATGCCCAACTGGCGACGCTGCGGGCGGATCATGCCCTGTCGTTGCACGGGGTGGGCCTGTCGATCGGCGGGGCGGGGCCGTTGAACGCGGACCACTTGGCCCGCTTGCTCCACCTGTGCGACCGCTATCAGCCCGAAAGCTTTTCCGAACATCTGGCCTGGTCGAGCCACGGCGCCGACTATCTGAACGACCTGTTGCCCTTGCCCTATACCGACGAGACGCTGGCGCTTGTCTGCGACCATGTCGATGCGGTGCAGACAGCACTTGGGCGGCGGATGCTGTTGGAAAACCCCTCGACCTATGTGCTGTTTGAACAGTCCACGATGGCCGAGGTGGCGTTCCTGCATCAGGTCGCCCGCCGCACCGGCTGCGGTCTGCTGCTGGATGTGAACAACGTCTTTGTCACCTGCGCCAATCACCGGATGGACCCGCGCGCCTGGCTGGCCGCTGTCCCGCTGGATCTGGTGGGGGAAATCCATCTTGGCGGCCATGCCGAGGAGGAATTACCCTCTGGCCCGCTGCTGATCGACGCGCATGGCACCTCGGTCGCCGATCCGGTCTGGGCGCTTTATGCCGAGGTGATCGCCCGCACCGGGCCACTGCCGACCCTGGTGGAATGGGACAACGATGTGCCGGAATGGCCCGTTCTGCGGGCCGAGGCTGCGCGGGCGCAAGCCATCCTTGATCGCGAAAGGATGCCCCTTGCTTGCGCATCATGACTTCGCGGCGGCCTTTGACGCCGGTTTGAAAGGGGCGGCGCTGCCCCCCGGTGTGACCGCCACCGCGCCGGATGAGGCCGCGCGCCGCTTTGCCGTTTACGCCAACAACGTGGCCGTCGGCCTGTCCGAGGCGCTGGCGAAACGGTTTCCGGTGATCCGGCGCTTGGTCGGGGATGAGTTTTTCGCAGCCATGGCGCGGGTTTATGCCGAGGCGCACCGGCCTGCCTCGCCCGTGCTGCTGGAATGGGGGGACACCTTTCCAGCCTTTCTGGCCTCTTTCCCGCCCTTGGCCGACTACCCCTACATGGCCGATGTCGCCCGGATCGAAGTTGCGCGCGGGCAGGCCTTTCATGCCGCCGACGCGGTGTCTGCCGGACCTGACAGCTTTGTTGGGGCAAATCCGTCAAGCCTGCATCTGGTGCTGCATCCCTCGGTCCACGTCCTGCGCCTGCGCCATCCCGGTGTGACGATCTGGGCGCGCAACCAGCCGGGTGAGGCACCGCAAACCGTGACGCTTGCCGGGGAAGAGATTGCCCTGATCCTGCGCGACCGCGCCTTCAACGTGCCGGTCGCAGCCATCAGCGACGGTGACGCCGTGATGATCGACCACATCCGCCTTGGGGCCAGCCTGACCACCGCCGCCGAACTGGCGCTGTGGTCCGACCCGGACCATGACCCGCAACCCCTGATCCTCCGCCTGATGCAGACCGGAGCCATCCTCGACCCAAAGGAGATACGCTGATGCTCGCCCTGATCCGCACCCTGAATGGCCTGTTCGACCGCATCCCGCATGAACTTGTGGCGCTGGCGCTGCGGATATTCCCGGCGATGGTGTTCTTTCAATCCGGGCGTACCAAGGTCGAGGGGGTGTTTTCCATCAAGGACTCCACATGGTTCCTGTTCGAGCATGAGTATGCCCTGCCGCTGATCCCGTCGAACATCGCCGCCGTCATGGGCACCACGGCCGAACATGTGCTGCCGATCCTGATGATCCTCGGGCTTGCCACGCGGTTTTCCGCGCTTGGCCTGTTGGTCATGACGGCAGTGATCCAGATCTTCGTCTATCCCGGCGCCTGGATCACCCATGGCCTCTGGGCGGCGGCC
>JBKBQB010000034.1:0-35797 GCA_046292785.1 Paracoccaceae bacterium
TCTGGGCTGCGGCCTTGATCATCGCATATTCGCCCGACACCTGATAGGCATAGGTCGGCGCGCCAAAGGTCTCCTTCACCCGGTGGCAAATGTCCAGATAGGGCATGCCCGGTTTGACCATTACCATGTCGGCGCCTTCGGACAGGTCGCGCTCGATCAGGCGCAGCGCCTCGGCGCTGTTGGCCGGGTTCATCTGATAGGTTTTCTTGTCGCCCTTGAGTGCACCCGAGGCCCCCACCGCATCGCGGAACGGGCCATAATAGGCGCTCGCATATTTGGCGGAATAGGACATGATCGCCACATCCTTGTGGCCCGCCGCCTCCAGCGCGCCGCGAATCGCGCCGATCCGGCCATCCATCATGTCGGACGGGCCCAGAATATCGGCCCCCGCCTCGGCCTGCGCCAGCGACATTTTCACCAAGGCTTCAATCGTCTCATCATTCAGGATGATGCCATCGCGCACCAACCCGTCGTGGCCATTGGCGTTGTAGGGGTCCAGCGCCACATCGGTCATCACCGCGATGTCGGGCACCTCTGCCTTGATCGCGCGGATCGCCCGGTTGGCCAGATTGTCGGGGTTCCACGCCTCTTCGCAGCCTTCGGTCTTTTTGTCGGGATCGGTATAGGGAAAGAGGCAGATCGCCGGAATCCCCAGGCTTGCCGCCTCCTCCGCTGCGCGCACGACCTGATCCACGCTGCGCCGCTCCACCCCCGGCATCGAGGCGACAGGTTCGCGCAGGTTATGGCCATCGCGCACAAACACCGGCCAAATCAAGTCGTTGACCGACAGCGTGTTTTCCTGAGCCAGCGACCGCATGGCGGCGGATTTGCGCAACCGGCGAAAGCGCAGGGTGGGTGTGGGGGCAACGGTCAGGCGCATGGCAGGGCTCGCATCTGGTCAAGGGCTTGCAGCTTTGGCTCTTGCCTGCCATGGAAAGGCGCGGCGCTGCAAGCCTTGCGCGCAACAACAGGCAAAAGGTGCGACCCGTTTTGGAATGGTATTCCCTTGTCTTGCTGCTGATCGACATGCGGTCGTTTTCCAGCCTGTGGTATTGGATTTCGCTGGCCGTGCTGTGGTCATCGATCAGCCATTGGGTGCTGGGCGTGCCGTTCGATCTGATCACCCGCGCGCGCAGGCAAAACCCCGAGGCATTGGCGGATCTGACGATTCTGGTGCCGATCAACGCGCGGCGCATGCTATATATCTCGCGCAATGGCGGCATGTGGATGATCGGCATCGTGTTCTTCTTGCTGACCGTGCTGGGCATGCTGTCGATCCTGTATCGGATCGAACTCGCGCAAGCGGTGCTCTTGATGTTCGCACCAATGGTGCTGGTGGCCTATCTGACGCTTCGCCTTGCGCTGCGGGTCGAAACCGATGTGCCCGAGGGGGGGGCACTGGTGCGGGTGCTGATGCGGCACAGGTTCATGGTGCAGTTGATCGGCATGATCTCGATCTTTGTGACCGCCCTGTTCGGCATGCTTCAGAATCTGGGCTGAGGGGCGCGACCGCGCCGGCTCTTGACGGACGGATCACGGGGCGTAGGTAAGGCGCGATGAGCAAATCAACTTCTTCTGACCGTATTGTGCTGGGCGGCGCGCCCGAAGGGTTTGACGCCCGATTGCTGGCGCGTGAACTGGCGCGCGGGACCGTGCCCGTGATCCACGTCGCCCGCGATGACAAGCGGATGGAGGCGATGCGAGTGGCGCTGTCGGTGATGGCGCCGCAAGCGCTGGTGCTGGATTTCCCGGCCTGGGATTGTTTGCCTTATGACCGGGTGTCGCCCAACCCCGATATTGCCGCGCGGCGGATGGCCACCTTGGCCGCGCTTGCAGCCGGGGTGCCGGGGCCGTTCGTGCTGCTTACCACGGTGAATGCGGCAACCCAGCGGGTGCCGGCCCGCGCCACTGTGGCGGCCAGCAGTTTCACCGCACAGGTGGGCAAGCGGGTGGATCAGGCGCATCTGAAAGGGTTTTTGGCACGCATGGGGTTTTCGCCGGTGTCCACCGTGGCAGAAGCCGGAGATTACGCATTGCGCGGTGGCATCGTTGATATTTTTCCACCCGGCCATCCCGGCCCGGTGAGGCTCGATTTCTTTGGCGATGTGCTCGACGGGCTGCGCCGCTTTGATCCGGTAACACAGCGCACGGTGGAAAAGCTGTCGGCGGTCGATCTGTCGCCGGTGTCCGAGGTCATTCTGGACGAGGCGTCGATCACCCGGTTCCGCCAATCCTACCGGATCGAATTCGGCGTCAGCGGGTCCGACGATCCGCTGTATGAAGCGGTGAGCGCGGGCCGCAAGCATCAGGGGATGGAACATTGGCTGGGCCTGTTCCACGACCGGCTGGAGACTCTGTTCGACTATCTGCCGGATGCGTCGGTGATGCTGGATGATCAGGTGACGCCGATGCGGCTGTCGCGGTGGGAAGGCATTGATGATGCCTACGATTCCCGGCGCGAGGCGATGAGCGTCAAGGGCCGGCTGGACACGGTTTACAAACCCGCAGCACCGGGGTTGCTCTATCTGGATGATGCGGCGTGGGAGACGGCCGTTGCCGCGCACCGGGTTGTGCAACTGTCACCCTATGCACAAAGCCCCGGACCGGGGATCCTGGATGCAGGCGGGCGCGCGGGGCGCAGTTTTGCGCCAGAGCGACAGCAGGAAAACATAAGCCTTTTTAGGGCCTTGTCAGATCATCTTCGTGTCTTACGTGAAGATGCGCAGGTCGTCATCGCCTCGTGGTCCGAAGGCGCGCGCGAGCGGCTTGAGGGGCTTTTGCAGGATCAGGGCGTCACCGGCCTGGCCCGCATCCGGGATTTTCGCGAGGTGCCCGAAGGGCGGGGCGGCGTGTTCCTGATCGTCTGGGCGCTGGAGTCGGGGTTTGTGGCCCCCGGTCTGGCGGTGATTTCCGAACAGGATGTGCTGGGCGACCGGATGGTGGGCAAGCCAAAGCGCAAGCGCAAGGCCGACAATTTCCTGCGCGAGGTCGATACGCTGACACCGGGAGATCTGGTGGTGCATGTCGAACATGGTGTGGGCCGCTATCTGGGGCTGGAGACGATCACCGCGCTTGGCGCGCCCCATGCCTGTGTCGCGCTGGAATATGCCGATAACGCAAAGCTTTATCTGCCGGTGGAGAATATCGAACTCCTGAGCCGGTATGGCCATGAGGAAGGGTTGCTCGACCGTCTGGGCGGCGGGGCGTGGCAGGCGAAAAAGGCCAAGCTGAAAGAGCGGATCAAGGAGATTGCCGAACGCCTGATGCGCATTGCCGCCGAACGCGCCCTGCGCCACGCCCCCATTCTGGAAGCGCCCCATTCAATCTGGGAGGCGTTTGCGGCGCGCTTTCCCTATCAGGAAACCGATGACCAGCTCTCGGCCATTGCCGATGTGGTGGCCGATCTGGAAAAGGGCTCGCCCATGGATCGGCTGGTGGTGGGCGATGTGGGCTTTGGCAAGACCGAGGTGGCAATGCGCGCGGCCTTTGTCGCGGCGATGGCCGGGATGCAGGTGGCGGTGATCTGCCCGACCACCTTGCTCGCCCGCCAGCACTACCGCAGCTTTGCCGAGCGGTTTCGCGGATTTCCCATCACGGTCAAGCCGTTGTCGCGCTTTGTTACAACGAAAGAGGCCAATGCCACCCGCGCCGCGATGACCGATGGCAGCGTCGATATCGTGGTGGGCACCCATGCGCTGCTGGCCAAGGGGGTGAAGTTCAAGAACCTCGGCCTGCTTGTCATTGATGAGGAACAGCATTTTGGTGTCGGGCACAAGGAACGGCTGAAAGAAATGCGCTCGGAAATCCACGTGCTGACGCTGACCGCCACCCCGATCCCGCGCACCTTGCAGCTTTCACTGACCGGCGTGCGCGATCTGTCGATCATCGCCACCCCGCCGGTGGACCGGCTGGCGATCCGCACTTATGTGAGCGAGTTTGACAGCGTCACCATCCGCGAGGCGCTGCTGCGCGAGCGGTTCCGGGGCGGGCAGTCGTTTTATGTGGTGCCGCGCATTTCCGACCTGCCGCAGATCGAGGATTTCCTGAAAACCCATGTGCCGGAGGTGAGTTACGTCATCGCCCATGGCCAGCTTGCCGCGGGCGATCTGGATGACCGGATGAACCAGTTCTACGACGGCAAGTATGATGTGTTGTTGGCGACCACGATCGTGGAATCGGGTCTGGATATCCCCACCGCCAACACCATGATCATCCACCGTGGCGACATGTTCGGGCTGAGCCAGCTTTATCAGATCCGGGGCCGGGTGGGGCGGTCCAAAACCCGCGCCTATTGCTACCTGACCACCAAACCACGCAGCCCATTGACGCCACAGGCGCAAAAGCGGCTGAAGCTGCTTGGCAGCCTTGACAGTCTGGGGGCGGGGTTCAACCTTGCCAGCCACGACCTTGACCTGCGCGGCGCGGGCAACCTGCTGGGTGAGGAGCAATCGGGCCATATCAAGGAAGTGGGATATGAGCTTTACCAGCAGATGCTGGAGGAGACGATTGCAAAGATCAAATCGGGCGAGATCAACGGCTTGGCGCCGATTGATGATGCATGGTCACCGCAGTTGAACCTTGGCCTGCCGGTGATGATCCCCGAGGATTACGTGGTGGATCTGGATGTGCGCCTTGGCCTTTATCGCCGGTTGTCGGGTCTGGCGACCAAGGTGGAGCTGGAAGGGTTCGCCGCCGAGCTGATCGACCGCTTTGGTCCGCTGCCCAAAGAGGTCAACACGCTGATGCTGATCGTGCGGATCAAGGCGATGGCGAAGCGCGCCGGGATCAGCCGCATTGATGCCGGGCCAAAAGGCGCCACGATCCAGTTTCACAACGACAAGTTCGGCAATCCGGCCGGGCTGGTCGATTTCATCAAGGCCGAAGGGGTGGGCGCGCGCGTGCAGGGCAACAAGATCGTGCTGCTGCGCGACTGGAAAACGGATGCCGACCGGATCAAGGGCGCCTTTGCCATCGCCCGCGATCTGGCGGAAAAGATCGTGCGGCCAAAGGGATAGTGTGTTAACCTTTGTTAACATTTTCCTTTGACAGGCGGATCAATGACTTTTGCCCTTGCCGTTTCGCTGGGCCTGGCGACGCTTTTTGCCGATGCCGCCAGCCCCATGCCCTTGGCCGGTCCGCAATCGGTCTGGCAGGTGCAGGCCTATGATTGTTCCAACAAGACCTGCACGCAAATCGCGTCTTGCGAAGAAGCCTGCTACAAACTCACCGTGTGTGGCCATCGCAAACGGGATGCCGACAATGACGGCATCCCGTGCGAAAACCTGTGCGCGCGCCGCTGCGACTGAGGGTCAGAGTCTGCGCACGACGGCGTAGGCCAGTCCGGTGAAGATCATCACGCCGATCATCAAGGGCAGCGGCGTGCCGTCATAGGCCAGACCGACGGGAATCGCCAGGATCACCGAAAACACCGTGGAAATCGCGCCCACCACAGATGCCGCCATGCCCGCGATATGGCCCACAGGTTCCAGCGCGAGGGCGTTCAGGTTGCCGATGGTCATGCCGACCATGAAGAACACGCCGATGGTCCAGACCAGATAGGCGAAGAATTCTACCGCCAGAACCTCGGGCGCGGGCCAGAGGTTAAGCGCGAAGGCGATGACAAATGCACCAGAGACCAGCGCTTGCGTGGCGAACGAAACGCGCACCAGACGGCGCATGCCAAGCCGCATCACCAAGGATGCGTTGAGCAGCGACGACGACCCGGCAATCAGCGCGATCAGCGCGAAATACAGCGGAAAGGTTTCGGCCCGGCCATAGGTCTGGTCAAACAGCTGCTGGGTGGAAGAAATCGTGCCGAACAGCGCCGCAAAACCAAGCGTTTGCGCAAGGATCGACAGGCGGATGCTGCGCAAGGCCATCACCTCGCGCAGCGCGGCCAGCAGGGGGGCTGCGCGAAACGGGCGGCGCCCCTCGGGCAGCAGGGTTTCGGGTTGGCGGATCATCAGCCACAGCACCGAGACGCCGGAGAACACCAGAAAGGCCAAAAAGATGCTGCGCCAGCCAAAGCCCGCGATGATGTATTGCCCAAACAGCGGC
The DNA here is from genome assembly GCA_046292785.1 of Paracoccaceae bacterium. Taxonomy (GTDB): domain Bacteria; phylum Pseudomonadota; class Alphaproteobacteria; order Rhodobacterales; family Rhodobacteraceae; genus Pseudotabrizicola. The sequence continues at coordinate 6,058 of JBKBQB010000034.1, forward strand.
GCGACAGCAGGCACCAGCGTGAAGATCATCATCGCAAAGCTGACGATCCGCGCCATGCGCGGCCCCGAATGGACATCGCGCACCAGCGCCAGCGACACCACCCGCGGGCCAGCCGCCCCCAAGCCTTGCAAGACGCGGGCCAACAACATGGTTTCCAGCGAGGGCGCGACATAGGCCAGAAGCGCCCCCACGCAATACAGCAGCGCGCCCCCCACAATCACCGTCTTGCGACCGAAACTGTCGGACATGGGCCCGGCAAACAACGTGCCCACCCCCATGCCAAAGACAAAGCTGGTCAGGATAAGCTGCGCCTTGTTCGGTGCATCGGGGGAAAGCTCGGCGGCGATTTCGGGCAGGGCAGGCAGCATCGCGTCGATGGAAAACGCGATGGTGGCAAACAGCATGGCGATCAGCGCGATGAATTCGGCTTGCCCCAAGGCGCGCTGTTGCAAAGGCGACGCAGGCGGGAGAAACGCAGGCGGATGAGACATGACAAGGGTCTCCTTTCCGCGGTTCGCTATCATGCGGGCGCGGGGGCGACCATGGGCGCTAGTGCCCTGTGGGGTGTGCGCTGCTGCGCAACTCGGCCAGAACATCGGCCCACACCTGTGGCGGCTGCGCGCCCGACACCACGTATTGATTGGCGATGATGAAACAGGGCACACCTGTGACGCCGCGTTGGCGGGCGTGGATATCGCGCGCCTTGAGCGCCTGCGCGTCCTCATCCGTGGCCAGCAGGCGCTGGGTCAGCGCGCGGTCCATCCCGGCGGCGGCGGCAATTTCGACCAGCGTGGCGGCATCGCCAATGTCGCGCCCTTCCCGCCAATAGGCGCGCATCAGCGCCGAGACGATGGCGGTCTGCCGCCCCTCCAGCCCCGCCCAATGGATCAGGCGATGGGCGTTCAGGGTGTTGGGCATGCGCTTGATCGTGGCAAAGTCGATCTGCAATCCAGCATCGCGCGCGGCCTGTTCGACGCGGGCGTAAATCTCCACCGCTTTTGCCTTGCCGCCGAACTTGGCCTCCAGATACTCGGCCCGGTCCACGCCTTCGGCCGGCATGCCGGGGTTGAGCTGGAACGGGTGCCATTCGATATCGAACGGATGGTCGGGCGCGGCTTCCAGCGCGCGGTCCAGATTGGCCTTGCCGATATAGCACCACGGGCAGACCGGGTCGGAGAAGATGTCGAGCTTGATCATGATGGCCTCATGGCGCGCAGCGCGCGGCGGTTGAGCTTGGCATTGGCCCCGCGCGGCAGGGCGGGCAGGTGGGTGAACAGGCGCGGCTGTTTGTAGCGCGCCAGATGGGTGGCGGCATGGGCGGCAAGTGCGGCATCATCAAGGGGCTGCGCCGCGGTGTAGAAACAAGCGATGACGCTGACGCCGGGCTTGACCTCCACCTCCGCCACCGCCGCTTCCAGCAGGCCGGGAAAGCGCGCCATGGCCGCCTCCACCTCTACCGGGCTGACGCGGTAACCGCCCGCGTTGATCTGGTCATCCGCGCGGCCCAGATAGGTGACGGCACCTTTGGGGTCGATCACCACATGGTCGCCGGTCAGGAACCAGTCACCCGACAGCCGCGAAGCAGTCGCTTCGGGCGCATCCAGATAGCCCAGCATCAGGCCGGGATCGCGGCGGTCAACGGCCAACTGACCGGGCGCGCCGCGCGGCACTGGCGCCAGATCGGGGCCAAGCGCCGCAATGCGCCGCCCGGTCTGCACAAAGCCGGTGGCGCCTTCGGGGGCCGGTCGGCCGGGGCTTTCGGAAATGAAGGTCGAGATCTCGGACATCCCCAATGCCTCACAGATCGGGGTGCCGGTGGCCTTGGTCCAGGCTGCGCGCGTTTCGCGCCCCAGTTTTTCGCCAGCCGACAGCCCGTGGCGCAGATGCGGCAATGGCGGCAGGGCCGCGCGCAGCATCTGGCGGTAAACACCGGGGGCGGCGGCGAAAATGGTCGCCTCGTATCTGCGCAACAGCGCGGGCAAATGCGCCGCTTCCACACCCGCGCCGGGGATCAGGGCGGTGGCCCCAACGGTCCACGGGTCCATCAGCCCGGTGCCCAGCGTATAGGTCCAGTTGAACGCGCCGGCATGCAGCAGGCGATCAGCCGCGCCCAAGCCCTCCCATCCGGCATGCATCAGACCGCGCGCGATGATTGCGCGATGTGCATGCACCACCGCCATCGGGCTGCCAGAGGTGCCGGAGGTGAAGATGATATAACCGGGACGGTCTGGGTCGCCCATGTGGAACGGCGCAGGCGGCAAACGCTCCCATGCGCGGATGTCATCATCGCTCAGGACAGGGCAATTCAGCCCATCCGGCAAAGCCACGCCCGCGCTGGCCACGATCAGTCGCGGCGCGATCCGCGCAGCCATCGGGGTGATTTCGGCCACCGTCAGCTGCGCCGAGGTGGCCACCGGAACCATGCCAGCCGCCAGCGCCCCAAGAAACAGGACGGGAAATTCCACCTGACCGCCAACCCGCATCAGGATGCGATCACCCGGCACCAAGCCCCGTGCCCGCAATCCCGCCGCGCAGCCCAACACCGCCGCCTGCAGCCGCGCATAGCTCCAGTCGTCGCTGCCTCGCGGTGTGATGATCCGCAAGGCAGCATGGTCGGGCGTTCGCGTGGCCGCGTCCACAAGCACATGCGCCGCCATGTTGAAAGGCGCGCGGGCAATCGGGGCGGGGCCGGTGTCGATCAGGGAAATCATGCCTGACTGCGTAAAGCGCCAAGGGCGAGCGTGCAATCCGAATCCCCCTGAAACGCAGCGCCTGCGTTTGCACTGCACGCGAGGGATGCCGGGTTCCAGCGACGCTTTAGCCGATCCAGCCCGCCACCCGGTTGGCCCCGCCGGAAATGTCGCGGCCAATGCCTTCGACCGTGGCACAGCCCGACAGGGCAATCAGCGCGGCGGTGGCCGCGATCAGGGAAAGTTTGCGCATGTGTCTGCCCGTTTCTTGTTCTTACTGCTCATACCACCAGACGTCTGGCTGAAAACCGATCCAGTCGCCATAAAGCGGCGGGCGCGCGGGGAATTTCAGTTCCTTTCTGTGCGCCAGTCGCGAGACGTCAGAATACCACATCGGCACCACATATCTACCCGTGGTCAGCACACGGTCCAGCGCCTGTGTCGCCGCTGCAAAGGTTTCCTGATCGGGGGCGTTCAGCATGGTTTCGATCATCGCCTCGGCGGCGGGGGACGCCATGCCCATCCAGTTGCGCGTGCCGGGTTCGGTCACGCCCGCAGACCCCCAATACAGCGTTTGCTCATTGCCGGGCGACAGTGACAGGGATCGGATGTAATGGGTCATGTCGAAGGCATAGGTGTTGGTGCGCTCGATATATTGCGCATTGTCCACCGTGGTGACGCGCGCCGCGATGCCAAGACGCTTGAGGCTTTCGACATAGATCTCCGCGGCCGAGATCATGTCGCGCGCGCCGTTGACCAGCAAGATCTCGAAGCTGACCGGCTGGCCTGTGGGGTCTTTGAGCACGCCTGCGTCGATGGTGTAGCCGGCCTCGTCCAGCAGGGCGGTGGCGGCGCGGATGTTGCGGCGGTTGGCTTCTGACCCGTCGCCGGTGGGCACTGCGTATCCCTCCAGCGCGCCGGGCAGCAACGTGTCGCGGAACGGTTCCAGCAGGGTCAGAACCTTTCCTTCCGCCGGGGTGCCCGGGGGAAAGCCCAAGGGTGAGTTACCGAAATAGGATTCGATGCGCGGGGTCGCGCCGCCGTTCAGGGTCTGGTTCACCAGCTCGAAGTTGAAAGCCAGGATCATCGCCTCGCGCACGCGCCAGTCTGCAAACAGGGGGCGGCGGGTGTTCATCACGAACCCTTCGATACCAGACGGGCGGCTGTGCGGGATTTCGGATTTCACGATGGTGCCGTTTGTCACCTCCGGCCAGTCATAGCTGCTGGCCCATTTCGCCGGGTTGGTTTCGCGCCATGAGGTGATCAGCCCGCCCTTGAACGCCTCGAACACCACACCGCCATCGCCGAAATAGTCGTAGCGCACCTCGTCGAAATTGTGCTGGCCGCGGTTGAAGGGCAGATCCTTGCCCCACCAATCGGGGTTTTTGCGGTAGCTGACGTAGCGGCCCGCCTCGAACGCACCCACCACGTAAGGACCAGAACCGATGGGGGCCTCCAGCGTGCTTTCGTCAAACGCCTTGCCCTGCCACTGCGCCTTTTGCAGGATCGGGCGCAGGCCCAGGATCAACGGCAGTTCGCGGTCTGTCGTGTTGAAGGTAAAGCGGATGGTGCGCGGGCCGGTGATATCCACACTGGCGATCTTGTTCCAGGCGGTGTGGTAGCGCGGGTTGCCAAGGGTGCCCAGGGTTTCGAACGACCAGCGCACATCTTCGACCGTGACGGGGGCACCGTCCGAGAATCGGGCCGCTTCACGCAGGGTAAACTCTGCGTATGTCCGGGCGTCATCGGTGGTGATCGATTCGGCCAGCAGGCCGTAAAGCGTGAAGGGTTCGTCGTAGGACCGGCCCATCAGCGTCTCGACCGTGAGTGCCGAGAGCCCTGCGGGGGCCCGGCCCTTGAGGATGAAGGGGTTCATGGAGTCAAAGCTGCCCGACTCGCCAAACACGATCCGGCCGCCTTTGGGCGCGTCGGGGTTCACATGCGGCAGGGACACAAAATCAAGGGGGAGGGCGGGGTCGCCATACATAGCTATGCCATGTGCGGCAGAATCACTGACCTGTGAAGCGGCAGGAGCGGCGACGAGCCCCAGCAAAATCGCTGTCACAAATCCCTGTGAAAAGTGGAAAAAATTCCGTTCCATTTTGGCGACAATCCCCCGCAGCCTTGGTTTCTTGGGCTTCAGGCTAAGGGGGCTTGTGAACCTTTTCAAACTTTTAACTTGGCCATCGGCAACAAGCGGCGTATATATAGGGCACTGCTCGATAGGTTTCTTGCCTGTATGAAACCTGCCTCAATAACTTAACGCCGGCTTCGTGCCGGCGTTTTTTTTGGGCAGATCGGGAAACTCCCCCCTGTTTTTCGCGTTTGCAGCATGTAACCTGCCGCAAACGCAAAATGAGGGAAACGCCATGAGCCTGAAGGGCAAGACCGCCATCATCACCGGATCCACCTCTGGCATCGGCTACGGGATCGCCGTGGAACTGGCGCGCGCGGGCGCCGATATCGTGCTGAACAGTTTCACCGACAAGGACGAAGATCACGCGCTGGCCAAGGAACTTGCGGGCACGCATGGCGTGACGGTCCGGTATATTCAGGCCGACATGTCAAAGGGCGACCAATGCCGGGGCCTGATCGAAAAGGCCGGGGCCTGCGATATTCTGGTGAACAATGCGGGCATCCAGCATGTGGCGGCGATCGAGGAATTTTCGGTCGAAAACTGGGACCGGATCATCGCGATCAACCTCAGCTCTACCTTTCACACCACTGCGGCCGCGCTGCCCCTGATGCGCAAAGCCAAATGGGGCCGGGTGATCAACATCTCGTCGGCCCACGGGCTGACCGCCAGCCCTTACAAGGGGGCCTATGTGGCGGCCAAGCACGGGCAGGTGGGGTTCACCAAGGTAACCGCGCTGGAATGTGCGGGCCAAGGGATCACCGCCAATGCGATCTGCCCCGGCTATGTGCTGACGCCGATGGTGGAAAGTCAGATCCCCGATCAGATGAAAAAGCACGATATGGACCGCGAGACCGTGATCAAGAAGGTGATGCTGGATCGTCAGCCCAGCGGTGAATTTGCCACCGTCGAACAGATCGGCGGCATCGCGGTGTTCCTTGCGTCGGATGCGGGCGCGCAGATCACCGGCACCACGATTTCGGTCGATGGGGGCTGGACGGCGCTGTAACGCCGCGCCATCAAGGCCCCCGATCTTTGCGCCGATGGGGGGCCTGCGATGAGCGACATTCTGTGTATCGGATCGGTCCTGTGGGACATCATCGGCCGCGCGCCTGCCAGTCTGCGGCTGGGGTCGGATGTGCCGGGGCGGATCACGCGGCTGCCGGGGGGCGTGGCGATGAACATCGCCATGACGCTCACGCGGTTTGGCTTGCGGCCCGCGCTGCTGACCGCCATCGGGCGCGACGCCGAGGGCGATGAGCTGATCGCGGCCTGTCTGCGCATGGGGCTGGACTGCGCCCATGTCTATCGCTCCGACGATCTGCCGACCGACCGCTACTTGGCGATTGAAGGCGCGAACGGGCTGATTGCCGCCGTGGCCGATGCCCATTCGCTGGAGATGGCGGGCGACAAGATTTTGCGCGCGCTGTCGGATGGGGTGCTTGGGTCTGAATCCGCGCCCTATGCCGGGTTGATCGCGCTGGATGGCAACCTGACCGAGGCGCTGATTTCCGATATCGCCCGCTCGCCCCTGTTTGCGCGGGCCGATCTGCGGGTGGCCCCGGCCAGCCCCGGCAAGGCCGAACGGCTGCTGCCGCTTCTGGGGCATCCGCGTGCCACGCTTTATGTCAATCTGGAAGAGGCCGGGTTGATTGCCAAGGCGCGGTTCGCAACTGCGGCAGAGGCGGCGGATGCCATGCTGGCACGCGGGGCCGCGCGGGTGCTGGTCACCAACGGCGGGCTGGATGCCGCCGAGGGCACGGCGGGGCAGGGGGTGATCACCGGCCCGCCGCCGCAGGTTCTGGTCACGCGGGTGACGGGCGCGGGTGATACGTTCATGGCCGCGCATATCGTGGCCGAGGCGCGCGGGTCTGCGCGCGTGCAAGCACTGGGGGCGGCGCTGCGCGCAGCCGCCGATTATGTTTCAGGAGATATCGGATCATGACCCTTCCCCTTGTTTACGCGCCAGACGTGGCGCGGGCGCGCGCCACAGGGGCCGCTATCGTGGCGCTGGAATCGACCATCATCACCCATGGCATGCCCTTTCCGCAGAATGTGGAGACGGCGCGGGCGGTGGAGGACGAGATCCGGGCCCATGGTGCGGTGCCCGCCACCATCGCCATCATGGACGGGTGCATCCACATCGGGCTGACCGCTGATCAGCTGGACCGGCTGGGGCAGGCGCGGGATGTGGCAAAGCTCAGCCGCGCCGACCTTGCCGCTTGCCTTGCCACGGGGGGCATGGGGGCCACCACGGTGGCGGCCACGATGATCTGCGCGCATCTGGCGGGCATCCATGTGTTTGCCACCGGGGGCATCGGCGGGGTGCATCGCGGGGCGGAGACCACGTTCGACATCAGCGCCGATCTGATGGAACTGGCGGCGACCCCGGTGACGGTGGTGGCGGCGGGGGCCAAGGCGATTCTGGATCTGCCCAAAACGCTGGAGGTTCTGGAAACCCACGGCGTGCCGGTGATTGCCTTCGGGCAGGATGATTTTCCCGCGTTCTGGTCGCGGTCGTCGGGGCTGAAAGCGCCGCTGCGGATGGACACGGCGCGCGACATTGCCGCCGCCCAGCGTCTGCGCACCGCCCTTGGTCTGCCGGGCGGGCAGTTGGTGGCCAACCCGATCCCGCCGGACGCCGAAATTGCCAGCCACGAGATCACCCCGGTGATCGAACGTGCGCTGGTTCAGGCCCAACAGGACGGGATCAGCGCCAAGGCTGTCACGCCCTATCTGCTGGACCGGATGTATGAGATGACCGAAGGCCGGTCGCTGACCGCCAATATCGCCCTTGTTCTGAACAATGCGCGGCTGGCGGCGGCGATTGCGCGGGAAATGAACGCGGCGTGACCCGGATCGGGGCAGGCGTCGCATAATTTTCAGGCATGGCAAGGTAATGACAAAGCGGGGCCATTGTGCCCGGCCTGCCCTGTGCCTAACTATGGCCGCAACAGCGAGGAACCATGTCAGACCCAATCCTTCCGGCCAAGCGCCGCAGCATGTTGACGCGCCTGCGGTCGTCTTTTCTGACCGGGTTGGTCGTGGTCTTGCCCATCGGGCTGACCATCTATCTGATCTGGACCGTGGTGGGGTGGATCGATGGCTGGATCCTGCCGCTGATCCCCGGCCCGTGGAAGCCCGAAGTGCTGGTGCGGCAAATGTTCGGTCCAGAGGCCACCATCCCCGTGCGGGGTGTGGGCGTGGTGGTGTTTTTGGTGTTCACTGTCATTGTCGGCTGGATCGGCAAGGGATTTATCGGGCGCAAGTTCCTGAACTGGGCCGAAGGTCTGGTCGATCGCATGCCCATCGTGCGGTCGATCTACAACGGGTTGAAGCAGATTGCCGAAACCGTGTTTTCCCAAAACGAGGCAAGCTTTGAACGCGCCTGCATCGTGCAATACCCCAAAGAGCATATCTGGGCCATCGGCTTCGTTTCGACCCGCGCCAAGGGCGAGTTGCAGGCCAAGTTGAATGATGCGGGCTATATGGACGTGATCTCGGTCTTTTTGCCGACCACGCCCAACCCCACCTCGGGCTTCTTGCTCTATGTGCCCGAAAAAGATGTGATTTTTCTGGACATGAAGGTGGAAGACGCGGCCAAGCTGATCATCTCGGCCGGTCTGGTCTACCCCAACGGCAAGGATGCCGCAGGGGTGCTGGTGCAAAACCCGTCAGCCAAATAGCGCCTTGAGGTCCAGACTGGCCTCGCGCCCCAGTTTCTTGCCATGCGCCGTCAGGAACCCGTCCGCCGCTGCATGACCCGCCGTGCGAAGCCGGTCAAACAGCGCAGGTGAGGGCGACATCTTGGTGGCCCCGGTCATTTCGGTCATCAGCGCGTCATCGCTGATCAGATGGGTGCGCACCGCCTTCATGCTGCCACGTTCCAGCCGGCCGTCCTCGATCAGGCGGCGCACGAAATTGGCGGCGCGCAACTCGCCCAGCAGGGCGGCGTTGAAGCTGATTTCATTCACCCGGTTCTGGATGTCGATGGGCGTTTTAGGGATGCCGTCGCGCACCAGCGGATTGATCGACACGATCAAGATGTCATCGGGCAGATCGGCATTGTATAGTGGAAACAGTGCCGGGTTGCCGGCATAGCCGCCGTCCCAATACGCGTGGCCGTCGATCTCCACCGCCTTAAACACCGTTGGCAAACAGGCCGAGGCCATCAACGCCTCTGGCGTGATCTGATCGCCAGAGAAGATGCGGATACGTCCGGTATCAACTCGGGTGGCACCGATGAACAACTGCGGGCCCTCGGACGCGCAGACCTGGCTGAAATCAAGCCGCCGCACGATCTTTTCCAGCGGGTTGCGCCACATCGGCCCCCAGGAATAGGGGGTGTAAAGCTGGGCCGCGATGCCTTGCGGCGAAAACGGCGACATCGAAAGGGCAATCTGGCCCAATGCCTGAAAGCCGGGTGCTGCCTGTTGCATCCAGTCGGGGATGCGCAGATCCGATACCCGCGCCACGTCGCGCCACAGCCGGGCAAGGCTGGCTTTCGCGCCCTTGCGCCCGCCCGAAATCATCCCCGCCTTGAAGGCGGCGGCATTCAGCGCGCCCGCCGAGGTGCCCGAAATCGCTGCCACCTCGATGCTGTCCTCCTCCAGAAGCCGGTCGAGCACGCCCCAGGTGAACGCGCCATGTGCGCCACCGCCTTGCAGGGCCAGATTGATCTTTGTGGTCATCGCGGTCTCCTTTGGCGGGCAATCTAGCGTTTCTGCGGTGCAGCACAAGGTTCGCGCTTGCCATTGCCGCGCAACAGGGGTAACGACCCCACACTTCACAGGCAGGTGCGGGCTATGGCGGGGAGACATCCCGTCTGGTCCACCGGTTGGGGCAAAACCCTGAGATCACTTGCCGAGGCGCAAACCGGAAAAGGATACATGGACATGGCGCTCCCAGAATTTACCATGCGTCAGCTCTTGGAAGCTGGCGTTCACTACGGCCACCAGACACAGCGCTGGAACCCGAAGATGGGCGAATACATCTACGGCGACCGCAACGGGATTCACATCCTCGACCTGACGCAGACCGTTCCGATGCTGGATCAGGCGCTGAAAGTCGTGCGTGACACGGTTGCCAAAGGCGGCCGCATCCTGTTCGTCGGCACCAAGCGTCAGGCCCAAAAGCCGATCGCCGAAGCGGCCGAGCGTTGCGCACAGTTCTACATGAACCACCGCTGGTTGGGTGGCACGCTGACCAACTGGAAAACCATTTCGGCCTCGATCCAGCGTCTCAAGCAGATCGACGAAGTGCTGGCTGCCGGTGCCGAAGGCATGACCAAGAAAGAACGTCTTGGCATGGAACGCGATCAGGGCAAGCTGCAGGCTTCGCTGGGCGGGATCCGCGAAATGGGCGGCACGCCCGATCTGATCTTCATCATCGATGTGGGCAAGGAAGATCTGGCGATTCTGGAAGCCAAGAAGCTGGGCATCCCGGTTGTGGCCGTGGTCGATACCAACTGCTCGCCCAAGGGCGTGGATTATGTGATCCCCGGCAACGACGACGCGGCCCGCGCCATCGCGCTGTATTGCGAGCTGATCGCGCGTGCGGCACTTGACGGTATGTCGGCCCAGATGGGCGCTGCTGGCGTTGACCTTGGCGCGCTGGAAGAAGCGCCCGTGGAAGAGGCGCTGGAAGAAGCCCCTGCCGAAGCCTGATTGGCTGTCGTCAATTTGTGACATGGCGGGGGGATAACCCCCGCCAACCCCATTTATGGAATTCGGGAGACTGACCATGACAATCACCGCTGCAATGGTGAAAGAACTGCGCGAATCCACCGGCGCAGGCATGATGGACGTGAAAAAGGCCTTGACCGAAAGCAATGGCGACATGGATGCCGCCATTGACTGGCTGCGCACCAAGGGTCTGGCGAAAGCCGCCAAAAAGGCCGACCGCGTTGCCGCCGAAGGTCTGGTCGGCGTGGCCGTGACCACTGGCCGCGGTGTGGCTGTTGAAATCAACTCGGAAACCGACTTCGTGGCCAAGAACGCCGATTTTCAGGCGCTGGTGCGCGATGTTGCATCGGTGGCGTTGACCACCGGCGACTCGGTCGAGGTGGTGAAAGCCGCGCATCTGAACGGCAAGACGGTCGATGATGTGATCCAGGAATCGATTGCGCGCATCGGCGAGAACATGACCTTCCGTCGCATGCACCTGCTGGAAGGCGAAACGGTTGTGTCCTACGTCCACAACTCCGCTGCGGATGGCATGGGCAAGATCGGCGTGCTGGTCGCGCTGAACGGCCCGGCAGAGGCCGCGCAAACCATCGGCAAGCAATTCGCCATGCACATCGCCGCAACCGCGCCGCTGTCGCTCTCTGAGGCGACGATGGACCCGGTGGTGGTGGAGCGGGAACTGACCGTGCAGACCGCCAAGGCGCTGGAAGAAAACGCAACCTCGGCCAAGCCGAAGCCGGAAAACGTCATCACCCAGAACATCATTCCGGGTCGGATGAAGAAGTTTCTGGCCGAAAACACGCTGCTGGGTCAGGCCTTTGTGATCAACCCCGATCTGACGGTGGAACAAGCTGCCAAGGAAGCCGGCGTGGAAATCACCGGCTATGCCCGTGTGGCGGTCGGCGAAGGCATCGAAAAGAAAGAAGAAGATTTCGCGGCAGAAGTCGCGAAAATGGTTCAGGGCTGATATTGGTCCGACAAACCCGGAAGAAGGCGGCCTTCGGGCCGCCGTTTTTCAATGCGATGCACGCGCCAAAAAAAACGGTGCGCCCCCAAAGGAGCGCACCGTCACTGTCCGCGCCACACCTTCTGGGGATGAGGACAGGGCGAAGACGGAACACTCTGCTGCCTGCGCCTGAAATTGACGCCAACCGCAGGTTTAAAAGCCAAAGGGCAGGGGTTGCCCTTGACCGTTTACCAGACAAGGACTGTGGCGTTGAAATTGCACCGCCAAGCTCTTGCCATTCCATTGCCCAAGGGCGACCACTGATGGAACATCGCCGACACTGCCCAATTCCTTGACGTAGCGTAAGTCAGGATTTCCCTACCATCGGGGCCTTGTCGGCGTGCTGGAAGATCATGTTCAACAGCGACGCTTTTGCCACCGCTTGCGTTGTGGTCTCGACCGACAGCGCCTCACGCGCCAGACGCAGGTGCTTTTCAACCGTCGCCGCAGACACCTCCATCAGCATGGCCACGTCTTGTGTGGTCTTGCCATCGGCCACCCATTCCAGCGCCTGACGCTGGCGCTCGGTCAGGCTGCGCTTGGCTGCGTGCTGGGGCAGGGTGATGATCTTGAGATGCATCATATGGGCGACGGCCAGGATTTCATCGCGCCGCGCCTCCCAGATTGCCTCTACCTGTTCGGGGCCGATGCCGGGGTCTGCGATCAGGCCAAGGGCGCCCTTGGACCGGGTGGTTGCTACGGGAAAACTGACCGATATCCCCGCCACAATGCCGATGGCAGCGTTCTGGCGCACCGCGTCCATTTCCTCGGGCGTAAGGTGCCCGGACTCGAACGCATCCATCACCCATTTCCAAGTGCAGGCGCCTACATTCGACACCGCCCAGCGATAGATCGGCGTACGCGCATAAAACCCGTTGTGGAAATAGAACCGGGCATAATCGGCGCTGCCCGTGGTCAGAAATATCGCGTCATCCGGGTCGCCAACATTGCGATTGTGCAAGAAGCGGGTGAAGCCATAATTGGCGCGGGCAAAGCCAAGGCTGGCGAAAAATCCCGAAGCTGTTTCCCAGACTTCGTCCACCGTTGCCGCTTCGGCCATGCGAGAGATCATCGGCAACACTGCCGTTATGCTGTTCCCCATCGTGTCACCCTTGAGGTGGCTTGTCCTCATCCCTGAGTGTTGTTCTAACCTCGGATCAACGTTGGGTCAAAACTTCTCGTGATTCTGAAAAGGGCAAGTGATGCAGGCAGATGTGGTCGTCATCGGCGGGGCGGCGATGGGGGCGTCGGTGGCCTATTGGCTGACCGCGATGCAACCGGGTTTGCAGGTTCTGGTGGCAGAACAAGACCCGACCTTCACCCGCGCGTCGACCGCGCTGTCGGTGGCGTCGATCCGCCAGCAATTCACCACAGCGGTGAATGTGGAAATCTCGCGCTTTGGCATCGGTTTCATCCGTGACTTCAAGGCCCGGATGGGCCTCGATCTTGGGCTCAAGGAACAGGGCTATCTGTTTCTGGCCCACAGTGCCGAAGGGGCAGCAACTTTGGATGAGGTGGCGCAGATGCAACGTGACCATGGCGCGGCCACCGAAGTCTGGACGCCCGATCAGATCAAGGCGCGGTTTCCTTGGCTGGAGGTGGGCGATCTGACCGCGGGCAGCTTTGGCGCCAGCGGGGAAGGGTGGTTTGACAACATGGGCTTGCTGTCGGGCCTGCGCACGCAGGCACGGGCGCAGGGCGCGCGCTTTGTCACCGATCGGGTGACGGGCCTGCGCATGGCGGGGGGCCAAGTGGCGGGTGTGGTTCTGGAAAAATCGGGCGAGGTGGCCTGCCGCCATGCCGTCAACGCCGCCGGCACCCGCGCGGCGCAGGTTTGTGCGATGGCGGGCCTGCCCCTTGCGGTGGAACCGCGCAAGCGCACGGTGTTTGTCATCAACGCCCCCAACGCCCGCCACGCGGACGCGCCCTTGCTGGTTGATGCCGGGTTTTACCTGCGCCCCGAGCAATCCCACTGGATCACCGCCACCGTGCCGCAAGATGACGGCCCCTGCGCTGCGGACGACTTCGAGCCGGACCTTCACCTGTTCGAGGATGTGATCTGGGAACAGCTTTACGCCCGCGCGCCGGGGTTTGACGCGGTAAAGGTGGTGCGGCACTGGGTGGGGCATTACGCCTATAACACGCTGGATCAGAACGCCATTCTGGGCCCGCACCCGCAGGTGCCCAACCTGCACCTGTGCAACGGGTTCTCCGGCCACGGCTTGCAGCAATCCCCCGCTGTGGGGCGCGGGATTGCCGAACACATCCTCACCGGCGGCTGGCAGACGATTGATCTGAGCGATCTGTCAGCCGCCCGCATGGTGACGGGCCAGGCCTTTCGCGAACGCGCAATCGTTTAACCGATCGCAGTCTCGCAGCGGGGCAGGGCCCGACACTCCAGCGCGGATTGCGGCGACAACTCCAGCATGGCGTCATACATGGTCAGATAGACCTTGCCGCTCAGATCCTGCAGGAAATGGGTGCGCTGCAACCGGTCCATCACCGGGCCCTTGACCTCGGCCAGATGCAGCGTGACGCCCGCATCGCGCAACCGCGCATTGGTCGCCTCAAGGCTTTCCACCGCGCTGCTGTCGATGTCGTTCACCGCCACACAGTTCAGCACCACATCGCGGATGACCTTGTTTTCCGCCACAGCGCCCAGCAGCGTATCTTCCAGAAAACGGGCGTTGGGGAAATACAGTGCCTCGTCAATGCGCAGGGCCAGAACCTCGGGCACCGTGGTGACGGTGTGGCGGCGCACGTTGCGGAAATGCTCGGTGCCCTGCACCTGACCGATCACCGCGACATGCGGGCGTGAGGTGCGATACAGGTGCAGCAGGATCGACAGCAAAACGCCCGAGGCGATCCCAGCCTCTACCCCCACACCCAGCGTCAACAGGATCGTCGCCGCCATCGCGGCAAAATCGGCGCGGTTGGAATGCCAGACCCGTTTGATCGCCGCCAGATCCACCAGACCCAGCACCGCCACGATGATGGTGGCCGCCAGCGTCGCCTTTGGCAGATGGGTGAGCAGGGGGGTCAGGAACAGTGTGGCCAGCGCCATGGCAATCGCGGTGAAGGCGCCCGCCGCCGGGGTCTGTGCACCGGCATCAAAGTTCACCACCGACCGGGCAAAGCCACCCGTCACCGGAAACCCGCCCGACAGCCCCGCGCCGATGTTGGACGCGCCAAGCGCGATCAGTTCCTGATCGGGATCAATCCGTTGCCGCCGTTTCGCCGCCAGCGTCTGCGCCACCGACACGGTTTCCACATAGCCCACAAGCGAGATCAGCGCCGCGGGCAGCAAAATCGCCTGCCACAAGGCCGGGTCCAGCGGCGGCAGCGCGGGCATCGGCAGCCCCGAGGGCACATCGCCCACCACCGCCACGCCACGATCTTTCAGCGTAAACGCCCAAGCCGCCAGCGTGGTCAGCGCCACCGCCAGCACCGGGGCCGCACGCAGGATCACGCCCGCAGGCCCCGGCTTGACGCCTGCACGCAGCAGCACGCCCTTCAACCGCGTGCGCGATCCCCACAAGAACGCCAGCGCAAAGGCCCCGATGGCAAAGGTGAACGGGTTGAGTTGGGTGATGTTGGTCGCAATTCCCGACACGACCTCCACCAGCGTATGCCCCGGCGCCCGGATGCCGAAAATCCCCGGCAGCTGGCTGACCGCGATCAACACCGCCGAGGCGCTGATAAAGCCCGAAATCACCGGATGGCTCAGGAAATTCGCGATGAACCCCAGACGCAGCAGCCCCATGGCCAACAGCATCACGCCCGACAGCACCGCCATGGCAATCGCCGCGCCCAGATACTCCGGCGTGCCTGTGGCCGCGATCTGGCCCACCGCTGCCGCCGTCATCAGGCTGACCACCGCCACAGGCCCAACCGCCAGCGTGCGCGAGGTGCCAAAGACCGCATAGATCACCAACGGCGCGATCGACGCATAAAGCCCAACCTCGGCCGGCAGACCCGCCAGCAGCGCATAGGCCAGCGATTGCGGGATCAACATGATGGTGACAATCACCGCCGCCATCAGATCCGCACCAAAGGTCGGGCGGTCATAACCGGGCAACCACTCAAGGATCGGGAAATATCGTTTCATCACGCACTCCGCTTTGCCGTCTCTATAGGGAAGACGCTTACACATAGCAAGTTATGAATGTGTGTGATGGCAAACGGAATACAAGGGCATCGGCACAATGAGATCCATCTTTATATTACATAATAGGGATTATCGGATATATAGTGAAAGCAAACTGACCCAGCCCAAAAGCCCCCGCATCGGGAATTTGATCTGCATTTATGGATTTGGTGCACCCAGCACGATTCGAACGTGCGACCTTTGCCTTCGGAGGGCAACGCTCTATCCAGCTGAGCTATGGGTGCCTGCGGGGTTCTATAGCCGCCTTGGCGGGATGCTGCAACGGGAAAGGAATTGCCGCGCGCGCGCTCAGCCAAAAATCTCGTGACAGAACTCTAGCGCGTTGACCAGCGCATCCACCTCTTGGGTCGTGTTGTACATCGCAAAGGACGCACGGCACGTGGCGCCAACCCCCATATGCGCCATCAACGGCATGGCGCAATGCGTGCCCGCGCGCACCGCGATGCCGCGCTTGTCGAGGATGGTCGAGATGTCATGCGCATGCGCCGCACCGTTCAGCGTGAAGCTGAAGATCGCGCCCTTGGTGGCTGAATTGCCTTGGATGTTCAGCCAGTTGAGGCCGGAAAGCCGCTGTTGCGCATAGTCGCGCAAACCCCGTTCATGGGCCGCGATGTTTTCCATCCCGATGCCCATCATATACTCCAGCGCAACGCCAAGCCCTGTCTGCTGGACAATGCCCGGCGTGCCCGCCTCGAACTTCATCGGCGCGTCGTTATAGGTCACGAAATCACGGCCAACCTCGCGGATCATATCGCCGCCGCCAAGGAACGGACGCATTTCGTCCATCCTCTCACGGCGGATGAAGATTGCCCCGGAACCGCTTGGCCCATATAGCTTATGTCCGGTGATGGCAAAGAAATCGCAGCCCATCGCCTGCACATCCACCGGCATATGCACTGCCGATTGCGACCCATCGACCAGCGTAGCCACCCCGCGCGCGCGGGCGGCTGCACAGATGCTGGCCACATCCACCACCGTGCCCAGCACGTTCGACATCTGGGTGATCGCCACCAGTTTCGTGCGCGGCCCGATGGCGTCGATCACCGCCTGCGGGTCCAGATCGCCATTGGCGTCACACTCTACCCATTTCAGCACAACCCCCTGGCGGTCGCGCAGGAAATGCCATGGCACGATGTTGGCGTGATGCTCCATGATGCTCAGCACCACCTCATCCCCCGGCTCAAACCGCGGAGCCGCCCAGGCATAGGAGATCAGGTTGATCGCTTCCGTCGTGCCGGTGGTGAACACGATCTCGTCTTCCGACCCGGCGTTCAAAAACCGCGCAATGATGCCGCGCACGGCTTCATACTTGTCTGTGGCAAGATTGGATAGATAGTGCAAACCCCGGTGAACATTGGCATATTCCATCGAATAGGCCGTCGTCACCGCGTCAATGACACAGTGCGGCTTTTGCGCGCTCGCCCCGTTGTCAAGATAAACGAGGGGCTTTCCGTTCACCTTCCGTGACAAGATCGGAAAATCGGCGCGGAGTTTGGTGATATCAATGGTCATCAGATCACCTGCCCCATGAACGGCATCAGCACCAGCGCCAGAATGAACCCGACCGCAAGCAGGGTCAGAAGCACCCCAAGAAACGTCATCAGCACCGATTTGAACCCGTGAAGCTCTGCCACAAAGTTGCTGAGAAGCCACATGAAAATGCCGACCGACACATAGCCCACAAGCACCGATGCCGGCGGGATCAGCACTTGGGTCACGATCTGCACCACCTGAAGGATCAGCAGGATGAACTGCAACCAGATCATCAGGATCAGCGCATCCTCGAACGTCCCCGTGCCCCCACGCCAGCGACCGACCCAATGGATCACGAATACCGCCGCCAGCATCAGCGCGCCCTGCATCACCGCACTGGTCAGCGGGCTGGCCATGGCCCCTGCCATCGCCTCGCGCACCTCGCCCGGCATCAGCGCAAAGGCCAGATGCGCAAGGATCGCCGAGATCACCGCCATCAACGCCAGTGCCACCCAGCGCGCGGCCATCGGCAGATTGGCCCCCATCACCATCCGCGCGCCCTCGCGCGGATTTTGCACGGTAAAGCGCGCCAGCGACAGCAGGGTTTGCAACGACAGGTCCATTCAGCGTTCCACTTCAATCAAGGCCAGCACCCAGAATATCACAAAGGCCAGCCCGGCGATTACGCCCACCGCCGTAAGACCGGGACCGGGGCCGATCATGCCCGCCACCAGCCCTTGCAGCAGCATCAGCGGCGTGACCGCAACCAGCGACCAGAACAGCGCAATCCGCGCGCCATACCATGTGCCCCTGCCCCCGAACAGCCGCGCCACCAGACGGCTCAGCGCCGCCAGACCATACCACATCGGCACCGTCGCCAACAGCGCCAGCGCAATGGCAAGAAGTCGCGGTGCCACGGGCGTGTTGCCATCCTCGAACGCCGCGCGCGACGCACTTGGCCATTGCGCGACGAAAGCCAGCACCAGAAAGGCCACCAGCAGGCTGAAGGCAAAAGGTTCGGACCGACCGCGCGCCAGATGCCTGCGCACCACGGCACGCGGCCGGCGCCAACTTTCAACGATATCGGTGGTGATCGACATCAGCGTTCATGGCGTTGGAGCCAGCCTTCCAACCGGGTGCGGATGTCTTCGGCTATCGTTTCATCCTCGATCTCGCCAAGCGCCTCTGCGATGAAGGCCAGCACCAGCAGGCTTTGCGCCACCCGTTTGGGCACACCGCGCGATTGCAGATAGAACAGCGCCGTATCATCGATGGCACCCGACGTGCTGCCATGGCTGCACTTCACATCATCGGCGTAAATCTCCAGCTCCGGCTTGGCCAAGAACTGGCTGTCGCCATCCAGCAACAGGCTTTGGCTGATCTGGTAGCCATCGGTTTTCTGCGCGCCCTGTTTCACAAGGATCTTGCCCTGAAACACGCCGACGGCACCGTTCATCAGCACTTTCTTGAACACCTGACGGCTTTCGCAGCGTTGGCCTTCATGGGTGATGAATACGGTATCGTCGTGGTGGAACGCCCCGTCCCCCACCGCAGCGCCCGCGACATGGGCCACGCCGTCATCGCCCACCAACTCGATCACCTGCTCGTTGCGGGTCAGGCTGCCATTCGCGGTCAGGGTAAACGACTTGAACACCGCCCCTGCCCCGACCCGCGCAAACACATGGGTGGCGGCGCGAAGTTCGTGGTCGCGGCCCTGGGTGCGGATGTGGTGAAAGCGCCCGCCTTGCACAACCTCTACTTCCATCACCACGGTGGCGCGTGCCGCAACCGGGCCGCTTTCCAGAATGGTAAGCTCTGCGCCCTGCTCTACCTTGATGCAGTGGTGCAACATTGCATCAGACTGGTCTGATTTACGGCGATAAATCAAAGATACCGGCCGCCCTGCCTTTCGCGTTGCACGGATCAGCAACCCCTCGGCCGCATAGGCCGTGTTCAGCGTTGCCAGCGACCGCTGCACCGGGGTCTGGCCGCGGGTTTCAAGCACACCATAAACATCGCGCGCCCAGTGGATATCGACACCCTCCGTCTGGTGAAGCCGGGTGATCTCGACCCCCGCCAAGTCCGGGTCATCCGATTGCGACGCGTCAAACACGCCATCAACAAACACCAGGTTCAGCGCGTCGATGCCGTCGAACGCGGGGGAATCGTCGCCGGCATCAAACAGCGCCGCAGGTGTTGGCTCTGCCGCGGTCAGGCTGGCCGGATCGGTGTAGCGCCAGTATTCGTCGCGCTTGGTGGGCAGGCCCATCGTGGCCAGACGCGCCACCGCATCACGGCGCGCAGCCCCAAGCCAGCCACCGCCCCCTGCGCTCAGCCCCGCCGTGCGCGTGTTCAGCGCCTGCGCTTTTGCGTCCGACCGCATCACTCCGCCTCCGCCAGCAGATCGGCGTAGCCGTTGTGCTCGACCTCCAGCGCCAGATCCGGCCCACCGGATTTGATGATGCGGCCCGTCGCCATGATATGCACGAAATCAGGTTTGATATGATCCAGAAGCCGTTGATAATGCGTGATGACAAGGAAAGACCGGCCCGCGTCGCGCAGCGCGTTCACGCCTTCCGACACCAGTTTCATCGCATCAACGTCAAGACCCGAGTCGGTCTCATCAAGAATGCACATCTTGGGTTCCAGCATTGCCATCTGCAGGATTTCGTTGCGCTTTTTCTCGCCGCCCGAAAAGCCCACATTCACCGGGCGCTTGAGCATATCGGCGTCGATCTGCAAGGTCTTGGCCTTGGCCCGCACGATTTTGAGAAACTCCCCGGCCGACAGTTCCGGTTCGCCGCGCGCCTTGCGCTGCGCGTTCACGGCGGTGCGCAGAAAGGTCATGTTGCCCACGCCGGGGATTTCCACCGGATACTGGAACGCCAGGAACATCCCCGCCGCCGCGCGCGCTTCGGGCTCCATCTCCAGCAGATCCGCGCCGTCCAGCGTCGCGCTGCCATCGGTCACCTGATAACCGCTGCGCCCCGACAGAACATAGGACAGTGTGGATTTGCCCGACCCGTTCGGCCCCATGATGGCATGCACCTCACCCGCGCCAATCTTCAGATCAACGCCGTTCAGGATGACCACATCCTCATCCTCAAGTTTGACGTGCAGGTTCTTGATATCCAACATATTTCGGCCTCTCGTGGTATTTCGGATCCGGCGCCGTGCGCCCTATTGCGGTTTCAGAAACCATCCCATCACCCAGGCCAGTCTGTCGGCGGGGATCGGGGTGGGCTCCAGATGGAATTCGGCCATGCGGCCATGCAGCGTGACGGGGCGGAACATCGCCTCGATGGCGTGATAGGCGTCGCGGTCGGCGTAATCGTCGAACAACACCTTCACCGGCCGGCTGATCCGCATCGCGGTGGCCAGCAGGCAGGCGGGGCGAAAACGCCCGTCGATCAGCACCAGATCGGGATGGCGAAAGCGGGGATGATCCCAAATATCAAGGGCATAGCCGGGGAACTTGCGAAACGCCTTTTGCCCCGTCGGCATGCCCCATTTGCCGGTTGGCCCGATATCGGCATGGTGCAGCACCACCTCGGCCTTGGGCGGATGACTGGCAAACCAATCGCGCATGCCCGCCAGCCATTCGGCATCGCTCTCGACTGAGATCACGGTCTTGCCCATTTCGGCCGCCATCACGGTGGACCCGCCAGAGCCATATTCCAGCACCACCTCCGCCTTGCGCAAGGCAGCGGCCAAAGCCTCGGCCTCGGCGTCCGGCAGCGTCACCACGGGGCGGTCGGTCAGTTTAACCATTCTGGCGCACCGAGGCGGTTCGCGCTGTGTTGGAAAGGATCAGGTTCATGTCGCAAGCCATTGAAAATATGACGTTAACCCACTGATCCTTCGAGAGAGATCGCAACCAGCGCCTGCGCTTCCATGGCAAACTCCATCGGCAGGGCCTGCAAAACATCCTTGCAGAACCCGTTCACCACCAGGGCGACCGCCTCCTCCTCATCCATCCCGCGTGACCGACAATAGAACAGTTGATCCTCGTCCACCTTGGACGTGGTCGCCTCATGCTCCACGCGGCTGGAGTTGTTCTTGACCTCGATATACGGCACCGTATGCGCGCCGCATTTGTCGCCGATCAGCAGGCTGTCGCATTGGGTATAGTTGCGGCTGTCGGTGGCTTTGGGGTGCATCGACACAAGGCCGCGATAGGTGTTCTGCGCCCGCCCTGCCGAAATGCCCTTGGACACGATCCGCGACTTCGTGCGTTTGCCCAGATGGATCATCTTTGTGCCGGTATCGGCCTGTTGGGCGTTGTTCGCGATGGCGATGGAGTAGAACTCGCCTTGGCTGTCGTCGCCGCGCAAAATGCAGGACGGGTATTTCCAGGTGATCGCCGATCCGGTTTCCACTTGCGTCCACATCACCTTGGCCCGCGCCTCGCGGCAATCGGCGCGCTTGGTGACGAAGTTGTAAATGCCGCCAACCCCGTTCTCATCGCCCGGATACCAGTTCTGCACGGTGGAATACTTGACCTCTGCATCCTCCAGAATCACGATTTCCACCACCGCCGCATGCAGTTGCGGGATGTCGCGCTTGGGCGCGGTGCAGCCCTCCAGATAGGACACATAGGCCCCACGGTCACAGACGATCAGCGTGCGCTCAAACTGGCCGGTGTTCTCGGCATTGATGCGGAAATAGGTGGACAGTTCCATCGGGCAGCGGGTGCCGGGCGGGATGTAAACAAAGGAACCATCGGAAAACACGGCAGAATTCAGCGTGGCAAAGAAGTTGTCGGTTGGCGGCACCACCGTGCCCAGATATTTGCGCACCAGTTCGGGATGATCCTTCACCGCCTCGGAGATCGAGCAGAAGATCACGCCGGCCTTGGCCAGTTCCGCCTTGAACGTGGTGCCAAGCGACACGGAGTCGAACACCGCGTCCACCGCCACCTTGCGCTCGCCGCCCTCTGGCGCTTCAACACCGGCCAGAAGCGCTTGTTCTTTCAAGGGAATTCCAAGTTTGGCATAGGTCGCCAGCAGCTTGGGGTCCACCTCATCCAAAGACTTCGGTTTCACCGCCATGCTTTTGGGTTTGGCGTAATAATATTGATCCTGATAGTCGATTTTCGGATAACTCACCATCGCCCAGGTCGGCTCTTCCATCTTGAGCCAGCGGCGATAGGCGGCCAGACGCCAGTCCAGCAACCAGTCGGGTTCGCCGTTTTTCGAACTGATCAGCCGCACGATCTCTTCGGACAGACCCTTGGGGGCATAGTCCATCTCGATGTCGGTTTCCCAGCCGTGCTTGTATTTGCCGGACATGGCCTGCACGGTTTCGATCGTTTCCCGATCCACCCCTTCGCGCACTTCTGTCTCAACACCGTCCATAGGACTATCCTTTACCTCAATGCCTTGCGGCTCATTCTTCATGCGGCGCGCGAACGCGCCCTGCCGTAAGCCGCCGCCCAACTTTCGGCAAAGCGCAACACGTCGTCGCGCGTGATACCGGGGCCGATGGACAGGCGGATCGCCTGCGCGGCCAAACCGTCATCGTAACCCATAGCGCGGAGCACCCGGCTGGGCCGGACTTTGCCGCTGGAGCAGGCAGATCCTGCCGAAACGGCAAAGCCCGCCAGATCCATCGCCATCACCTGCGTCTCGCCTTTCCAGCCCGGCGCGATCAGGCAGATCGTGTTGGGAAGGCGCGACGCCTCTTTCCCGACAGAAATAGTATTGTTTGCAAGATCGGACAATGCTGAATCTAGAATATTTCTAACTTCGGACACTTCGTCCCAAATTCCGTTGGCCAGATCTTGCGCGGCAGCCGTTGCCGCAGCGGCAAAACCGGCAATGCCGATCAGATTCTCTGTCCCTGCCCTGCGGCCCATTTCCTGACCACCGCCGCGCAAGTGCGCAACGGTTTCAATCCCCTGCCGCAGCACCAACGCGCCCACCCCCTTTGGCCCGCCCAGCTTGTGCGCCGAGATCATCCCCATGTCACACCCCAGCCAGTTGAAGGCCAGCGGCACCTTGCCAAAGGCTTGCGTCAGGTCAGACAGCGCCAAGCCCTGTGGCAGGGTTTGCACGATGCCGGTCTCAGAGTTGGCCAGTTGCATCGCGGATTCGCGGGGCACATGCGCCTCGATCCGGCCCGAAGCATCGACCGGCAACAAGGGGTCGCACCAGCCCAGCACCGCATCGTGCTCCACTTCCGAACAGGCCAGATCGCGGCCTGACGTGGCAAGAGCGGCGGCTTCGGTCGCGCCCGAGGTGAACACGATATCAGCCCCATCCGCGCCCAGTGCCGCAGCAATCTGTGCGCGGGATTTTTCCATCAGTGCCTTGGCCGCGCGCCCTTCGGCATGCACGCTGGATGGATTTCCCACGATGTCCATCGCGGCAATCATCGCGGCCCGCGCTTCGGGACGCAGCGGCGTGGTGGCGTTCCAGTCGAGATAAAGGCGGGTCATTCCTCGTCCACCACGCGAAACAGGGCGGGCACCGCCGGGCAGGGTTGCATTTCGTTGCGGATCACATCCGAAAGCCGGGTCTGGTGCAGGAACACATAGACGTTGGCCGAAAGCCCCTCCCACAGCCGGTTGGTCAGGCTTTGCGCCCGCGTGCCCGACACGCCCCCCGATGCCCCTGCCCCGGTGTGCAGCGCATCGACCGTTTCCTCGACCGCCTCCATCACCTCCGAGACCCGGATCTCGGCCGGGGCGCGCGCCAGCTTGTAGCCGCCACCCGGACCGCGCACCGCCTCCACCAGACCGGCGCGGCGCAGCTTGACGAACAATTGCTCCAGATAGGGCAAGGAAATATCCTGCCGCTTGGCAATCGCCGCCAAAGACACCAGCTCGTCTGCCTTTGCCTTTGCCTCCATCAGCGCCAGATCGGCCAGAGCGACCATCGCATAGCGCCCTTTGGTCGAGAGTTTCATGTTCAGACCCCTGAAGGACGGCAAATACCGCCCGCAAATGGATTGACGTGGACCACCGGGGCCATTACCTGCATTTGACCCTTGGGCTGGCCCCGTCATTCCTGACGTGTCACGCTTAGAACGGTTCTAGATAAGCCGAGCGATATCGTCAAGAATTCGCTCGCGGGAAAGACAGGCAGGAAACATATGCCCGAAGTGATCTTTGCAGGCCCGGAAGGCCGCCTTGAAGGCCGATACCACCCGCAAAAGGACAAGGACGCCCCGATTGCCATCGTGCTGCATCCGCACCCTGCCTATGGCGGCACGATGAACAACAAGGTGGTGTATAACCTGCACTACGCGTTTTACAATCTGGGCTTTACCGTGTTGCGGTTCAACTTCCGCGGTGTGGGGCGCTCTCAGGGCGAATATGATCAGGGCATCGGCGAATTGTCCGATGCGGCATCGGCGCTGGATTACCTGCAATCGATGAACCAGAACGCCAAGCATTGCTGGGTGGCGGGTTTCAGTTTCGGCGCGTGGATCGGGATGCAGTTGTTGATGCGCCGGCCCGAGATCACCGGGTTCATCTCGGTGGCCCCGCCGGCCAACCTGTATGATTTCTCCTTCCTCGCGCCCTGTCCCTCGTCTGGGCTGATCATCAACGGGTCCGCCGACAAGGTGGCCCCGCCCAAGGATACCAAAACGCTGGTGGGCAAGCTGCATGAGCAAAAGGGCATCACCATCACCCATACCGAAGTGGAAGGCGCGGACCACTTCTTCAAGGATGAGGAAAGCCACATGAAGCCGATGATCGGCACGGTGTCGGATTACGTGCGCCGCCGGTTGGGAGAGGTGTCGCGGTGAGCGATTTCATCCAGGATCTGGCCGATGGTCTGGCGCGCGATGTGCTGGAAGGCGGCATTGCCCTGGATGATCCCTATTTCTTCGAAAAAGTCGCCAAGGTGGTGGGCGCATCCTCCCCCACCTTGCAAGAGGCCTTCATGACCTCGATCCGCATCCGCATGGCCGAAAAGCGCGGGCGCGAATTTCTGGAGCGGGCGCTGGCGGCCAAGCGCGCCGGAGCCGCGCTGCCCGAAGCCCCGCGCGAGGCGGAAAAGGGCGGGCACTGAGGTGGATGGCGCCCGGCCCGACCCGCGGCTGGAGGCGCAGTTCGCGTTTCTGAACGAGGCCGACCGGCTGAAATCGGTGCTGCGCGCCACCACGCTGGTGGATGGGTCGCGGCCAGAGAATTCGGGCGAACATTCGTGGCATCTGGCGCTGTATGCGCTGGTGCTGGCCGATCAGGCGCACCCCGGCGTGGATATCAACCGGGTGATCCGGATGCTGTTGATCCATGATCTGGTGGAGATTGACGTGGGCGATGTGCCGATCCATTCCGCGAATGGTCAGGCGCATGGATCTGCGGAGACGATGGCGGCAGAGGCGCGCGCGGCGGACCGGATCTTTGGCCTTTTGCCCCCCGATCTGGCGCGTGACCTGCGCGATCTGTGGGCAGAGTTCGAGGCAGCCCAAACCCCCGATGCGGTCTTTGCCAAAAGCCTTGACCGGGTGCAGCCTGTCATGGCCAACCTGATGTCGGGGGGTGGCACATGGACAACCTATAACGTGACGGCGGCGCAGTTGGAGGCGCGGGTGGGCACCAAGATCGCACGCGGCGCCCCTGCCCTGTGGGCATGGGTCAAGGCGAAATCGACGGCATTTTTTGCGTAGCCCCTATTTCGGTATGCAATCGCATACCGCACTAGCCAGAGCAGCCGCATTGCGCTATAGCAAAACCAACCTCAACCAACACCGAAAGGGCCGTTCATGACCAAAATCAAGGTGGCAAATCCCGTTGTCGAACTCGACGGCGACGAGATGACCCGGATCATCTGGGATTTCATCAAGCAAAAGCTGATCTTGCCCTATCTGGATATTGACCTGAAATATTACGATCTGGGCATGGAGGAGCGTGACCGCACCAATGACCAGATCACCATCGACGCCGCCGAAGCGATCAAGAAATACGGCGTGGGCGTCAAATGCGCGACCATCACCCCCGACGAGGCGCGGGTCGAGGAATTCGGGCTGAAGCAGATGTGGCGCTCGCCCAACGGCACCATCCGCAACATTCTTGGCGGCGTGATCTTCCGCGAGCCGATCATCTGCAAGAACGTGCCGCGTCTGGTGCCGGGCTGGACCCAGCCCATCGTGATCGGCCGCCATGCCTTTGGCGACCAATACCGCGCCACCGATTTCCACTTCCCCGGCGCGGGCAAGCTGTCGATCAAATTCGTGGGCGACGACGGCACCGTGATCGAAAAGGATGTGTATTCCGCGCCGTCCGCAGGCGTTTATATGGCAATGTACAACCTTGATGACTCGATCATCGACTTTGCCCGGTCGTCCATGAACTATGGCCTGCTGAAAGGCTGGCCGGTGTATCTGTCGACCAAGAACACCATCCTGAAAGCCTATGACGGCCGGTTCAAGGATCTGTTCGCCAAGGTCCATGCCGAGGAATTCGAGGACAAGTTCAAGGCGGCCGGCATCCATTATGAGCACCGCCTGATCGACGATATGGTGGCATCGGCGATGAAATGGTCGGGCGGCTATGTCTGGGCCTGCAAGAACTATGACGGCGATGTGCAGTCCGACACCGTGGCGCAAGGCTTTGGCTCGCTCGGTCTGATGACCTCCGTTCTGATGACGCCCGATGGCAAGATCGTGGAGGCGGAAGCGGCACACGGCACGGTCACCCGCCACTACCGCCAGCACCAGAAGGGCCAGCAGACATCGACCAACTCGATCGCGTCGATCTTTGCCTGGACCGGCGGCCTCAAGCACCGCGCCAAGCTGGACAACAACGACCAACTGGCCCGCTTTGCCGCGACGCTGGAAAAGGTGACGGTGGATGCGGTGGAAGATGGCCACATGACCAAGGATCTGGCCCTGCTGGTCGGCCCCGATCAGAAATGGCTGACCACGATGGGCTATCTGGAAAAGGTGGATGAATACCTGAACAAAGCCCTCAAAGGCTAAGGCCACACACAAGAAAAAAGCCGGGGGGCGTCACGCCCCCCGGCTTTTGCTTTTGGCGCGTCGGATCAGGCTTTGGGCGTGAAGATATGGTCGTTTGGCCCGATCTTTTGCCCGCCATAGCCAAGCCCGCCCAGCATCTTGGTCGTTGCGGCCAATTCGGCCCCGCTGTCGGTCAGCCCGACCCAGATCGCGGGGCGGAAGGTCTTGATCACCTTTTTCGCGCCGGTCAGCACATCCAAGTGCATGCCTTCGACATCGATCTTGAGGAAACCGAGCCCGTGCAATTCCTCGGCCTCGATCAGATCGTCCAGCGCCACCATCGGCACCGCGCCATCCTTGGCGGCGACAAAGCGTGTGGCACCCAGATTGCGCGGGTTGAACCGGGCCACATCGCCCCGGCCCGAGGTGGCCCCCACCATGCAATTATAGGCTTGCGCATCGGTCAGCGCGTTGAGTTCCAGATTGCGGACAAGTGTGGCATGGCAATGTGGCTGCGGTTCGAACGCCAGCACCCGTTTTGCCCCCAGCACCTTGCCGAAAAACACCGACGCATTGCCGATATTGGCCCCGATGTCGCACACCGTCGACTCGGGCTTGATCAGGCCAAGGGCTTGCACGGCGTGCAGCAGGCGCTGCTCATAAAACTGGCGTGTGCGCAGAATCACGCGCTGCATGTAATCTTCCTGCGCATCGGGCAGCGACAGGGCAATCTGCGCCATGCCGGTGTGAAACCGCAGGATATGGCCAGCCTCCAGCAGCGCCACCTGTTGCAGATGGACAGACTGATCCATCAGCTTGATGATCTGTTCCATCTTGTCCGACAGCGCAAGCGCCGGGTCTGCCACATTTGCCGCCGCCATGGGCGGGACCATTTCCAATACGCGTTTTGCCTGCATGATCTGCCTCGTTCATGGTTGGGTGCAGTGTCTTTGCGCATACACAAAACCCGATCATCGCGGCGACAGTATGGCCGGAAAAGGGCTGGACAGGTCAGCATACCTGTCCTACCAACGCGCCATGACAGAGCCCGGAAAACACAGCCTGACCGAAGACGCCCAGGGCTTTGCGCTTGGGGTGTTCCTGTGCGCGGTGGCATTGCAATTCCTGACCCATGCCGGGCTGATCACCGGGCAGACGGCGGGGATCGCGGTGATCATCTCCTACCTGACCGGGTGGAGCTTCGGAGTGGTTTTTTTCCTCATCAACCTGCCGTTCTATGTGCTGGCCTGGGTGCGGCTTGGGCCCCAGTTCACCGCCAAATCGCTGATCTCTGTCACCGCGCTGTCGGCGCTGACGCTGATCTTGCCCGATCAGATCAGCTTTGCCCATCTGTCCACCCCACTGGCCGCCATCACCTTTGGCGCGCTGACCGGCGTGGGGCTGTTGGTGATCTTTCGCCACAACGGATCACTGGGCGGCCTGGGCGTGGTGGCGCTGATCGTGCAGGACAAGACCGGATTTCGCGCAGGCTACGTTCAACTGTGCGCCGATGCGGTGATCTTTGGCGTGGCGCTGTTCTTGTTCCCGCCCATGGTCGTGGCCTGGTCGCTTCTGGGGGCGGTGGTGCTTAATATCATCATTGCCATCAACCATCGCCGTGACAGGTATATCGCCACGTGATCTTCACTGGCCAATCAAGGCGAAACCCTGTAAGGGCAGGCCAACAATCATCAGACCCTATTGAAAGTGACCCCTCCCGATGGAGCTTCGCAACATTGCCATCATCGCCCACGTTGACCATGGCAAAACCACGCTCGTTGACGAGCTTCTGAAACAATCCGGCTCTTTCCGCGACAATCAGGCCGTGGCCGAACGCGCCATGGACAGCAACGATATCGAGCGTGAGCGCGGCATCACCATTCTGGCCAAGTGCACCTCGCTGGAATGGCAGGGCGCGCGGATCAACATCGTCGATACCCCCGGCCACGCCGATTTTGGCGGCGAGGTGGAGCGGATCCTGTCGATGGTGGATGGCGTTGTCCTGCTGGTGGATGCCGCCGAAGGCCCGATGCCGCAGACCAAGTTCGTGACCTCCAAGGCACTGGCACTTGGCCTGCGCCCGATTGTGGTGCTGAACAAGGTGGACAAGGCCGACGCCGAACCGGATCGCGCGTTGAACGAGGTGTTTGACCTCTTCGCCAACCTTGGCGCCGATGACGATCAGCTTGATTTCCCGGTGCTTTACGCGTCTGGCCGCTCCGGCTGGGCCGATGTGGAACTGGACGGGCCGCGCAAGGATCTGTCGGCGCTGTATGATCTGGTGATCCGGCATGTGCCGGAACCAAAACAGATCGCGCGCCGCGCCGAACCGTTCCAGATGCTGGCAACCACCCTGTCGGCCGACCCGTTCATCGGGCGTATCCTGACCGGCCGGGTTGAGGCGGGCACGCTGCGCGCAGGCGAAACCATCAAGGCGCTTTCGCGCGATGGCGACCGGATCGAGCAGTTCCGCGTGTCGAAAGTGCTGGCTTATCGCGGGCTGGTGATGACCCCGATCGATGCCGCCGAGGCGGGCGATATCGTGACGCTGGCAGGCATGACCAAAGCCACCGTGGCCGATACGCTGTGCGCGCTGGAGATTGATACCGCCCTGCCCGCCCAACCGATTGACCCGCCGACCATCTCGATCACCTTTGGCATCAACGACTCGCC
>JBKBQB010000035.1:0-32054 GCA_046292785.1 Paracoccaceae bacterium
GGCGGGGGTTTTGCGGCGCTGGTCAACGTAGCCGCGCAGGAAATCCGAAAAAGCCCGTGCGGCCTCGCTGGCGGCCACTTCCATCGCATGGCTGCGCCGCGCCTGATACATGCCCACCATGGCATTGGACCAGCGCAAAAGCTGCCCCGCCATGTCTTCGGGCACGCCCAGAAGGCGGGCGATGATGATGACGGGCAGGGGTTGCGCAAAGCCGGTGATCAGGTCGAAGTCGCCGTCTGGCAGCGCGTCGATCAGGCTGTGGCTCAGGCTTTCGATATCGGGCTGCAACCCGGCGATCCGGCGCGAGGTGAAGGCGCGCAGCACCAATGACCGCAGGCGGGTGTGGCGCGGCGGCTCCAGTTCCAGCATCGAATGGGCCTCGACCGCGTAGAAGTCTTCGGTGTGCGGCGCGATGGGCGGGGCAAGTTCCGCAGGCACCTCGCGGCCAAAGCGGCGGTCGCGGAAAATCGCGTTGGCCGCCGCCGCCGATGGGGTGCAGATCAGGTCGTAGTCCTGCCAGTGAAAGAACGGGCCCGCCGCGCGGGCGCGCTCATAAAACGGATAGGGATCTTGAACAAAATCCGGCGCGGTCGGGGATTGGGACAGGGTCTGCATAACCAGACGCTTAGCCGCGCGCAGGGGTGGGGGGCAAGGGCCTTTGACGGGGCCCGCGCCCCCCGCTACGGTCAGGCCGCCGACAATGCCGTGACGATGGCCCCGAAATCGCCAGCCTTCAGGCTGGCCCCGCCGACCAGCGCCCCGTTCACATGCGGCACCGCAAAAATCTCGGCTGCGTTGGAGGGCTTGACCGACCCGCCATAAAGCAGCCGCACACCATCCGCCTGCGCGCCGATCCGGGCGGTCAGGCGGGCGCGCAGAAAGGCGTGCACCTCGGCAATCTCGGCAATCGTCGGCGTACGCCCGGTGCCGATGGCCCAGACCGGCTCATAGGCCACAACCAGATTGGCGGCGGTGGAGTTTTCAGGCACCGACCCCGCCACCTGACGGCCGATCACGTCCAGCGTGTCGCCCGCATCGCGCTGGCCTTCCGTCTCGCCCACACAGACCACCGCGACCAGACCCGCCACTTGCGCCGCCTGCGCCTTGGCCAGCACTTGCGCATCGGTCTCGGCGTGGTCGGTGCGGCGCTCGGAGTGGCCGATGATCACATGGCTGGCCCCGGCATCGGCCAGCATCCCCGCCGACAGATCGCCGGTATGCGCGCCGCTGGCGTGCGCATGGCAATCCTGCCCGCCGACCATCAGCGCGGTGCCCTTTGCCACATCGGCCATGCGCGCCAGCAGCGTGGCGGGCGGACACAAGAGCATGTCGCAGCTTGGGGCCGGATGCGCCTTGAGCAACGCCCCCACCTCGGACAGGCTGGCCCCTGTTCCGTTCATTTTCCAGTTTCCAGCGGCCAGTTTGCGCATGTCTTGTCCTCCCACGGATCGGTTTCGCGATGATCATAGCCAGCGACCCCTGTGGCACAAGCCGCAATCATCCTGTTCCGCCGTGCGGCCAGTGCGTTGAACCCTGTCGCAAGCGCGGGTGCGCCTAATGTAAAAATGTTTTACATCACATCTTGAACCAAGCGCTGCGCATGTGCATCTTGGGTCATGTGAAGGGTATTCACATGGTGCCGATCTGGCACAGAGCCGCCGAGATGGAGAAACGCCAATGACCTATTCCACTGATACCACCGCCAAAGCCTCCGTGCTCGGCGGCCTGATGGACCGACTGCGCAATGCCGAAGACTGGATGGACTCAAAGGGCCGGGGGGCGTGGATCGCTGCCATGGTTCTGGGCTTTGTCTTTGTCTGGCCGGTCGGCCTCGCGCTCGTGATCTACATGACCTACGCCAACAAATGGAGCAAAAGCATGTTCAAAGGCAAATTCTGCGCAAGCCGCCGCGACGCGTCCATGGGTCGCCATGGTGCATGGCGCTCTTCGGGCAACTCTGCGTTCGACGCTTACAAAGCTGATACACTGCGTCGTCTGGAAGACGAACAGGGCGCATTCGAGTCCTTCCTGCAACGTCTGCGCGATGCCAAGGACAAACAGGAATTCGACAGCTTCATGGAAGACCGCGCCAAAGGGGCTGCCCGTCCGTCCGCCACTCCCGAGGATGGGTCGCGCGGCGACTACTGAGATCCGATCTTCGGTGGCCCCGTGCGGGGCCACCGCCGTTGCGGCCGTTGATTACGGGTGCCGTTGAAAATCTTCTTGTTTCAGGACCAACGCCATGCGCACAATTTCTTCGATGACAATGTCTGACATGCAACCCGACCCCGAGCGTCATGCCGCCTTTTACGAGGGCGTTTTGCCCAAGCGGCTGCTGGCCTGGGTGATTGACCTTGTGCTGATCGGATTGGTCACTGCGGTGATCGTGCCGTTCACCGCTTTCACTGCGCTGTTTTTCTTGCCATTCCTGTTTCTGGTGGTCGGGTTTGTCTATCGCTGGGCCACATTGGCCGGGCGGTCTGCGACCTGGGGCATGCGGCTGATGAACATCGAGTTTCTGGACCGCAACGGCCAACGCTTCGATGGCGCTTTGGCGCTATTGCACACGCTGGGCTATACATTGTCGATGGCCTTCGTGATGCCGCAGGTGGTGTCGGTTGTGCTGATGCTGACCTCGTCACGCGGGCAGGGGTTGAGCGATCTGGTGCTGGGATCTGTGGCGATCAACAGTCCGTCAACGCGCTGAGCGCAAAGGCGTCGGACACAGGTCGCGGCTCAAATGCCGTCTTGGCGTCCGGCGCGTGGCTTGCTAACGTGGGGAAGGTTTTTCCAGTCAGACAGCTATGCGCCACACCCTTCCCATCGCTCCCCAGTTCTATGTGACGGCCCCGCAATCCTGCCCTTATCTTGAGGGCCGGATGGAACGAAAGCTGTTCACCGCGTTGCAGGGCGAGCATGCACAACGGCTGAACGACACCTTGTCAAAGCAGGGGTTCCGGCGCAGTCAGAACGTGCTGTATCGCCCGTCGTGCTCGGAATGTTCTGCCTGCCTGTCGGCACGTATCCGGGTGGCCGACTTTCAGCCAAGCCGCACCCAGCGCCGGATCATGCGGCGCACGGCCCACTTGCGCCGCAACGCCACCAGCCCCTGGGCGACCGAGGACCAGTTCGCGCTGTTCCGCCGTTATCTGGATGCGCGCCACGCCGATGGCGGCATGGCCGATATGGACATCTTCGAATTCGCCGCGATGATCGAGGAGACCCCGATCAAGAGCCGGGTCATCGAATACACCCGCCCGCGCGAAGCGCGCGAGCGGTCTGCGGCGCTGGCCGCCGTGTGCCTGACGGATGTGTTCGATGACGGTTTGTCGATGGTTTACAGCTTTTACGACCCCGACCTGACCGATCTGTCGCTTGGCACCCACATTATCCTTGACCATATCGCCATCGCGCGAGAGGCGGGGTTGCCCTATGTCTACCTTGGCTATTGGGTGCCCGGCAGCCGCAAGATGGGTTACAAGGCCGGGTTTTCCGCGCTGGAAATCTACAAGGGTGGCGAATGGCAGGATCTGGGTGATCCCGCCGCACACCGCGCCGAGATGCACCCGCTGTCGATGGACCCTATTGCCGAACAGGTCGCCCGTATCAACCTGCCCGAAGCCCGCCCGCACCGGGACTGATGCTGGCACTTGGCCCGATCTGGCGCGTGGTCGTTGGCGGTGTTTCATCGCACATGCCAGACGGCCACTGGACGGGGCGGGCGGGATTTCCTATATAATCCCTCAACAACCCCTGATGAGGCCGGCATGAACAGCGAAGCAAAAGTCGAGGGCACCCCTCTGATCAAGCCATCGAGCACCGATCATCCTTTGTATGACAATGTGGTCGATGCCTGCCGCACGGTTTTCGATCCGGAGATTCCGGTGAACATCTTTGATCTGGGTTTGATCTACACCATTGAAATTGACTCCGAAAATGCGGTCAGCGTGATCATGACCCTGACAGCGCCGGGCTGTCCGGTGGCGGGCGAGATGCCGGGCTGGGTGGCCGATGCGGTGGAGCCGCTGGCCGGGGTCAAGCAGGTTGATGTGCAGATGACCTTTGACCCGCCCTGGGGGATGGAGATGATGAGCGACGAGGCGCGGCTGGAACTGGGCTTCATGTAGACTTGGAACAGGCCCAACCACTTTCGACCATTGCGAATGCAAGCCATCCGGCTTGCATTTTTCATTTGCAAGCCATTTGGCTTGCTTTTTGAAGATGCAAGCCATATGACTTGCAATATGGCCAAATTGCACGCAGTTCTTACCGGCGATCTGATCCTGTCCACCCGCAGCACACCCATGCAGGTGGATGAAACCATGGCGGTGATCGAAGCGGCGGCGCTCCGGTTCAGCGATCAGGCACGTTTTCACCGCTATCGGGGCGATGGCTGGCAGGTTTATTTTGGCGCGGCAGGCCGGGGGCTGGAGGCAATGGTCTTTATCGCCGCGCAGCTGCGCGCAATGGATCTGGTGACGAGCCGCATCGCTTTGGGTCTGGGCGACGCTTACGGACTGGACCATGCAACGCTGGGCATGGCGGGCGGGATGGCCTTTGTCCATTCGGGCCGTGCGCTGGATGCGATCGGTGACGGCACATGGCTGGTGTTGGCCGGCGAAGATGCCGACCCCCTGCACCATGCGCTGATGGCTTATGTCGATGCGCAGGTGCGGGGCTGGTCACAAGAGCAGGCGCAAGCGGTGGCGCTGTCGCTGGACCCGGACGGGCCGCACAGTCAGCAGGTGCTGGCGGACCGTCTGGGCATCTCGCGCCAGGCGTTTGCCGCGCGGCTGAACGCAGCGGGATTTGCGCTGACCGAACAGGCCATACGGGCCTTTGCCAGGCATTTCGTTCAGGAAGCCGCCGATGGCTGAAACCCTTGCCCTGCTGATCCTTGCGCATGTGCTGGCTGATTTCGTGCTGCAATCCCATCGCATGGCGCAGGCCAAGGCGGCAGGGCATCTGGGGTGGATGGCGGCGCATATTGCCGTGGTGGGGGCGGTGGCGGCGCTACTCTTGGGCGTGCAGACCGCGCAGGCGGTGGCGTGGATTGCGGGGCTGACGGCGGCGCATCTGGTGATTGATCTGGCAAAGGTCGCCATCGGCGCGCGGCTGTCTGCGATCACCGGATTTGTGGCCGATCAGGCGGCGCATCTGGTCACGCTGCTGCTGGTGGCCGCTCTGGCACCTGAACTGTGGGGGCAGAGCGCCTGGGCCCCGCATGCTCCGCTGTGGCTGCCCGCCGCCTGCGCCGTGATCGCGGGCGCGGTGCTGGCGACGCGGGCGGGGGGCTTTGCCCTTGCCCTGCTGATGCGGCCCTGGGGCGAGGTGGGCCTGGAGGGGCTGCCGGGAGGCGGCCGGATCATCGGGATGCTGGAGCGCGGGATCATCTTCTTGCTGATCCTTGCGGGGGAGCCGGGGGGGATCGGCTTTCTGATCGCCGCCAAATCCGTGCTGCGCTTTGGCGCGGTCAAGGAGGAGTCGCGGCTGTCGGAATATGTGATCATCGGCACGCTGGCCTCTTTCGGTTGGGCCATGCTGATGGCGCTCGGCACGGTGATGCTGCTTTCCGCGCTGCCGCCGCTTGGAATTCCCGACCTTTCGCCTTAGATTGGGATCAGACCAAAGGAGCACCCCATGTTTGGCATCCCCGGCAAGGCCGCCGTTACCCTGACCTCGATGGCCGCACAGCAGATTTCCCGGCTGATGGCGAAGGATGGCCGCGAGGGCCTGCGCATCGGCGTGAAAAAGGGTGGCTGCGCGGGCATGGAATACACGATGGAGTATGTGTCCGAGGTGAACCCGCTGGACGCGGTGGTGGACCAGGACGGCGCGCGGGTGATGATTGCGCCCATGGCGCAGATGTTCCTGATCGGCACCGAGATCGACTATGAGGTGGACCTGCTGCACGCCGGGTTCAAATTCCGCAATCCCAACGTGGCCGAAGCCTGTGGCTGCGGCGAGTCGATCAAATTCAAGGACGCGCCTGCCGCCTGACCGACGCGAAGGAAAAGGAGCGGCTGCGCCGCATTGTTTTTCTCTCGCCTCTGGCCTGCGGCCAACCGGCTCGGTGGGGGACTGCGTGCAAGGCTGTTGGTGCTGCGGAAGATCCGGTTTCAGCCTTCATTTCGGCAAATAAGGCGTTTGCGCGCGCGCGGGTTCCTTTGACACGTTCCATGTGAGCTGCGCTTGGGGAATTGACCCTGCAAGCGCCTTTGGTCAAAGCTGCGGATATGATGACCGCATTCTCAGCACGGCTGACCCGATTTCCCTCTCCTTTCGACCGCAGTTCCGCTGACGAGGGGCGCGCCGCATTTGCCGATCTGGGGCCGGAGCTCGCCGGTCTGATGGCCGGGGTTGCGGGATGCAGCCCCTATCTGAAGGGTCTGATGTTGCGTGAGGGGGACTGGCTGCGTGCCGCTTTGACGGAGGGTCCGGAGCAGGCGCTGGCGGCGGAGTTTGCCCGGATCGAGGCGTTGGCGCTGGAAGATCTGGGCGCGGGGTTGCGGTTGGCCAAGCGACGGATCGCACTTTTGACGGCGCTGTGCGATCTGGGCGGGGTCTGGCCGCTGGAGACGGTGACGGGCGCGCTGACCGGGCTGGCGGATCGTGCCGTGCATCTGGCGATGGTGCGGCTGGTGGCCGAAGAAATCCGGCGCGGCAAGATCCCCGGTGCCACACCCGAGGATGCGGCGACGGCGGCGGGGATGGTCAGCCTTGCCATGGGCAAGATGGGCGCGGGCGAGTTGAACTATTCGTCCGACATCGACCTGATCTGCCTGTTTGACGAGACCCGGTATCCCGGCGTGGAGCAGGAGGCGCGGGCGGCGTTCATTCGCGTCACGCGCAAGATGACGGCGCTGCTGTCGGACCTGACCGGCGAAGGGTATGTGTTCCGCACCGATCTGCGCCTGCGCCCGGATGCTGCTGTCACGCCGGTCTGCCTGTCGATGGCGGCGGCGGAAAGCTATTACGAAAGCGTGGGCCGGACGTGGGAGCGCGCCGCCTATATCAAGGCGCGGCCCTGTGGCGGCGATCTGGCGGCGGGGCAGCGGTTCTTGAAAACGCTTACCCCCTTTGTCTGGCGCAAGCATCTGGATTTCGCCGCCATTCAGGATGCGCATGACATGCGGCTGCGCATCCGCGAGCATCGCGGCCTGAATGGCCGGGTGACGGTTGAAGGCCACAACATGAAGCTGGGGCAGGGCGGCATCCGCGAGATCGAGTTCTTCACCCAGACAAGACAGCTGATCGCGGGCGGGCGCGACCCGGACCTGCGCGACCGCACCACCGTAGGGGGGCTTGCGGTGCTGGCGGCCAAGGGCTGGGTGCCACCCGATGTGGCGGCGGAGCTGACCACGCTTTACCGCGCGCACCGCGAGTTGGAGCACCGCTTGCAGATGGTGGGGGATGCGCAGACCCATGACCTGCCGGTGACGGCAGAGGGTGTGGCGCGGATCGCCGCGTTCTGCGGGCAGGAGGAGGCAGCGTTCCGGGCCGGGCTGTTGGAGCGGATCGCGCGGGTCGATGCCCTGACCGACAGCTTTTTTGCCCCCAATGAGGCCGAGGCGGGGCCGGAGCTTTCGGAAGCGGCGGCGAAGATCGTGGCGGGATGGATCCATTATCCGGCGCTGCGGTCGGACCGGGCGCAGACGATCTTTCGCCGGATCAGACCGCAGCTTCTCAAACAGCTGGACCGCGCGGCCAACCCGGACGAGGCGTTGAAGGCGCTGGATGGTTTCATGGCGGGGTTGCCGGCGGGGGTGCAGATCTTTTCGCTGTTCGAGGCCAACCCGACGCTGATCGAGTTGATCGTGGACATTGCGGGCACCTCGCCCGGTCTGGCGCGGCATCTGTCGCGCAATGCGGGGGTGTTGGATGCGGTGATCGGCGGCAGTTTCTGGACTGCATGGCCGGGGCGGGCCGCGCTGATGGCCGATCTGGGCAAAACCCTGGCCGCTGTGCCGGATTACGAAAAAAAGCTCGATTCCGCGCGGCGCTGGATGAAGGAGTGGCATTTCCGCGTGGGGGTGCATCATCTGCGCGGGCTCAAGGATGCGTTCGAGGCCGGGAAAGCCTATGCCGATCTTGCGGATGCGGTGGTGGGTGCGCTGTGGCCGGTGGTGGTGGCCGAGTTCACGGCCAAGTATGGGCCGCCGCCGGGGCGCGGCGCTGTGCTGATCGGCATGGGGTCGATGGGCGCGCAGCGGCTGAACGCAGGGTCCGATCTGGATCTGATCATGATCTATGATGCGGCGGGGGTGGAGGAGTCGGCGGGGCCGAAATCGCTTGCCACGCGGCCCTATTATGCGCGGCTGACGCAGGCCATGGTCACGGCGCTGACCGCGCAGATGCCCGAGGGGCGGCTGTACGAGGTGGATATGCGCCTGCGCCCCTCGGGGCGGCAGGGGCCGGTGGCGACCAGCTTGCAGGCATTCACCAGCTATCAGGAGGGCGAGGCCTGGACGTGGGAGCATCTGGCGCTGACCCGCGCGCGGGTGCTGGCGGGTGATCCGGGGCTGGCCGATGAGGTGGAGGCGTTTCGCCGCGATCTGTTGGCGCGCAAGGGCAAAGGGGCGACGGTGCGCGCGGATGTGGCCGCGATGCGCGAACGGTTGCAGGCGGCCAAACCGGCCAAGGGCAGTTGGGAGGCCAAGAACGGCGCGGGTCGGCTGATGGATATTGAGCTTTGCGCGCAGATGGTTGCGCTGATCGCGGCAAGCCCTGCGCGCGGGGTGGAGCGCCAGATTGCGGCGGGGGCGGGGGCGGGCATGTCGCAAACGGATCAGACGGCGCTGGCGGCGGCCTACACGCTGCTGTGGCGGTTGCAATGCGGGACGCGGCTTTTGACCGATGGCCCGTTGGTGATGGAAGATCTGGGGATCGGCGGGCGGGCGTTCTTGCTGCGCGAAACCGGCGAGACCAGTGCCGAGGCGTTGACGGCGCGGCTGGAAGCGGTGACGGGGCTTGCCGAGGCGATCATCTCGGCCCAGATGACAGACGGAGGCAGCAATGGGGAGACGCATGATGCGGCTGGATGAGGCGGACCCCAAGGGGCTGGTGCGCGAAAGCTACCGGATCGACGGGATCACGGCGGGCGAATGCCGGTCGATCTTCATCGACTGGGCGCTGAGCCTGAAACCGGGGGTGGAAAGTGACGAGGCGTTGCGCGTGGTGATGGCGGAATATGCGATGGCGGCCCCCGACCATCCGATGAGCCGGGTGCTGACCGATGCCTTGGTCCGGCCAGAGCCACCCCGCCGCCGCGGCGGGCGGGCGGCCCGATTTGCGGCAGACCGCAGCGGATAGCGGGACCGGCAGGCACCAAGCCGATTCCAGAAGCGAACGGGGTTTCCGGCAGAACGTCCGTTGCCACGTCGACGGCATCGACCCGGTGTCGCATCTTCGGCCCGGCGCTTGCGGTATGCGCTGTGGTGGGGTCAGTTGATGAAAGCACCAATTCAAGGACTCTGGACAGTATGAAAACCAAACGCCGCATCCTGCATCCCGTGCGTCTGGCGCGGGCGGTGGTGGCGCATCGGCGCTCAACCGGGAGCGATCTGGTGCTGGCGACGGCTCTTGCGGCCATTGCCGGGGCGGCGAATGCGGGCGGCTTTTTCGCGCTGGGGCAATACACCTCGCACATGACCGGCTATCTGTCGCAGCTGGCCGACAATCTGGCGGTCCTGAACCTGTGGATTGTCTTTGTCAGCGGTTTGGCGATCGCGGCCTTTGTTGCCGGCGCGGGACTGAGCACGATCCTGATCAATCTGGCGCGGGCACACGCGCTTCGGCAACAGTTTGCCTGGCCTTTGGCGGTGCAAGGGGCGTTTTTGTTCTGCTTTGCCTTTGGCGGCATCTTCAACAGCGAGGCGGGGCGGCTGTTTTCGCTGGCGTGCCTGTGTTTCATCATGGGCATGCAGAATGCAACGATCACCAAGATCTCGGGCGCGCGGATCCGCACGACCCACGCAACCGGCATGATCACCGACATCGGGATCGAGGTCGGGCGTGCCTGTCTTTGGTTGGTGCGGCCCGGTCTTGGCGTGCGGGTGGACCGCGCCAAACTGCGGATTCTGATACGGCTGGTGGCGGCGTTTCTGGGTGGCGGGGTGATCGGGGCACTGGGCTATGGCCAGATCGGATTTTTCTTCTCGATGCCGCTGGCACTGATCTTGCTGGCGATCAGTGTGCCCGCGCTGATGCAGCGGCAACGCTGACCGGCAGGCCATGGCCCCACCCCGGCCAAAGGCTGGCGCGCCTTGCCGGAACTGCTGGTCTTTGGCTGCGTTGAGGCATTGAACCAAAGAGTTGGAACCGAATTGACCCAAGACCAGAGCCTGCTGTTTGCCCTGTTCGCCACGATTGTCGCGCTGATGATCTGGGGCCGGTTGCGACATGACATCGTGGCCTTTGGCGGCGTGATCGCCGGCACACTTTTGGGGGTCGTTCCTGCCGATCAGACCTTTTCGGGCTTTGCCCATCCAGCGGTGATGACGGTGGCGCTGGTGCTGGTGGTGTCGGCCGGATTGATCCGCACCGGGGCGATCAATGCGCTGGCGCGCGTGCTTGCGAACCCCGATCTGCCGGTGTCTTTGCATGTCTTGCGGCTGGGCGCAGTCGGCGCGTTGTTGTCGGCGGTGATGAACAATGTCACCGCGCTGGCGCTGTTGATGCCGGTGGATGTGTCCACGGCGCGCAAGGCGGGGCGGGCGGCGGGAATGACCCTGATGGCTTTGGCCTTTGCCACCATTCTGGGCGGAATGCTGACGCTGATCGGAACCCCGCCCAACCTGATCGTATCCAGCTTCCGGGCCGGTGTGGTGGGCGCGCCGTTTGGCTTTTTGACTTTGCCTATGTTGGCGGGATCGTGGCGGTGGCGGGGCTGGTGTTTGTGGGCCTTGTCGGCTGGCGACTGGTGCCCCTGCGCGACGAGGGAGCGCCGGCCGAAGATGCCCAGGCGCGGATGCGCGACTATGTGGCCGAACTGGTGGTGCCCGAAGACTCCAAGACCATCGAGCGCACAAAGGCCGATCTGCGCGAGGCAATTGAAAAGCTGGGAGGCAGTCTTGTGGCCGTCAAACGGCGCGGGCGCCGGGTCTATGGCGCACCACAGACCATCGTGCTGGAACTGGGCGACATCCTGCTGGTCGAGGCCAACCCGACCCTGCTGGAGGAGGTGCGGGTAGAGATGCAGCTGGCCTATCCCGACGGTCTGTCGGCGGATGCGCCGCGCATTTCGCTGGCGGGCGAGGCGATGGTCGAATTCGTGGTCACCGAGGCGTCGCGGATCGTGGGGTGCACGGCGCGGCAGATGCGGCTGGCGGTCG
The DNA here is from genome assembly GCA_046292785.1 of Paracoccaceae bacterium. Taxonomy (GTDB): domain Bacteria; phylum Pseudomonadota; class Alphaproteobacteria; order Rhodobacterales; family Rhodobacteraceae; genus Pseudotabrizicola. The sequence continues at coordinate 11,334 of JBKBQB010000035.1, forward strand.
ACCACGATTCCGTGCTGCTGGGCATCATGCGGCGCGACCGGACGCTGACCGACAATCTGCGCGATACCCGAATTCTGGCGGGCGATATCCTGCTGGTGCTGATCCCCGAAACCGCCGAGGAAAACATCGCTGACGCGTTGCGCCTGCTGCCGCTGAACCGGCGCGAGACGGTGACGATGGAAAAGCGCGCGGTGGGCGCGGTGGTGATGTTCGCGCTGGCCATCGCAGCGGTCAGTCTGGGGCTGGCCACGATGCCGGTGGCACTGGGTGCGGTGGTGGTGGCTTATGTGCTGGCACGAATTCTGGGACTCGAAGACCTGTACGAGCATATCGACTGGCCGGTGATTGTTCTGCTGGCCTCGCTGATCCCTTTGGGCATGGCGATGGACAGCACGGGGGCTTCGGGTCTGGTGGCCGATCTGCTGGCGCGGGCCACCGCAGGCCTGCCCGCCTGGGTCGGGTTGATGGTGCTGATGGTCTCGACCATGTTCATCTCGGATGTGCTGAACAACAACGCCACCGCCATTCTGGCCGCGCCCGTCGGTATCAGACTGGCCGAGACGACGGGCACCAATCCGGATGCCTACCTTATGGCGGTGGCAATCGCGGCGTCCTGTGCGTTCCTGACGCCGATCGGCCATCAGAACAATACCATCGTCATGGGCCCGGGATCTTACCGCTTTTCCGATTACTGGCGCATGGGGCTGCCGCTGGAGGCGATTGTGGTTGCGGTCGCAATGCCCGCGATCATGGCGTTCTGGCCGCTTTGACGGGGGTGATGGCCATGGCCAACCGGCCCGGCCAGAGCAATGTGGAAAAGATTGCGTCTTGACCGCGACAAGGATGCAACCCGATGCTGGGTCACGACGTTGTTATCAACCACAGGTCGCTGATCCGCGCCCAACATCATGCTGAAATTGCCGGAGACTTGCCGATGCACGACCCAAATCCTGACGTGACAGATGGTTCCCAGACCCCGCCGCTGGCCATTGTGATGGCAGGGGGGCGGGGCGCGCGGCTGCACGAGTTGACCGACCGGATGTGTAAAGCGATGCTGCCCTTTGTGCGCAGACGACGGTTGGTGGATTTCACCATGGAAAACGTATTGCGGTCCGGTCTGAAGAACGCGATTGTCGTCGGCCAATATCTGCCCGATCCACTGCACACCTATCTGGGGACTGCCTGGGCTGGCCGGTTTTCGGCGGGCGGAATGATGCTGCTCTTTGATGGGTCAGGGGATGCGGCTCTGCCGCGCTATGATGGAACAGCAGACGCGCTGCACCAGCTCGCGGCGCGGATTGACGCCGAAGGCGCGCACGAGGTGCTGATCCTGTCTGCCGATCATGTGTCGGAAATGGATTATCGGCCCCTGATCGCAGCGCACCGGGCGTCATCGGCCCGCATCACTTTGGCAGCAAAAGCGGTCGACCACGATCAGGCGCGTGGCCTGAGGGTGGTGGACATGCGGGCTGACGGAGCCATGACCGGCTTTGCCGACCGGCCCAATACACCCGTCACCCTGCCGGACCAACCCGATCAGGCGCTTGCCAGCATCGGCGTCTGTGTGTGCAATTGGGACTGGCTGCGGCAGAAACTGGCCGAGGATTCCCAGTCGGACTCCAGCAGTCACGACTTTGACCACGATATCGTGCCGCTGGCGGTGCGCGACGGTGAAGTGCAGGTTTACCGCTGGGAGACCGAGGGCGAGCGCCCCGCGTTCTGGCGCAGCATCGACACGCTGGATGCATTTCGCGAAACCGCCTTGCTGTTCGAAACCGGCGATGCCCCCTGTGGTCTGCCGTCACCGGAGCTGGCGTCGGCCGAACCGGCCTTGTCGCGGTTTGGCATGTCGACAACCGTTGGCGGCTTGCGGTTGTTCGCACCGCTGCGCAGCCGGGCCGGGCGGGCCGATTGGGGTGTTGTGGAGGATTCCGTGCTGATGGACGGCGCGCGTATGACTCCGGGGTGCCGCTTGACACGCGCCCTGATTGCACCGGGTGTGACGCTGCCCGAAGGGTTGGTGGTGGGCGAAGACCCCGTCGAAGACCGTCGCTGGTTCCGGGTGACTCCGGGTGGCACCACGCTGGTGACGACACAAATGGTATCACGCCGCGCGGCGCTGATGCCGCGCCGCTCTGCCGGGGCGATCCGCGGGTTTTTCGGGCAGTCTGTCTGATACCCCGCGCTGTCAGAGCCGCGCAGGTTTATCTGGCACGCCCCGGTCTGTGCCCGTCACGCCGGATCGGGACTACCGCATGATTTTCGACCCGAGCAAGGGAACCCGCGGGCCGTTTGAGCGGTTGACATGGGCAAGATGCAAATCGGGGTCACTGCCTGGCAGGCCGCAGCCCCGGACCAGATGCACCCCAGGGAAAGGATCGCACCATGCTGACGCCGACAACCGCTGCTATGATGTTGAACACCGAGGAGGGTGACGCGCCTCATGCGGCGCCGGATGCCGATGACGCCTTGTTGACCCTGCAACGCCGGACGGCCGATGCGCTTGCAGGCTATGAAACGATGGTGGACAAGGCTGAACCGGAGTTTCGCCCGGTTGTCGAGCGGTTTCGTGCCCTGCACGACCGCCACAATGCCGCGCTGACCGCCATTCTGATCCGTCACGGCGTTGAGCCGGATGCCGATGGCAGCTTCATGGGCACGGTGAACAAGGCGGTCGTCAGTCTTCGCGCGCTGTTTGATGACATCGACGCGGATGTGATGGACTCCATCCGCGACGGCGAAAACCATGTGCTGACTGCCTTTGACGAAGCGATCACGGCGGTGGGCATGCCCCCTGCCGATGTGACCGATCTGCGCGATCTGCGCGATGAACTGACCGTTCTGTTGCAAGACACACGGCACCTGGATTGACTTTGCGCGCCGATCGCCGGCGCTTCCTGCTTTGACATGACAGAACCGCCGGGCACGACGTGCACCGGCGGTTTCTTGTTGGCGTGGCGGGCGCGTGGCGGGTGTTTTCAGATCAACCGGCGCAAGGCTTGCAGATACTGGTCAGGCGCGCAGCGCGCGGGCCTCGGCGGCAAGTTTGGTGATGCCAGTCCAGTCGCCCTTTGTCATTGCGTCTTTCGGGGCGACCCACGAGCCGCCGACGCAGAGGATGTTTTTCAAGGACAAATAATCCATTGCGTTTTTCAGGCTGATGCCGCCGGTCGGGCAGAAGCTGACCTGCGGGATCGGCGAACCGATGGATTTGAGAAAGGCCGCGCCGCCCGATTGTTCGGCCGGGAAGAATTTCTGCACAGTGTAGCCTTTTTCCAAAAGGCGCATCACCTCTGATGCGGTGACGGCACCGGGCAGGAGCGGCAGGTCGAATTCGGCGCAGGCGTCGAGCAGGGCGTCGGTGGCACCGGGCGAGACGCCAAAGGTAGCGCCTGCCTCTTTTGCAGCCTTCACGTCGGCGCGGGTCAGCAAAGTGCCCGCACCGACAACGCCGCCTGCAACTTCCGCCATCGCGCGGATCGCGTCGAGCGCGCAAGGCGTGCGCAGGGTGACTTCAAGCGCTGGCAGGCCACCTGCGACCAGGGCTTGCGCAAGGGGTTTGGCGTGGGCCAGATCGTCGATCACCAAAACGGGGACGACGGGGGCGAGGCGACACACCTCAAGCGCACGGGCAGATTGTTCGGCGGGGGTCATGGGATCTTTCCTTTGACGGCAGGGAGGCGGAGGGGCCGGAGCCTCCGGCGGGGATATTTGAGAACAGATGAACCGGCAAGGGAGGGTCTGGGTTCAGATCACCACGCCTGCGCCGGTATCGGCGGTGCCGACCGTCTGGCGGAACACGTTGAACAACTCGCGCCCGATGCCGTGGCTGTTGGCGGACAGATCGGCAGTCACGGGGGTGCGGCTGTCGAAATCATCCGCCAGCACGGCGAGCGTGCCTTGGGTGGCATCCAACCGTACGATGTCGCCGTCGCGCAGGCGGGCGAGGGGACCGCCCTTTGCCGCCTCGGGTGAGACGTGAATGGCGGCGGGCACTTTGCCCGACGCGCCTGACATCCGGCCATCGGTGACGAGGGCAACTTTCAGCCCGCGATCTTGCAGGACCATCAAGGTGGGGGTGAGCGAGTGCAGTTCCGGCATGCCATTGGCGCTGGGGCCTTGGAAGCGGACGACGACGATGGTGTCGGTGGTGAATTCACCGGCCTTGAAAGCGGCTTTCACATCATCCTGGCTGTGGAAGATCCGCACCGGAGCCTCGACGATGTGCCGCTCGGGGGCCACGGCAGAGACCTTGATCACGCCGCGCCCCAGATTGCCGGAAAGCTGTTTCAGACCGCCGGTGGTGGCGAAGGGATCTGACGCGGGGCGGACGATCTTTTCGTTGAGCGAGGTGCGGGCACCATCTTGCCAGCCAAGTTTGCCATCCTTCAGCGTGGGTTCCTGGCGGTATGCCTCCAGCCCTTCGCCGGCGATGGTCTTTGCGTCTGGGTGCAGAAGGCCCGCATCCAGCAGCTGATTGATCAGGAATTGCAGGCCGCCCGCCGCGTGGAAGTGGTTCACATCGGCCAGACCGTTGGGATAGACCTTGGCCATCAGCGGCACCACATCGGACAGATCGGCGAAATCCTGAAGATCAAGGATCACACCCGAGGCGCGCGCCATTGCGGGCATGTGCAGCACAAGGTTGGTGGAACCGCCCGTGGCCATCAGGCCCACGAGGCCGTTGACATAGGCGCGTTCGTCCAGGATCTCGCCCGCCGGGCGGAAATCGTTGCCAAGCGCGGTGATCTGCGCCGCGCGTTCGACGGCGGCAGTGGTCAGCGCGTCGCGCAGCGGCGTGCCGGGGTTGATGAAGCTGGAGCCCGGCAGGTGCATCCCCATGAATTCCATCAGCATCTGGTTGGTGTTGGCGGTGCCGTAGAAGGTGCAGGTGCCTGCGGCGTGGTAGCTGGCCATTTCGGCCGCCATCAGCTCGTCGCGTGTCGCCTTGCCTTCGGCATAGGCGTTGCGGACGGCGGATTTCTGGTCATTGGGGATGCCGGAGGTCATCGGGCCTGCGGGCACGAACACCGCCGGGATATGGCCGAAGCTGGCGGCGGCGATGATGAGACCCGGCACGATCTTGTCGCACACACCAAGGTAGAGGGCGGAGTCGAAGGTGTTGTGCGACAGGGCCACGCCAGCGGCCAGCGCGATCACGTCGCGCGAGAACAGCGACAGTTCCATCCCCGGCTGACCTTGGGTCACGCCATCGCACATGGCAGGCACGCCGCCCGCCACTTGCGCGGTGGCCCCTGCGGCGCGGGCGGCGCTGCGGATCAGGTCGGGGTAGCGCTCGAACGGCTGGTGGGCGGAGAGCATGTCATTATAGGCGGTGACGATGCCGATATTGGGCGCGCGGGTGGTCGCAAGGGTGGATTTGTCCACCTCCATCGCGGCATAGGCATGGGCCTGGTTGCCGCAGGTCAGGTGGCTGCGCGCGGGGCCAGCGGCAACCGCGGCGGCCATCTGGCGCAGGTAGTCACCCCGTGGACCATGGCTGCGTTCGCGGATGCGGTCGGTGACGCGGGCGATGGTGGGATGCAGGGTCATGGCGGGCCTTTTAGGTTGGGGCTTGCGATAAACTGCGTATACCAGATTTTGTTAGCGCTAACAAGAGTGCGTGCAAGTGAATGGCGGTTGCATGCGTGCGGGGAAAGGCCGTGACATGGCCCGCCCATTCGACGCGTGGTCGCCGGATCGGACACCTGCCTGCGCCTGCTGGTTGTTTGGCATCGGGTGCGGCAGGTGATGTCTTGCCATGGACGCCCGTTTGGATCTGAGGCGGATATTCCCGCCATGTCAGTCCTTTTCTGACGCCGCATGATGATGCGCCAGGCATCGGCGCCCACACCGATGATCTGCCCGCGCCGCGTCAAAGGCGCGGTATTCGCGACCTTGTTTTGCGACCGAGCGTGACACACGTGTCATGCGCCCCGATGTCAGGGTTATCTGCTGGCCTTGCGACATGCCGCCGCAAGCCTCGCTCAGGCGCCGCGCATTATTCCCAGCAGCTGACCAGAACGGTCATGCCCGTTGCTTTTCGGGTCAGATCCTCGGGCGCCAGCGCGCCATTTGATCTTGCCTCGGTTGGCGCGATGCCTTGAGCGGTCAGCATTTGCCGCAGCGCTGCGCCAGAGGCTGCGAATTCCACGCCGTCGGGCAACATCCGGGCCGGGTTCACGGCTCGCGGCAGCAGCATGCCCAACACCGCCCCGGTGCTGTCCAGCACCGGCCCTCCGGCATCGCCCGAAAGGGTGGTGATGCCAAGCCGCTTGATGCCGGTCTCTCCGTTCAGGCCCTGCGCATCCTCCAGCACACCAAAAGTGATCACCGGCGCGGGAAGGCTGTCACCATAGGAATACCCGGCCACCGCGACTTCGGATCCGATCCGGTCGGTCGTGGTCTGGAACCCGGCGACGGCGGGTGGAGCCAGCGCGGCAGTTGGGGTCAGCAGGGCGGTGCCGGTGGCGGGGTCGGTGTGCGTCACCTTCGCCTCGGTCACGCCGTCAAGCGTGATCCGCCCGCATTGGGCCACCGTTTGCGCCGTGGTCAGCACGCGGCCAGTGGGGTCAATGTAGAACCCCGAGCCCACGGATATAGGGCGGCGCAATTCCAGCCCTGCCAGCAGGCCCCGACGCGCCGCGTCGGCCATCGGCACCATGCCGGGATCGAGCGCGCGGTTGCCCACGGGGCGGAAACTGGCCTGCATCCGGGTCAGGACACGGGCGGCCTGATCGTCCTGTTCGGGCGTCCAGACCAGAACAAAGCCCTTGACCAGCCCGGCGCGGTTTTCGGCAAAGGCATGGCTGCGGGTGGTGGCCGAGGTGCCGTTGATCTCGAACGACCGCTCGGTGCGGCTGCGTGCGCCCTCCACCGGGATGATCGTCAGCGTTTGCAAGATGTCATACAGCCCATACAGCGCCGCCCGGTCGCCGGGTTGCGAGATCAGGATGATCTTCATTCCGCCCGCCACCTTTGGGGCGTAATGCACGAAAGGCGGCTCGTAATGGTCAAACTGCACCAGCCCCAGCGGCAGGCTGATCTCGATGCCGGATTCGGTTTCGGTCACCGTCTCGAAGCCGTATTCGGCCAGATCGGCCTGCCAGTTGGCGATCAGCGTGTCGCGCTGCCGGGTGGTCAGCACGCCCGTAGGCTCAAGCCCCATCGCGGCCTGATACTCGGCCATCGATTTGCGGGTGCCGGGGCCAAAGGCGCCGTCGATGCCGGCGGTGTAGAACCCGTCCCAGGCCAGCGCGCGTTGCAACTCGCGGCGTTCGTCGGCGCTCAGGGCCGCTTCGGATCTGCGGGCTTCGGCGGGGGATTCCTCGACCAACGCCGGGGTTGGGTCGGAGGCCGCTTGTGGTGCGGCGTCGGGCTGGGGGGCGGGCACGATTTGTGCCTGCACGTCGGGTGCAAGGGGGGTCACCTCGACCGGCGCATCGGGGGCAAGGGGGGTGGCAAGCGGGGCCGATTGCGCTGCGCCCACCGGCCAGAACTGATCGCGGAAATTGCTGCCATCCGACACATAGCTGTCGCGCGGGATCAGGTTTTCGCGGCGCAGGTCCGACAGGCGCTGTGCGGCCTCGGCACCGCTGTAGGGGCCAAGGGCGATGCCATACCAGCGCGAGCCAAGCCGGTAGCCCACCACATCGGGAAAGGCGGCGGCATAGGCGCTGGCGCGCGCTTCGGCTTCGGCCAGCGTGGGTTGTGCTTCGACCTGCACCCAGGATTGTTGTTGCGCGGCGGCCACCCCGGCCCAAAGCATCACCGCCGTCATCCAGATCCCAAGTGTCGCGCGCACCATTCCGTTCCCTTCGCTTCCCGGACGCCGCATGTGCAGCGCCTTACCCTGAACTCGGGCGGAAGATGGCCCCGCCCGTCACCGCATCAAGCGCCGCCCCCGCAAAGGCGCGGTGCGCATTGACCCTGACCAGCCTCTTGCCTATGACAGCCGGGCATTTCAAGGCTTTTGCATGCCGTCGGGGGTCAACACCATGTCAGACAAGCCGCTTTCCGGGGCAGCGCCGGGCGAAATCAGCGCGCCTCGGTCGTTTCAGGAGATCATCCTGCGGCTTCAGGCGTATTGGGCGGGCAAGGGCTGCGCCATTCTGCAACCCTATGACATGGAGGTGGGGGCAGGCACCTTTCACCCGGCGACCACGCTGCGCAGCCTTGGCACCAAGCCCTGGGCCGCCGCTTATGTGCAACCCTCGCGCCGCCCGACCGACGGGCGCTATGGCGAGAACCCGAACCGCCTGCAGCACTACTACCAGTATCAGGTGATCATCAAACCCTCGCCCCCCGATCTGCAGGATCTGTATCTTGGTTCGTTGCGCGCCATCGGCCTTGATCCCGCCCTGCACGACATCCGCTTTGTCGAGGATGACTGGGAATCCCCCACCCTGGGCGCCTGGGGTCTGGGCTGGGAGGTGTGGTGCGACGGGATGGAGGTGAGCCAGTTCACCTATTTCCAGCAGGTCGGCGGCCATGATTGCCGCCCGGTGTCGGGCGAGCTGACCTATGGTCTGGAACGTCTGGCGATGTATGTCCTTGGCATCGACCACGTGATGACCATGCCGTTCAACGACCCCGAAGCGCCCATCCCGCTGACCTATGGCGACATCTTCCGCCAGACCGAGGAAGAATACAGCCGCCACAACTTCGACGGGGCCGATACCGCACAACTGCTGCGCCATTTCGAGGATGCCGAGGCCGAATGTGACCGTCTGCTGGCCTTTGACCCGCAGGACGCGACATCCGGCAAGCGCATCATCATGGCGCATCCGGCTTACGATCAGACCATCAAGGCCAGCCATCTGTTCAACCTGCTCGATGCGCGCGGTGTGATCTCGGTCACCGAGCGGCAGGCCTATATCGGCCGGGTGCGGGCACTGGCCAAGAAATGCGCCGATGCCTTCCGCCAGACCGAAGCGGGCGCCGATGCGGCCGGTGTCGCGGCATGAACGGCAAGATAGCAGCGGGGGCGATCGTGATATCAGCAGCAGTGGCGGGCGTGGCGATCTGGTATTTGCAGATCTATGCGTTCTACGAACCGGTCAGCTTTACCCCCGGTCAGGAAATCACCCTGACCACCATCGAAAGCGGCCAGCCCGAACCGATCCTGGCCGAAGCCGTCACCGGCATTGACGCGGACAGCAGCCCGCTGCGGTTCCGGGCCTGTTTCACCACGCCGCTGAGCCACGCCATGCTGTCGGAAACCTACGTCGCCTATGAGGGTGCTGTGCCATTGGTCGCGCCGGGCTGGTTTGACTGTTTCGACGCGATGGCCATCGGCACCGCGCTGGAACGCGGCGAGGCGCTGGCGTTCCTGTCGCAAGCCAACGTCGCCACCGATATCGACCGTGTGGTCGCCGTCTTTCCCGATGGCCGGGCCTTCGCCTGGCATCAGTTGAACCCCGCCGCCGAGGATTGATCCGATGTCTGATCTGCTGATCGAGCTGTTTTCCGAGGAAATCCCCGCCCGCATGCAGGCCCGCGCCCGCGCGGATCTGCAAAAGCTGGTGACCGATGGTCTGGTCGAGGCGGGTCTGACCTATGCCCACGCCGCCGCCTTCTCCACCCCGCGCCGGTTGACCCTTGCCGTTGAGGGCCTGAGCGCAGAAAGCCGCGCCGTGCGCGAGGAACGCAAGGGGCCAAGCGTGTCCGCGCCCGCGCAGGCGGTGGAAGGGTTCTTGCGGTCCACCGGGCTGACGCTGGACCAGTTGGAGCGGCGGGCCGACAAGAAGGGCGAGGTTTACTTTGCGGTGATCGAGAAACCGGGCCGCAAGGCGCCCCAGATCATTGCCGACGTGCTGGAAGCCACGATCCGCACCTTCCCATGGCCCAAATCCATGCGCTGGGGCAGTGGCACCCTGCGCTGGGTGCGCCCGCTGCACGCCATCCTGTGCATCCTGTCCGATGAGGGCGGCGCCGAGGTGGTGCCGGTCAGCGTCGATGGCATCGTGTCGGGCAACACCACACGCGGCCACCGCTTCCTGTCGCCGGGGGCGTTTTCTGTAACCGGATTCGAGGATTACGCGGCAAAGCTCAAGCGCGCCCATGTCATTCTGGACTCTGCCGAGCGCGAGGATGCGATCTGGGCCGAGGCGCAGACCCTTGCCTTTGCTGCCGGGATGGAAATGGTCGAGGATCGTGGCCTGCTGACGGAAGTGGCGGGTCTGGTTGAATGGCCGGTGCCGCTGATGGGGCGCATTGCCGATGATTTCCTCGGCCTGCCTGCGGAGGTGTTGCAGACCTCGATGAAGGAACATCAGAAGTTCTTTTCCGTCCGCAACCCGAAAACCGCCCGGATCGAGGGCTTTGTGACCGTTGCCAATATTATGACGGCGGACCATGGCGAGACGATCCTGAAGGGCAACCAGAAGGTGCTGGCGGCGCGGCTGTCGGATGCGAAATTCTTCTGGGAAAACGATCTGCGCGTGGCCAAATCGGGCATGGGCGCGTGGGAGGAAGGGCTGAAATCGGTCACCTTCCACAACAAACTTGGGTCACAGGCCGACCGCATCGCCCGCATCGCAGCCCTCGCCCGCGAGATCGCGCCGATGGTAGGGGCTGACCCCGACCTTGCCGAACGCGCGGCCAAACTGGCCAAACTCGACCTGCGCTCCGCCATGGTCGGCGAATTTCCCGAATTGCAGGGGCTGATGGGCATGTATTACGCCCGCGCGGCGGGGGAACCCGACGCGGTAGCCAACGCCGCCCGCGACCACTACTCCCCGCTGGGGCCGTCGGATGCTGTGCCCACCGACCCGGTGTCGGTCGCCGTGGCCCTGGCCGACAAGATCGACACGCTGACCGGCTTTTGGGCGATTGACGAAAAGCCCACGGGAAGCAAAGACCCGTTCGCGCTGCGTAGGGCGGCGTTGGGGGTTATTCGGTTGGTTTTGGGGAACGGGGTGCGGTTAGGCCTTAAGGAGCAAGTTCTGAACCCAATTCTACGAGTTGTTGCCATCCGTGAAGGACAGCCGTTGGGCGATCTAATCGAGAAACTTGAGGACATTTCAGACGAAAGAGTTAAGCCGGTTCTAGAGGACGTCAAAAAGCGCAATCTAGATGCATTCAAGGCAAACCTTGGTGGTTTAGCCATAGAAGCCCTCGAGAAATCTGCCGACCTCCTCGCCTTCCTCCACGACCGCCTGAAAGTATTCCTCAAAGATCAAGGCATCCGTCACGATGTCATCGACGCCTGCCTCGCCATGCCCGGCAATGACGACCTGACCCTGCTGGTCAAGCGCGCCACCGCCTTGCAGGCCACGCTCCAGACCGAAGACGGCGCAAACCTTGTGCAGGGCTTCAAGCGCGCCAACAACATCCTCACCCAGGCCGAACAAAAGGACGGCGTCGAATACTCCTTCGGCGCCGACCCGAAATTCGCCGAAACCGATGCCGAACGCGCCCTCTTCACCGCGCTCGACGCAGCCGAAACCACCATCGCCCCGGCGATGAAAGCCGAAGATTTCGCCACCGCCATGGCAGCGATGGCAAAACTGCGCGTCCCCATCGACGCCTTCTTCACCGACACCCAGATCAACACCGACAACCCGATCGTGCGCCGCAACCGCCTGAACCTCTTGCACCGCATCCGCACCATCTGCCTGTCGGTCGCGGACCTCACCAAACTCGACGGCTGATTTCATCTGTTCAAAAATATCCTCGGGGGTGAGGCGCGTTTGCGCCGAGGGGGGGCGAGCCCCCCCTTTTCCACCGCCACCCCAGGCATATCCGCGACCCCACAGGCGCTTGCCAGACACCCAAATCGGTGTAGTGTCGGCGCAGAAGAAGGATTGCCGCAGTGCAGAAACCCGATGCCGCCGATATGCTGACCGCGTTCACCGAAGTCACGCCTTCCGCCCGGATCGACCGCGCGGCGCATGGCTGGCGCGCGAAATGTCTGCAACGTCTGGTGCGGCTGGATTTGCCGGTGCCGCAAACCGTCGCGCTGCCCGCGCTGACGGTCAAGGCGATAGCGGGCGGCACACAGATCGATTGTGCGGCGATCATGGCGCAGTTCGGGGCCACCCCGCTGATTTCGGTCCGGCCTTCCCCTGAAAACCCCGATTGGGGCGGGCCGGCGACGGTGCTCAATATCGGGCTCAATGCCGAGCGGCACAAGACCCTGGCCCAACGCCATGGCCAGCAGGCGGCCGATGCGATCTATCTGCGCTTCGTGCAATCCTATGCCACCCATGTCGCGCGGCTTGACCCCGACATGTTTGCCGCCTCTGCGCCCTCGCCCGAGGCGGTGACGGCGGCGCTCAAAGTCTATGCCACCGAGATGGACGAGGAATTTCCGCAAGATCCTGCGCGGCAGTTGTCAGAAGTGTTGCGATCGATGGCGCGGGCCTGGGAGGGCACAACCGCGCGTCTGCTGCGGCAAGCCAAGGGCGCCCCGGTGGATGCGCCGCTGGGACTGGTGGTGCAGGCGATGGCGCAGGGTCTTGGCGCCGGGATTTCCGGCTCGGGCGTGGTGCAATTCGTCGATCCGGTCACCGGCGCGCCGCAGATCACCGGGCGCTATCTTGGGCAGGGACAGGGCCGCGATGTGCGCAAGGCGTCGCAGGCCATGTTCCTGACCCATGATGCGCGCGGTCCGGCGCTGGAAGACATCGCGCCGGACCTCATGACCGACCTGATCCGCTATGGCGCGGCCTGCCGGACGCGACTGCGCGAGGAGATGCAGATTGAATTCACCATCGAGGATGGCCGTCTGGCGGTGATCGACGCAGTGCGCGTCCAACGCTCGGCACGCGCGGGGCTGCGTATTGCGGTCGCCCTGGCCGAAGACGGCGTGATCCCGCGTGAAGAGGCGGTGTTGCGGGTGGAACCGCGCGCGCTGTCGGAACTTTTGCACCCGCAGGTCGATCCGCGCGGGGTGCGCGATGTGATCGCGCGCGGCATTGCCGCCAGCCCCGGCGGGGCTGTGGGGCGGATCGTGTTTTCCAGCCATGCGGCACAGGCCAGTGCGGCGCGCGGCGAGGCCTGTATTCTGGTGCGGCGCGAAACCGCGCCCGAAGATATCCGGGGCATGCATTCTTCTGCCGGGGTGTTGACCGAACGCGGCGGCGTGACCAGCCATGCCGCCGTGATCGCGCGCGGATTGGGCCTGCCCTGCGTGGTGGGGGCCGACCTGCGGCTGGATACGCGTGAAAAGCGCATCCATGCCGGCGGGCGCAGCTTTGGCGAGGGCGATGTGATCACGGTTGACGGCACCACGGGGCAGGTGCTGGCGGGCGCGGTCGATATGCTGGCCCCGGCGCTGGACAACCATTTCCAGACCCTGCTGGGCTGGGCGGACGAGTTCCGCGATATCGGTGTGCGCGCGAATGCCGACACGCCCGCCGATGCCACCACCGCGCGCCAGTTCGCGGCGCAGGGCATCGGGCTGTGCCGGACCGAGCATATGTTTTTTGAAGAAAACCGGCTGGTCGCCATGCGCGAGATGATCTTTGCCAACACCTCTGAGGATCGCGCAGCGTCGCTGGCGCGATTGTTGCCGATGCAACGCGATGATTTTGTGCAACTGTTTGAAATCATGGCCGGGCTGCCGGTTTGCATCCGCTTGTTCGACCCGCCCTTGCACGAATTCCTGCCCCACAGTCGCGAGGGTTTGCGCGAATTGGCCGAGGCGCTGGACAAGCCCCTGTCAGAGGTGACGCGCCGGGCCGAGGCGCTGACCGAATTCAACCCGATGCTGGGCATGCGCGGTGTGCGGCTGGGCGTGGTGTTGCCCGAGATCTATGACATGCAGGCGCAGGCGATTTTCGAGGCCACGGTCGAAGTGGCGCGGCGCGGGGCGGCGGTGGTGCCGGAAATCATGATCCCGCTGGTCAGCGCGCGGCGCGAGGTGGAACTGGTGAAAACCCGCGTCGATGCCGTGGCTGCGGCGGTGCGGGTCAAGCAGGGCATGGATTTTGCGTTCAAGCTGGGCGTAATGGTGGAAACCCCGCGTGCCGCCCTGCGCGCGGGCGAAATTGCGCAACATGCGGCGTTTTTGTCTTTTGGCACCAATGACCTGACCCAGATGACCTATGGCCTGTCGCGCGACGATGCGGGCCGGTTCATGAACACCTATGTGCAACAAGGCGTGTTCCCCGAGGATCCGTTCCACACGTTGGATGTGGACGGGGTGGGGGAGCTTTTGTTGATCGGGGCTGAACGCGGACGCCAGACCCGGCCGGATCTGACCGTTTCGATCTGTGGCGAGCATGGCGGCAACCCCGAATCAATCGCCTTTTGTCGCAAAGCAGGGTTCGATTATGTGTCCTGTTCACCGTATCGTGTTCCACTCGCGCGGCTTGCTGCGGCACATCTGGCGCTCAACGATCGTTGTGGATAAGTGAAAAAATAGCACAATATCATGTGTCTGAGCGGTAATCCTCATCCATTTTCTTAAAAGATGCGCGAGATTCCGCCGATTTATCGCTCTTTTTAGTGGTATATATATCACGCATATGGACTCTGCCCCGCTGGCTGCCTTAACCACAGCGGCTGTTGCGCAACCCCGTCGGTTTTATGGGATGTCGCGCAGTTAAGGCAACAGAACGGAACACGAGACAATGCGCTTGCGACAAATCATGGCCTCGGCTGCGGTGGCAGTCTGTGCCACGGGTGGAGCGGCCTTCGCCGAGGTGACGGTGAGCCAGTCCAACAGCCCCGAAATGGGCTTGGCTGAACAAATGGCCTCTCTCATGGGGGCTGAACATGCAACAGTGGGATCTGTGCCGCAGGATCGGCTGGCTGCCCTTGCGACCGGGCCCAAAAAGGGCAAACCGGGGGCTGTGGCCAAGGCGGTTGAACCGGCGCAGCCCGTGCTTATCCGCTATGAAGACAGTTTTCTGGCCGCTCAGCCCGCCCCAAAAGGCGACGCGCAGTGGCAATGCCTGCAATCGGCGCTGTATTTCGAGGCGCGCGGCGAAAGCCTGAAAGGGCAGTTTGCGGTGGCCGAGGTCATCCTGAACCGGGTGGACAGCCGCGATTACCCCAAGACGGTTTGCGGTGTGGTCAAGCAAAGTGGCGGAGGCGGGTGCCAGTTCAGCTATGTCTGCGATGGCAACAGCGATGTGATGCGCGACCGTCAGGCCGCTGACCGGGCGGGCCGGATTGCGGCGATCATGCTCAATGGCGCACCGCGCGGGCTGACCGCCGGCGCCACCCATTTCCACACGCGCGCGGTTGCCCCGCGTTGGGCGCGGCAGTTTCCGCGAACCGCTGCCATCGGCGCGCATCTGTTTTACCGTCAGCCTTGAGGTGTCGGGGGGCTTGCGCCCCAGGTCGGGTTCGGGCAATCGGATGCGGGGGCAGGGTGTAATCTGTCCCCGATCCCTTTGGGCCTTTGGGGGGCCAGATGACCAGCGACATCCGTCTCGCCTTTGCCCACCCTGAAGAGCGCAGTCAGGCATCGGCCGGTGCTGATCCGCGTGACAGGATTTCGCTGCGCGATCATGTGGTCGAGGTGGACATCGGTGCATTTCAGCAAGAACGCGGCCACAAACAGCGCGTGATGTTCAATGTTGTGGTAGAGGTCGCGCCCGTTGCGGCACCCCTGAATGATGATGTGGACCGGATCCTGTCGTATGATCGGATCACCTGGGCCATCGCGCATGAACTGGCGGCAGAGAGGCTGAATCTGCTGGAGACGCTGGCCGAGCGGGTGGCGGAACGCATTCTGGCCGAACCACAGGCGATGCGCGCCTTTGTGCGGATCGAAAAGCTGGATATCGGGCCCTACAAACTGGGGGTAGAGATCGTGCGCTCGCGCGCCGAAGTGCCCCTGCGCGTTGTGGGTCAGGACGGGCTTGAATCAGCAGTGCATCCGCTGGTGGTGCATCTGGACAACGCCACGATCGGGGCTGCTGACCTGACCGACCGGCTCGATGCGTTGCAGGCGCGTGGCGCACCGCTGATCCTGACTGTGGGGCTGCCCCAGACTGCTTGCCCGCAGACCGGGCACAGGCCAACCCAGCGCCGGGTGGATCTGCTGGCCATCGAACAGAACGCATGGACGCTGGCGTCGCGCGATCCGCGCTGTGTGGTGGTCGCGACGCGCACAGAAATCGATTGGGCCATCAAGCGCGGTCAATCGGTCGTCTGGGCGCCATCAAAGATGGTGCTGGATGCGGTGGATGGGCCAAAGAGCGCCGCGCCGGTCGCGCTGGCGTTGTGGCTGGCCGAGGAAATGGCCGCTGTCGCGTTGATTGTTCACGGCAATGTTGCACTTCCGGCGGGAAGCCGCGTTCCGGTTGAACACGGCTGACACAGCCGCTTGCAAAACCGGCGCGTTGCGGCCTAATCCGGGCACATGACATATATTCGACCCATCCCTTTGCATGATGCCGCCCGCCCCAACGATGCCGTGGTCCTGGCAGGCGGCTGGTGCCGCTTTACCCACCTGGAAATTCTGGAACGTGGGCGCACGCCTGTTGTGGTGCCCGCGTCTGAGGCGTCGCCCAGCCTGTTGTCGCCCCTGATGTCGCCGCGCGCCGATTTCGCGGGGCTGACGCTGGACCGGCCCCGGCTGATGGGGATCCTGAACGTGACGCCGGACAGCTTTTCCGATGGCGGTCTGTTTCTGAAACCCGAAGCCGCGATGATGCAGGCCCGTGCGATGGCCGGTCTGGCCGATATTCTGGATGTGGGGGGCGAAAGCACGCGGCCGGGTGCCGTTGAGGTCCCCGTCGAGGTGGAAACCGCCCGCACCGTGCCGGTGATCGCAGCCCTGCGCGCGGCGGGGATCGAGCGGCCTGTGTCGATCGACACCCGCAAGGCGGCGGTGGCGCAGGCCGCGCTGGCGGCCGGGGCGGGGATCGTCAATGATGTGACCGCCCTGCAATTTGATCCGGGAATGGCGGCTTTGGTGGCGGATGCCGGTGTGCCGGTGATCCTGATGCATTCGCTGGGCACGCCCGCGACCATGCAGGATGACCCGGTCTATGACGACGTGCTGCTGGATGTGTATGACGCTTTGGCGGCGCGCGTGGCGCAGGCGGAAGGTGCGGGCATCAGCCGCGCGCGCATGGCGGTTGATCCCGGTATCGGCTTTGGCAAGACGCTGGCGCATAACCTTGCCCTGCTGGCACGGCTGAGCCTGTTTCACTCGCTTGGTGTGCCGGTGTTGCTGGGGGCCAGCCGCAAGCGGTTCATCGGCGCGCTTTCGGGTGAAGACGAGGCGGCGCGGCGGATGCCGGGCAGCCTGGCTGTTGCCTTGGCGGGTGTAGCGCAGGGGGTGCAGATGATCCGGGTGCATGATGTGCAGGAAACGCGCGCTGCGGTGACGCTGTGGCAGGCTGTGACCCAGAACGAAGACAAAGGAATGACCCCATGACACGCAAGCTCTTTGGCACCGATGGGGTGCGCGGGCAGGCCAACACCTATCCGATGACCGCCGAGATGGCGCTTCGGCTGGGCGCTGCGGCGGGGCGGTTCTTTCGCCGCGATGGCGGGGCGGCGCACCGGGTGGTGATCGGCAAGGATACGCGGCTTTCGGGCTATATGCTGGAAAATGCGCTGACGGCGGGGTTCACCAGCACGGGCATGAACGTGCTGTTGCTGGGGCCGGTGCCGACCCCTGCGGTTGGCTTTCTGACCCGAAGCATGCGCGCGGATGTGGGGGTGATGATCTCGGCCAGCCACAACCCGCATCAGGACAACGGTATAAAGTTTTTCGGCCCTGATGGGTTCAAATTGTCGGACGACGCGGAAGCCGAAATTGAAAGTATTGTCGAGGGCGAGATCGTTCTGGCGCAGGCCGCCAATATCGGCCGCGCCAAGCGGATCGAGGACGGCCGGGGGCGCTATCAGGAATTTGTCAAGACCACCTTTCCGGCGGGTCTGCGGTTGGATGGGCTGAAAGTGGTGATCGATTGCGCCAACGGGGCCGCCTATCGCGCCGCGCCAGAGGTGCTGTGGGAACTGGGCGCCACAGTCGTGCCGGTGGGCGTGTCGCCAAACGGGACCAACATCAATGACAGCTGTGGCAGCACCTATACCCAGACCGCCGCCGAGGCGGTGGTGTCGCATGGCGCAGATGTGGGCATTTGTCTGGACGGCGACGCCGACCGGGTGATGATTCTGGATGAAACCGGCAACGTGGCCGATGGCGATCAGATCATGGCGCTGATGGCGTCTCGCTGGGCGATGGATGGCAAGCTGCGGGGCGGCGCCCTTGTGGCCACGGTGATGTCGAACCTTGGGCTGGAGCGGTTTCTGGCCGGGCAGGGCATCGGGCTGGAGCGCACGGCGGTGGGGGATCGCTATGTCGTGGAACGCATGCGGGCAGGCGGGTTCAATCTGGGTGGCGAGCAATCGGGGCATATCGTGATGACCGATTATGCCACCACCGGCGACGGTCTGATCGCGGGCTTGCAGTTTCTGGCCGAAATGGCACGGACAGCCAAGCCGGCCAGCAGCTTGGTGCGCCAGTTCGACACAGTGCCGCAGATGCTCAAGAACGTGCGGTTCTCGGCCGGAAAGACGCCCTTGGACCAGCCATCGGTCAAGGCGGTGATCGCGGCGAACACCGCGCGGATCGCAGGCATGGGGCGCATTCTGATCCGCAAGTCGGGGACCGAGCCGCTGATCCGGGTCATGGCGGAATGTGAGGATGAGGGCGTGCTGGTGCAGGTGGTGGATGAAATCGTGTGCGCGGTCGAAGCGGTGGTGTGATCACCCGGTCCTGCGCCCCGTTTGGCTGACACCCAGCCCGGCCAAAATCAACGCGAGGGCTGCAAAAAACGTAACTGGCAGTGGTTCGGCCAGAAGCACCACGCCAAAGCCCATCGACCACAGCGGCACCTGATAATTGGTCAGGGTCATGAAGCCCGATCCGGCGCTGCGGATCACCGTCGTGCGCAAGAGCGCTGCAAAGGCGGTCGGCACCAGGCCAAGGAAAAGGATGGCGAGGCCCGGCACGGTGCCTTGCCAGTCAGGCACGCCCTCGGCCAGCAGCATCGCCGGAATCAGGATGATGGCACCCACCATCAGCGTGGCGGCGGCAAGCGACACCGGATCGACCGCAGGGCATCGGCGGGTCAGGATGGATGACACCGCATAAGAAAACGCCGCACCCAGACAAGCAAGCCGCGCCAGCGTGGCCGACCCCCCCTGAAACGCCGCAGGGCCAAGCAACACCAATACCCCGACAAAGCCAAGCGCAAACCCAGCAACCTTGCGCCGGGTCAGGGGCTCATCGGAAAAGCTGTGTGCAAGCGGCAGCACGAACAAGGGCACGGCGGCCATCGACAGCCCGGCAAAGGCCGACGGCACCGATTGCTGGCCCCAGGACAGCAGAAAGAACGGCAGGGCGGTGGACAGACAGCCGATCGGCACCGCAGAGCGCCAGACGGCCGCGCTGCGCGGCAGCTGCCGCCCGGTCAGGCGCAGCAGGGCCAGCACGGTCAACGCCCCGAATGTGGTGCGCGCGCAGGCCACCGTCACCGGCCGATACCCGCGCAGGGCAAGGCTGATGACCATGAATGTTCCGCCCCAGACCAAGCCAAGGACAAAGATCGACAGCCAGTCTGCGCGGGTGGGAGTGGGCATGAACGTGGTGTAGCGGTCAAAAACGCGCTGCGCCAGAGCCTGCGGCGGCGGGTCGCGGAACCAAAATGACCGCCTTGCGTTATATCCGGGATACGGAAATTTTGCCGCGCCCTGAGATCAGACGCGTCGGCCCATCCCAGAAAGGATCACCGATGACCGGAGCCCTGATTCCGTTTTTGTCACTTTTGACGATGTTGGCTATTTTGATCTTCGCCATGGTCAGCAAGGCGCGGGTGGAAGAGCGCCGCCACGATCCCAACGCCCCGAAATCGACGCTTGCCAAGGACGGCCCGCAAGGCGGCGTGGGGTTCCTGATCCCCGCGCATGACCGTCCACGGGTCAAGGCGATGCGCGCAAACCGCAACCGACCGTGACGATCATCTGACACTCCGCCCGCCTTGCCGGGCACAGGATTGCAATAGAAAAGCCGGGGATGATTCCCGGCTTTCCCATCTTGTAACAGGCGGTCCGGTTTCGCCGCGCGCTTAGTTGCGGGCCTTGTCGACCATCTTGCCCTTGGAAATCCAAGGCATCATCGCGCGCAGCTTTTCGCCGACCTTTTCGATCTGGTGTTCGTCGTTGATCCGGCGGGTGGCCTTGAAGAACGGCTGGCCAACCGCGTTTTCCTGCATGAAATCACGCACGAATTTGCCGGTCTGGATGTCGGTCAGCACCTCTTTCATCCGCTTTTTCGTCTCGTCATACGGCAAGATGCGCGGGCCGGACACGTATTCGCCATACTCGGCAGTGTTCGAGATCGAGTAGTTCATGTTGGCGATGCCGCCTTCATAGATCAGGTCAACGATCAGCTTCACTTCGTGCAGGCACTCGAAATAGGCCATCTCCGGCTCATATCCGGCTTCAACCAGTGTTTCAAAACCCATGCGGATCAGTTCGACCAGACCGCCACACAAAACTGCCTGTTCGCCAAACAGATCGGTTTCACATTCCTGACGGAAGTTGGTCTCGATGATGCCGGAGCGGCCGCCGCCGATGCCTGAGCAGTAGCTGAGGCCAATTTCCATCGCCTTGCCGGTGGCATCGTTGTGGACCGCCACAAGGCAGGGCACGCCGCCGCCCTTGGTGTATTCGCCGCGCACGGTGTGGCCGGGGCCTTTTGGGGCCATCATGATGATGTCAACGCCGGGTTTTGGCTCGATC
>JBKBQB010000036.1:0-28903 GCA_046292785.1 Paracoccaceae bacterium
CCACCGTATCGGCATAGACGATGGGAGCGATGGCATCGAAACACGCCAGGGCGTCGGCCCCGGTGGCCGCACGGATGCTGTCGGCCAGCGCGCCCGAGGTCAGCGGGCCGGTGGCGATGATCCAGTGGCCACCCGTTGGCAGATCGGTGATTTCCTCGTAAGACACAGAGATCAGCGGATGTGCCTTGATTTTTGCAGTCACGCTTTCCGCAAAGGGGTCACGGTCCACCGCCAGCGCGCCGCCAGCGGGCAGGCGGTGGGCGGCGGCCTGTTCCATGATCAAGCCGTTCGCCGCGCGCATTTCCCAATGCAGCAGGCCCACGGCATTGCTTTCATGGTCATCCGAGCGGAAGGAGTTGGAACACACCATTTCCGCCAGATGCCCGGTGCGATGCGCGAAGGTGCCGACCTGCGGGCGCATTTCGTGGATCACCACCGAAATGCCCTGTTGGGCGGCCTGCCATGCCGCTTCCGATCCGGCCATGCCGCCGCCGATGATGTGGAGTGTGTTGGTCATGGGCGGGAGATATCCCGCAGGCGCCCGCCTTTCAAGGCGTGGCTTGCACTTGGGTCAGACCAGCGCGATGCGTTCGCGCTGGCTGGCATCGGGGTAGGGGCGGTAAAGGCCCACATCGACCCGCGCGATCATCTGATGCATCAGGTCATAGCGCCGCGCGGCCTCGTCATCGGCGGCGGAAAGTGCGGCAAAGGCATCGTCCAGCGCGGCCAGGCCCGTCACCTGCACCTCCAGCAGGAAATCGGGGTGCGCGCCGGAGGCGAGGCCGAACTTGCGCCGCATCAGCCGCCAGCCGGTGATCAGCCCGTGGCTTTGCAGATGGGTCATCCAGCCCTCCACCGCCTTGGCAAAGGCCAGTGCCCGGCTGTCTTGCCGCAGTTCGATCATGCAATGATACAGGTTCATCCGGTCCCACTCCCTTTGGCGCAGGATAGGATGGGGATCGTTTCAAAGGTCTTAACCCGCGCCGGACAATCTGCGCCGGTGCAGGGCCACAAACGCGCTGGGGTCGGACACATCAAAGCCCAACGCTGCCGCCTTTTCGAGAAAACCGCGCGCGGGCAGGCCGTTGCCAAGCCGCGCCTCACACAGCGACGCGCGCAGGGGGGCACCCGCGCGCGCATCTGTTTCCATCAGCAATTCCAGCGCCTTGGTCAGATCGCCCATGCGCCAGCCCAGATCGCGGGCCAAAGCGCCGTAGGGGATCGTCTGACCAGCGGCGGCCAAGGCCGCCAGCCGGTCCTCCAACTCACTCATCGCCCTGTTCGGCCACGCGGGCGACCGAAACCACCACCTCATCTTTCCCGACGTTGAACACCCGCACCCCGCCCGCAGAGCGCGAGCGGAAGCTGATCTGATCCACCGGCACCCGGATCGACTGGCCGGTAGAGGTGGCCAGCATGATCTGATCCGACGGCACGACGGGGAACGAGGCCACCAGCCGCCCGCCGCGCATCGCCTTGTCCATCGCCATCACGCCCATGCCGCCGCGCCCGCGCACCGGATAGCCGTGGCTGGAGGAAAGCTTGCCCGCGCCGCCTGCGGTGATGGTCAGGATCAGGTCTTCGATGGCGGACATTTCGGCGTAGCGTTCGGGGCTAAGCTGGTCGGGTGCAACCGCTTCTTCCTCGTCATCGGCTTCGGCGTCATCCTCGACCGCGCCTGCCATCAGACGGCGTTGTTTGAGGTAAGCCTCGCGTTCGCCCGGTGTGGCCTCGAAGTGCCGGATGATCGCCATGGATACCACCTTGTCGCCTTCGGCCAGCCGGATGCCGCGCACGCCCGTTGATCCGCGCGATTTGAACACGCGGATTTCCGTGGTGGAAAACCGGATCGCGCGGCCAAGGGCGGTGACCAGCATCACGTCATCCTTGTCGTCGGCAATCGCGGCGTTCACCAGCGACACGCCTTCGGGCAGGTTCATCGCGATCTTGCCGTTGCGCTTCACATTGGTGAAATCCGACAGATCGTTCTGCCGCACATCGCCATCGCTGGTGGCAAAGACGATTTGCAGGGTTTCCCACTCCTCTTCGGGCACATCGACCGGCATCAGGGCCGCGATCGACACGCCCGGCAGGATCGGCAGGATGTTGACAATCGCCTTGCCCTTTGCGGTGCGCCCCGCAAGCGGCAGGCGCCAGGTTTTCAGCTTGTAAACCATGCCATCGGTTGTGAAGAACAGCAGCCAAGTGTGCGTATTGGCGACGAAAAGTGTCGTCACCACATCGTCCTCTTTCGTCGCCATTGACGACAGGCCCTTGCCGCCGCGGTTCTGCTGGCGGAATTCGGCCAAGGGCGTGCGCTTGATATAGCCGCCGGAGGTGATGGTCACGACCATATCCTCGCGCTCGATCAGATCCTCGTCTTCCATATCGCCGGCCCAATCGACGATCTCGGTGCGGCGCGGCACGGCGAACAACTGCTTCACTTCGCGCAACTCGTCCGAGATGATGGCCATGATCCGCTCGCGGCTGCCCAGAATCTCAAGATATTCCTTGATCTTGCCGGCCAGTTCTTCCAACTCGTCCGTCACTTCCTTGACGCCCAAAGCGGTCAGGCGTTGCAGGCGCAACTCCAATATGGCGCGGGCCTGCACCTCGGACAGGTTATAGGTGCCGTCGTCGTTCATGGTGTGGCTGGGGTCGTCGATCAGCAGGATATAGGGCGCGATGTCGGCGGCGGGCCAGCGGCGCGTCATCAGCTTTTCGCGCGCTTCCGCCGCGTCGGCAGAGGCGCGGATGGTGCGGACCACCTCATCCACGTTGGACACGGCAACGGCCAGACCACACAGGATATGGCTGCGCTCGCGCGCCTTGCGCAACTCGAACGCGGTGCGGCGCGCCACAACTTCCTCGCGGAAGGTGATGAAATGCGTGAGGAAATCACGCAAGGTCAACTGTTCCGGGCGGCCACCGTTCAGCGCCAGCATGTTGCAGCCGAAACTGGTCTGCATCGGCGTGAAGCGGAACAGCTGGTTCAGCACCACATCGGGTGTGGCATCGCGCTTCAGCTCGATCACCACGCGGATGCCGATGCGGTCGGATTCGTCGGCCACCGCCGAGATGCCCTCGATCCGCTTTTCGCGCACCAGTTCGGCGATTTTCTCGATCATCGCGGCCTTGTTGACCTGATACGGCACCTCGTCGATGATGATGGCGTAGCGGTCCTTGCGGATTTCCTCGATATGGGTTTTCGAGCGGATGATGACCGACCCGCGCCCTTCCAGATAGGCTTTGCGCGCGCCGGAGCGGCCCAGGATCGTGGCGCCGGTGGGAAAATCGGGGGCGGGAATGATCTCCATCAACGCCTCAGACGACAGGTCGGGGTTGTCGATCAGCGCCAGCGTGCCGTCGATCACCTCGCCCAGATTGTGCGGCGGGATGTTGGTGGCCATGCCAACGGCGATACCGCCCGCGCCATTGACCAGCATGTTGGGGAAACGGGCGGGAAGGACGGTGGGTTCCTTGTCCTTGCCGTCGTAATTGTCCTGAAAATCAACGGTTTCCTTGTCGATATCGGCCAGCAGGAAGGCCGA
Source organism: Paracoccaceae bacterium (assembly GCA_046292785.1). Lineage (GTDB taxonomy): Bacteria > Pseudomonadota > Alphaproteobacteria > Rhodobacterales > Rhodobacteraceae > Pseudotabrizicola. The sequence goes on from JBKBQB010000036.1 coordinate 3,552, forward strand.
AGGCTTGTCCATCCGCACTTCGGTATAGCGCATCGCGGCGGCGGAATCGCCGTCCATCGAGCCGAAGTTGCCTTGCCCGTCCAGCAGCTTCAAAGACATCGAAAACGGCTGCGCCATCCGCACCAGCGCGTCATAGATCGCGCTATCGCCGTGGGGGTGGTATTTGCCCATCGTATCGCCCACGGGGCGCGCCGATTTGCGGTAGGGTTTGTCGTGGCTGTTGCCCGATTCACTCATCGCGAAAAGAATGCGCCGGTGAACGGGTTTGAGCCCGTCGCGCAGATCAGGGATCGCGCGGCTCACGATCACGCTCATCGCGTAATCCAGATAGGCGGTCTTCATTTCGGCGGCAATGTCGATCTGCGGGCCGGAATGAACCGGCTTTTCCGGCATTTCGTCTTTGATGTCAGTGTCTTCGGGCGTATCGCTCATGCTGTCGGTGCCTTCCTTGCGGTGGGGCTATATCTTGTTGCGCCAACCTTACACCAAGCAAGGGATAGGGTGCAATGGCGGCCCGCCGCAGGATTTGGCAGCCAGCGGCGATCAGTGCCAACAAATTGAAATCATTGATTTTTAATCTGCCTTTGGCATGATTCCTGTCAGGGGGCTTGAGCAGGAGAGTCGCATGGAAAGAACCGAGACGGAACTGATGCTGAAAGGCTATGGCCTGACCACGGCGGAGATGTTCTATCGCTTGCCGGATTATCGCAATGTTCTCAATACCTTTGTCTGGCAGGACTATGATCTGGCGCCCGATTATCCGCGCCTGTTCAAGTTCATCGAATATTGGCAGGCCAAGATCGAAGGGCCGCTGCATTCGGTGCGGTTCAGTCACAAGCGGCTGATAGGCCCGAATGAATGGCGCAATGTGGTGGGTGAATTCCGGCTGCACTAGGCGGCGTGCCACATCGGGCAGACAACAATGCGTGGCAGGGCCGAAACGCGCCAGCGGTGAGGTGTCGCAATTGCGCGCGCCTACCCTTCTTGCCCCGGCGCTGTTGATCGCACAATCGGGCGAATATGGCGATATTGTGGCACAGATCAGGCACAAAATTCTGAATTTCTGGCGAATCAAGCCAAGACTTGGTTAGCGTTTTTTTAAAAGAACGGGATGAGCCGTCGGAAGCTGTCGGGCAGCGGAGTTTTTCTTTGACCGGAGTAGGCCGATGCCCTTTATCCCCCCAGGCCCGATGGGCCGATTTTTCCAGACCCTGTTTGGAACCGCAGGCAATGATCAATTGCGTGGGTCGAATTTCAGCGATCTGATTTACGGTGGCGACGGCCATGATGCGCTGAGCGGATTGCGCGGCAACGACTTTATCGATGGTGGTGCTGGCAATGATATCGTGCAGGGGGGCGCGGGCGATGACACGCTGATCGGCGGCGATGGCGACGACACCATCAACTCGGGCACCGGCAACGATCTGATCTACGGCGGCGCCGGAAATGACTCGATCACCGCCAATATGGACGACACCACCTTGGTCACGGTGTTCGGCGGGGCCGGAAAGGATCTGTTTGAACTGGTCAATGCCGGCAGCGGCTTTCAGGCGCGGATCGGGGATTTTTCCTTTGCTGACGACTCGTTGACCATCAATGGCCAGAACCTCCTGTCCTTGGGCACCACCGGCCTTGGAGTGACGGCCCTGAGCAACGGCGGCGTATCGGTGTTTCTGCCCCAGCTTGGCGGCACCCTGATTCTGACCGGCACCACGGCGCAGCAACTGGTGTCAGGCCTGAACCTTGCCGGAAATGATACTTTCACCGGGTCGGCGGCGCATGATTTTTTCGACGGCGAGGGTGGCAATGATCTGGTTTACGGTGGCGACGGCAACGATGTGCTGGGCGGCGGCGATGGCAATGATGTGATCCATGGCGGCTCGGGTGATGACACAATCGGCGGCGATCGCGGCAATGACACGCTGCATGGCGGCGATGGCAATGATGCGATCTATGGCCGGTTCGGCAACAACCTGATCGACGGGGGCGCAGGGGATGATGTGCTGTCCACCGGGCGCGATTCCAGCGTTATCTACGGGGGCGATGGGGATGACTACATCTCGGCCCGGCTGGAGGCTGGGGGGGACCATGTGTTGACCGGGGGCGCGGGTGCCGACACGTTCGATTTCTTCGGAGCGCGGACCAACCGACAGTCTGATAACGTGATCACCGATTTCGACGTGACCGAAGACCAGTTCACCGTGAATGAAATCAACGGCATTGATTACGCGCAGGCAAACGGCCTGACGTTTGTGGAGGGGGCAACCGGCGCGGTTCTGGCCCTGCCGACCGGCAGCACCATCACCTTTGAAGGCGTGAGTGCCGCCGACCTGAATGCAATGGTGTTTGACAGCTATCTCATGTGAGCCACAGATCGGCTGACCGCAGGGCGCCCGCGCGTTGCGGTCAGACCGGATTTGGACCGCAGAACATGTCATACATCAGCGCGATCGTGCGGCTGACCTTAGGATCCTGAATGGCGTAATGGATTGCCTTGCCTTCGCGGCGGCACGACACCAACCCCTCCAGCCGCAGGCGCGACAGTTGCTGACTGACGGCGGCCTGGCGCGAATCCAGCAAACGCTCCAGTTCCGTCACGGTCTTTTCGCCCGAAGCCAGATGGCACAGGATCATCAGGCGCCCTTCGTGGCTGAGCGCCTTGAGAAAACTGGCGGCCAAGGCGGCCTGAACCTCCATCTCGGCGGGCGGCAAAGCCTCACACCCGGCGTCGGTGAACCGGACGGTGTCGGTGAGGTTTTTCATCGTATCCACGGACATGGGGTTTTCCTGCACTGGCGGCGGCTTCACCCGCTATTTAATGCGGGATCACCCTTTGAAACAAGGGTGCCACGGAAATCGGGCGTCTTGACGCGTCAGCGCCCCCGGATCCGCGGGTCAAGCGCATCGCGCAGACCGTCCCCGATATAGTTGACCGACAGCACCGTCAGCGAGATGGCAACACCGGGCCAGACCACCCGTTCGGGGTATTGCTGGATATAGTCCACCCCATCGAACAGAAGTCGCCCCCATGTCGGGAAATCAGGTGGAAAGCCAAGGCCAAGGAACGACAACGCACTTTCGGTGATGATGGCACTGGCGATGCCAAGCGTGGCCGACACCATGATCGGGCTGACCACATTGGGCAGGATGTGGCGCAGGATCATCCGGCGCGACGGCGTGCCGATGGACCGCGCGGCCAGCACGAATTCGCGCTCTTTCAGCGCCAGCACATCGCCGCGCACGATGCGGGCGGCCTGCATCCAGCTGGTGACGCCGATGGCCATGACGATCAGCAGGAAGGTGCCGCCCTCTGGCCCCATGGCACGGGCCAGCGGATCGCGGAACAGCATGACCATCACCAGAAGCAGCGGCAGCAGGGGCAGGGCAAGGAACAGGTCGGTCAGCCGCATCAGCGGGCCATCCAGCCGCTTGAAATACCCCGCCAGCACGCCGACCAGCGTGCCCAGCAGGATCGAGATCACCATCGCCACCAGCCCCACCGCGATGGAAACCTGCCCGCCCTTCATCATCCGGGCCAGCATGTCGCGGCCCAGCTGATCGGTGCCCAGCGGGAATTGCCAGCTTGGCGGCTTGTTGCGGGTGCGGATCATCTCGGCACCGTTGGGGTTGATATAGGTCGGGTCCACGCGCCAGATGAACGGCCCGATGGTCACGAACAGGATCAGCAGAACGAATATCGTCAGCGCCGCCACCGCGCCCTTGTGGGTCTTGAACTGCGCCCAGACATCGGCCCATTGGCTGCGGGGTTTTTCGATGTGTGTGGTGTCAGTCATAGCGGATCCTCGGGTCGAGCATGCCGTAAAGCACGTCGGCAATCAGGTTGAACAGCACGATCAGCACGGCGAAGATGAATGTCAGGGTTTGCACCATGGGCAGGTCAGACCCCTGGATGGCGTTGATAAGGAGCGCGCCAAGGCCGTTCACCTTGAACACCTGTTCGGTGATGATCGCGCCGCCAAAGATGGTGGGGATGCCAAGCGCGATCACCGTGACCACCGGGATCAGCGAATTGCGCAGCACGTGCTTGAGCACGACCACCCGTTCCGACATGCCCTTTGCCCGCGCGGTGCGCACGTAATCCTGCGCCAGATTGTCCAGCATGGACGACCGCATGTAGCGGCTGATCTGCGACGCGTTGTACAGCGCCAGCACCGCCACGGGCATCGCCATCTGCCGGACCTGTTGCAGGAACGTATCCCAATCGGTGACCTTGAGCGAGGTGTTGTAGATCGACGGGAACCAGCCAAGATTGACCGAAAACACCAGGATCAGCACCACGCCGGTAAAGAAGGTGGGCACCGAAAAGCCGATCATTGCGATGAAGGTGCCGACCTGATCGAACCACGAATATTGGCGGTAGGCGGAATAGATGCCGATGGGCACGGCGATGATCACCCCGATCACATAGGCCGAGCCCACCACGGTCAGCGTCTGCGGCATGCGCTGCACGATGATATCCATAACCGGGCTGCGCGATTGCCAGGACACGATGCGCTGCATGCCGGCTGACCAGTCGGTGCCGAAAATGCTGTCGATCAGCACCAGCGGTTCGACATAGAAGAACTGTTTGAGCCACAAGAGATAGCGCACGAAGATGGGCTCGTTGGCACCCATCGCCTCGATGATCTTCAGCCGCACCTCGGGGGGGACGGTCAGGGGGATCTGGCTCATGGGCGAGCCGGGGGCGAAATCGACCAAAAGGAAGATCACCAGACTGATGAACACAAGCGTCGGGATCGCCAGCAGCAACCGACGGATCGTAAAGGTGAGCATGGGCAACGCCTCGGATCAGCAGTCGGGCACGCACGAATTTTCTCCGAAAATTCACAGCCGCACCAGGAAAGCAGATGGAAGTTGAAGGGCGCGACCGGGAATTTTCGCAGAAAATTCGTGCCGGTCGCGCCCCGGAATCAGATCACTTGATGCGGAACCAGTCGCTGGCGTTCCACAACTCACTGTCCCATGTGTTCAGCACCACACCGCCCAGCGTGGTGGAATGGGCCGACAACCGGCCACGATCCACCAGCGGCACGATCACATAGCTGTCCTTGGTCAGCATCTCGTTCAGGCGGATGGCGATTTCGCCGCGCTTTTCAGGTTCGCGCGCCTGTGCCAGTTCGGCCACCATCGCATCATAGGCCGGATCACAGAAGCGGTTGATGTTCTCCCCCTGCCAGCCGTTGGACGGTTTGGGCGCCTTGTCGCACAAGTATTGCGCCAGATAGGGCTCGGGATCGGTGCCATCGAAGTTGTTGGCATACATTTCCACGTCGGCGTAGAACTTCTGGAACGTATCGGGCGAGCCCGGATCGCCGCCGAAATACACGCCACCGTCGATCGACTTCAGCTCGACCTCGACGCCCAACTCGTTCCACCAGCCCTTGATCAGCGCCTGAAAGTCCTGACGCACCGGGTTGACCGAGGTTTGATAGAGCAGCTTCAGCTTTGCGCCGTCTTTCTCGCGGATGCCACCGGCGCCCACGGTCCAGCCTGCCTCGTCCAACAGGGCCTTGGCGCCGTCCATGTCCTGCGCGATGCAATCGGTGTTGGGCGAGGCATAGATCGCCGGGGCCGGAACCAGGTTGCAGGTGGCGCGGCCCGCGTTGCCATAACCCACCTCGACCAGCAGTTCGCGGTCAATCGCCATCGACAGCGCCTTGCGCACGCGGATATCCGACAGGATCGGGTGCGGATGCATTGCGGTGGAGCGTTCGCCTTCGGGCAGATCCGCCGAAGGGTTGGTCATGTTCATCTCGATCCGCTCGACCAGCGTGCCGAAGGCGGAAACGAACTGGCCCCGGCCACCCTTTTCCATCTGCGTTTGCAATTCGGGGTTGATCTGGGTGTTCCATGCGTAATCGAATTCGCCGGTTTCCATCACGGCGCGGGCAGCACCGGCGGCGTCGCCGCCGCCCTTGACGGTCATGGTGGCGAAGGCCGGTTTGGCCGGGTCGCGGTAGTTCGGGTTGGCCACCAGTTCCACCACGTCATTTACCTTGAAGTCGGTGACCATGAACGGGCCGGTGCCGATGGGCCGGAAGTTCTGGTCGGTGCAGGTGGGGGCTGCGGTGCCAAGGCAATTGGCGAATTGTGCCGCTTGCAGGATGGGCGAGGTGGCGCCGACAAAGGCGGTGAACGGGTTCGGCTTGGGCGCGGTCCAGGTGATCTTGACGGTCAGATCGTCCAGCGCCTCGACCTTTTCAATGCCTTCATAGCGGGCCGATTGCGCGCAGCCACCAGCCGGATCGGTGCAATACTGATACGAGAACACCGCATCGGCAGCCGTCACCGGCGTGCCATCCGACCACAACAGGCCGGGGGTGAGTTTCCAGGTGATCGTGGTCAGATCCTCGGAAATGCCACCGTTTTCCACGGACGGGATTTCGGTGACCAGACGCGGGATCACGTTGCCGTCCTGGTCAAAACCGGCCAGCGGCTCCAGCACGAGAGAGCCCACTTCCACGTCCTTGGTGCCGGACGACAGGTAAGCGTTCATGATCGACACGGCCTGTGAATACAGAACCTTGACGTTGCCATCGGCCCCGCGTTCCGCAAATGCGGCAGGCGCAAGGACAAAGGTGGCGGCAGCGCCCAGAAGGGCGGTTTTCAGTTTCATCGGGAGACTCCTTGTTGGTTGTGCTCTTTGGCCTCGGTCGCGCCGGTTGATCCGGCGGCGGTAGATTCGGAAAACAGATGGCAGGCGACGAACCGGCCCGGTTCCACCTCGGCCAGTTCGGGTTTGACCTGACGGCACAGGTCGAACACCTTTGGGCAGCGGGTGCAGAAGTTGCAGCCCTTGGGCGGGTTGGACGGCGAGGGCACATCGCCTTGCAAGATGATGCGCTGGCGCGACCGGGCCAGTGTTGGGTCGGGTTCGGGCACGGCAGACAGCAGCGCCTCGGCGTAAGGGTGCAGCGGGCGGGCATAAAGCGCGTCGCGTGGGCTGAGTTCCGCGATCCGCCCCAGATACATCACCGCCACCCGGTCCGCGATGTGGCGCACCATGCTCAGATCATGGCTGATGAACAGATAGGTCAGGCCGAACTTTTCCTGCAAATCCTCCAGCAGGTTGACGACCTGCGCCTGGATCGACACATCAAGTGCTGCAATCGGTTCGTCACAAACGATGAAGCGGGGGTTCAAGGCCAGCGCGCGGGCAATGCCGATACGCTGACGCTGACCACCCGAAAACTCATGCGGGAAGCGGTTGGCAAAGCGGCGGTTCAGGCCCACCGCATCCATCAGCTCATAGATCCGGGCCAGCTTTTTGGCGCTGTCCCAATCGGTATGTTCGTCCAGCGGCTCGCCGATGATGTCGGCCAGCGTCATGCGCGGGTTCAGGCTGGCCTGCGGATCCTGAAACACCATCTGCATCTGGGGCCGCGCGCGGCGCAGTGCCTCGGGCGACAGCGTGGCGATGTCGGTGCCGTTGATCACCACCGTGCCATCGGTGATTTCATACAGCCGCAGCAGCGCGCGGCCCACGGTGGATTTGCCGCACCCGGATTCGCCCACAAGGCCCAGCGTTTCCCCCGGCATGATGTCAAAGCTGATGCCATCCACCGCCTTCACATCGCCGGTATGGCGGCGCAGCAGGCCGGAATGGACCGGGAAATACATCTTCAGCCCGCGCACCTGCACCAGTGGCGGGATCGGTTTGGCGGCATCAAGCATGGGCCACCTCTGCCGTCCAGTGGCAGGCCACGTCGTGACCCTGCCCCACAGGGCGGCCATCAATGGCGCGGCGTTCGGGGTTTTCCTGCTCGCACCGGGCAAAGGCATGGGCACAGCGGGCGCGGAACGGGCAGGCGGTGGGCGCGCCGGCGAGGATTGGCGGCTGGCCTTCGATCACCTGAAGCCGCGCCTCGCGCGCGCCGGTCAGCGACGGAATGGTTTTCAGCAGCGCGCGGGTATAGGGGTGCTGCGGATTGGCGAACAACTCCTTGACCGGGGCCTGTTCCACCACCTGCCCGCCATACATCACCATCACCCGGTCGGCGATGCCCGCGATCACGCCCAGATCATGGGTGATCCAGACAATCGCCATCCCCAGTTTCTGCCGCAGGTCTTTCACCAACTCCAGGATCTGCGCCTGAATCGTCACGTCCAGCGCCGTCGTCGGCTCGTCTGCGATCAGCACATCGGGGTCGCAGGCCAGCGCGATGGCGATCATCACCCGCTGCCGCATGCCGCCCGAAAACTGGTGCGGATAATCTTTCAGCCGCGCCGCCGGGTCGGGGATGCCGACCAGCGCCAGCAGGTCCGCCGCGCGCACCTGCGCTTGTTTCTTGGTCATCCCCATATGGCGGATCAGCGGTTCCATGATCTGGTTGCCGACCGTGAACACCGGATTGAGGCTGGTCATCGGATCCTGAAACACGAAGCCCACCTTGGCCCCGCGCACATCGCGCAGGTCATCCGCGCTCATCTTCAGCAGGTCGCGGTTGCCCAGCATCACCGTTCCTGCCCGCACATCGGCGGGGGGCGAGGGCAGCAGCCCGATCAGCGACATCATCGTTACAGACTTGCCCGAGCCGCTTTCGCCCACAACGCCCAAAAGTTCACCGGGATTGAGATGAAAGCTGACGGAATTCACGGCATGGACTTCGCCCCCGCGCGTGCGGAATACGGTCTTCAATCCCCGGACATCAAGGACAGGCGAGGCCCCATCGGCCATACGGTAACCCCCAAGTCGTTCTTTTTCTTTGTTTTTCCGGTATCATGGCCAATGCCTGCCCGGTTGATCGATCAAGTGTTAGTTATTTTTCCGCATCCCGCAAGCGGCTTGTTCGGGCTTCCCCGGCGTCAGGCGCTGCGGGCTTGACCTTGCCTGTTTTCGCAGCGCAGTTTCGGTTTTGACGACAGCAAGGACAGACCGATGACACAGCCACTTCCCCCTCGCCAGATCCTTGACCATCTGGTGGCCTTTCCCACCGTCAGCCGCGACACAAACCTGCCGCTGGTGGAATGGGTGGAGGGGTATCTGGCCAGTCACGGCATCACCGCGCACCGGCACTGGAACGAAGACCGGATCAAGGCCGGGCTGTTTGCCCATGTCGGCCCAATGGTGCCGGATGGCGTGATTCTGTCAGGCCATACAGATGTGGTGCCGGTGGACGGGCAGGTGTGGTCGTCCGATCCATGGACGGTGACCGAACGTGACGGGCGGCTTTACGGGCGCGGCACCTGCGACATGAAGGGGTTTGACGCGCTTGCCATCTGGGCGCTGGTGGAAGGGCACCGGCGCGGCCTGCGCCGCCCGTTGCAGATCGCGCTGTCCTATGACGAGGAAACCGGCTGCATGGGGGCCCCACCGCTGATTGCTGCAATGCACGGCCAGTTTCCAAAGGCCGAATTGGCCATCATCGGAGAGCCAAGCCGGATGAAGGCGGTCAACGGCCACAAGGGCGGCGCGGGCTTTCGCGTGCATGTGCGCGGGTTCGAGGTGCATTCGTCGTTGCTGCCCCAAGGCGTCAGCGCGATCATGGAAGCCGCCCGGCTGATCATGTGGGCCAACGCGCGCAATGCCGAAAACATGGCCCGAACCCCATCGGCGGTGGCGGCGCTGTTCGACCCACCCTTCACCACGCTGCACACCGGCATGATCTCGGGCGGGACCGCGCATAACATCACCGCCGCCGATTGCCGCTATGTGATGGAATTCCGGGTCGTGCCGGGGGAGGAGCCGGAAGCCTGGTGTCGCGCATTCGAGGCCGAGGTGGCGACGTTGCGCGCGGCGATACAGGCCGTGCGCCCAGAGGCGGATATCGTGCTGGAGCGGTTTTTCGATGTGCCACCCCTCGTGCCCGAAGCGCAGGGCGCTGCCGAGGCACTGGTGCGCCGCCTGACCGGCGACAACGCCACCCATGTCGTCAGCTACGGCACCGAAGCCGGGCATTTCCAAAGCGCCGGCCATTCGGCCATTGTCTGCGGCCCCGGCGACATTGCACAGGCCCATCAGGCCGATGAATATCTGGAGCTGACCGAGTTTGCGGCGGGTCAGGCCTTCATGGAAAAGCTGCTGTCCGATCTGGCATGACCTTTCCGATCTCGCTGGCCAGCCCGATCCGCTTTCCCGGCCCGGTGCCGGATGCGGCGGATGTGGTGGTGTTGGGCGGCGGTATCATCGGGGTGATGACGGCCCATTATCTGGCGCAGGCTGGCCAAAAGGTGGTTCTGTGCGAAAAGGGCCGGATCGCGGGCGAGCAAAGCAGCCGCAACTGGGGCTGGATCCGACAGCAAGGCCGCGACCCGGCGGAATTGCCGATCGTGGCGGAGTCGCTGCGGCTGTGGCAGGGATTCGCGCAAACCTTTGGTGATGCTCTGGGATTTGCCCAGACAGGCGTGGTCTATCTTGCCAATACCGACTCCGCGCTGGAGAGGTATGAGGCGTTCTTGCCCCACGCACAGGCCAATGGCGTGGACACGCGGATGATGGCGCGGTGCGAGATCGCGGCGCTGCTGGGCACCAGCGCCGCGTGGAAGGGGGCGATGATCACCCCCTCGGACGCGCGGGCCGAACCCTTTGTCGCGGTGCCGCTGCTGGCGGATCTGGCGGCGCGGGCGGGCGTATGCATCGTCGAGCATTGTGCCGTGCGGGCGCTCGATCTGCAGGCGGGCGCGGTGGCGGGGGTCATCACCGAACAGGGCCGGGTGCGCGCCGCCCGCGTGGTGGTGGCGGGTGGCGCATGGTCGCGGCTGTTCCTGTCTGCCCATGGCGTGGCGATCCCGCAACTGTCGGTGCTGGCCAGCGTGGCGCAGACCGAACCGATGCCGGAAATTTTCCCCGGCGCCGCTGCGGACGACCATTTCGCCTTTCGCCGCCGGATGGATGGCGGCTATACGCTGGCACCGGGGGCCGAGCATGATTTTTTCATCGGGCCGGACGCATTTCGCAGCTTTGGTCACTATCTGCCGGTTCTGAAACAGGATTTCCGCCACACCCACTTTCGCCCGATGGCCCCGAAGGCGTTTCCCGACGCCTGGGGCACGCCCCGCCACTGGGGCGATGGCCCCAGCCCGTTCGAGGCGGCCCGCATCTTGGATCCCGCCCCCAGCTTGGCAAGCCTGTCGCGGGTCCAGGACCGCTTTGCCACCGCTTTCCCCACCCTTGGCCGCCCAAGGCTCACATCCGCCTGGGCCGGGATGATCGACACCATGCCCGATGTGGTGCCGGTGGTGGATCACGCCCCCATCCCCGGCCTGACCATCGCTACGGGGATGAGCGGGCATGGCTTTGGCATCGGCCCCGGCATGGGGCGGGTGGTGGCCGATCTGGTGATGGGCCGCGTTACAGGGCATGATCTGACCCGCTTTTCACTGGCGCGCTTTGCGGACGCGCGCCCGGCGCAGGTCGACCGGGCGCTTGCCTGATTTTTGATCAAAGGGTCAGGCAAACGCTGCGCGCCTCTTGAAGCGCATTGAATTCCGGCCCACCATCGCATCAAACGACCAGAGGAGGCGCCAATGCCCGTCAAGAACCGCTTTGCCGAAATGCTGCCCGAACTGATCGAATGGCGACGTGATTTCCACGCCCATCCGGAACTCCTGTTCGAGGTGCACCGCACCGCCGCCCGCGTGGCGGATCTCTTGCGCGCGTTTGGCTGTGACGAGGTGGTGACCGGCATCGGCCGCACCGGGGTGGTGGGCGTCATCCATGGCAAGACCGACACGGCAGGCAGGGTCATCGGGTTGCGCGCCGATATGGATGCGCTGCCGATTATGGAACAGACCGGCGTGGACTACGCCTCGACCACGCCCGGCGTCATGCATGCCTGCGGCCATGACGGGCATACGACCATGCTCTTGGGGGCTGCAAAATATCTGGCCGAAACCCGCAACTTCGATGGCCGCGCGGTTGTGATCTTCCAACCGGCGGAAGAAGGCGGTGGCGGCGGGCGCGAAATGGTTGATGACGGCATGATGGACCGTTTCGGCGTGCAAGAAGTCTACGGCATGCACAACATGCCCGGCATCCCGCTGGGCACCTTTGCGATCCGCCCCGGCGCGATCATGGCGGCGGCCGACCAGATCGACATCGTGGTGACCGGCAAGGGCGGACATGCCGCCAAACCGCATGACTGTGTGGATACCACCGTGGTCGCCGCCCATATCATCGTGGCGCTGCAAACCATCGCAAGCCGGAACGTTGACCCGATGAAACAGGTTGTGGTCAGTGTCTGCACCGTGCAGACCGACAGCACGGCACACAACGTGATCCCGCAGGTGGTCAAGCTCAAGGGCACCGTGCGCAGCATGGACCCCGCCGTGCAGGATTACGTAGAGCGCCGCATCACCGAGATCGCCACCGGCACCGCCACAGCCCTCGGCGCCAAGGCCGAAGTCACTTACCAGCGCGGCTATCCGGTGACCATGAACGCCGAAGACAACACCCGCCACGCGGTCGAGGTGGCGCGTGCCGTCTCCGGTCAGGTCGACGACAACACCGCCCCCCTGATGGGGGCCGAAGATTTCAGCTTCATGCTCAACGCCCGCCCCGGTGCCTATATCTTCCTTGGCAACGGTGACACGGCCATGGTGCACCATCCGGCCTATAATTTTGACGACACCGCCATCCCTTTCGGGTCAAGCTGGTATGCCGGCATGGTCGAGGCGCGCATGCCTGCCGCCTGACAGGCCATGCTGCCGCTTCATCTGTTCAAAAATATCCTCGGGGGGGAGGAGCGCAGCGACGGGGGGGCAGACAGCCCCCCTGCAACTGTTCAGCCCAAGCCGTGGCCGGGTGGACCGGCGGATCCCTGTCACAGATCGGCAATGACCACGGCATTGAGCAGCCGCTTGATGACAGACGGCCAATAGATCAGGTAAGCCAAACCCAAGGTGACGATCGTCAACAGCAGCCAGACCAGCGCATGGCCCAGAATGTCGCCAAAGCTGACATCGACGTGCAGGCGACCGACCTTTTGGCCTTTGCCGTCGACAAGTGTGGTTCGGTTGATGGGGGCACGCAGGAAATAATAGGGCAGGACGAAAAGGGCGAGTCCAAGGGTCACCACGGAAAGCAAAACCCAGATGACCAGTTGCCCGATCGCCTCACCGACGCTGAACTCACACTTCAGCTTGTAACCCAAATATGTCACGCCCGGAACCTTTTGATAAAGAACGACTCTGTTCCTAGTGCACGACAGGTTGGGCGCGATCAACAAAAATGTCTTGTGACACTGTTCGGCGCCGTCAGCCCCCGGTGTGACTCATGTGGCGGGTCATCTGGCCGGTGGCGCCGGTGCGGGTGTAGTCGAAGTCATGGCCTTTCGGCTTGCGGCTGATGGCTGCGCGGATCGCCGTTTCAAGCGCCACATCATCTGATCCCGCACGCAAGGGTGCGCGCAGATCGGCCATGTCTTCCTGCCCCAGGCACATATACAATTCACCCGTGCAGGTCAGTCGCACGCGGTTGCAGCTTTCGCAGAAATTGTGGGTCAGCGGCGTGATGAAACCGATTTTCTGCCCAGTCTCCTCGATCCTGACATAGCGCGCAGGTCCGCCCGACTGTTCTGCCAGATCGGTCAGGGTGAACCGCGCGGCATAGCGCGCCCGCAGATCCCTGAGGCTCCAGTATTGGTCAAGCCTGTCCTCGTTGCCCAGATCGCCCATCGGCATGACCTCGATCCAGGTCAGGTCATGGCCTTCGCGGGCACACCATTCTGTCAGGCTGAACTGTTCATCTTCGTTGAAGCCCCTCAGCGCCACCGCGTTGATCTTGATCCGCAGGCCCGCGGCCTTTGCGGCAGCGATCCCATCCAGCACCTGTGGCAAACGGCCCCAGCGGGTGATGTCAGCGAATTTTTTTTCGTCCCGTGTGTCCAGCGACACATTGATGCGCCGCACGCCGCAGGCGACCAGATCGCGCGCGTATTTCGCAAGCTGGCTGCCGTTGGTGGTCAGCGTCAGTTCCTTGAGCGCGCCAGAGTCCAGATGCCGCGTCATGCTTTGGAAAAACGTCATGATTCCCTTGCGCACAAGCGGTTCGCCGCCGGTGATCCGCAGCTTCTGCACGCCCATGCGGATAAAGGTGGAACACATGCGGTCCAGCTCTTCCAGCGTCAGCAAATCGGCCTTTGGCAAAAAGGTCATGTTTTCGGACATGCAGTAGACACAGCGGAAATCACATCGGTCGGTCACCGAAACACGCAGATAAGAGATCGCGCGGGAAAAAGGGTCGATCAGGGGGGCATTATGGGTCATGGAGAGAAGGTAAGAGCCCGCCGATGGCATGGCAAGCGGTGATCGCCCCATTGCGGGCGGGCGGGGGGCATACTATCGTCGGGGCATGCGTATGCTCATTGTCCTTGCCCTCGCCCTGACCGCCACCTCTGGATGTGCGGTTCTGGAAAAACTGAAATCCGGATCGGCTGGCGCACCTGCCGCAACAGATGTGGCTGCGGCCGCAGACGTGACAGAGCCGGTTGCTGTGGCGCCGCCGCCGGTTCTGGGCGCGGGCGGCAACACCGCGGCGGCACTGGATACCACCACGACGGCGCAAAAGCAGGCGGCCCTTGCCGCGCCCGCCGCCAGTGGCGAGCGCGAGCTGGGCAAGGTTGCGGTCAGTCTGGGCAGTCCGGCAGAGCCGGGGATCTGGTTGCGCAGCGCGCTGGTAAAGGCCCCCGGCAAGGGGCGTGTGGTCACCGCTTCGGGCCAATCGGTCGCGGTTGATCTGCTGGCAGGGCAGGGGGCGGCGCAACTGTCGCTGGCAGCCTTCATGGCGCTTGGCCTGTCGTTGACGGCCCTGCCAGAGGTAACGGTTTATGCAAACTGAAATGAATTTCGAAGGGGCGGTTTACATGCGGGGTCTGGCGGTGACAGTGCTGCTTGCCTGTGCGGGGCTTTCCGGCATGGCGCAGGCCCAGACCACGGATTGTGCAAACGCGATGACCCAGCAGGATATGAACGCTTGCGCCGCGCAGGATCTTGTCGCCGCCGACCGCGACCTGAACGCAGCTTACGGACAGGCGCGCGCCTTCATGAAGCGGCTCGATGCCGGTCTGATCGACCGCCAGCGCGGCGCCGAAGTGGCGTTGCGCGATGCGCAGCGGGCGTGGATCACCTTTCGCGACAACGCTTGCGCCGCCGAAGGGTTTCAAATGCGCGGCGGATCGGCAGAGCCGCTTCTGGTTCTGGGCTGCAAGGCAAGGCTGACCAAGGCACGGGCCGATGATTTGTGGTCCCTGGCCGCGGGCCTTGGGGGCTGATCGTCTACGGTGCGTCGTTGGTTGCAGGGTCTGCCAGCAAAGCTTCGGCCTCTGCTGCCAGAATATCGGCCAGACGTTTGCGGAACCGGGGCGCGTTGAGCCGCGATGTGACGTTCTGGCAGATCATCTTTTCCAGCTGCAACCGTCCCCCCGCCTGCGCCTGCGTCAGCAGAACCCGCAGATAGGGGCCAAAGTTGCGCCGACCGCGCCACAGCTGCGCAAAGCTCTGGCGGGTCAGCGTTCCGTCAATGGCGGCCTGAGCCAGCGGTGTGATGATCTGCATGTGCATCAGCGCCCACTCCACCCGCCCGGTCAGGCGCGGGCAGCGCAGATGGGTGATATGATCGCCCCGGAACAGCGCGGCGTGCATGGCATCTTCCGACACATCGGGATCGTGCAGGATGAACACCCGCCCCGCCCCATCCACCATGTCGGGGGCAAAGCCGTAGCGGCTGGTAAAATCAAGCCTGCGGGCTGGTTTTGCCCGTTTGTCCCAGCCCGCCCATTCGGTTGACAGCGTGGCGCGCGGACTGATGGCGATGACCGCAGCACCGGGCGCGGCAACAGAAAAGGCGGCGGCGGCATAGCCCTGAACGCCCGAGCCCATGAACACAACGGCGTCGAAATCCTCAAAGAACGCGTCATCGACCAGACGGTCGAAATAGCCATATACCCGGTGGTCGCGGTAATAGGTGTCGCCCTCGGCGATCAGGCACAGATGCGACCAGCCCTTTTCCTTGGCGATGTCATGGCCCAGCGGCATTTGCCCCGGACGGGCGCGAATCTCGTCCGCCTGTTCAAAGGTGACCAGCAGGGTCGGGGCCTCGTCCACGAAGAACGCCCAGTGCCGTGCGCCCAGCGGTTCGAAATAGCCCGCGTCTTCGCCGATCTGATCCAGCAGCGCCAGCCAGTTGGCCCGGTCGTCGGTCGCAGGCTCGTCACCCGACGCGTGCAGGGCCGCATCCGCCGGCGCGTTCGGTGAAGACGCGGGCGGTGAAAGCGTATCGGACATGTCAATCTCCGTTCCCGGCGCAATCCTGGGGCGCCGTTCCTTGGTTGTGGCCATCATCCCTAATGTCAGACTTTGGCCGTTTTGAGGCAAGGGCACTTGCCCGCACAGACTGTTTCTTGCCACAGGCCCGAGCCGGATCGGCAAAACTCTGCCATGGCCGTTGGGTTCAGCCGGATGGCGGCAGTGCGATGTGTGCCCACAGGTCTGCGTGCCGCGGGTCCGCTTTCAATGCCGCGATGCGTGCGCGGTGCCATGCCACCGATTTGCGGTGCATGAAGGCCAGATCCGGGTCGGCCATCAGGCGGGCCAGCCAATCGTGCACCGCCGCATCATAGCGCCGGATCGCGTGGCAAGGGGTGTGCGCCAGATCGAACCTGTCCCAATAGTCGCGCCCCATATCCTGGCCCACATGATTGACCCGGCCGCGGTCGCGCTTGACCAGAAAGCTTTCGGCGCTGCGCAGGGCGTAGTGGTTGACCTGCGCACAGGTGTAATCCCTGGCCACAAACATCGGGTGCGGTTGCGGCCGCCACACACCGCCGCCCGCTTCTTCGCGGTGCAGATCACGCCCCAGATCCGCACGGGCAACGGGCGCATGGATGCCGATGCGCCCCACGTTCTCAAGGCCCCGGAACAGCGATTTGGCATAGGCAAAGGTGCGGCTGTCGCCAGTCTCGCCGCGCACGAACTGCCGGGTGACGGGCTGATCGTCATAGTCCCGCCGCCCGTCGGGGCCAAAGACGCGCCACGGCACCGGGATCACCTCGGCCTGCGGGCTGGCGGCGGCGGCCAGCGCCTGCACGCGGCCATCGCCCAGATGGATCGTCAGGAACTCATCGGCATCGCAGACCCAGATCCAATCCGCCCCTTGCACAATCGGATAGCGCGTCGCCTGTTTCAGTGCCGACCGCTGGATCGAGGTGCTGGCCCAGGGCTTGGTCGGGTGATGCACCGCCAGACCCATGGCTTGCAGCCGCATCGCCATGCGGCGGGTGTGGTCGGCGCAATCATTAGTGCAGATCAGGATGTGATCGAAGCCCAGCGCCTTGTGATGCGCCACCCATTCCAGCAAGAAGGCGCCTTCATTCTTCATGGTCGTGATGACAGTGAAACCGCCCATTACCGATGAACGATCTTTCTGCGAAAGATCACCGCGAACAAACTTTCTGCGAAAGTTTTACCCATAGGCGGTCGTGGGTTTTCGCAGAGAACCCGCAGATAGGAATTTTCGCAGAAAATTCGACAGCTCAATGCTCTGCCTCGCCAGCATGTTCGACCGTGAAGAAGAAATCGGGCGGCAGGTCGCGTTCGTGCAGATCGGGCGGAATGACGCCGGGGCCCGCGTTGAACACCGCCGATCCGAAATGGTGCTGCAAGCGGCACAGCGCCTTCATCCGCGCGCCGGTCAGTTCGGCATAGAAGGTGCGGTAGTTTTCGGTCTGCAACAGCTCCGCAATCTTGGCGCGGTGGCAGGCAACGGAGTGGTCATGCGCCGCCCGGATGTGCGGATCGGCCAGCAGTCGGTCGTATTCGGCCTGCACCACCGGGATCATCCGCTGGATCGACGTGTCGCGGTCGGCGTTGTGGTTCATGCGAAACCAGTAGTTCAGCCCTTGATCCCGGTCCACATGGTTCACCCGTCCGCGGTCGCGCTTGACCAGAAACGATTCGGCCGAGCGCACCGCATAGTGGTTCAGCTGCACCCAGTCATAGCCATAGGTCTCCAGCGTCGATCGCCAGCCGTTGCGGAACAACTCGCGCGGCATCGGACGGCCTGATCCGTTGAGCCAGCGCACCTGATCCCACAGGTCAGGGCGCAGCCCCTTTGGCCGGTGCACGCCCAGTTTCTTGTAAATGTCGATGTTGCGAAACAGCGTCTTGAAGCCCCAGGCCTGATGCGGTTTGCGGATCACCTCGGGCGCGCAATCGGTGAACTGGTCTGTCATGAAGCGGTCTTCATACAGGTCCACGCCAGAATTGCCGATCAGCCGCCAGGTCAGGCTGATCATGTTGGCATCGCCCATGGCCGCGTAAAGCGCAGCCAAGGTGCCATCGCCGATCTTGATGTTGATGAATTCATCCACATCCATGCAAATGCCCCAGCCGCAATTCTGCATCACGGGTTCCGACTCGGCCGCCTGCAACGCTGCATGTTGCGGCTTCAACGCGCCCCCCGGCACCCAGGGGTTGGCGCGGTGCTGGCACAGGCCCTTGGCCTGCAACAGCTCCAGCATCGTGTCGGTGCCATCGGTGCAATCGTTGGTATAGACAAGGAAATCATCCACCCCGATAGCGCGGTGATAGGCGATCCATTCCAGAATGAACGGGCCCTCGTTCTTCATCGTGGTGACAATCGCCGTGCGCCCACCCTGCGCCGCCGCCTTGGGGGCTGCGCGCGGGGCCGAGGTGGGGGCGCGCACCGGTTTGTGGCCGAAATGGCTTTGAGCCATCGCCAGCAGCACCGGATCCTCGATCAGCGACGTTTTTGGCGCCAGCTCCCCGGCCTGCCGCCCCGGCACCCGGATGGCCATGGCGCGATAGAACGGCACCGCCTTGGCGACATCGGGCTTGGCAAAGGCCACCCGCACCATGCGCCAGGTGTTTTCCAGGCCCGCCACAGCAGGGGCCACGCCCCAGCGCGCCACGCCGCGCCGCGCGTCGAACTGACGGCAGATATGGTCGCCAAAGCGCGGCGCGCCCCGTGGCCGCACCCGCCACGGATAGATCCGTCGTCCCGCGAGCAGGATCACCCCGTGCTTTGCCTGCACGCACAGATCAAAGGCGTTGGGGGTGGTGTCACTTTGTGCAGGCGCCAGAATATCGGTCACATCCAGCGTCAGCACCGCGCGGGCCTGCGACAAGAACCGCCATTTCAGCGCCTCGAACAGGATCTGCTCTGACAGGCCCGACCGCCAGGGATCGGGGGCCGGTGCCTCCATCCGGTCTTTGCCGGGCGCATCCGGGGCAAACCAGGGGTGGTTGATCGGCCCTTCATCCGGCTTGCCCAACGGCAGGGGGCAATCAAGCACCACCACGGTCAGCGCGGTTTGCCCGAGGGCTGTGCGCAAGGCATGGGCAAATTCGGCCCCGTCTTGCGTGCGGTTGACGATCAGCGCGGCGTGCAGGCCATGGTGCAGGGCGTGATAGATCAGCCCCTCGGCCACCTGGCCCGCCGACTCGTCTATGCGAAAGCCAAAGATCGTGTTCAGCTCGGCGAAAAGCTCTGGTTCCGCCGCCACCGGCGCCAGTTCCAGCCGCGCGCCAGAGGCCAGCGCAAGCGGACCCACGCCGCCCGTCACCACCATCGCGCCGCCCGAAATCTCGCGCAGATCCAGCGGCGTGGCGCAGCCCGCGCCACCATCGGGCGCGAAGGTCGCCGGACTGGTGCCGGTGCCGAAGGTCGTCACCACCCGCCCCCCCGGCAGCTCCACGCAATCGAGCAGTCGCATCAGCCCGTCATGGCCCAGATCCCGCGCGCCAAGGCTGCGATGAAACACCTGCGCTGTTGGTCGTGGGCGCCCTGTCATGCCCGGTCCCCTTGTCCTGCCTGCGGTCTGCCGCCGCGATTGGGGATTGCCATAGCATGACGGCAGGATCACGGCAAAGCAAAGGCCGCTCAATTAGCGCCATTCCCTTGGCAAAGCGCCGTAATTTCGCCAGACTGTTTCTTTATGGCCAACAATGAGTGGTCCGGGACAGGTTGGTTGCAGGTATGGGCAAGATCAGGGAAGTCGGCACGCTGTGGATCGGCGGCAGCCTGTCGTGGATGGAGCAATTGTGCCTGAAGTCGTTCGTTGACCGGGACCAGAAGATCACCCTGTTTTCCTATGAGCCGATCCCGAACGTGCCCCAAGGCGTGATCCGCCGCGACGGGCGCGAAGTGCTCGATACCGACAACTTCTTGAAATATGCGAAAAAAGACAGCTTTGCGCTGTTTGCCGATCTGTTCCGCCTGCACATGATCGCGGCCAATCCCGGCATGATCTGGGTGGATACAGACGTTTATTGCCTGCGCCCGATGGATTATGACAGCGACCATGTGCTGGGGTTCGAGTTGCCGGGCGAGGCGCGCGTGAACAATGCGGTGCTGGGCCTGCCGGCGGATGGGCCGCTTTTGCGGGCCATGCTCGACTATACGGCGGATGTGCACGCCATTCCGCCCTTTGTGAAACCCAAGCTGCAGGACGAATACCGCGCCGCCGCGAAAGCGGGCGCGCCGGTGCATGTCAGCCAGCAGCCCTGGGGCGTCTGGGGGCCGATGATGGTGACGCACTTCACCCATGCGCTGGGGCTGGCGGACCGGGTGATGCCGCTGGACGCGTTCTATCCCGTCACCTTTCCAGACCGGCTGAAATTCCTGCGCCCCGCCCCTGTGGCCGAGGCGCTGATCACCCCGCGCACCACCGCGCTGCACCTGTGGGCGTCGAACAAGCGCGAGCTTGGCTTGCGCCACCACGGCGTGCCGCCTGTGGGAAGTTACCTCGACAAACTGCTGAAACTGCACGATGTTTCCCCCGAGGCGGCGCCGATCAAGGGCCGGGGCAAGCATGTGTTCGATGCGGGCCTTGTTGACCGGCTTGACCTGGCACAAGTGCAGGTTTTTGCTGATCTGGGCGGCAATGCGCAATCGCTGGCGCTGGCCGCATGGAGCCGGTGGGATTGCGACATTCAGTTGCTGGATCTGGACCACAAGGGCAACTGGGCCGAAGCGCCATCGCCCTGGGTTGCGCCCTATACCGCATCGCTGATCGCGCAAGGCGTGCCGCAAGCCCGGATCACCCGCATTGCGCGCGCGGCCGATCTGCGCCCCATGGATGTGATCGCCAATCTGTCTGGCTTTGGCGACGTGAACAAGGTCAAGCATCTGGATGGCCTTCTCAAAGCATCGCTTCATCCGCAAACCCGGATGTTGACCGATATCCGCAAAGGCTCGGGCGCGTATCCCTTGCTCAACACCTATGGCAGCTGCGAAACCATAACCACGCGTGAGGTGGATGGCGTGACCATCACCCGCGCCCTGTTCCATGCCGGGCCACAGGTGGCAGCGAAAGGCACCGATGAAAGCAATTGGGCCGACATCGCCACCACCCTCGCCGGGAAAGAGGGCTTTTTCCGCGAAAGCCCCGATCATTCGTTTCTGTTTCTCAAACGCTCCGACACGCTGGTGGTGACCTTCGACCATCTGGATATCGCGATGGGCAAGCGCGAGGATCGGCGGCCCTGGGGGTTTGCCTTCATCGAAAAGCAGGGCTGGTCGATGCTGGGGGTGATGGCCAACGGCTGGACCTGGTATCGCGACCCGTGGGTCTGGCAGCAGTTCGACGATCTGCGCGACAGTGGTTTTTTCAAGCAATTCAAGCGGGTTGTGTTCTATGGCGCGTCGATGGGGGGTTATGCGGCCTGCGCCTTTGTCGCGGCCTGTCCCGGCGCCGATGTGGTGGCGATCTCGCCTCAATCGACGCTTGATAAATCGCTGGTGCCATGGGAGTCCCGTTATCACACCGCGTGGGGCCGGGATTTCTCCGGGCCTTATGGTGATGCCGCGCAGGTCAGCCGCGCGGCGGGGCGGGTGTTCATGCTGTATGATCCCTACGAGCCGCTTGATACTGGCCACGCCGACCGCTTCACCGGCGACAATGTGGTGAAACTGCGCACGCCGCTGATGGGGCACCGTCTGGGGTCGAGCCTGCAACAGATGGGTATTCTGGCCCCCATCACGCTGGCCGCGCTGGCCGGCACCCTGAGCGAGGCCGATTTCTACCGCACCCTGCGCGCCCGCAAGACCTTTGCGCGCTATCACCGCGAGTTGTTCAAGCGCGCGCTGGATCGCGGGCGGCCGGAACTGGCGCGCAGACTTGGGCGATGGGTGCTGACCCGTGGCGACAACAGGTTCATCCGTCAGGGGATGCTGGCTTTATAGGAGTTGCGCTTGTGGGGGCCGTCGGAGCCTCCGATGGGCGTAGGTCCGACAGGTGCAATCGGAAGGGGCGGATCTACTGCCTTGGTCGTAGCCTGGACCGGCATGACTTGACCCCGCAAAGGCTTGTGACCAGCATGGGACATAACCGAAGGGATGCGGAGTGATTGCTGTTCCAGCCACAATCGAGGCGACCGAAACGCTCTTGTCAGGGCAGGGATATGTTGCCAGCCGCGCCTTGGCCACGGTGGTGTTCCTGTCGCTCAAACTGGGCCGCCCCTTGTTTCTGGAAGGCGAGGCCGGGGTGGGCAAGACTGAAATTGCCAAAACGCTTGCCACAGCGCTGGGGCGGCGGTTGATCCGGCTGCAATGCTATGAAGGTCTGGACGCCGCATCGGCGGTGGCAGAATGGAATTTTGCGGCACAGATGGTGGCGATCCGGGCGGCGGAAGGGTCTGGCGCGGGACCCCAAAAGGCTGATCTGTTCACGCAGGAGTTCCTGATCGAACGCCCCTTGCTCGCCGCGATGCGCCCGCAACCCGGCGGCGCGCCCGTCTTGCTGATCGATGAAATCGACCGCACCGACGCCCCGTTCGAGGCCTTTCTGCTCGAAGCCTTGTCCGATGCGCAGGTGACCATTCCCGAATTGGGCACCATCCGCGCACCGCAGGCGCCCATCGTGATCCTGACCTCGAACCGCACGCGCGAGGTGCATGACGCCCTCAAGCGGCGGTGTCTGTATCACTGGGTGGATTACCCGAACTTCGCCCGCGAAATGGAAATCCTGCACGCCCGCGCGCCAGAGGCCCAAGAGCAATTGAGCCGCGAGATCGTCGGCTTTGTCCAGCGTCTGCGCCGCGAGGATCTGTTCAAAAAACCGGGCGTGGCCGAAACCATCGACTGGGCAAAATGCCTGCTGGCGCTCGATGTCATCGCCCTCTCGCCAGAGGTGATTGCCGACACGCTGGGGGCGATCCTGAAATATCAGGATGATATCCAGAAGATCCAGGGGTCCGAAGCCAAGCGGCTGCTGGATCAGGTACGCCAGGAGCTTGCCCCGGCATGAGCGGGCGGCGCATCACAGTGGTTTCTCATCTGTTCAAAAATATCCCACGGGGGGTCCGGGGGGTGTGAAACCCCCCGGTGCAACGATGGCACCCGACACTCCGCTGACCCTTCCCGATGACGGCAAGCTGGCGCAGAACATCGCCCATTTCGCCCGTGCCCTGCGCAAGGCGGGCTTGCCCATCGGGCCGGGCCGGGTGCTCGACGCGGTGCGGGCGGTCGCGGTGGCAGGGTTCTCCGAACAGGTCGATTTCTACTGGACCCTGCACGCCTGTTTTGTCAGCCGTCCCGAAGAACGGGTGGTGTTCGAGCAGGTGTTCCGGCTGTTCTGGCGTGACCCCAAGTATCTGGATCACATGATGAGCCTGCTTTTGCCCCAGATCCGGGGGCTTCAGGAGGAGCGCGCGGCCCTTGCGGCAGAAAAGCGGGCGGCCCAAGCGCTGCTGGACGGCGCCGCACGGGATCTGCCTGAACGCGATCCGGCGATGCAGGATGATTCGGAAATTGACATCGACGCCTCTGCCACCCAAAGCCAAGAAGAACGGCTCAGGTCGCTGGATTTCGAGCAGATGTCGGTGGAAGAGGTGGCGCTGGCCAAGCGGATGCTGGCGCGGCTGTCCTTGCCGGTCAAACCCCTGATCACCCGTCGCAGCCGGGCTGCGGTCACGGGACACCAATTCGATCTGCGGCGCAGCCTGCGCGCCAGCCTGCGGCAGGGCGGCGAGATCACCCGGTTGGCCATGCGTGCGCCGCGCCTGCGCTGGCCGAACCTTGTGGTCTTGTGCGACATCTCCGGCTCGATGAGCCAGTATTCGCGGCTTGCCCTGCACTTCATTCATGCGGTGGCCAATCGGCAAGGCCAGGGCTGGGCGCAGGTGCATGGGTTCACGTTTGGCACGCGGCTGACCAATATCACCCGGCATCTGAAAACCCGCGATGTGGATGCCGCACTGGCCGCGGCGGGGGCGCAGGCGCAGGATTGGTCGGGCGGCACCCGCATCGGCGCCTGCCTTGCCGATTTCAACCGCGACTGGTCGCGGCGGGTTCTGGGGCAGGGTGCGGTTGTCCTTCTGATCACCGATGGTCTTGACCGCGATGACAGCGGCCAGCTGGCCCGCCAGATGGAACGGCTGCACCTGTCGTGTCGGCGGCTGATCTGGCTTAATCCGCTGCTTCGCTGGGAGGGATTTGCCCCCAAGGCGCAGGGTATCCGCGCCATGCTGCCCCATTGCGATGCCTTCCGTGCCGGACATTCGGTCGCATCGCTAGAAGATCTGGCGCGCGTGATCTCTGATCCGACGGATGGCGGCGAAAAGCAGCGACTCTTGCGGGCCCTGTCGGGAACCTGATGGCACCTCGCGGCGTTGCTTGAGGTGTGTTGGGGTGGATTGTGCAGTTTACGGGCTTGATATCGCATAACACAGCGATGCGCCCTAGGGTCCGCCATGCTCAACGATGGTGCGAGTCGCAGTCGCGGCCCGGACTTATCCCATGCGAAAGGAAGACTATGAAACGCTTGCTCTCTACCACGACCGTGCTGTCGCTTGCGCTGACGCCGGTTACCCCTTGGCCCTTGCTGGCGCAGGGTTTGAGCCTGAATGCGCTGAACATGGAAGTTGCCGAAGACGGATCCATCCGCGATTCCGAGGGAGCATTGCTGTGCTCGGTTCCGGCAGGGCAGGAGTGTGATCTGGAGGCGATTGCAGCGCAGATTTTGAACGGCAATGCCGATCAGGTCAAAGCTGACGCTCAGGATGCGATCGCGGCCGCCGGATTGGCAGATGCCGACGCGGCGAACGAAGCAGCCAACGCAGCGGCAGATGAGGCAGCCCGCGCTGCGGCAGACGCCGAAGCGGGAAGCATTGCGGCCCTTGCAGCGGCCCAGGCTGCCGCAGAGCAGGAGGCAGCCCGTGCGGCGGCTGATGCAGCGGCGGCAGATGAAGCGGCCCGCGCGGCGGCTGATGCTGCGGCAGCAGATGAAGCGGCCAGTGCGGCAGCTGATGCAGCGGCGGCAGATGAGGCGGCCCGTGCGGCGGCTGATGCGGCGGCGGCAGATGACGCAGCCCGTGCGGAAGCTGATGCGGCGGCGGCAGATGAGGCAGCCCGTGCGGCAGCTGATGCGGCGGCG
>JBKBQB010000037.1:0-28503 GCA_046292785.1 Paracoccaceae bacterium
GACAAGCGCCACTAGCCAGGGCCCATAGGTGGGCACGGCAGAGAGCATCCAGTCGGTCACTGGTCTGGCATTTCTTGCGAGGCGCGGGTTAGACCGGCAATGCCAGCCTTGACCTTGGCAATCAGTTCCGCCAGCGGAAGTCCCATTTCGTCGGCCAATTGTTCCAGCGTCTTGCGGCTTCCGCGCGCCGGTGCGGGCAGACCGGCCTGTTCAGACAGATCCAATGGGGAAAGCCGCCAGCTTTTGGCGACATAGCGAAGGGTCATCCAGCCCTCGACCTCTTGTTCTTGCCGGGCCGGGTCGGACCAATAAACCACCTGTGCCACAAAGCGCGCGGCGAAAACCAGCGTCAGGATCAGGGCAAGGGCAAACAGGGTGGCCAGCACGGGATGGCGGCGAAACAGGGTCATCGGATCTCTCTTATTCCGCGCGTCAGGCCCTCGAGCGTCATCGGGACCATGCGGTTGCCAAAGATGTCTGCGACCAGCCGGGTGGAGTGGGTGTATTGCCAATGCGCCTCGGGCGCCGGGTTGATCCACAGATGATGCGGCCATTGGGCGCAGGCGCGTTCCAGCCAGACCTGGCCCGATTCCGGGTTCCAGTGTTCATTCGCCCCGCCGGGATGCAGGATTTCATAGGGCGACATCGCGGCGTCGCCCACAAAGATGCAGCGGTAATCGGGGCCATAGCTGCGCAGCACCTCCCATGTGGGTGTCTGCGCGTCCCAGCGCCGGGCGTTGTCGCGCCACACGCCTTCATACAGGCAGTTGTGGAAGTAGAACGGCACCAGATGGCGGAACTCGCTGCGGGCGGCGCTGAACAACTCCTCCATCACCCGGATATAAGGGTCCATACTGCCGCCGATGTCGAAGAAGATCAGCACCTTGACCGCATTGCGCCGCTCGGGCCGGGTCTGCACATCCAGCCAGCCGCTGCGGGCGGTGGATTGGATCGTGCCCTCCAGATCGAACTCCTGCGCGGCGCCGTCGCGCGCCCATTTGCGCAGGGCGCGCAGGGCTATCTTGATGTTGCGGGTGCCCAGATCGACCTGATCATCCAGATTGCGGAACTCGCGCTTGTCCCAGACCTTGACCGCGCGCTGGTGGCGCGAGCGGTCTTGCCCGATGCGCACGCCTTCGGGGTTGTAGCCATACGCGCCGAACGGGCTGGTGCCAGCGGTGCCGACCCATTTGTTGCCGCCCTGATGCCGGCTCTTTTGCTCCTCCAGCCGCTTTTTGAGCGTCTCCATCAGCGCCTCAAACCCGCCAAGCGCCTGAATTTCGGCGCGTTCTTCCGGCGTCAGGTGCTTTTCGGCCAATCGCGCCAGCCAGTCGGCAGGCAGGTCGATGGCATCCAGCACCTGTTCGGGGGTAATCGCCTCCAGCCCCTTGAAGCTTTGCGCAAAGGCGCGGTCAAAGCGGTCGATGTGGCGCTCGTCCTTCACCATCGCGCTGCGCGCAAGGTAATAGAACGCATCGATATCATAGGTCGCAAGACCCGCTGCCATGCCTTCCAGAAAGGTCAGGTATTCGCGCAACGACACCGGCACGCCGGTCTTTCGAAGGGCTTCGAAAAACGGCGCAAACATCGCTCAACTCTTGCGGGCGCGGGCCATCAGGTCAGCGCGCGTTCAAGGAAGATGGTGGCAAACAGGCCAAGCAGCATGAAGGCAATCGCAAAGCCGGCGGCATATTGCGCCATGTCACGCTTGTTGCCGCCGCGTTTCTGCGCCGTATAGGCCCCGATAACGACCCCAAGGACCAAACCTGCCAGAACGATCATCCGCTTCCCTTTGCCTTTCGCCAGCAGCGCAAGGCAGGGAAGACATCGTGCCCTAGCCCCGCCCGCTGCGTCGGACCAGTGTCGCAATATCCGACAACCGGGCCCGCACCTGCGCATCCGAGCCAAAGGCATACCTTGCCCAGCCCTGACTGTCGAGACGGACCGACCGCGCCTCGGCGCTGCGCCCTGTCGCCTCCAGCGCCTCGGCCCGCATCGCCAGTAGCGAGGCCAGTAACGATGCGTTCTGGTGCGCGCGGGCGACGGGAACAGATCGGTCTGTCAGCATCAGCACGGAGTCAAACTGCCCCGAGGACAGCGCAAACGCGCCAAGCTGCATATCGACATGGGCGGCGTGGATCTGTGCGCCGGGGATGGCGCGCCAGATCCGCGCGGCTTGCGAATAGGCTTCGATCGCGGCGGGCACGTCACGCCCGGTCAGCGCGCGGCCGCGGGCAAACAGGCTGAACGCCATGCGGCTGTCGGTCCAGCCTTGGGCCTTGGCGATGGAGATCATCCGTTCTGCTGCGTCAGCCCGGTTGCCACCGCGTCCGCCAAAGGCGCTTTCGGTTGCAGAGATCCACGACCGGGGGCTGATCTGTTTCTGACTGCCACCAAGGCGCTGACCGCGCGGGTTCAGCCGCGCCAGAATGGCGGGCAGGCGGGCGGCCACCTCGGCCTCGTTCATGCCCGACCGCAGCGCGCGGTCATAGTGGATGCGCAGCATCAGCATATCAAATCCGGTCAGGACCGAATGGAAATTGTCATCGTTGAATACGGAGTCGGGCAGGCGGAACAGATCGTTCAGCGGCCCCATGGCCTGTGCCAGTTCTTCGTGCAGGCAATCGCGCACCTCTTGCGGGCTGGCATCCGACGGGGCCATGATCGCCACTCTGTCTCGCCGGTTCATCCGTGCCCAATCCACCGCCGCGGTGTTGCGTTTCTGGCTGTAATCGCTCAGCCCGGTGACATTGGGCACCACGAAGCAGGCGGCCGTCGGCACCGCACGGCGCAGAGCGGATCTGGGCTGGAAATCGATGGTGACCGACGCAGGCCCAGAGGTTTGCGAAATGTCCAGCCCCGCCTCGGCGCGGAACCGTGTGATCAGCCGTGCCAGTTCCGACCGCGCAACGGGGGGCACACTGCCCGTCAGCGCCACGGTGATCGGTCCCTCGAACCGGGTCAGGACAGGCAGTGACCGACCACTTTCCATGCGGAACTGCAGATCCAGAAAATCATTTGCCAACTCGCCATTTCCGCGCATGACCCCGATGGCTGGACCCGACGGAAACGCATGCATGGCATGCGCACCATAAGCGGCGGCGGGCGGGTCGAATTCGGTTTTGGTCACATCGGCGGTATTGACAGGCACGCAAGCGGCAACCCCGGACATGACGGCAAGGATGGCAACGATCGAGACAATTCGCATGAGAGTGGCAGCTCTTTTGCATGAGGCGGCGCAGCAAACGCCCCCGGTTTCAGTGTGAACCGACCGTCCGGGCAGAACCGGACAGCGGGCCCAATCATCGTGTAACGGGAATCCCCCGATTCCCGCCCTCCGCCCGGCGCAGCGCTTGCGCGCGCAACCACGGGAGGGATTCCGTTGAAACGCATCGCGGCAACTGCCACGATCGTTTCCGTGCCGACCGAACCCGCTGAGGCACACCCTGATCCGACCGTGTCGCAAGGCGCGACACCGGCTCGGATTTCGGGACTGATGGCAATTACCATGACGCGCGCTTTCGGATCAGACCGGACAATGTCAGATGAACAGGCTCTGAATGTCCGCAAAGGGGCGGCACTGTGTCAATGATGTGAAAAATGCCCCCCGGCCACGAGTCTACCCATGGCGGGGCAAGGCAGGCGCGCCACCGCATCTATGCCGCCGTTTGCACGAAATGTTGCAATATATTTCAGAATAATCTGCTTTAGTGATCAGTTTGTGGCGAAACTGTGGCTAAACCACAGCAAAACCGCCCGATTCGTCGCCCGCGGGTCAACAATCGGTTACCGATTCCCCCGCGCCATGAAGGCCAACCGTTCAAACAACTGCACATCCTGTTCGGTTTTCAGCAATGCGCCATGCAAACGCGGCAGCGTCGATTTGGCGTCGCGCCGCAAATCCTCGGGGCCCAGATCCTCGGCCAGCAACAGTTTCAGCCAGTCCAGCACTTCGGAGGTGGAGGGCTTTTTCTTCAGCCCCGGCGTGTCGCGGATCTCGAAAAACTGCGTCAACGCGGTCGTCAGCAGCGCCTCCTTGATACCCGGAAAATGCAACGACACGATTGCGCGCAGCGTTTCGGGATCGGGGAACCGGATATAGTGGAAAAAGCACCGGCGCAAAAAGGCGTCCGGCAGTTCCTTTTCGTTGTTTGACGTGATGATGACCACGGGGCGGTGCAGCGCTCGCACCGTTTCGCCCGTCTCGTAAACGTGAAACTCCATCCGGTCGAGTTCCTGCAAAAGATCGTTCGGGAATTCGATATCGGCCTTGTCCACCTCATCAATCAGCAGCACAACCCGCGCGGGTGCTGTGAAGGCTTGCCACAACTTGCCCCGCCGGATGTAATTGGCCACGTCATGCACGCGCGCATCACCCAGCTGGCTGTCGCGCAACCGGCTGACCGCATCATATTCATACAGACCTTGCTGTGCCTTTGTCGTTGATTTCACATGCCATTCGATCAGATCCATCCCCAGCGCCGCCGCCACCTGCCGTGCCAGTTCGGTCTTTCCGGTGCCCGGTTCGCCCTTGACCAGCAGCGGACGTTGCAGGGTCACGGCGGCGTTGACCGCCACGGTCAGGTCTTTGGTGGCCACGTAACTGTCGGTTGAGGTGAAGGTCATATCGAAGGTGGCCCTTGTTTGGTTCACAGGCGCGCAGGCTAGCTGCGACCACAAAATGTCGCAACAGCTAGTGACAACGGCGACGAAACGGGCTAGGTGCTGCGCCAACAGGAGCGCGCCATGACAGAAGCCCACCTGTCGGCGCAATCCGACACATTGGAGAGTCCTGCAATGAAGCCAGAAGCCTTTCTCCCGGATGATTACCGCCCCGCCGAGAGTGAGCCTTTCATGAATGATCGGCAGTTGGAGTATTTCCGCCGCAAGCTGGTCAACTGGAAGCAGGAACTGATGGATCAAAGCGCGGAAACCCTTGGCAACCTGACCGAAAGCGGGCGCAACGTGCCCGATCTGGCCGACCGCGCCTCGGAAGAAACCGACCGTGCGCTTGAATTGCGCACCCGCGACCGCCAGCGCAAGCTGATCTCGAAAATCGAAGCTGCCCTGCGCCGGATCGACTCTGGCGAGTTTGGCTATTGCGAGATGACGGGCGAGCCGATCAGCCTCAAACGGCTGGATGCGCGACCGATTGCGACGATGACGCTGGAAGCGCAGGAAAAGCACGAACGGCGTGAAAAGGTTCACCGCGAGGATTAGGCCCGTCGGGGGTGTTGTCGCGCCTTTGCAGGCGGGCTTGAAGACTGACGCCGGGCCATGGGTCCGGCGTTTTGCATTTGCGCATGGGAGTTGCGGATGAGCCTGATCGGGCAAAGTGTCACGGTGATGGGCGCGGGCGTGGCCGGGCTGGCGGTGGCGCGGGCGCTTGCCTTGCGCGGGGCGCAGGTGACGGTGCTGGAACAGGCCGATGCGGTGCGCGAGGTGGGGGCGGGGCTCCAGATCAGCCCCAATGGCGCTGCGGTGCTGCGCGCGCTTGGGCTTGGCGGGGCGCTGGAGGCGGCATCGACCCGCGCAATGGCGGTGGAGCTGCGCGACGGGCCGTCCGGCGATCTGGTGACGCGGCTGGATGTATCGGCAGCCAATGGTGGCTATCACTTTGTCCACCGTGCTGATCTGATCGCGCTGCTGCTTGATGGTGCGCGGGACGCCGGGGTAGAGTTGCGGCTGTTGCAGAAGACCACATCGGTCGATCTGACAGGCGCGCGGCCAAGCTGGCGCAACGCACAAGGTGGCACGGGACAGACCGGGCTGCTGATCGGTGCGGATGGATTGCAGTCCAAGGTGCGGGTGGCGCTGACCGGCAAGGTGGCCCCGTTCTTCACCCATCAGGTGGCATGGCGCGCGCTGATCCCTGAGAATCCCGGTGTGCCGAACGTGGCCGAGGTGCATATGGCGCCGGGGCAGCATCTGGTCAGCTATCCTCTGCGCGGCGGCACCTTGCGCAATATCGTGGCGGTGGAGGAGCGGCGTTCCTGGGTCGAGGAGGGCTGGACGATCCGCGATGACACCATGGATATGAAGCTGGCCTTTGCCGGGTTCTCGCCGCGCGTGCGCGGCTGGCTGGAGCAGGTGCAGGATGTCTGGCTGTGGGGGTTGTTCCGGCATCCGGTCGCGCGCGACTGGTTCCGCGTGCAGGATCAGGGTGCTGCGGTAATCCTTGGCGATGCGGCCCATCCGACTTTGCCGTTTCTGGCGCAGGGGGCCTGCATGGCGCTGGAGGATGCCTGGGTGCTGGCGGAGGCTCTGGCGTCACATGATTCGGTTGCGGCTGGGCTTGCCGCTTATCAGGCCGCGCGCGCACCCCGCTGCACCCGGATTGTGGCGGCGGCCAATACCAACGCGCGGGTCTATCACCTGTCAGGCGTTGCGCGTGGTGTGGCACATCTTGGGCTGCGTCTGGGGTCGGTGGTGGCCCCCGGCGCAGCGCTCAAGCGGTTTGATTGGCTTTACAAACATGATGTGACGGCGGGCTGATCCATGGCGCCGCGTGCGGTGGCAACAGCTTGCGCCCCTTCGCCAATGGCCGGACAAGGTGCGCAAGGGGGGCGGCAGTTTCCGGGGCTGGCCAAGCGCGGTGACAGATTGGCCAAGATGGCCGAAGGGGGTTAGCGGAAGATGCGCGCGACGATGGGGGCAAGCATGATCACCAGAATGATGCGCAAGAGGTGGTGGCTGACCACATAGGCCAGATCAGCCCCCGCGATGATCGCGATCACCACCATTTCGGCCTGACCACCGGGCAGGAAGGCAAGGAAGGCGTCGAGTGCCGGGGCGAGGCCAGCCAGATAGATCGCCTCGAAAAACGCCAGTGAAATGGCGGCCAGCACTAGCGCATAGACCACGCCCGCGCCCACATCGATCCGCAATTCGCGCCAGGTGATGCCCGAATATTTCACCCCCACCGCGATACCGATAAAGAACTGCGCGGCCCAGATGATTTCCGCCGGGGGCCGCGTGGTGATGATGCCGGCCAGCGACAAGGCCCCGGTCAGGATCATCGGGCCCAAAATGGATGCGCCGAACAGGCCGACGCGTTCCGCGATTTTCCAGCCTGCGAAACAGGCGAATACCATCAGCGCAATTTGCACCGGGTCGGTTTCCAGCGCCGGTTTGCCGGGCGGTTGGGTCAGGTCGATGCCCCAGTACAGCGTCATGATCAGGGGGGCGGCGGTGACGATCACCAGAACGCGGGTGGCGTGGATCAGCGACAGCGCGCGCACATCGCCGCCTGCCTCTTCGCCGAACACCAGCATATCCTGCAACCCGCCGGGCATGGCGGCATACCACGCCGTGGGATGGTTGAAGCCAAAGACAAAGCGGAACAGCGGGTAGCCGACAATGCCGATCACCGCGATGAACAGCGGCACGAACAGCAGCGACAGCGCGAAATCGGGCAGGTGGCCCACGGTTTCGGGCGTGATCGACGATCCCACCGCCACCCCCAGAAAGGTGCGCATGAAGGTGCCAAGCGTGCCCGCATCCTGCATCTTTGCGCCCAGCAGCGCCGCCACAAGGCAGGCGGCCATTGGCCCCAGCAGCAGCGCCAGCGGCAGGCCCAGAGCCAGAAACAGCGCCGCCCCGGCGATGGCGATGGCAAAGGTCAGCAGGCGGGGCTTGGTGAGGAAGGTCACAGCGGCATCTCGTCCAGCAGATGCGCCCATTGCGCGCCGTGCATGTCGCGGTCTTGTGCGGCGCCTTGGATCACCGGGCGGGGGATCGAGAATTTGATCACGTGCAGGTCTGCAATGTCGAAGCGTTTGACCAGTTGTTGCGGTGTTGCGTAAAGGCGGGCCACGTCGGCGGTGTTGATCCGTGGCAGGATCGCCGCGTAAGCCTCGGCGCTGCCGCAGAAAATGTCGATGGTGACCCAGAAGGGACCTGCGTTTTTCGAGCGCACTTTCAGGACTTGTTGACCAAGGGTTTTCATGCGCCCACCTCCGCAACGGTCAGGCGGAAGGCGGACATCGGGTCTGCCAGTTCCATCACGTGGTTCAGCGCGAATTCATAAAGCGCGCCACGGTCGGTGGTGGCGGGGGAATAGGGGAAGGCAAAGGTGGGCAGTTCCTCACCTTCCGTCAGCGGGTAGTGCAGCACGAAGGGGTTGATCAGCTTGCCGATCTCGGCGGCGATGCTTTGCGTGGGCGCGGTGACCAGCCCCAGCACGCCCACCTCTACCGGGTTGCCCTGCCGGTTTTCCAGCGCGCCCAAAGCGCCGTCAACGCCGATCAGCCGGAACTCCAGCCCGTAGCTGTCGGGCGACAGGTCCATGCGGTGGGTGATGGTGTCGGTCAGGAACGCGGTCAGTTTCGCCACCCAGTCCCGCGCATGCGCCGCGTAATGCGCGCCGCGCAGAATGGCGAGGATGGTGGTCTGATAGCCTGCGATCCGCGCGCCCTCCAGCTTGACCGTGTAGCGGCCCGGCACCCATTCGGACCCCTCCACCCGCACACGGCGGGCATCCAGCGCGGTGTAGCGGGCGTGGGTCACATCCAGATGGCCACCGGGTTCATACAGGATGAAGGGATCGGTGTTTTCATAAAGCATATGGGCAGAAACGGAATGAGGGGTGCACAGCGCCGCCTCATTCATCGCCTCCACCGTGAATCCGGTGGCGTCGAAATCCACGACGATCACGCCCGAGGTGGGGTTGGTGGAGCACAGCGCGCCACATTCCGCGATCTTGGCGCCGTGCCACGCCGCCCCGGCATGGTCGCCGCGCAACAGCGGCAAGGCGGCGATGGTGGCGGTGTCGGTGGTGCGACCGGCGATGATGATATCGGCCCCGGTTTGCAGCGCGGCCTGCATCTGCTCGGCCCCGGCGAGGGCGACGATGTTGGTCATGGTCGCGAGGGTTTCAGCGGAGAGGTCCGGCGCCGGGGTGAGGGGGCTGATGCGGCCAGCGGCAAGAGCGGTGGTCACAGTGTCAGGCGACTGGCTGGAATAAAGCCGGGCGACGCGCAGGCGCTGTCCCAACTCGGCGGCCAGTTCAGCGGTGATGTCGAACATCCAATCCACCGTTGCATCGGTGCCGCAGGTGCCTGCGGTGCCGATGACCAGCGGCACGCCTGCTGTCGCGCGGGCCAGCATCAGATCGCGCCATTCGGATTTCGTCGCGGCGCGGGCGTATTTCGACTGCCCCGCGCCAAGGCTGAAGGGCCCACTGTCGGTGGACCCCCCGTCGATGGCGATGATGTCAGGGCGCATGGCCACCCCGCGCGCAAGTGCCTGCCGGTCGAAGCCGAGGCCGAGGACGCCCGAGGGCACAAGAACGCGGGTGGGCATATGCGTGATCCTTAATCTGTGGTCCCGCCGTCTGTGGACGGCTGCGGCGGCTTCTTCAAGACCCCGCGCAGGAACATCGGGGCGACAAAGCCGACGACGGCAGCGATCCACAGCCCGATGGCGATGGGGGAAGAGAACAGATAGGTCCAGTCGCCATCCGACAGCACCATGGCGCGGCGCATGTTGTCTTCCATCGCGTTGCCAAGCAGGATGCCGAGGATGACGGGCACGGTCGGGATGTCCAGCTTGCGGAACAGCCAGCCCATGACCCCGAAGGCCACCATCAGCATCATGTCAAAGGATGATCCGGTCAGCGAGTAGATGCCGACAAAGGCGATCATCGTCACCCCCGGCAACAGGATCCAGCTGGGCACCTGCAGGATTTTCACGAACACCTTCACCATCGGCACGTTCAGCACCAAAAGCATGAAGTTGGCGATCAGAAGCGACGCGATCAGCGACCAAACCACCTCGGGCCGCTCAGTAAACAGCAATGGGCCGGGTGTGATGTTGAGCGTGAGCAGCAGCGCCAGCAGAACGGCGGTGGTGCCCGAACCGGGAACGCCCAGCGTCAGCATCGGGATCAGCGCGCCACCGGCGGCGGCGTTGTTGCCCGCCTCGGGCGCGGCCACGCCGTTGGGGTTGCCCTTGCCAAAGGTGGATTTGTCCTTCGCGCTTGATTTCTCGGTCATGTAGGCGAGGAAGGAGCCGAGCGATGCGCCCGCCCCCGGCAGGATACCGGCGACAAAACCGATGCCCGATCCGCGCAGCATGGCCCAGCGGGTGCCCCAGAGCTTGGCCCAGTTGATGGTGATCTTGCCCAGCTTGACGCCGATGGCGCTGTCCTTGCCGTGCGTTTCGATGAAGTGGAACACTTCGGCCACCGCAAACAGCCCGACGATGGCGACAAGGAAATCGACCCCGTCCATCAGGTGCATCTCGCCAAAGGTGAAACGCGGCATGCCGGTGGTTTTGTCCAGCCCGATCATCGAGATGCCCAGACCGATGGCGGCGGCAAGCGCGGCCTTGGCCTGATTGTTCGACCCGATGCCGCCAAGGGTGCAGAACGCCAGCATATACAGCGCGAAGTATTCGGCCGGGCCGAACTTGAACGCGACCTGCGCCAGCATGGGCGACAGGAACATCAGGCCAATGGTGGCAAGGAAGGCGCCGACGAAAGACGCCACCCCCGAGATGACCAGCGCATCCGAGGCAAAGCCCTGTTTGGCCATCGGATAACCGTCCAGCGTGGTCATCATGGCAGGCTCATCCCCCGGAATGTTCAAGAGGATCGAACTGATCCGCCCGCCATACATCGCGCCATAATAGACCGAGGTGAGCAGCACCAGCGCCGGGATCGCGCTGAGCCCCATGGAGAACGAAATCGGGATCAAGAGCGCCACGCCGTTTGACGGGCCAAGGCCGGGCAAAGCGCCGATGATGGTGCCGACAAAGCAGCCGATCAGCGCCAGCATCAGGGTATAAGGGGTCAGGGCGATGCCGAAGCCCATCGCCAGATTGGCAAGAATATCCATTGGGTGTGGTCCTCTGGGTCAGCCCATCAGGGCGCGGGGCAGGCCTTGCAGACCCAGCCCGAGGATGAATTTGAACAACACGAACAGCCCGATGCCAAGGCCAAGCCCCGCAAGGGCGGCGGGCACGGGCCGGGGGTTGATCTGCCATGACAGGATGCCGGCAGCGATCACGGTGGGGATGATGAAGCCCAAGGGCTGGATCAGCATGGCGTAGCCAAACAGCACCACCAGCGCGAGCACCATTTGCAGCAGCATGGCGCCAACAGGCCAGTCCACCTCGGGGTCGGGGCGCAGGATCATGACCAGCGACGCGATCAACACCACGCCCGCAACCATATAGGGAAACACGCGCGGCCCCACCGGGTCGGACAGGAACGAGGTCTGGATCGACATGGCGCTGAGGATATACCCCAGCGCCACGATCACCATGACCACACCAAAGATGCGGTCAGCGCGGATCATTGGATGATGCCGATTTCTTTGGAGATTTCGGTGATTTCCGCGATATTGTCATCGACGAACTTCTGGAAATCGGCCCCGATCAGGGTGTATGGTGCCAGACCGTTTTCGGCCATCACCTTCTGCCATTGCTCGGAATCGGCCACCTTTTGCAGGGTGTCGGTCCATTTGGCATAATCCTCATCGGAAATGCCCTTTGGCACATAGATGCCGCGCCAGTTCATCGCGACCATGTCGATGCCCTGCTCTTTGGCGGTCGGGATATCCTCGAACCCGGCCACGCGCTCTTCGGACAGAACCGCCAGCGCGCGCACGTCGCCCGACCGGATGAAGCCCTGAATCTCCGAGATGTCGCCGGTCATCGCTTGTGTGAAGCCGCCCACGGTCTGGGTGATGGCATCCGCGCCGCCGTCAAGGCCGATGTATTTCACCGCGCGGGCATCGCCGAAACCGGCGCGGTCCAAGAGCATCAGCACCTTAAGGTGATCAAAGCCCCCCACGGCGGAGCCACCGGCAAAGGCGACCTTGGACGGATCGGCCTTCACCGCTTCGACCAGATCGTTGATGGTTTGCAGCGGGCTGTCCTTGGCGACCACGATCACGCCCGGATCGCCACCGATGGTGCCGACCCAGCGGACCTGATCCGCAGTCATGCCGCCAAAGGCGTTCTGGGCAAGGCGTGTGGTGGTGGCCGACGAGGCCGCGACAAAGGTATCGGGATCGGTGTTGCGCTGGCCAACGACGTGGGTATAGGCGACGCCGCCACCGGCACCGGCCATGTTGGTGACCTGCACCATGTTCGGCGACAGGCCGGTTTCCTGCATGATGTTGGCGATCTGGCGGCAGGTGAAATCCCAGCCGCCGCCGGGGTTGGCCGGTGCAATGCACTCGGTCGCCATGGCGCTGGTGGTCAGGCCCAAAAGGGCTGTTGCGCTGAATGCCAGCGCGCGGACGGTGATTCGCATGTAAGTCCTCCCAGACTTTTCGTGTCAGGCAGCCCACGGTCCCCTCGTGACGCACGGGCTTGCAGGGATCACTCAAAGCTGGAAAGCTGACACGAACCTGTCATCCGCAAATTTTCTGTGCAGGATGAAAACGGGGAAGGGGGGTGGTGTGCGGTTCCTGCTGGTCGAAGACAATGCCGAACTGGCCGCATCCGTCGCCGCGCGTCTGGGGCTGGAAGGGCATGGCGTGGACCATGCGGGCACGCTGGCCGAGGCCGAGGAATTCCTGCTGGCGGCCGCTTACGACCTGATCTTGCTGGATATCATGCTGCCAGATGGCGATGGCCGCGATTTTCTGGCCCGCCATCGCAAGGCCGAACGGCAGACCCCGGTGATCGTGATGACCGCGCGTTCGGCGGTCAGTGACCGGGTGGATGCGCTGGACACAGGCGCGGATGATTATATTACCAAGCCGTTCGATTTTGCCGAGTTGGAGGCGCGTTGCCGCGCGGTCCTGCGCCGCAAGGGCGGTCTGGTGCAAAGCCTGCGCAGCTTTGCCGATCTGCGCTTTGATTCGCTGTCGGCCACCGTGACCGTGGGGGACGAACAGCGCGACCTGCGCTCGCGCGAGGTGCGGCTTTTGGAACTGTTCCTGAACGCGCCGGGGCGCATCCTGTCGAAAGAGCATCTGTGCGACCGGCTGTTTTCATTCTCGGAACCTGTCAGCGACAATGCGATCGAGGTTTATGTGGGCCGCCTGCGCAAAAAGCTGGCGGGCAGCCGGGCGCGGATCGAAACGGTGCGCGGCCTTGGCTACCGCCTGACCGACGGCTGAGGCGTGGCCGATCCGCAAACATGGTCGCTGCGGCGCAGATTGGTCGTGCAACTGCTGGTGTTGGCGGCGGTGCTGGCGCTGGTGTTGTCGCTGGCGGTGCGGATCGGGGCCGGGCGCGCGTCGCAAGCCACGCTGGATGCGGTGCTGGGGTCTGCGGCGCAAGGGCTGGCCGAGGAGATGCGCGCCGAAGAGGGCGGCGTGGTGATCGACATGCAGCCCGCCACATTCTCGATGCTGGCCGCGATGGGCGAGGAGCGGATTTTCTACCGCGTGGATGTCGGCGGGCTGACGGTGACCGGCTACGGCGATCTTCCCTTGCCGGGGGTGTTGCCCACCGCGCTGGTGCCGGTGTTCTATACCGTGCCGTTCCGCGACGCGCAGATCCGCGTGGCGGCGGTGGCGCGGTCGTTGCGGGTGGATGGCCGGGCGTCGCCGGTGCTGGTGCTGCTGGGCCAGACGCGTGAGGGGCAGGGGGCGATTGCCGCCCGGCTGGGCTGGCAGGCCGCGGGGCTGGGGCTGGTGGTGTTTCTGGCCGCCATCCCGCTGGCGCTGCTGGTCGCGCGCAGCCTGACGCGGCCCATCGACCGGCTGGCAGAGGCGGTGGGGCGGCGCGGGCCCCGCGATCTGCGCCCGGTGCGCCACCCGGCCCCGCGCGAGCTTGCGCCATTCGTCACCGCGCTGAACAGTTTCATCGGGCGACTGCGCGGCACTTTGGGCCAGACCGAAACCTTTATCGCCGAGGCCGCGCACCACATCCGCACACCGCTGGCGGTGATGCGCAACGAGGCCGAATTGGCGCTGCGCCAGTCCAGCGAAGAAGGCACCCGCGCCCGCCTGCGCGGGCTGATCCGGTCGGCCGATGATGCGGCGCGCTCTGCCGGGCAGCTTCTGGACCACGCCACCGTGCTTTACCGGGCCGATCAGGCGGAATGGGCGCGGCTGGATCTGGCGGGCATGGTGCGTGCGGTGGTGCAAAGGCTGGCGCCCGCAGCGGAGATGAAGGATATGGACATTTCGGTGGACATCGCAGCCTCGCTGACCTGCGAAGGCGATGCCGTGTTGATCGAGGCGGCGTTGCGCAACATTCTGGACAATGCGATCAAGTATTCGCCACCGGACTCGGTGGTAGAGGTGAGCGCGCACGCCGATGGGGCGATGGCGCGGGTCGTGGTGGCCGACCGGGGCAGGGGCCTTGGCGGCGCCGTGCCCGACCGCCTGTTGCGCCGGTTCCGTCGCGGCGACAATGTGGGCGATGTCACCGGGTCGGGCCTTGGCCTGACCATCGTGGAACAGGCAGCCAGCGCGATGGGGGGCACCTTTCGCCTGCGCCCGAGGGAAGGAGGCGGCACATGCGCGGAATTCTGTTTGCCCTTGGTCTGACCCTGTGCGCAGCGCAGGCGGTGGCGTTCGAGGTGGAAGCGACTCAGGATTTCGGTCCCGAAATGCCCACACGTCTGCTGTCCGTGCTTTCCACCACCGACACCGCAATCCTTGAGCCGGTGATCACGGCTTGGCTGGCGAAAAACCCCGGTCTGGGCCTGCGCTATGTGATGGCCAGCAGTCAGGAGGTGCACGGCGCCATTGCCCAGGAGGGCGCGGCGTTCGATCTTGTGATGTCATCCGCGATGGACCTGCAGATGAAGCTCGCCAATGACGGCTTTGCCCTGCCGCTGCCGCCCGATCTGATTGCGGATCAGCCGGTCTGGTCACGCTGGCGCAACCTGCTGGTGTCGGTGGCGCAAGAGCCGGTGGTGCTAATCCTGTCCGATCAGGCCTTGCGCCCCGGCGAGGACGTGCCGCGCACACGGCGTGATCTGATTGCGCTGTTGCGCGACAACCCTGACCGCTTTCGCGGCCGGGTCGGCACCTATGACCCCGCCTCGTCGGGGGCGGGGTATTTGTTTGCGGCGCAGGATGCGCGGCTGTCCGACACGTTCTGGCGGCTGGCCGAGGTGATGGGTCGGCTTGATGCACGGCTGTTCTGCTGTTCGGTCGATATGATCGAGGAGGTGCGCTTGGGGCGTTTGCTGGTCGGGTATAATGTGCTGGGCCTTTATGCGGTGGCCGGGGGGAGCACGGGGATCACCGTGGTCGAGCTGGAGGATTTCACCCTGACGCTGCTGCGCACCGCTTTGGTGCCGCGCGCCGCCCCCGAACCGGAGGCCGCGACCGCCTTTCTGCGGTATCTTCTGTCGGATGAGGGGCAGGCGCTGATTGCCAGCGGCGACGGGCTGGCCGCAGTGGAAGCCGCCGCGTTCGAGCGCAATCCGCACCTGCGCCCGATCCGGCTTGACCCCGGCTTGCTGGCCAATCTGGACGCTGTGTCGCGCAACCGTTTCCTGACCGAATGGCGCGCGGCGATGGAACAGCCCTGACCGACACGCACCGATGACGAGGGCAACAGAATATTTCCATTCAAGCCCTTGCCCCCGCGCCTCCGCGTCTTTAAACGGGTCAGCGGAGTGGTGGCCGAGTGGTCGAAGGCACACCCCTGCTAAGGGTGCAGACGGCAACGTCTCGAGGGTTCAAATCCCTTCCACTCCGCCACAGATCATAACGTAAGATGTTGATATTGCTCGATTTTTCCAAGAGCAACGGTTGGTGCCCTCGTTTTTGATCCACATTGTGATCCGCAATTTGATACTTGCGTTTCAGGTCAAAAGACTTCACTGAAGTCCTATGGCACTCATCATTCGTGGCACCACCTACTATCTTCGAAAGCGACTCCCCCGGCGGTATGACCACGTCGAGGACCGGAAGGAGATCCTTCATTCCCTGCACACCGACAGCTTGTCGGTGGCAGAGACGAAGGCCAAGATCGTGTGGGACGAGCTCGTCCAGAGCTGGGAGGCTCGGCTGGCGGGGGACACCCAAGATGCGGAAGCCCGCTATGATGCTGCCCGCAACCTGGCAAAGACCCGCGGCTATCGCTATCTGCCCGGAGCACAGGTGGCCAAACTCCCCCTTGAGGAGATTCTTCAGCGGGTCGAGGCTGTGCCCATCGTGCGGGGACGTCCGAACCTCGTCGAGGCCGATGCCTTGCTTGGGGCCAGTGGGGTCCCTGACATCACGGTGACCAAGGCGCTGAAGCTGTTCTGGTCTCTGGTCGACGACCGGACGGCGGGCAAGAGCGAGGACCAGATCAGGCGCTGGAGGAACCCTCGGATCAAGGCCGTCAAGAATTTTGTGGATGTGGTTGGAGATGTTGCCATCAAGGACCTCACTGCAGAGCATATGCTCGATTTCAGGGAATGGTGGTGGGACAAGATCAAGGAAGAGGGACTGACCCCGAACAGCGGGAACAAGGATTTCACCCACCTTGGGAACATGCTCCGCACCGTGAACACAATGAAGCGGCTGGGGTTGACCCTTCCGCTGGACGGTTTGTCGTTCAAGGAGGGTGACAAGGTGACCCGGCCGCCTTTCTCGACGAAGTGGATCACCGATCACTTGCTCAAACCCGGAGCATTGTTGGGACTGAACGACGAAGCCCGGGGAGTTCTCCTTGGGATGGTGAACACCGGCTATCGTCCGTCGGAGGGTGTGGGGCTGCTGGAGACGCACATCAGATTGGATTGTGACGTGTGCCCCACATCAGCATCGAGGCTGAGGGGCGCACACTG
The DNA here is from genome assembly GCA_046292785.1 of Paracoccaceae bacterium. Lineage (GTDB taxonomy): Bacteria > Pseudomonadota > Alphaproteobacteria > Rhodobacterales > Rhodobacteraceae > Pseudotabrizicola. Next base: position 16,700 of record JBKBQB010000037.1, read on the forward strand.
AAGTCACAGGCCTCCAAGAGGGTAATCCCTCTGGCCGGTGTCAGTCTGGATGCTTTCAGGGAGTTTCCGAAAGGGTTTCCCCGCTACCGGGACGGGGCCTCACTGTCGGCCACCGTCAACAAGTTTCTGCGGGAAAACGGATTGTGTGAGACCGAGGACCATACCCTGTACTCGTTGCGGCATTCGTTCGAGGATCGAATGCTGGCGGTTGGGGTGGACGAACGCATCCGTAGGGACTTGTTCGGTCACAGCCTCAACCGCGAGAGGTACGGCGCGGGGGCAAGTCTGGAACATAAGCTACGGATTGTTCAGAGTGTAGCTCTATGATCAGCCGGTCCCGGATCGGTTTCAGGTTCTGGTGGACCTGCATCGGTTTCGTTCCGGTCAGGTGCTCATGTTAGGCGGCCCTCTGTTCGAAGGCCACGGGTGATTTCCAGCCGAGGGCTGAGTGTTTCCGGCGCGGGTTGTAGAAGCCGTTGATGTATTCGAAGAGGGCGATCTCGACCTGGCGACGGGTTTGCCAGTTGCGACGCCAGACCAATTCGGCCTTCAGCGATTTGAAGAAGCTTTCGACCATTGCCCGGCAGGCGATTTGCAAAGCAAATCTGCCGAGAGGGGGCAGAATTGTCATAGCAGTTGCCTTTCCCGCTCATCGACACCTTGAACCCGTGCTTGCGCAGCAGCTTCTGATAATCGTGGGCACAGTATTGCGACCCTCGATCCGTGTGATGAATGCAGCCTGGTGGTGGCCTTCGGATCGCGACGGCCATGTTCAGTGCCCGCAAAGCCAGATCCTGCTTCATGCGGTTGCTGATCGCCCAGCCCACCACGCGCCTTGAGAAAAGGTCAATGATCACGGCCAGATAGACCCACCCCTCTCGCGTCCAGATATACGTGATGTCACCAGCCCACTTCTGGTTCGGCCCGCTCGCTGTGAAGTCCTGTTGCAAGAGATTCGGTGCGATGTTGAAGGCGTGATCGCTGTCGGTGGTGCGCTTGAACTTCCGGCTGCGAATGACTTGGATGCCGTTCTGGCGCATAAGTCGCCCGACACGGCCCCTCTCGCGGTTTGCAGGCAAACCGCTGCCGGGCAATGGCTGGCCGACGCGGATGCCCAGCTCGTTCAACTCCTCGGTCATCCGTGGTCGGCCGTAGCTGCCCAAGCTCAACCGGTGCTGATCGCGGATATGGGCGAGGAGCACCATGTCGCGCCGCTGGCGATGCGACGGGGGCCGGTGCTTCCAGGCATGCAGCCCACGTTCTGACACCCCCATCAGGCGGCACAGATGGCTTCGGGTCAGCACACCACGATACTCGGCAATATACTGAAACTTCACGGCTTTTGAGCCGCGAAGAACATCGCCGCTTTTTTTAGCACCTCCCTCTCCTCCCGGAGTATGCGGTTCTCTTTGCGTAGCCGTTCGTTCTCACGCAGAAGCTCGGCATCCTGTGCGGGCACCTTGGCCTCATCCGAAACCGCCCGAACCCACTTGCCCAGCGTCGAAAGCCCGATCCCCAAATCAGACGCAACCTGACGCCGTGTCAGGCCACTGGTGAGCGCGATGCGAACCGCATCCCGCTTGAACTCGTCGCTGTGTATCGCTGCCATATCCGTCGGACGCATGGTCCGACCCTTGATGGCGAGTATCGCTCTCAAAAGACCGGAACGAAACCGGTGCAGGTCCATCTGGAAATGGCCACCCTCGGCTGGGTCGACTGGTTCAACAACCGGCGCTTGCTTGGACTCATCGGAAACATTCCCCCAGCAGAGGCTGAAGACAATTACTTTGCACAGCACGACGTGTTCGATATAGTCGCGTGAAATGAAGCTATAGGTCTCCGACAACACCGGAGCGATTCAGACTTGCCCGCAGAGCACTGATCGAGGGCGCTTGGAGTTACCGGATGCAGGCGCGTGTTAGTCCGAAGCCCAAAGAAGTGCGTGACATCGCCTGAAAAGGCCAATTGCAGATGTGCCAGCGCTAACTTCAACTGATAGCGGTCGGCAAGACGAAGGTGGTGTGGATGACGTCGTGAAAGGCCCCGAGGTTCATGGGATCAGGTGCTCCTTTCTGATTTTACGGAGGGCGTCGAAGAGGAGGTCGTCCGGGATGTCGATCAGCAGGTTGTGCTCGCGGAGGAGCGGTGGGTAGGGGTGGTCGAGCAGATAGATGTCGAGCAGATCCATGGCGTCCTGTGGGGTCCACGGCTGCTCCTCGGGGGGCAGGTATGAGGGCATGGCCTCGGGCGGGGGCTCGTGGCCGGTGGGTCTGAAAACCCAATGCCCGGGGTGGACGCAGAAGGTGGTGCTGCAAACCTGAGTGGCCCGGAAGGGGGAGACGTCGGGGTTCATCAGCTGATGGATCAGACGATGGACGTAGTGGGTCTCCTTGTTGACCTTGATCAGGGCCAGGGGCTTGACGAGGACGGGGGCCATGTAGGGGCGGTAATCCCGGTCTCTGATCTTTTTGAGCATCGGTCTGGGGTTTGGATCGCGGGCGGTCGGCCAGATGAGGCAGCGGTCTGGGAGCTGCTTTCGGGTGAAGAGCTGGGGGCATCCGAGCTTCTCCCGGATCCGGCGCTTGATCTGGAGCGGGGTCATTGGATTTCTCCCAGAAGTTGTGCCCAGCGGCTTGGCTCGTAGTTGTCATGGATGGTCTGAACCTGGTCCAGGAGCGCCCAGTCGGGTGCGAAACCGAGTGACCTGGTGACCATGTTACGGACGTTGAGTGAGCTCACGCTTTGGCCCTCAAGGGCGGCGTTGTAGTGCTCGTCGGCGATCAGGACGCCCACGGCGCATTTGAGGCCAGAGGGGCCTCGGTGTCGGCAATGGCCTCCCTCTGAAGATCGCTGGTTTTGGGTCAGAAGGTGGTTTTTCATGGTCTCGAAAATATCGCTCACAAGGGGCCTCTTCGGTTTTTTGGTGACAGGGGTAGCGGCGAGGTGCTCAGAGGTGGTCTGGCGGGGCTAAAAACGGGGTTTCCGGGTGATCTGGGGCGAGGTATCACCCTCGAAGGAGCAAAAGCGCCGGTCTGCTGGGTGGGGGAGATCGAGGTTTTGGGGGTGGCCAGAAGGGTGGCGATCAGCAGCTTGGCGACGGGCATGGATCTGCCCTGCCGCTCGAGGTCGGATTTCTTTCAAATTGTTCTTGGTTGGGGTGTCTCAATCGGTTATGAATGAGTGACTGCAGATCGACCTCAAATCAACACCACTTCACTGCAGTTTAGAAAAGTGGCCGAGGTTGTAGACTACACTCAACTTCTTTTTATATAGGAAAAAAGGACTTCACTGAAGTCCAAATCTCTTCATGAGAGCGGAATTTGGTGCTAACCACTTCTTACCCCTTAGTATTAAAAACCTCAAAAACCTGAACAAAAACAAGGCCTTGCTGGCCTTCTCATGAGGACCTCGTTTTTTTCGAGACCTCACTGAAGTCCACCCCTTCTTAAACCTAAGGTTGAAAATTTGTGATCACAAAAATCTGTTGCATATTTATCACGCGCAACTTACAGGAGAGTCAGGGGTGGACTTCAGTGAGGTCTCGAAAAAATCCGCTCCACTTCCGAGACCAGGAAACAGCCGATCAATATCACTGAAGTCACCGCTATAGCTGTCATCATTGCTTTCGCCTTTCGTTACCCTCTGGCCCCCTCCGCCAAGCTGCAAACCGGACGCTCGCAGCACGGCAAAAGGGGGTTATTTGTGGACTTTCATCCCCTGTTCGTAGCACGGCAAAAGGGGGGTTATTTGTGGACTTTCAGGCCCCCACCCAACAGGATGGTGAAAGGGCAGGGAAATGCCCTCTAACGGGGGGGATCCTAATCCCAATCCCAGTCCTCAAACGGCTCAAACCAGTCGTCTGGGAGAGGCTCATCCCCGACGTCATCGGCCAGCTGTTCCTGGCGCAAAGCCTGCATGTCAGCCTCATGGGCCTCATCCCGTTCATAGGTCATCTTGCTCCTCCTCTGGTTGAATTTCCCAAGCCTCAAGCTCCAGCGGGATCTCGGAAAATCCGAGGATTTCGCTGACGAAAAAGATCATCATAATCTGTCATGTCAGCGCCCTCCCCAGCGACGGCAGGGGTGGGGTCCGGGAACCACGCGGCGGGTGCCAGGTGCGCGCCATACCTCTGTCGCCTCTGGAGGCGGCAGAGGTGTGGGAGCCGACGCCGCCAGGATGCGGGCGTCCAGCTTCTCAGCCGCGCTCAGCCGCACAACCGGCTCGGATCGCAGAGGCTCGATGCGCTCGATGGCGCAGGAAATCTCAATTTCCGGCGTTTCGCGGATCTTAGGCTTTTGGGGAAACTTGCGGGCAAAGTATGCCGCACGATGCGGTTCGATCATGGCAATCTCCAAATTCTGAATTTTCGGGGGGTCGCGATCTTAGACCCCAAGCCCCAAGCCGCCGGGGCCATAGCCAGAAACGGCCACAGGCCCGCCGGGGGCGGGTCTGGGGGTCGTTGCGGTAGGGGGCTTGGGGCGGGGGCTTAGGCCGCCCGCTTGGCAGACAGGTCTGCGGCAATGTCCGCCGCGCGCTTGTCATCCGCGACCGAAAGCCGCGCGGTTTGCAGATCGACAATCGCTTGCGCAATCGCGGTCAATTCCTCGCCGGACATAAGTTGTCCATGTTTTGCAATCGCCCCAAGGATTGTGGCCGCTTGTTTTGCCGCTTTCGCGCGCGGGGTCAGGTCAGCGGCCGCTTGTGCCGCTTCGGCCGCTTCGGTCGCGGCCGCTTCGGTCGCTTCGGCTTCGGTCATCGCGGCTTTCGCCTCTTGCGCGGCAATCTTTGCTTCGGCTTCGGCTTTCGCCGCTGCAAGCCCCGGCTTTCCCTTGACCGCATAGGCTTCAAGATAGCCCAGCGTCACAATACCATCCACCTCCATTGCCGCGACCATAACCGCGACAGCCTTTTCAGCGTCATCCGTGCTTTCCTTGATTGCGGTCAAGGTTCCCGCATAGTCGCGGCCCATTTGGATGCAAAGGCCGCTGATTACCTTGCGAAAGCGGGTGGCCGTGGTGGCCGGAACCTTTTGCAGGATCAATTCCCGATCAATTGCCGCCAACAATTCCGCTTTGCTTTTCACATCATTGGCAAGTGTCCAGTTTTGCACCTTTGCCACGATATCCAAGGCAAGCGATACTTGGCCCCGGAATTGAGCGGCGCGACCAATTGCGAATTGTGCAAACCCATATTCTTTAAAGTTAGCCATTTGGTTGTTTCCTTTTGTGTTTTCACCAATTTGGTGATTTTGCTTGTTTCAGACATACTTATCCGAACCCCCCATGCCACACCGGGCACAAAAAAATCGGCCCCAGCCTACCGGGCTGGGGAACGGGCCGCCACGCGCAAGACGCGCGGGGCAGGCGGGCGGGGCACGGGGTGGACAGGGGGGCCGCTAGGGCCGCGCCGTCGTTCCGTAGGACAAGGTATGGATCTTTTTATGCTCTGCTAAAAGCTGGTCAAACTGGTGATGCCACAGACGGTTGTGATAAATTATTATTTTTTTTGAAATAACCTAATTTAACCAAATCCAATAACAGCCTTGCGACTTGTCGTTATTAAGTATATACCTTACTATATCCTTAGATGGTAACTTTTAAATATTGTCGGCGGCGTATTTTAATCGCGCTCCATCGCACCTATCTGCTACCAGACAATAACGAAAAGGCAGGCGTCGAGCCTCAGAAAGCAATGATGGGGGGGCGATACAGGTTGGGCGGTGCAACTAGTGAGTGCGTAAGGACCGCTTGTGGTGGCCGAGGGCATCGAGATTGCGCTGAGCCTTGCCTCGGCACTTCTGCGCGAACCCGCGACTGTGTGGGCGGCCTTGTAAGCGTCGGCGATGCGCGGTTTGCGCATTCCCCCTCAGGCTGAGAACGGCAGTGCAAAAGTTTGCCACGGAAGTGGCGGGATAGTTCGCCCTGAACAAAGCTTTCAGGCTGCTGAGAGCAGCTGACGCTGCTCATCTGGATCTGTTTGGGCGGCGATGATGGCGGCGAACATCCAGGCAAGCCAAGCCCGGAGGTGGGCGAGGATCTTTCGGATGTTGTGGCCGCAGGCGCAGAGGACGGCAAAGAGGGTGTCGCCGAGTGTGCCTTTCAACGGGCATCGCGACAGGCGGCCATCGGTTTTCATGTGGCCGATCTCGGCTTCGATGGCGCTGCGACGACGGAGGTCTGCGATCAGTTTCGGCGTCAACCCGCGCCTTGCGCCGCTGATCAGGACACGGGTCGCCTCAACGCCGTGGCCGCGGTATCCACGATCGACGACGGCGAGGTCGGGGCGCTGATCGGTGAGGATGGCTACCTGTTCCAGCGCTTGCCTCAGGGTGTGGCCGTCGTAAGGGTTGCCCGGATAGCTGCGCATGCCGACCACGAAGCTTTCGTCCAGCGTGGTGGTAATGCTTACCTTGTAGCCGAATTCATAGCGCACCCGGGCCTTGCCCTTGGATATGCAATCCACCTCGGGTTCGTGCAGGGCATAGATCTTGTCGGCCCCCTTGGGTGCCTGGTGCAGCAGCTGCGAGACAAGGGCGAGTTTGGCAATGATGCGATCCCGCAGGCTACCCTCGGGGATATCCTGCAGGTGACGGCGGAGGTCACGCATGACCCTACCAGTATAGCCTTTCAGCTTTTTCAATGCCTTGCGCATGCGCTTGAACTGTTTTGCATGGGCATAGCGACCGACCTGCAGCGCCAGTCGCGGCGCAAGGCGGGCATAGGATTGCCGCAGTTCCACCCCGGCCTCTTGCGCCAGGGCGACCAGTTGATCGCGTGCCCGCTCGTAAAGCCGGGAGTCCGTCGGATAGGCAATATTCTTCTCCATCACGGTGGTATCCACCGCCACGCGCTTGGCGCTGTCCTCATCGATCACGCCGGATTTCTGCCCGGCCAGGATTGTCTGGGTCAGCAGCCACTCCACGCCCTCTTCGCCGATGCGCTTGCGCCAACGCGTCAGCGACGATGGGTCAATTGGCAGCTTGTGCTGGAAAAAGGTCTCGCCGCTGAGGTGCTGGTAATAGGGATTTTCGACCCAGCGGGCGACTACCGCCTCGTCTGACAACCGATAGGCATGCTGGAGGTAGAACAACCCCGCGACCAGGCGCGGCGGCGTGGCCGGTCGGCCTTTGCCCGATGGAAAGAACCCCGACCATTCCCGCTCGAACACCTCCCAGTCGATCAGGGCTGCAAGCTTCACCAGCTCGTGCCGCGGGTCGATCATGTCGACCAGTCGCGGACGCAGCAGATCATCCTGTTCGGCAGGGCGAGAACGGTGCTTCATGGGCAGAACCAAAATTGCAGGGTTTCACCGCAAATCATACAAAACCCTGCAGGTCACGGCGAGAAAAAACGCAGCTTTTGATCGTAAAATCAATGGTATGGGAGTTGGTCGGGGCGAACGGGATAGTCCACGTCATCGAACTCGAACGTGCTGCTGGCGGCGTATCGCGAGACGCTGCGGGCGATCCCGATCACCTCTGTATCGGGGAGCGGATTCTCCTGTCCTGCGTTGAGGGAGAGCAGTGTTGCGGCGTCCCTCCGTGAAGGACAGGTGGTTGGCGCGTTTGGGCAGGGAGGGGGCTGTTACTAGGTCTAGCAACCAGGTCGAGTCTTCGTTGTGTTCGTTCATCTACTTGATCCAGGAGTATATGTTGCCGGAGACGTGCATCGAGGGGGGCGCGATGACATACCCGCCGTCACCTCTCACGTCGATGCCGGGCGCGATCTTGCCCGCACTACTCAATACGGCGCGCCCGTGGGTTGTCTGATAGATGTGAAACCCTCCGCTTCCGGTGCGAACCAAAAAGGATTTATTCAGTTCGCCGTTTGCCGCTTCCAAGGCTTGGAACGCTGCCAAGCCGTCCTTGTCGGGCCGTACGTCAATGTCGAGGACGAAGATGCCAGACCTTGCCCCAGTCGGGATAGCGACATTCACGGGGTGCGACTGCGCGAACATGCCTGCGATCTTAGCCGGGTCGGTCGACGCGTTCTTGAAGCCCCCGAGGTGGATTGGATGCTTTCCAGAAGCGTTGCAGCTTGCCTTCCCGCAGGTGCACTGCCCGTGGCGGATCGAGTGCGTCGAAAACACTGCCCATCCACGCTCGGCATAATCGAGTGCGGCTTGAATGATCATTCGGCACCTTTGGTGCGGCTGGGTTCATTCGCTTCGAGCCAAAGCAATAGGCCGTCGGTCTTGTAGAGTGTATCCGATGGGGTGGACGCCCCCCGTCGGCATCGAATGTGCCAAAGTAGTGGGTGTTGAAACACTTCTACGAGGAGAGCGTCCATGAACGAGGTTAGCATCATCGGCCTGGATTTGGCCAAGAACGTATTTCAGGCGCATGGCGCTGAGGCAGACGGTTCTGTTTTATTCCGGCGCAAGTTGTCGCGTGCGCAGCTGCTTAAGTTCCTGAGTGAGCAACCGCCTTGCATTGTGGCGATGGAGGCCTGCGCCAGCGCTCATCACTGGGGCCGTGCGATCGGTTGCCTCGGTCATGAGGTTCGGTTGATCCCACCAGCCTATGTGAAGCCGTTCGTGAAGCGCCAAAAGAATGATATGGCCGATGCGGAGGCGATCGCAGAAGCGGCATCGCGTCCGACCATGCGGTTCGTGGCCGTGAAGAGCGAGGAACAGCAGGCAGCGATGATGGCGTATCGAACCCGCGATCTCCTGGTTCGGCAACGCACACAGACGATCAACGCCCTTCGAGCCCATTTGGCCGAGCAAGGCATCGTCGCGCCCGTCGGTCCCGCCCATGTTGGCCGCCTCGCTGCGGTCATCAATGGTGACGACGGCGCTTTGCCTGCGGCGGTGCGAGATCTGGCGCGGCTGCTCTTGGACCAGATCGCAGGCTTGAGTGAGAAGGTCGCGGACTTGGATGCTGAACTGCGCAGACTTGCAAGCACCGACGATACTGTACGGCGGTTGACGACGATTCCAGGCATCGGTCCAATCACCGCGGCGGCGATCACTACATTCGCACCCCCCATGGAAATCTTCGAAAAAGGACGGGACTTCGCGGCATGGGTAGGCCTTACACCGAGACAACATTCAAGCGGTGGCAAGGAGCGGCTTGGCCGGACCTCGAAGATGGGCCAGCGCGACATCCGAAGGTTGCTGATCGTTGGCGCTGTTGCAGTGGTCAGGTGGGCGGCACGCAAGGGCGCCCCAGAAGGCTCATGGCTTGCGAGAATGCTTGATCGCAAGCCAAAGATGCTGGTTGCGGTGGCGCTGGCCAACCGCATGGCACGCACGGCCTGGGCGCCAATGCGCAGAGGTGAAGATTACAGAGATCCGGCGATGGCGACCGCATAGGTCAAGCTCGCCGGGGTGTCGCCGCGAATGTTAGCAGGACGGATGAACGTAAGGGCAAACGGTCATGAGACCAGGTTGGGAGACCCATTATTCCGGACGATGTGCCATCGAGCACGGGTATCCGAACTGGACCCAACCCGCATATCTCCATAAGGGCCCGCGGCGTCTGAAAGGCCGCAACTTTGAGGCCGGACACACGACTGCACCTGATCACATGCCCTATCGTGCCAAAAAAGTGCTTGCATTCATGGGGGCGTCCACACACGTCCGCTGTCCCCGCTCTGACGGGCGGAATCTGCGGCTGATAGTGTCCACCATCGAAGGTGGACATCTTGAGGCACTCCGTGGCGGGCAAGAGGGCCAGAAGAAGCGGTTCTGGGCTGACGAAGAGAAGCGGTCGATCTGCGCGCAGGCTTTGGCACCGGGCGTGTCGGTCGCACAGGTTGCACGCCGCTATTCAATGAACTCCAACCTGATTTTCAAATGGTTGAAGGACCCTCGCTTTTCCCCTGCGACGGGTCAAACGCCTGATGCGCCGGAAGGTGGCAGCGTTTTCCTGCCGGTGCAGATTTCCGGTTCCACCATCGATCAGCGGGTCTACGACACGACCCTGAGGACAGCCGGACCGGCATCCGCTGCCCTTCTAACGCATCGGGTCGACATCACGCTGTCGGACGGGCGGCGGGTCGTGGTGGAAGGGCCGACAGCGCTGGCGTCGGTTGTCGGGCTCGTGCAAGGGTTGATGGCATGATCCCGGTGCCGAGCAATACGCGGATCTGGCTTGCGGCCGGGGTGACGGATATGCGGCGGGGCTTCAACACGCTGGCGGTGCAGGCCGAGAAGGTTCTGGCCGAGGACCCGTATTGCGGCCATCTGTTCGTGTTCCGTGGGCGGCGGGGTGATCTTTTGAAGATCATCTGGTGGGACGGTGAGCCATTGATGCGCCATTGGTTCGAGCACAATGGCGAACGGGGCGTGTCTGTTTTCCAAACGCCTCGAGCGTGGCCGGTTCGTCTGGCCCGCAGCGAAGGAGGGAAAAATCTGCCTCAGCGCGTCGCAGATGACCATGCTGCTGGAAGGACTCGACTGGCGCATGCCGCAGAAGACGTGGCGGCCATTGCAGACGGGATAGTCAACAAAACATTGGGGTTAGCGTGTTTTATTGTTCCGTCGCAGCCACCGGTCCGGTATATTCCAGCCATGCTGGAGAGCCTGAAATCCCTGCCGGATGATCCTGATGATCTGAAGGGCCTGGTCGCCCTGATGGGCGAGGAAATCAAGTCTCTGACCCTGAAGGTGGAAGACCTGCAAGGGCAGCTGGCAGCCCATCGCAAGGCGCGGTTCGGGTCGAAATCCGAAAACCTCGACCAGCTGGCCTTCGACTTGCAGGAAGACAACGAGATTGCGCAGGCGGCTCAGGCCCAGCATGACGAAACCGGTCCGGACGACGATGCGGTGCAGTCCGAAACGCCCGCCAAACGGAAACACAGCCGTGCTCCGCTGCCCGATCACCTTGAGCGACAGACCGAGGTTCTGTCTCCGGGCGATGCCTGCGCCTCCTGCGGCGGCGCCCTGCGTCCACTTGGCGAGGATGTGTCGCAGGAACTGGAATACATCCCGGGCCGGTTTGTCGTCCGCCAGATCGTGCGCCCGCGCATGGCCTGCACCTGCTGCGAGACCTTCGCGCAGGCACCGTTGCCGAGCCGCCCCATCGAGCGCGGCCGCGCCGGTCCCGGCCTTCTGGCGCATGTGCTGGTCGGCAAATACTGCGATCATCTGCCGTTATATCGCCAGTCGGAAATCTACGCGCGCGAGAAGCTCGACCTGCACCGATCGACGCTCACAGATTGGGTCGGGCGGTCGACAGCACTGCTGGAGCCGTTGGCCGAGCACATCGGCAAGCTTGCGCGCGCGGGTCCTGCCGTGTTTGCCGATGATACCCCGGTCAAGATGCAGACCGGTGCAAAGACGGGCAAGGCGCACACCGCGCGGCTCTGGAGCTTCGTGCGCGACGAGAGGCCATGGAGCGGACAGGCGCCGCCCTGCGCGTGGTATCAGTTCAGCGTGGACCGGAAGGGAGAGCACCCATCAGCCCATCTCTCGGGCTCCAAGGGCACGGTGCATGCCGACGGCTTCACCGGATTCAATGGCCTGTTCGGCGAAGGGCTCGCCACGGAACCGCGTTGATCAGACGTTCCTTAACCCTGCACTCAGCCGGAAGTAACCCTTTGCATGAAAACGAACTTTGATTATACCTGCTTCAGATGTAGACCTCCCGCCTCATCCTCTGAAATCTTTGTCTTCGGTGTGAAAGATGTTTGATCCAAAATTCTACTCATTCGTGAACTCAGGCTTGAAATTTCTTAGCGACGAAGCCCTACTGCATCACTTCATGACAGAAGGCTGGCGAGCAGGACGCGATCCAAGCGCATTCTTTAACACGGCGGCCTACTTGCGCCATTACCCCGACGTCGCTGAGTCGGGCATGA